>CAYVMO010000021.1:0-51953 GCA_964452645.1 uncultured Ignavibacteriaceae bacterium
TCCGGCAGATGTCCACATCTGCCGGATTACGCGGCGCATGTGAACATACGCCGCAGACGCTTATTTTTTGCGATATGAAAAAAAATTTAAAAATCGGAAACGAAGCCATTTCCCCTCTCCCACGTCATTGCGAGGAGGAACGAGTTCGCCAGGGCGAACGAGTGACGACGTGGCAATCTCCGCGCGACGAAAAGAGAAAACTTTTGCGCCACAAAATTTTTCGAAAAATCACAAACGAAGCCATTTTGGTTCGTGCACAAGGACATACACTAACCATGAAAAAAGCGTGTCCGACAGATGTCCACATCTGCCGGATATTGCGGGGATGCATTATAAAAATACACTTACAGCATTGCGTTCACATTCGCTTGCGTATCGCTACCATTGCGGCCACGACTGCGAAGATAGCCAGAAAGACGAAAATCATTCCCGGGACGGTTAAACCTTCGAAAACACCATGATCAAAGCCGAGCTTACTGCCGATCAAAACGAGAATTCCTATCAACATTATAAGTACACTGACGATGATGGCAATCACCGATCCTTTGGATATAGCCATCTGGCTGCGGTACGGGTCGGCTTCGAGGTACTTATCCATCGCCCGTTTTTCCACCCGCCGCTTGAAGCGCAGGCGGTAATCGTCGAACTTCTCAAGCAATTCCCAGCCTGCTTTGGCTTCCTCGAGACGAACCTTCTCGATCATCTCCCGGCTCTTAAATTTCCGTGTATAGGCCCGAACTATCTTAAACTCCCAGCCTTCAAGGTCGTTAGTGCTATATTTGGTCATCTTCTCTTCCTCCCGCATTCTCTTCCGGGCCGCCGCAATGGCCGCCGTGGATACGAATCCCGCAATCATCGGTGCCATATTCGATCCGGACATATCAGTCTCCTTGCTTCATTTACTGATATACTGCCATTTTTGGAAAATGTTCAAAGAAATCGAGCGCGCGTCACGGTTATTTATAATTTTTGCGAATATCCTCGGCGGCCGCCCGGATTTTCTCGACCAACGCCGGGGGATTGGTAACTTTCGCTTCGCCGCCGAAAGCCATAATCCAGTGACTGATTTCCTCGATCCCGCTGACCCTGACTTTATAAATAACCGAACCGTCTTTTTTTATCGAGATTTCTTCATTCGGGTGATGCTTCCCCATAGCGACTATCCGCGCCGCCTGACCGGTAAATCGAATCTCGACATCGACTGGCTCTCCCCCATATACGCCCCAGCTGTCTTTGAAATACTGCGCCGGATTGATGCCCTGACGGGGAATGAAATTCTTATCGGTCGGGGAAACTTCGACGATACGGTCGATGCGGAACGTTCGAAATCCCTTGCGCAGATGGCAGTAGCCGACAAAATAAAACGCCCGCTCGATAAAAATAAGAAAGTACGGGTCGACCTCGCGTTGCTGGATACCACTCTTTATCGAATTGTACTTAAGCTTAAGGGTTTGATTGTGCCTGATGCCGGCCTCGACACATGCGAAAAAACTCTCCGAGATATTCGGCGCATGCGTCGCCTTGATACTGACATCCATCGTGTCGGGAAAATATATCTTCTCGCGCTTAACCGCCGGTGTCAGACAGGCCTCGATTTTGGTTTTGATCGACTTCATCAGTTTGCGCGAAAAGCCGCTTTTATACAGCGGCGAGGATTCCATAGCCGTCTTGAGCGCCAGGTATTCTTCGATATTGAAATTAAGCGGCGGCAAAAAATTATCGCTGGCGTATTTATACCCTTTGTCATAGTAGATGGGTATATTGGCCTCGGACAGAGAAATGATATCGCGATAAATCGTTCGTTCGGTGACGCCGCACTCCTCGGCCAGCCGGGCGGCATTGAAGTTTTTTCGCGTTCTCAAAAGATTTAAAATAAACAACAATCTGTCATATTTGGCCATTCCCATCCACATATATTAATAATGAGAAGGAACTAAGTCAATTATCAATTAGATTCCATTAAATATGGGCTCCACCCCATAGTTTTTCAGCCGTTGCACGTCTCCTCCGAACTTGCCAACCACCCGTACAGCAGCGAGTTATACAACCGGTTCAGGTCGGCACCGACTTTGCGTAATCGAATGTCGAAGAAATATTCCTGTTAATTATCGGGGGAAGTATGGAACAAAATGCTGTCGCCATAAAGAGACCAAGACGGAAATCGAAGTATTCCGATTCCTTTTTTATTAAATATGGCCTTAAAATTTTACTCGCGATAATTATTATCATCGTCTTTCTAACACTCGTGCAGTGCACCGTGAAAAAGCCGGAATCACCTACGTGGACCACAAACCTAATACTTCCGGTGATTAATAGAACGTACGACATGGATGAAATCGTGGCAAAAATCGACCAACCCGGTTTGTCGCTTGAGACCGATGACGAAATTCTTTTTTCTCTGGAGGAAACACTCGATACAATCAAAATAGACGAGGATTTCAATGTCCCCGACATGGCCGATACCTTATCCGATTCACTCGGCCTTGTTACTATTCATCCGTCGACTCCTCCACCCACCTCATTCAACGCCTCGGACTTCGGTTATTCCAGTAATGTCCCGCTGATTCCAAAAGGATGGTTGAACACCGTAAGTTTCGATCTGCCATCGTTCAGTATCTATAATTGGGCCACAATCAGTACCGGCAGTATGGTGGTTGAATTTATTAATGAACTCGGTTTTGATCTTGATACCGTTTTTATAATCGTGGAGGATTTGGATTCAGGCCGAATCGTCCAGGTCGGCGAAGTTTCCGGTGATCCGGCAGTACCTGACGGAGATACGACAAATCTTATTGTCGATCTTTCGGGCGAAACCGTTTCCAACAGATTATCCATCTCGGTTAATTGTCATACTCCCGGTTATGAAGACTGGTGGTACGTATCCGGAAAAAGTGCCACGATATCGGCCGGATTCGGTGATAGTATGACCGTCTCGGCGGCGGAAGCCGAAATTCCTCCTATCGGTCCGTTAGATATATCCGAAGAGATAATTCTTAATTCTGATCACACAATATTGTCGGCCAACCTGACGTCGGGTACGCTGCAATTGCAAATCGAAAACGGATCCAATCTATCAGCGAATTTATCGCTCGGATTGCCCGATTTTATCGACGGCTTATCGCCTCTTACCCTGAATAGAACGATGCCCCCTCAGTCGATGACAAACATCAACATCGATCTCGCAGGCTATAAATTTGAACCGGTCGACCAGATCGCACCCCAGGGAATAAACATCGATGCTATCCTGTCAATCCCCGGTTCGAGCGAGAAGGTGGTCGTTAATCGCGGTGACATGTTTAGTGTTATTGCCGGGATAACCGATATTCAATTCGATTCCATGAGCGCCATTTTATATCCGATTGAAATGTCATTTGACAATCTTGATACAATTGTGCTCGATATTCCCGAAGGATTCGACGAAATTCAGTTAGCCAATGCCGTATTAAGTTTTGAAATCGAAAGCGCGGTCAATCTTACCAGCTTCCTTAATTTAACCATTTCCGGCGACGGGTCCCAGACACCGATTTTCATTTCCCAGACAATCGCCGGCGGCTCTGTGACTAATCCTACAACAACTATTATCGTCGATTCCAATCTGGCGTCGTTTTTGAATCCGGTTCCGCAGTATGTTACCATAAGCGGGCAAACAACGCTTGGCGGTGACGGCATTCCCCATACGATTACAAGAGAAGATTATTTATTTGGCCGGTTTAGTATCACTTCGCCGCTGGAAGTAATTATGGATAGTCTGACCATTTCAGGAGATACTACTTCGGAAGAATTCGATCAAGAAGATATCAACGCTATCATCGACCATTTTATCCAGGCCGATTTTAATTTGACGATCGATAACAGCCTCCCACTGGGTGTCCTGATTCAGATTTATTTTGACGGCGATTCCACAAATATGAATGAAAACGCTCAGGTAGTTAAAACGCTGAATGTCGATGCGGATTCGGTGTCACAGGTTTCGTTCTCACTGGATAGCACCGAGGTTAAAGTGCTTAAAAATGACCCACTTTATATTGCGCAGGATTTCACCTTTCTCGGCGATGGCAGTAATCCCGTTAAAATTGTGAGGTCGGACCGGATCATTATTCGGGGAACAATTGAAGTTGAGTATCAATTCGACGGTAAGTTTTAGGAGATATGCGAAAAGCAGCAATAGCAGATAAAATTCGCTTTCCGGTGGATAAAATGAGATCGAAAATAATATTCTTTATAATCTTTTTACTTCTAACCACGGTGGCCGATGCAACCGGGCTATCTTCAGCGCGGGCAGTCGCTATGGGCGGAGCCTATATGGGGCTCGCCAAAGGTGTTTACGCTCCCCTTTACAATCCGGGCAATATCGGGATAACGGATTTCAGGCAGAAAGGACTGGAACTGGCCGGAGTCGGAGTGGAAATCAGAAATAACAGTTTCGGGCTGAAGGATTATAATCGGTACACCGGCGCCACCCTGACGGAGAACGATAAATCGGTTATTCTGGGTATGATTCCGGCCGAGGGGCTTCAAATCTCGGCGGTGGCGGAGGCCAGCGCAGTATCACTCTCACTCGGCTCGTTTGTTTTTTCATTTAATGGTTATGCCGCCACCGAAACCGACATCAATAGGGATGTTCTGTCTGTGCTATTCGACGGCAATCAATTAAATGACAGTATTGACCTGAACGGAAATTACAGCGAGGCTATTGCCTACGCTTCGGGAGGAATTTCATACGGGCGTTCGATCTACAAATCGGGGACCAGACAGATGGGATTGGGTGCGACCTTCAAATATATCCGAGGTATCGCCTACGAAAGAATAACCGATATCACCGGCGACATTATAACACTGGCGACAGGTTTCGAGGGTGAGGGTACCATGATAGCCCAAACCTCGACCGGTGGGAGCGGTTTTAGTATGGATATCGGCGCCACACTTAAGTTCAATGACAATTATACTGCCGGAATAACTTTCGAAAACCTGATAAGCAATATCAGTTGGGGTGATAATACCCGCGAGCACTATTATAATTTCCATTTCGATACGCTGACGCTTGAAAACATGGACAAAGATTCAATTATCGTTTCGGATGATTACTCTAAAGATATCGCCGATTTTAAATCCAATCTGCCATGTATCATGAAAATCGGTGTTGCCAATACCAGCGGTAGATTTATCTGGGCGGTTGACTGGACACAAGGTTTTAAACCGGCCGCCGGTTCATCGTCTAAACCCCGCCTATCAGCCGGAGCCGAATATCAATTTACCGGCTTTCTGCCGGTACGACTCGGCTACTCTCTGGGAGGCGGGCGCAACTCATCGTTATCGGGCGGACTCGGTCTTGATTTCAAGTTGTTTTACCTTGATTTAGCTCTGGCCTATCATAGTCTGTTTAAATTTTCGTCCACCAAAGGTCTGCATCTGGCGGTATCAACCGGATTCAGATTCTAATCGGAAATACTTTTATGATTTGGACCGGCGAACATAATGTCAGCCGTAAGCTAACGAATAAAACCCTGGTATTACTCGTTTTCGTCTTAAGCTTGTCGACCGCAGCGGGGATGCCGCCCCGCCCACAGATTATAGATGGTACGGTAAAAATGACATTACCGTCACCGGAAGAGGAAAAAGCTCTTCGCGAACGAGGCGTAAATGCTCCGTCAAAAGCGACCGACCTGACTGAAGCATCACACGGCAATTCATACAACATGCTGGCAATATTGATAGAATTTTCAGATAAGCCGGGTCAGACGGCGGCGGCATTTTATGACACGCTTCTTTTTGAAAATCGGCAGGGAACACTGGCGCATTATTACAATGCTGTTTCGTACGGCCGACTGGATATTGTCACGGTCCATCTGCCGTCGGCAATTGGCTGGGTGGAAGCACCGCAGGAATATGCCTGGTACTGTAATCATAAAAAAGGTGTCGGCGATTATCCTCAAAACACTCAAAAATTATGCGAGGATATAGTTGATCTTGTTGATCCCATCGTTGATTTTTCATTGTACGACAACGACAACGATGATACGGTTGACGCCGTGATTTTAATTCACAGCGGCTCCGGTTATGAACAGACGGCCGATGTCGACGATATCCATTCGCATAAATGGAACATCACACCCCGGATGAAGGACAGTGTTTATATTAATGATTATACCATCCAGCCGGAATATTGGTATCAACCCGGCGATATGACCTGCGGTGTATTCTGCCACGAAGTGGGACATATTTTCGGTTTGCCCGACCTATACGACCCCGATTATAGTTCCCGCGGAATCGGCGTCTGGTCGGTTATGTCTTACGGTAGCTGGCTGGGACCCAACTATGACGGCTCCTGTCCGGCCGAACCGGACGCCTGGAGCCGAATTCAATTAGGATTTTCGACACCGATTGAGATTGATAGAAATACGGACGGAATAGGTATCATGAATATCGAAGAGAGCGGAGAAATATATAGATTATTCACGAATGATGTACCGGCGGACGAATATTTTCTTATCGAAAACCGTCAAAAAATAGGATACGATGCCTATCTTCCCGGTGACGGTCTCCTGATATGGCATATCGATGAAACAAAATTGTCGACAATGTTGCCGAACAAACAGGAATGGTATCCGGGTCATACATCGTATGGAAATTACGGAATTGCTCTGGAGCAGGCCGATGGTTTGTACCAATTGGAGCGGTCAGGCAACGCCGGCGATGCCGGCGATCCTTACCCCGGAACGAGTTTTAATACGAGCTTCACTCATTCTTCCAATCCGACTTCGGATTCGTATAACGGACAGAGATCGTATATTGAAATCGGAAACATTTCGGCTTCGGCCCCGATGATGACCATTGATTTTCAAGCCGGGCCTTTCGGCAGCAGCGAAAACGACGAAGACGGAATTCTCCCCGATAAAATCAATCTTCGGCAAAACTACCCCAATCCTTTTAATCCCGGCACAACCATTGATATCGTTCTGCCCGGAGCCGGATATGTTTCGCTTAATATTTATGATATTACCGGGCGACGGGTCAGTCAATTGATAAACCGTTTCTATCCAACCGGACTGATAAGTACGGAATGGGACGGGCGCGATTTCGGCGGCCATAAAGTGGCGTCCGGAACCTACTTTTATGAAGTCGTCACCGAATACGGTAAAGAAACTAAGAAAATGACCCTTATAAAATAACGACCGACCGAGCGTCGGTCAATCCGGGGATGTATTGCTCCTCCCCCTCAATACGCCCCGGAATTTTTAGGCCCCCTTTCGAAAGGGGGCCTAAAATTTTATTCGGGACTTAATCGTCTCTCCACTATGAGGCCGTCTTTTTTATCCCGCTTGTGCTGCATATAACAATGCTTGCATCGTTTGGGATCTTCGGAATAGCCTCGTTCGGCGAAGTATTCCTGGGCGTTAACGGTAAAGACGAATTCTTCGCCGCACTCGACACAGATAAGTATTTTTGGCTCTAATTCAGATGCCATGCCTTCCCCCTCTTATAATAACGTCCTTGTTATTTTCGTTATCCTTTGACAAGTACGCTAAGTAGAGTAAATGTATATGATTTTGTATAAAAAATTCCACAATATTAGTCAAGTAAAAAATAAGGGTGGGGAAAATATTTCCGTATTACATTTTAAGGACAAAAAGGAAAATATCTCGTCGAAGCTGATTGTAATCAGATAATCGCGGCTATAAAAAGATATCAGGCTGATAAGTACATCTTATGGCGGATCATCCGGGCATGGTATCGGTCCATCGAGGTACAAGAAAGTTATCAGATAAGATATATCAAGTATATTTACCACTCCGTCACAGTCGACATCACCCATCTGGACATCGTACTTGGGTTCAGGACCGTTCAAATATAAATAGCTTATAATACGCGTAACATCAAAGAGATTTAAATCCCCGTTACCATCGGCATCGCCAAAAGGATAAACCTCACTGCCAAAAACATAGCTATTGTCATCCTGCCACTGCGTGACGACGCAGGGAATAAAAACTATTGAATCATAGTTAACATAATTATAAACGCCGCATCGGGTTCTGCCGCTCGCATCGACATCGCAATTCACTACCGGTCGGCCGCTATCATTTTTGAAGACAATATAGGAAAAGCCCCATTGGACGATATTAGTTCCGTCAAAATTGAGTTTAAGGAGCCCGTTCTCCAATGTGTCAGGATAAGCGACGATATAATTGCTGGCCAAACCATCGGGCGGATCGACCGCCACATCACCGGCGAATGGACATGATGCTATGTGATGGTCAATGTGGACAAGAGGATATGAAGCTCCTTCCTCATAATAATCGGGATTGTACCGATCGCCGGTGAAGTAGTTCCAGACAACGAATTCGGGCAAAGCGGTTTCGATATTTTCGCCGAAAGGTGACAGGGCGGAATCCATGGACGGCAGCGTTTCATAGAACCGCAGGTACTCCCAGATCGTTCGTACGATATCAAGACCGAACCTCTCGGCCAAAAAAGTCGGCCATACAAATGTACTGTAGTCGTGCCAGCTGGCGCCAAAAACTGCAGTATCAATCAGAAACGTATCGGGAAAGTTGAAAAAGTACGGCAGGAAAACATAATTGTCATTGACGACGTCAAAAACGACATCCTCCATAAAAACCGCGCTGCCTTCGGTCCACCATGTATTCGGACCGCTCTTAAAAGCATAGGCCATCTGTGTGGCATGATAATATTCGTGAGCGCAGGTGATTTTCAACGCCCCGATCACGTTTCCTTCCGGGTCTTCATTGGGTTGGGCAATACTCATTGTATTATTTATTTCCATATAAGAAGAGTAATCACCCCAGGACGAATCACCGGGTGTTTCTTTGTATGTCGAGCCGTAAGCCATTCCGGTAAACCTGATGTATATATCATAATAGGGATCTCCATCGGATGGCGGAGGCAAATAACCAAGTTCGTTGCGATAATAGCGACTACTGCTGTCAGCATATAAGGCAACGCGTTCGACATAGTCGGGGACATTGTTGGAATCGAGATCCTCCGGAAGAACGGTGTTACTCCCTGACGTATCATAATGCACCATAAAAGTAGAATCGGGCGAAATATAATATTTGTGGGCCGGCGGACGGTTAAAATATGCTGCTGCGGCTGCCTGCTGCTCGGGATTCAGTAAATCCCAATTGTCCATGACATCGTTTATGTAGGGCGTTCCGCTGCGGACCGGCAGTGTAACATCCGATTTATATGTCGTCGGCAGCTGCTGCGGATAAAGAACGGCCTGCAAACTGTAAAATATTTTATCACCGCGGTTGATTTCGCCGGATAAATATGCCTTTTCGATTAAGGCCAGCGAGCTTTTGGTCTTGAAATCAGCCGGTGCTTCGCCTGAATATGCTGACAGGTAGAACAAAAGAAACATAAAAATAACCGGCAATGTCTTTATGCAGGATTTTGTCATCTAACCATTTCCCTATCTTGCCGGCATGTTTGCACGGCAATGTTGCAGTAGAATGTCTTCATTATTAAATTTACCTAATATTTGTATTTTGTCAAGTATATAACGTTGTTGGGGCACAACATGTTCCTAATTTATATAATGTCCGACGCCGAATGAAAATTGCCAGTCGTTGAGCTCGCCGGAATAGGCAAGATCAAGGCGCATTAACCTGGCGTTGGAAATCCGCTCGGCACTTAGCCGCAGACCGAATCCAACCGACCAGTAAAAATCCTTTAAGCGCACGCCTTCATCTTTCGCCCAGCAACGACCAATATCAACAAATTGAACGGCACCAAGATCAACCGATAAAATCTCAATTCCTGAAAAAAAACGATTTTCAACATTGACTATTAATCGTCTTTCTCCGGTTGTATAATTCCGGGGATAGCCGCGTAGACCATTGTTTTCGCCGAGATACAGAGTTCCCGCACCTTCTGAGGGGATATCCTCGGTATAGACAGCTCTGAACATCGGTGTCAGCCATTTTATATAGTTGTTATAATACTTTATCGAAAGGTTCAGCTCTTTTCTGTAGGTCGTTTTTCCTTTGAACCACCGAACCTGCTTAAATCCGGCAAAAAACAAGTTTGACTTTAGATAATGATGAAAATTGCCGGTAAGGGCAATTGACCTGTAAACATTGTGATGATTGGCGGCATCGAAAGTCCAGCCGAATTCAACCGACCCGCCCTTTTCCAATAATATATCCTCCGTTGTTCGGAACGTATTAATCCGTGTGGTTCCGATATACTTCAAATTATAAATGCCGAATTCGGGCGTTATCGCCCAGTATAAACTATCCCGGGAAAAGACATTATTCGGATTTTGTTCGATTACCAAACTATCGGTCGGGCCGATATCTCTATATTCGTAATTCAAACCGGCCAATATTTTGTTGTGATATGAACCGAATCGATAATAATTGGCCAGTTTAAGCCAATCACCGGAAATTTGCTCCCATGATGTAATAACTCCTCCCTCCCCATAGTTATCTCTCCTCCTGTCCGTCGCTGAATAGGCGATACTATATTGAATTCGAGAATCAAGCGAATAGAATGGCCTTCCGATAGACAAACCCTTCTCGCCGACTTCCGGATTGCCGTCATAGAATAAATTCAGATAATGCCGGGAGCCGAGAAGACGCATTTCGGTAAATGACAGTCGACCATAATCTTCCCGAAACTCCCTTATATAATAATGGAGCGCAACAGATTGACCCAAACCCAATAAATTCAATTCTTCAAAACGGAAATGGTAACTGACTTCCTCGGAGTTGCGGCTGATGGAAAATCCGGCAAGCATTGTCCAGGAATCGGCGGTCGTAACCCGCAAGATATTTAAGCCATCGCCGGATCGATAAAGCTCGACTTTGGCATTCCAAAGATATGATAAGGAACGTAGATTACGCTCCGATTCAAGCGCCAGTCTTTCGGAGTAAATGTCACCCTTTTTTATCAGTAATTCCCTTTCAATAATATGTCTTTTCGTTTTGATATGCAGTTTGTTGGCCAGCCGATAAATCCAGTAATCGTATTTGGCTGAATCGAGGCTAAAAATATTATGATTTTCTATTTCGACGGAATCGATATAAACCGGTGATGAATCGATTTCATTTTCGCCGGAGAAACAGGCTTTTCCGGCAAATAAGAACCAGATGAAAAAACAGCTGAAAATAACATATTTCGAATTATATCGGGAGATGGCCGGAATAAAAAATCTTAGATTATCAAGAGATTCACTTTGTTTTGACAAGATCAAACCTTTGCGATCGATTTATCATAAGATAGAAAACCAGTACCAAATAGCCAAAATCTCTTAGCAACAGACCGAGGGAATTACTCTTGGCCCGGGAACTGACCGTAAAACACCCGCATTCCAAATCTACACCGCGAAAGAGATTAATTCCGATTGATACCGCAAAGACCGCCAGCATAAAACCAATAATGAGGATGCCCCCCTCCTTATAAATACCAAGGAAAACACTGATCCCGCATATAAGCTCCACCCAGGGCATCGTAATGGCCAGCAGATTAATCAGCTGACCGGGAAGAAGATGATAATTATAAACAATCCTTGCGAATTCGGCCGGAGATGAAATCTTGTCAAGAGAAGCATAGATAAAAACCGCGCCGATTACTATCCGTGCGACCAATCCCAAATAATCATTATGCAAAAATTTATTGAATCCTGACATATTACTTCCCCCTATCGACCGGTAATTTCGCTTCCTCCCACTCGCGCCAACCGCCGTAAAATATGAAAACGTCCTTATAGCCTTTGTCGGCCATTTCCCGGCCGAGAAAAAGCGATGATTCGCACTCATTTCCAGAGCAGTAAACAACGATTTCTTTGTCGAAGGGAACATCCTTCAATACTTTATCCCAATAATCTTCCATATAATCATAAGGAAGATTAACCGCGCCCTTGATATGACCGAGCTCATAATCCTCGGGCTCGCGGGCATCAATGAACAAGATACCCTTGGACTGGAATTTGGTGGCAGCCTCATCGAGCGAAATAAACGGCGGGTCACCTTCCTCCGCCGACGGCGGAACAATAATCGAATCGGAGCCGGAAATCGAAGGCCAATTACCGATAAAAGGAATCCGATTACCCAAAATCGTATTGGCAACAAAAGCAATTATTAAAGAAAAAACGATAATAAACAATGGAGGCATTAATCGGAGTTTCATATAACCTTAAAACAATTTATCAGCTTCCGGGTTCAAAAATTATTGCGGCCAATATCTGTATTTGCGGCCGATTTGTCAATAGTTTCGGCTCCCGCATCGGTTTTATTAATATTGTGGGAATAACACTATAAGCGACCCGGGCTAAGATAAAAAAACAAGGCCGGAAAAAACCGGCCTCGTTTCAAGATTTTCCCAACCTGAATTTTAAACGCCGTATCAATCAGCGGTACTCACGACCAACCTATTTTATTAGCCGCGCTTAATTTTCCATTTAAGCGACAGCAAACTAAATTTTCCTTTCAAAATACTTGAAGCCACGTGCACAAACTTTTCAGGGCTTAATCCCTGCAAACCATAGGGGTGCCAATAATCTTTGACTGCTGTGCTGGCGTAATGCTCAGCTTCTTTTCTCGCAGGCATAACAAATCTCCCGTTTAGCCTGATGGCGAAGTTAATAAAGTCAATAATGGGCTAATTGGGGTGCTCTTTTTTGTATTTGCTTATATCACCTCCTTAGAGAAACGCTTTTTAAAACTCTAAAAATCGGTGAGGAACGTGCTTCAGTTTCTAAAATATATACGGCGGTAAAAAGTATCAGTGAGAATTTTTTTTCTCTATCATAAACTTAATATATATTTTTAAACCTTGTCAAGCCCTTTTTTAGCTTTTTTTACGAAAATCCGGATTCGCCAACTGACGAATCTGTATATCCTATAACCTATTAAGCGATTTGCCGAGAATCTTTTTAACCCTGGCCGGCGATATTTTGTATTTATTCGATAAATCTACGACTATTTCCCGACGCGAGACCTCTTTTTCATACTGGGTTAAATCGTCGGGAAGCATCTTAAATAGAGAATCAAAATCAGATCTGACTTCTTTAGATGTTTCATCAATTTCCGTTTTCTGTCCCGGCGTCATTTTGGCGGCCTGCTTTGATGATGATGTCTTTGAATCGGCAGCATTTTTTCTTCTGGCTTCTTCGATCGCACGAAGACTGTCTTTTTCCGCATAAAATTGATTCAGACTATCGATCTGGGCCTGATAAAATGTCTCCATTCTTATGATTGAATCGATATAAAATCGAGTGGAATCATCCATCCGAGCCAACAGAAGGCTATCCTGCGTTTTGAAATATTCCTCTTTGATTGAGGCAATCCGCTCCGCTTCGCGTTTGGCGGAGACTGATGACTTAATGACCGATATCGCGACAATTAACCCGATAAGAATCAGTGCCGCAAATATTTTCAGGAAAATTCTTTTCATAGACTTATTTTTGCCACGCAAAATCGCGTTGTAAAATTAAGTTGTCAAGCTGAAAAAACAGTTCCGTGACCGATTTATTTTCTCGGCAGATATTGACATAAAGAATCAACCGCCTTTTGGTTTTTTTCAAAGGCGAAATAATAATATCCCCGACCGGTCAGTTTTGTCCCCGGGCGATGCCCAATCCCTTCAGACGGACGAGAACGACTAATATTTCCGGAATATATGCCCTTCCAGGTTTATTTAAGACTCTGAATAAGAAATCATCCGGGGCTACCGGCTCCGGTCGGATGACCGCCGCCACCCGGCGCTCGGTTGACGGAAATCACACCCTTCACTTTTTTTATTCTCTTCAGGACTCGTTCAAGCTGACTTAAGTTTCTTACTTCAACGGCAATAATCCCGGTCGAACTGGTATCACTGATATGAATATCCGCCCCGCGCACGTTAGTATCGCTGTCGGCGATAGATTCGGTAATATCGAGAATAATGTTTTTTCGCGAAGCTACCTCGACCTGCAAGCGGACGACAAAAGTCTGCTCGTCGGTAATATTCCATGAAACCGGCACTATTCGTTCTTCCTGTTTGAGAAGTTCATGAGCATGAGGGCAATCAACCCGATGAACGCTGACGCCGCGCCCGCGAGTGATATAGCCGATGACATCCTCACCGGGAATCGGCTGACAGCATCGTGCAAATCGGAACATCATATTGTCCAGGCCTTCAATCTTTATCCCCCGCTCTTTGCGGACCCTCTCGATTACCTTCTCCACAATCGATTCTGATTCCGGTTTTTCCTTTATGGGAACGATTTTGGATGTAACCTGGATGGGCGAAATATCGCCGTTACCCAGTGCAAAAAACAAGCTATCCACGGATTTTATTGATAATCCCTGCGCCACGTCAAGCAGATCATTATCGGAAGGAAATGGGTGGCGCGCTTTTTTGAGCTCGCTTTCCAGAATTTCTTTCCCCAGTTCGACCGCTTGCTTATACCCGGCCTGTTTCAACCAGTGCCTGATTTTGGCCCGCGCCTGGGAAGTGGCGGCAATATTCAGCCAGTCATGTGACGGGTGCCGATGCGGACCGGTTAGAATCTCGACTTCATCTCCGGATTGTAATTTAGTAGTCAAGGGTGAAATTCGGTTGTTGATTTTGGCGCCGCTGCAGTGAAGACCAACCTCGGTATGCACGGCAAATGCAAAATCCAGAGGAGTAGCGCCGGCTGAAAGATGTTTAATCTCGCCCTGTGGCGTATAAACGTAAATATCATCGGCGAACAGGTCGATTTTCAAATACTCCAGAAATTCGGACGGATTGGTCAAATCCTTCTGCCAGTCAAGTATATCCCGCAGCCAGAGCATTTGCCGGTCCGATTTATCCAGTTGTTGCCGACCCTCTTTATACAGCCAGTGGGCGGCGATTCCGTTTTCGGCGATGCGATGCATCTCCTGGGTGCGAATCTGAACCTCAACCACATTCTCGCCATTTTCGCCGGGGGCAATTATGGCGGTATGCAGCGACTGGTAATTATTCGGTTTGGGGCTGGCGATATAATCGGCGAATTTCTCGCGAACCGGGGGCCATAATTCATGAACAACGCCCATGGCGTGATAACATTCGGCCTTGGTGCGAACGATAATACGGATAGCATGCAGATCGGCGATACGCTCGAATTTGACTTCCCGGATTTTGATTTTGTGATAAATGGAATCGATATGTTTGGCTCTTCCCTGTACTTCGGCTTTGATGCCGGCCTCGGTCATGGCCGTTTTAATCGATTTGATCATGGTGCCAATGTAGGCTTCTCGTTCCTCGCGGGTAAGCTCGATTTTTTTCACCAGAGCGCTGTATATTTCCGGCTCCAGAAACTTGAGCGACAAATCTTCCAGTTCGGTTTTTATCTTGGCAATTCCGAAGCGATGCGCCAGCGGGGCATAAACATCGCGCGTCTCCGCGGCAATCCTCTTTCTTTTGGCCTCATCCAGATGCTGCAACGTTCGCATGTTGTTGAGACGGTCAGCCAGTTTGATAAGAATGACGCGGATATCTTTCGCCATCGAAAGAAGCATTTTTCGGAAATATTCGACCTGCTGTTCCTCCCGCGATTTGAATTCCACCAAACTAAGTTTTGAAACACCGTCGACCAGCGAGGCGATTTCGTCGCCGAATTTTTCCTTGATCTCATCAATTGTAACATCGGTATCTTCAACGACATCATGCATAAGAGCGGCGGCGATAGTGGCTGAATCGAGATGCATCTCGGCTAAAATGAGAGCAACATTATGACAATGATCGATATAGGGAACACCCGATTCACGAATCTGTCCGGCGTGAGCGGTATCCGAGAATTCATAAGCCCGGCGGAGCAAAGGTATATCGACATTGGCGTTAAATGACTCAATGGAAATTATGAATTCGGCCAGATTCAATACCGTCGTCATTTTTTCGCCTCCGCCTTTTGCACACTGTTCAATACAGCGGTGGCCACTTCTTCGACAGTTATCGTTTCGATAGCACTGCCTTTGTATGGCTGCACAATCAGATGCCCCTCACCGAGAGGTCCCCATCGGACAGGGGACATCGCATGTTCGGATGGATAAATTCCGATTACCTTGGTTCCGACGGCGGCAGCCAGATGAAGCGGCCCGGTCGAATTGGCGACGACAACTCCGGCCAGAGACAATAAAGCCGCCAGGGTCAGTAGATCTGTTTTCCCGGCGAATGAATTGACTTTGAAACCATAATTCTCGGCCGCTTTTTTGATTCGTAATCCTTCTTCATTGGAGCCGGTCATTAATACTGTAAGACCTTTTTTTGTCAACAAATCATATAACTCGATAAATTGCTCCAGCGGCCATTGCTGAGCCGATCCTCCGGAACCGGGATGAAGAATAAGAAAATCAGCTTTAATACGATCAAGAGTAAGCAATTTCCGGGCCTCATCAAGCTCACGATTTTTTAAATCCAATTTGGGAATTTTGAACAAGACACCCTGGCGAAAAAAGCGAAGGAAATCAAGATTATATTCGCTTTCATGTTTCTTGTTGCCTTTCCGGCTGTGGAAAATATGATAATTAAAATAGATCGAATGAAAGCGCCGACCGGTTCCGATCCGATACGGTATCCCCGCTTCGTAGAGAAGCCGGCTGATTATTTTATCGGGAAAAAGTACCAAGGCAGTATGGTAGTTTGATTCTTTTATTCTCTGCAGAAACTCCGCCTGATACTCTTTTTCCTTTTGCAGGCGACCGTTATCCAGCGTGACGACTTTGTCGATATATTTTATATTTTTCAGAATCGGCGCCGCATAATCGGAAGTCAGGACATCAAAAGAGCTCTCGGGATACCGCATTTTCATCGTTTCTATAAATGGCAAAGCCAAGATGAGATCGCCCAGCCGGTCGGTGCGACTGATTAAAATACGATCTCCGCGTTTTAACTCAATCTGTCTGGCCATCCCAATTTCTTCCCCCGGTTTTATTCATGTTCCTCAACTTGGCATATTTGACCATGACTGCGATCGCCGAAAGAGCCGACAAAATAAAGCCCTCCAATCCGTCCCGAAAACCCCGTTTACTAATATAATATTTTATAAACGCCACCATCGGTCTAATAATAATATCGAAAAGAGTGGCCTTTTTCTTTTGGCGAAAAGCCTCCTCGGCACCGAGTGTCGTATAGCAATTTGATTTTTTCAGATATTGCTCCAGATTGACATAACTGTAATGAAGCAATTCCCCCTCCAAATTTCTGACTCGCCCTTCAAGTTTAACATTTTCATGCACGATTGAATTGTTGAAATTACCTTTTGCTTTTTGAAAAAGCCGCAAAACATAATCAGGATACCAGCCGCAGTGATAAATCCAGCGGCCGAGAAACATAGTTTTGCGTTTCAAACGATAACCGGCGTAATTATCATCTTTTCCAATAACGTCCATTATTTCCTCGGCGAGTCGTGGAGTGAGTTCTTCGTCGGCGTCAAGAGACAATATCCATTTGCCCGAGGCATGACTAACACCCTCCTGCTTGGCCTTCCCGAATCCCTGCCATGTATTGGCAAAGACCCGGGCGCCGAATTTTTCGGCAATCTCGACGGTGCGGTCGGTCGATTGGCTGTCAACGACGATAATTTCATCGGCGATTTTCAACGATTCCAGACAGCGAGCGATATTACGCTCCTCGTTTTTTGTGATAACCACCGCCGATAATTGCATCAGACCGAATCCCTTTTCGCTTCTTCTTCTTTTCCCGTCGAATGTTTTATCGAATCATACAGTCGTTCGAACTCTTCGACGACCTGGTGCGGTTCGATATCGTACAAATTGTCGACGCTTTCGGCGACGACAGCACCGTATTCCTGCCGATAAGGTCGCCAGAAATTAAAATTGCGTCGATGACCGGAATAAAGCCCGACGACCGGAATTTTCATCAGACGTGCAATATGCACCATCGATGTATCCGGGCTGATCAAAAAGTCAAGCCGCGACATAATGGCGCATACATCCAGAAATGAAAGATTTTTCGGAATCAGATACCATCGTGCATCCGAACTTGATATTAATTTTTCCGCCATAACCCTGTGATCCATAGTGCATAATATAATGAATCTATATGATCGGTATTTATCCGACAGGGAATTGACAATGCTAATATATTTTTTTAGTGAAAGAGTCCGGGTCGGACTTCCCGCGGAGATATTAAGACCGATTGAGGCCTTTTCGCCACCGGGTAGTTTCCGGAAAAAATCATCCGCTATCCTGGCGGAATTTTCAGGGATAAAAGGGGGTTGAAACGGATCAATCGTGTCCGGACTAATTCCGAACAGATTAAAAATCAGAAAACCGTTGTCGATGTTATGATCGCGACCGTCGGTTTGATAGGGCAGACAATAATCATAATACTTCATAAATCTTATTTTCCGGGAAGCGGCAATAATCGAATTATTTTCAATTAATTTGGTCAATAGCAGTCCGGTAACCGAATCATGAGTAAGCGGGTCAAAGATGACATCGAATTTTTTTTGCTTCAAACGCCTGATCATGGGCCAGTCATAAAAGATATTTTTCGAATAAATATGGATTTCGTCGATAAGCGGATCATTGACAACCAATTCTTTATTGGAAGGTGACGCGATTACTTCCAGCCGAACATGAGCGAATTTTTTTTTCAGGGCGTGGATGACCGGGATCGTTGAAATCATATCGCCCATTTTATCGGGGCGAAGAATCAATATTGATTTGATGTTATCAGGATTCAGCGGCCATTTCGACGGGTCGCCGTTTTTCAGGAGCAGACTAAAGGGTAAATGCAGAGCTTTTTTGAAAGAATGCTCGACATGTTTGACTGTTTCCGGCGGCATAAAATAATCCTAACTTTTTAAGCCGACAGAATCGACGAATCAACCGGCTGATTATTGTTTTTAAACTGCATCATATATAATTTATGATACAATCCATTCTGTTTCAGGAGTTCGTCGTGTCGGCCTTCTTCGATTATCCGTCCCCGATCCAGAACGAGTATCCGGTGGGCATTGATGATTGTCGACAAGCGATGGGCAATGACAAGAGTGGTACGATCTTTCATCAGGCGGTCGATCGCTTCCTGCACTAGAAGTTCCGCCTCGGTATCCAGTGCCGACGTGGCCTCATCGAAGATTAGTATCTGCGGATTTTTCAGCATCGCCCGCGCAATGGCGATGCGCTGTCTCTGCCCGCCCGACAGCCGCACACCGCGGTTTCCGACGAGAGTATCATATCCTTTTTCGAATTCGGTTATAAAATTATGGGCGTTGGCCACTTGAGCAGCCTTTTCGATATCTTCAAAGGGTGCCGCAGTCAGACCATAGGCGATATTGTTTTTAATCGTGTCGTTGAATAGATATGTCTCCTGCGTCACAATTCCCAGCATGTGCCTCAGCGAATTCAGCTTTATATCTTTGATGTCGGCATCGTCAATAGTTATCTGCCCCCGCTGCGGGTCATAAAACCTCGGCAAAAGATCAAATAAGGTCGATTTTCCGGCTCCCGAGGGTCCGACCAGTGCCACCACCTCTCCCCTTTTCACCTCGAACGAAACATCGGTAATCACCGGCTCTCCCGAAAAATAGGCAAATGAAACATGGTCATATTTGATTAAAGATTCGAACGTTTCTTTCGGCACCGCCGCAGGTGATTCGGAAACCTGAATCGGCGTATCAATGATGTGAAAGATTCTCTCCGAAGCCGCCATTCCCTCCTGAATTTTAATATGAATCCGGAAAAGATTTTTAACCGGTTTTATCAAAGAGAACATGGCGATGATGAAAGTCATAAAATCGCCGGCATCCATCTCCCCGCCGCCCTCGATTATTTTCGTCCCGGCGTAAATCAATATAGCGATGCCGGCAAATACGATAAGAATATCATTAACCGGACTGGCCAGATGACGAATCCGCGTCATCCGCAATAAAGCGCGGAAAAATTCCCCGGTCGCCTTGAAGAATTTCTTTATTTCAAAATTCTCCATGGCATATGCCTTGACGATGCGAATATTGGCGATTGATTCTTCCAGTATTGAGTTGACATCGGCCATTTTTTCCTGCGAACGGAAAGAATACTTGCGCAATTTTTTGCCCATCCAGTAAATAAATCCGAAGACGGCCGGAAGAACCAAAGCGGCCAGGAGCGTCAATTTCCATGAAAGAAGCAGTAAAAATCCCAAAAGCAGGATCACCGTAAAAGAATCAACGACAAGTTGATTAAACCCGAGATCGAGTGTCTCGTTTAAAACCACCACGTCGTTGGTCACTCTCGAAATTAGTTGTCCTGTTCGCTGGCGATGGAAAAAACTCAATGACAGTTGCTGGTATTTTTCAAAGAGCCTGTTGCGAAAATCACGAACCACCGACTGCTGGACATATGCCATAAAAAAGCCCTGAAAGTAAACAAAAAAGTTCGATATCAGCGCGATAAATAATATCAGCCAGCAAAAATTTATCAGAGTATCCTTGCGCGATTCACCGCCGACTATTTCATTAATTTTATCTTTTAATTGGTTTTTTGAGCGAGCCAGAAAATCAAGTTCGCCTTCCAGTTTGGCTGATATGTTATCAGATGCATCGGTCGATTTCTGATATTCTGTCGTATTTTCGGTGGCTGACGGCGAATCAATTTTATCAGGAAGCTCCGCCACCTGAAAGAGGGTCATCAAGAGCGGTCCGGCCATCCAGACCAGTAGCCCGGCGGCAAAGGCATGTATCCCGGCCGATATTGAGGAAACAACAATATGCCCCCAGTAGGGCTTCAGGCAGCTAAATGTTCTTCGAAACAAACTCATTCAAATTTCCAACTTCAGCCGAGTATTCCATTTAAATTCACGCGGCATGAAACTCCATAAATTGTAAACATAACTATAAATGTATAAAATTGTCAACCAGTGTAAGCAGACTACGGAGAAATCCTTGCGGTATTCGGCGGTATGTCGATCCGGAATTTCTCTTCAGGAATGTCAATATTCAATTTCGCCAAACGGCGGATCGCTTCAAAGCGAAAAGAACCGTCAGACGTCGTATAATTAATCTCATCGGGAATGAACCTGTCGTCTTTCAATGTATAACCTATTTCCATCCCCTCCGGGCAACTTCGTGATTCCAGTTTATACTGCCGCAGATGATCATCTTCGCTAATAACCACAACATAAAATCCATCAAGTTCATGGTTTATTTCGGCCGGCGTTTTTTGAAACAATTCAATAATCGTGGGCTCTAATGGCATACTATCGGCGCAACCGTCGCTAATAAAATCAGCCATCTCGCCGGAATAAAATTCCTTCTCAGTCGGGAAATAGGCGATTATCGAATCAGGCAATATAAGTCCTTTCAGGACCCCCTTGCCAAGATAACCCCGGGCGAACAATGAGATTTTGTCGTCAGAACGGTAAACGTCCAGCCGGACCGAATTTTTTCTGCCTTCGCGATAAATCTTAACATCGAACAGATAGGCATCACCTTTTCCCTCCTGCCAGATTTGCGTTTCCGCTTCAATGATTTCCTGGTTTGCCCTTTTACGATGGGCCAGAGTACAGCCTGATACAATAAAGGCAAAAACCGAAATAATAACAAAAAGCCGGGACGATTTAGGGTAAGCTTTAATAAATCCTCACTCCCGCAAAAAGATACACAAAATAACTGATAAAAGGCCCCAATATTAGCCAAAATCCGCCGACCAAAATCAAAAACATTAATATAAACGGTCCAAAACGCTGAAAACGCATCAATGCCGGCTCATACTCCGGAGGCATGACGCTTTCCAGCAGATGTGAACCGTCCAGAGGGAAAAGTGGAATAAGATTAAAAAAGGCCAGGGAGACATTTATCATGACACCGACAAGGAAAAATTGGGCCACAACCGTTGGTACAGAGATTGCACCCGTAGTCGACATTCGAAAGAGCATTCCGAAGATAAAGGCCAGGCTCATATTAGACAGCGGACCGGCGGCCGATATCCAGAAATTGGCTACGCGCGGATTTCGTAGATTAAACGGATTGATCGGCACCGGCTTGGCCCATCCAAAACGAAAACCGGATAAAAACATCATAAGCGTCCCAAATAAATCCAGATGGGCTAGCGGATTCAGCGTCAATCGCCCCGCATCGCGCGCAGTAGTGTCGCCGAATCGGAAGGCAATATAGGCATGAAAAAACTCGTGCACCGTCAATGAAAAAAATATGGCCGGTGCCGCAATCAACGCACGTCTTAAGAAATCAGAATCAAACATTTTCTATACTTTATGAATAAATCCCCCGGAGCATAACGACATCCACGACTCGTTGAATAGCCACCATAAAGGCCGCAATCCGCAGATGGACTTTATTCTTCAGGGCCACCTGCAGGACATCATTAAATGCACTCGTCATAAATTGCTCCAGGCGGTTATTAACCTCCTCCTGTGTCCAGAAAAAACCCATCCTGTCCTGGACCCATTCGAAATATGATACGGTCACACCGCCGGCGTTACATAAAATATCGGGGATTACAAAAATATTGTTTTTTTCTAGAATTTTATCCGCGCCCGGTGTGACCGGACCATTGGCTCCCTCGGCGATTATCCTGGCCTTAACCCTGGCCGCATTTTTCCCTGTAATCTGGTTTTCCAGCGCCGCGGGAACCAGAATGTCGACTTCGGCATAAAGAATTTTATTCTTATCAAACGGTCTGGCGTCCGGGAATCCGACCACCTTCTTTTTTTTATTTACATATTCAATCAATGCCGGGATATCAATTCCATCGGGATTATACAGCCCGCCGAAAACATCACAAACATAAATTACCTTGACACCCAGCTTTTGAAGATGGTCGGCCGCTACCGAGCCGACATTGCCGAAACCCTGTACCGCCGCGGTAGTTTTGGTTGCTATCATTTTAAGATGTTTCAAGGCCTCTCGAACCGTTATCACGACGCCGGCGCCGGTTGCCTCGCGACGTCCCAATGAACCGCCCAGGACAACCGGTTTGCCCGTGATAGCCGAGGTAACCGTGTGCTGCGCGTGCATCGAAAACGTATCCATAAACCAGGCCATCGTTTTTTCATTAGTATTAACGTCGGGCGCCGGAATATCCTTTTCGGGACCGACCACCTCCAGCAGAGCGGTCGTATATCTCCGGGTCAATCGCTCCAGTTCTCCTTCGGACATCTTGCCCGGATCGCATACGATACCGCCCTTGCCGCCACCGAAAGGGATATTAACGACGGCGCACTTCCAGGTCATCCAGGCCGCCAGCGCCTGGACTTCATCGAGATCGACATTCGGATGATACCTGATACCCCCTTTAGCCGGGCCCCGCGCAATACTGTGTTGAACCCGATAGCCGGTGAACATTTTAAAGTTTCCGTCATCCATTCGTACCGGTAGTTTTACAATTGTGCTCTTGCGGGGATACTTAATAAATTCCATCAGACCCGGATCAATTTTTAATTTGACCGCCGCCTGATCGAATTGTTTCATAACATTTTCAAAAGTCGAAATCGGAATCGTGACCGATTTTAGTCGCTTTACTTGCGCCATATGAGATACCCTTTATACTAAGCTCATCATAATCTTTATCTTAATCATTTACGGGATACGTAATCCGATGTCGAATCGTAAAACCGCCATAGTTTATTGATACCTTTCTTTATCCCGATACGTCGCGACCTTTCAATCTTAGAAACCTTATAGCAACGGTCTTCAAGATACAGCTTGCCGCCGGTCAAATCAAGGCCGTTATGTTTTCGGGTCAGATTAAAAGCCTTACAGAGTTTTCCCGGCCCATCGGCCAGTTTATTTGAATTCGGGTTTGCATATCTTTTTCGCATAATATCGACCGCATCGATAGGTTCGGCGGAACGGATCAAAACGGCGGCCGGGAAATCCTTTCGTTCGGTAACGACATTCAGGCAGTAATACATACCATAGATAAAATAAATATAACTGAAACCACCTGGTCCATACATTACTTCATTGCGTTCGGTTCTGCCGACTGCGGCATGACAGGCCGGGTCACTCTCGCCGATATATGCTTCGACCTCGACCAATCGCGCAGCGAGTAAATCCCGCCCCGATTTATACACCAGAAATTTGCCAATCAGGTCGTGTGCCACTTTAAGTGTCGGGCGTAAGTAAAACTCACGTGGAAGCTTATAAGAACCATGAGCCATTCTATTTGCTATTCGTCGGTATAGGGAAAAAGTTCGTAGGCTATCGTCGCCGCCGTTTCCAGATCGTAACCAATATCTTCCGGCCGATGCGCATCCGATCCCATGGCCATAATCCTTACCCCGGCTTTGCGCGCCATATTGACAATATCCATGGCCGGATAATATTCGCTTAGTCCTTTGCGAAGAGCCGATGTGTTGATTTCGATCCCGACGTCATGTTTCACCATTGTTTCAAAAACAGGCTCAATCCGTCCCCGGTGAATGGTCAGGATTTCATCGCCATAAATTTGCAGGCCGTGCGTTTTATATATATCCAGATGCGCAAAGGCATCGAATAGCCCGCTTTCGGCCGCCTTATCCACAATTTCGAAATACTTATCGGCCAGCGCCGGGAGGTTGATTTCCTTAGATTTTTTCTCGAATTTTTCCTTATAGCACAATTCGATATCATCAACCTCATGTACGGCACAGAGTCGATAGTAAAACGGATATTTCTCGAATAAACGTGATATCTCCCCTTCGCAGCCGGGATAATAACCGACCTCAACTCCGCAACGCACGATGGGCGGATAATATTTTTCCGCCGCCTCAAACACTGCCTCGACATAAGGCTTTAGATTATCGACAGTTACCGGGAGCAACCGGCCATCGACTTTTATCTGTCGGTCATTTTCGGCAATTACGGGATTAGTATCATAATGGGTCGTAAAACAGATTTCCCCCAGACCTTTTTGATTGGCCGCCAGGCAAAATTCATCGATCGAACCCTGCGCATCGAATGAAAAATCCGGATGGATATGATAATCAGCCAATGAGCAACCGTCTATTGTCATCATAAAAACTCCCCCTAAACGAATCTTTGTCCGGTTAAAAATGGATTATGTTTTCTCTCTACACCGACCGTTGTTTTGGGCCCGTGACCGGGATAACAAATAATTTCGTCGGGCAGGGAAAGAATATTCTTATCAATTGAATCAATGAGCTGGCGATAATCGCCGCCGGGTAGGTCGGTTCGGCCGATCGAGCCATTAAATAAAGTATCCCCGCAAAACAAAGAATTTTCAATGAAATAACATATACCGCCCGGAGAATGACCGGGGGTGGCAAAAATCGAGAATTTCAAGGAGCCGAAACTGATAACATCGCTATCCTTGAGAATATGGTCCGCCGCGGGACAAGTGATTTGAAAACCGAACATCATCGAAACATTGGCCGACGGTGATTCGAGCATTTTTTCATCGCCTCTGCCTATATAGAGTGGGATCTTAAATTTTTCTTTTAATGGTCTGACCGCCGCTATATGATCGGCGTGACCGTGAGTGAGCAAAATGGCTTTCGGCCGGAAAGCATTTTTTTCGATTCGTTCCAGAATAAACTGATCCTCATCGCCGGGGTCGATTATAACACCGATTTTTTCTTCCTTACTCCAAACCAGGTAACAATTTACCTGAAAGGGTCTTACTTCGAGTGTCTCAATTTCCATTTATACCTGTTAATACGCATTATCGATTTATTAAAGCAAGATATTCAATGGCGCGTTATTGTCAACTTCTAATTCGGTATGGATGATATCGATCTAAACGACAGCCAAAAAATAAAAAAACTACAATTCAAAATTAAAAAATTGAAGCCAAAACGGTAAATAATTCGCTCAAAAAAATTGACTTTTTTTTATAAAGACATATATAATATCGGCGAGGTGGAAAAATGATTAGAGAAACGAAAGAGCAGATAACTGACTTAAACACACGACTTTCCAAACTTGCGAGGTTTCTTTGACCTCGACGGACGTCGTGAAAAAATTAACAAGTTGGAGGAAATAACGTTCGAACAGGATTTTTGGACAGACAACCAGAAAGCTCAGGCGGTCTTAAAAGAGATTTCGGATCATAAAAAATGGATTGAAAAGGTCGATTATTTTACTTCGGAGCTGAATGATCTTGAGGAATTGACAAATCTGATCGATGACGAAAACTCAAGCGAGGTCGATGAAATCAGCAAAGCTCTCGAAAGACTAACACTCGAACTGGACGGGCTTGAGCTGACGACCCTGCTTTCGGGACGGGATGACGCGCGAAATGCAATTTTAACGATTCATCCCGGAGCTGGCGGAACCGAATCGCAGGATTGGGCGGAGATGTTATTTCGGATGTACAATCGCTGGTGCGAAATAAAAGGATATCAAACCAGGCTGCTGGATTACATCGCGGGCGATGAGGCCGGTCTGAAATCGGCTACAATGCAAATCGAGGGCGAGTATGCCTACGGCTATCTTAAGGCGGAATCGGGCGTGCATCGGCTGGTTCGTATATCACCGTTTGATGCCAACCGCAGGAGGCATACGTCGTTTGTTTCGATTTATATATATCCGGAAGTCGATGATAGTATTGAAATAGATATCAATGAAGATGATCTCCGAATCGATACTTATCGCGCTTCCGGGGCAGGCGGCCAGCATGTTAATAAAACATCATCGGCAGTCAGGATCACGCATATCCCGACCGGAATTGTAGTGCAGTGCCAGAATGAACGCAGCCAGTTAAAAAATCGTGCGACAGCTATGAAGATACTCCGTTCGCGATTATACCAGATTCAACTCGAAGAACAACGAAAGAAAAAAGAGCAACTCGAAAAATCCAAAAAGAAAATTGAATGGGGCAGTCAGATTCGCAGCTATGTTTTCCACCCGTATAATATGGTTAAAGATCACCGGACCGATGCGGAAACCTCCAACATTCAGGCGGTCATGGATGGCGACATCGATATGTTTATCGAAGCATATCTGACACACCCGGATTTCAGGGAGAATTAAATGGCCGGTATACTGGATAAAATTAAGGAAAAGGCGCGCGCCAAACACAGAAAAGTCGTTTTACCCGAAGGTGTCGAGCCCCGGGTTATTCAGGCGGCAAAAGCGATCGCAGAAGAAAAAATCGCCGGCGTCGTTTTGCTTGGAGATAAGGCGATAATCGGCAAGTTAGCGAAAGAATATAATCTGAATCTCGATGCGGTCGAAGTAATCGATCCGGTATCATCGGATTTACTTCCCGAATTCAGCGAAGAATTCTACAAGCTGCGTGAGAAAAAGGGTATAACCGCGCAGCAAGCCGAAGATACCATGAAAATTGTGCTTTTCTTCGGCGCTATGATGGTCAGGAAAGGTCTGGCCGATGGTTCAGTGGCCGGTTCGGTAAATACGACCGGAGATGTTCTTCGCGCCGGGATTCAGGTAATCGGTCTGGCGCCGGGAATAAATACTGTTTCCGGAGCCTTTATGATGACAATCCCGAAGTACCGCGAGACGATAGACAAAGTTTTTATGTATGCGGATGGCGCCGTCGTTCCCAACCCGACGGCCAAACAGCTGGCCTCGATTGCCGTCTCGACGGCACAAACCCATCGGAATCTGACCGGCGAAGAGCCGAAAGTGGCAATGCTGTCGTTCTCGACCAAAGGCTCGGCTAGCCATCCCGATGTTGATAAGGTCCTTGAGGCCCTGGCGATTTTGAAGCAAGAACATCCGGAATTAAAGGTCGATGGGGAGTTGCAGGTGGATGCCGCAATTGTCCCTGAAGTTGCGAGGAAAAAGTCGCCCGATTCGGTCATCGGTGGTGAAGCCAATGTTCTTATTTTTCCCGATCTTGACGCCGGTAATATTGCATATAAATTGACGCAGAGACTGGCCGGGGCCAGCGCAACCGGGCCGATTGTGCAGGGTTTGCGAATGCCCGCCAATGATCTCTCGCGGGGCTGCTCGTGGCAGGATATTGTCGATGTCACGGCGATAGCGATGCTGATGAAAGGATAGATATATGAGCGTAAGTCAACTTGCCAGAGAGATAAAAGAGTCTGCGACTCTGGCCATGAATGAAAAAGCGCGCCTCCTCCGGGAAAAAGGTGAGAAGGTTATTCACCTTGGCGCCGGGGAGCCAAAGAGTAAGGTTCCCATTGATGCTGTCCTCAGCGCCGCGACGACGCTAACGACGGCCGATATCAGATACACTCCGACCGAAGGTATCCCCGCCATGCTGAAGGCGGTCGTCCGATATACCGAAGAATTCTACAGCAAAATTGTCGGGCCGGAGAATATAATAATCTCCAATGGAGCCAAACATTCTTTCTACAATCTGATGATGACCATTATAAATCCGCAGGATGAGGTTGTTCTGATTGCACCGTACTGGGTCAGTTATCCGGAGATTGTCAAGATGGTTTACGGCATACCGGTGATTGTTACGCCCGAAGATGGTCGCTTTCATCCGCGTATGGAAGATATTATCGAAAAAGTCGGCTCCTATACCAAGGCCATTGTGATAAACAGCCCGAATAATCCTTCGGGCGTGGTGTATTCTGAAGATTTTATCGGTGAAATTGTCGAGTTCTGCGAGAAAAAAGGTATATACCTGGTGATGGATGACATTTATCATCAATTGGTTTATGACGGCAAAGTCGCCCCGTCGGTATATAAATATTCGAAAGATGATTCCGATTCCTCGCGCATCGTCGTCCTGAACGGTGTCTCGAAATTGTACGCCATGACCGGTTTTCGAATCGGCTGGACGGTGGCTAATCGGAAAATTATTGCCGCCATGATCAATGTCCAGGCACAGAATGCATCATGCACTTCGGTCGTTCTTCAGGCCGCGGCGGTTGGCGCCTTGACCGGCGTCCAGAGTGGTGTCGAATCGTTGCGCCTGACATTGCAAAATAATCGGGATGTGATGATGACCGAATTGAACGCCTTCACCGGTATTAAAACGGTCAAACCGGATGGTACTTTTTACTGTCTGCCGGATTTCAGAGCATACAGTAACGACTCGGTGAAGCTGTCCAATTTCCTGCTGGAAAAGGCGCTGGTCGTCACCGTACCTGGTGTGGAGTTCGGCATGGAGGGGCATCTCCGGCTCAGCTTCTGTGGCACGATTAAAGAAATAATGGAAGGCATAGCTCGTATAAAATGGGCCATTGATCCCGAATCGCCAAATGAAATTTATATCGGTGACCGCAAATTGAGAAGGGATTGGTTATGAAAAGCACCAGCTACATAATAAATGTAAAAACACCGGCGCAGGATCAGGCGCAACTGGTCAAAAGCGAATACAGCCTGAGCCGACACGGCCTGAGAAATCTTAATAACGTTTACTGGAATCTGCCGACCGAAGCCCTGTATGAGGAAGCCATTTTCCGCTCCGAGGGGCGCATATCGAAAATGGGCCCGCTGGTGGTCGAAACCGGTGAATGGACGGCCCGTGCCGCCAACGATAAATTCGTCGTCAAGGAACCGGAGAATGAAGAGCATATCTGGTGGGGACAATACAATCGACCCTACAGCCCTGAAAAATTCGACGCCGTTTTTCAGCGCGTTCAGGGATATCTACAGGGGCGTGACTTGTTTGTCCAGGATTGCTATGGCGGAGCTGACCCAAATCATCGTCTGCCGGTCAGAATTATTACCGAACTGGCCTGGCATTCGATGTTTGCCCGCAATATGCTTATCCTAGCCGAGACTCATGATGAGTTGCGGAAATTCGTGCCGGAATTTACAATCTTAGCCGTACCCGGGTTCCGCGGATTACCAGAACTCGATGGGACGCGTTCATCGACTTTTATACTTTTAAACTTTGCCCAGAAGATGTGCATTATCGGTCAATCGGAGTATGGTGGTGAAATAAAGAAATCCGTGTTTACGGTATTAAATTATCTTTTACCCCGTGAGGGGATTTTATCCATGCATTGTTCGGCCAATGTCGGAAAGGATGGTGATACGGCATTATTTTTCGGTCTTTCCGGAACCGGCAAGACGACACTTTCGGCCGATCCCGGAAGACAGCTGATCGGCGATGACGAACACGGCTGGACCGACGAAGGAATATTCAACTTCGAAGGCGGATGCTATGCCAAAGTGATTGCCCTTTCCCCCACCGCCGAGCCGCAGATCTACGCGTGTACTCGCAAGTACGGCACGATCCTGGAAAACGTCATCTATGATCCAGTGACGCGCCAACTCGATCTTGACGACGAATCACTGACCGAAAACACACGCGCTGCATACCCGCTTCACTATATCGATAACGCTTACACCGAGAAAACGGCCGGGCATCCGAAGAATATTATAATGCTCACCTGCGATGCCTCGGGCGTGATGCCGCCGATTGCCAGGCTTACGGCGGAACAAGCAATGTATCATTTTATTTCCGGCTACACTTCGAAAGTCAGCGGCACCGAAATCGATCTCGGCAAAGAGCCGGAAATAACTTTCAGCGCCTGTTTTGGCGCACCGTTTATGGTGCATCATCCTTATTATTACGCCGAATTGCTGAAAAATAAAATATTAAAGCACAGCGTCAATTGCTGGCTGGTTAATACCGGGTGGAGCGGCGGCCCTTATGGTATCGGTAAACGCATGAGTATTCATCATACGCGGACGCTTTTAAATTCGGCGCTTGAAGGCAAACTGCTGGAAGTCGAGTTTTACAGAGATCCGATATTCGGTTTTGAAGTTCCGAAATCATGTGATGGCGTTCCCGAGAAAGTACTTTATCCGGCCGAAACATGGGGTGATAAAAAAGCATATAAGGACAAATATCTGCAATTGGCCTCGCTGTTTATCGAGAACTTCAAGAAGTTCAAAGACGGTACGCCAGCAGAAGTCGTCGAGGCCGGCCCGGTCAAAAGGGAATTTACCGTCTGATAAATTCAGGGATTAAAACTGATGCCGACTTACGAATACAAGTGCACGAATTGCGGATATGAATTCGAAGAGTTTCAGTCAATAACCGACCCTCCGGAGAATACATGCCCCAAATGCAAGGGTAAAACGAAACGGATAATATCGGGCGGCTCCGGATTTTTATTGAAGGGTCACGGATTTTATTCCACCGATTACCGTTCCGAGTCTTATAAAAAAAGCGAAAAAAAGGATCGGGGTGAAACGACTCCGACCAAAAAGGCTGAAGATAAAAAGGATACTTCCAAGCCTGAACCGAAGAAAGATGACAAATAATCTGACGGAAAGCCTGGCGCCTCTTAAGAATAAGTACGGCGACCGCCTGGTATTTAATACTGAAACTCTCTCCGATTATTTCCGCGATGCTTCCGAAATAAAAGTCCGCCCGCCGGCCATTCTTTTCGCGGAATCGGAAAATGAAATAATTGAAGTAATAAGCTTCTGTCACTCAGGGCGAATTCCGATAGTTTTCCGTGGGGCCGGAACCGGTTTCACCGGCGGAGCCGTTCCGATTCCGGACGGCTTATTGTTGTCACTTGAACGACTCAGAAAATTGGAAATATTTCCGGAGAAAAAATTGGCTTTCTGTGGCCCGGGTGTGATTACCATTGAGTTGATGAAGGAAGCTGAAAAGTACAATCTCTTTTATCCTCCCGATCCGGCCAGCTACGAAGAGTCTCATCTGGGAGGAAATGTGGCCGAATGCGCCGGAGGTTTGCACTGTAAAAAATATGGCGTCACCAAAGACTATGTTATCGGTTTGAAGGCGGTAACCATCGACGGCAAGCTTATCAAGTCCGGAATTTATTCGGAAAACGAACTTTTTAACCTGTCCATGGTTCTGATCGGTTCCGAAGGGCTTCTGGCGGCAGTGACGGAAATCGCGGTTCGGCTGATCGACCAAACGGATTACGGTCCGACCATTTTAGCCGCCTTTGATAATCCTGAGGATGCCGCTCGGACTGTGTCCGAAATCACCAGGCGGGGAATCGTGCCTTCGGTTATGGAATATATGGATGCCGATTCGATTAGCTGTTCCAACGAATACGAAAAGGTTATCGATATCTCGAGTGCGGCGGCGGTTTTATTGTTTGAAACGACCGGGAATGAGGCTGTATCCGAAGCTAATCAAATCGAGCAGATTTGCCGCCAGTACAAGGCTATTCAGATAAATCGCGAGAATGACAGAAAAAAATCGGAAAAACTCTGGCGATTACGAAGAAACATCTCCAAAGCGGTGAAAGAATCGGCAAAGCAGAAAATTTCCGAAGATGTTTGCGTTCCCCCCTCGAAATTACCGATTCTGGTTTCTTTTGTCTCGGAACTGAACAACCGGTATCCGGTGCGGATAAATTCCTACGGTCACGCCGGTGACGGTAATCTTCATGTCAATTTCCTTGCTTACGGTGAAGATAAGCAGGAGATGACGATAATTAAAGAGGGCATCAGAAAATTATTCGATAAAACGCTTGAATTAGGCGGGACCTTATCGGGTGAGCACGGCATTGGCCTGACAAAAAGAAAATATCTTCACCTCGAATATGACGAAAACACTCTGGATTATATGAAGAAAATAAAGTATGGCTTTGATCCGGAGAATCTGCTCAATCCCGGCAAAATGTTCGCGACCTTGTAATCATTGATAATAATGCAGACTTGTGGGAAATAAATCAAAGATTTTGATAAATCATCCACAAATATAGTCAGGACGCTCTTGACAAATTTGAGCAAATAATTTAATATAAGACCCGATTTGCCGGATGAGGTAGTAAGATTTGAACGTAAGCAATCTATTAATCAAACATAAACATTCACAGGAGTCTTTTTAAAATGGCTACCCTACAGAAAAAACTGGAGAGCATGATTCCCGGTCTTCGGGAAGAACTCAAGGAAATCGGGCAAAAGTACAGTGATATAAAAATATCAGACGTTACTGTTGCCCAGGCTTACGGCGGTATGCGCGGTGTTAAGGGTATGATCTGCGACACTTCGGTTGTTTACCCCGATAAAGGATTGATTATCCGCGGAATCCCGATCATGGAACTGCGCGATAAATGGCCCGAAGAAATTTTTTATTTACTATGCACCGGTGAGTTACCCGACAAGGCGGCACTGAAAGCGTTGCAGAAGGAATATGCCGAGAGATCACGTGTCCCTAAATATGTGTGGGACGTTCTGGAGGCGATGCCGAAAAATTCCCACCCGATGGCGATGCTGAATACCGGCATTCTCGTCATGCAGCGTGAATCGGAATTCGTCAAGGCGTACAATGCAGGCATAAAGAAGACCGAATACTGGAAACCGGTTCTGGAGGACGCTTTAAATCTCCTGGCCAAATTGCCGGGGATTGCCGCCGGGGTGTATCGCATGCGTTTCAACAAGGGTAAGAGAATCCCGTATAAAAAGGACCTCGATTGGGGTGCCAACTACGCTCGTATGCTTGGTATTCCCGATAAGACCGGCCTTTTCCAGAAATTAATCCGCCTTTACCTGACTCTGCATTGTGACCACGAGGGCGGTAATGTCAGCGCTAATACCTGCCATACGGTCGGTTCGGCATTATCTGATCCTTATTATTCCGTATCGGCCGGGTTGAACGGTCTGGCAGGCCCTCTGCACGGTCTGGCCAATCAGGAATGCCTTGGCTGGGTGCTTGATACTATAAAGAAATTCAAAGGCGCACCGACCGAGGAACAAATTAAAAAGTATGCGTGGGATACATTAAATGGCGGGAAAGTAATTCCGGGTTATGGTCACGCGGTGCTGCGCGTCACCGATCCGCGATTCAGCGCTTTCCTCGCTTTCGGCCGCGAGAATCTGCCCGATAGCGAGGTTTTCCAGACTGTTTCCAGAGTCTATGACGTTGTTCCGAACGTCCTCAAAGAGCACGGCAAGGCCAAGAATCCGTGGCCGAATGTCGACGCCGGCTCCGGTTCACTGCTGTATCATTTCGGTATGACCGAGTTCCCGTACTACACGGTGCTCTTCAGTGTTTCCCGTGCCATGGGTATGCTGGCGCAGTTGATACTCAATCGCGCCATGGGCACACCTATTACGCGTCCGAAATCAGTCAGTACCGAATGGATTAAGGAAAATGTAAAGCCGTCGAATTAAGCGGAACCTTTTGGTATACAACGGCGGCTTTCGGGCCGTCGTTTTTTATATGGGAAAATCGATTTTTATTTCGGTGCCGGTATCGTGCGAAGATTCGACCGCGATTTCTCCTTTCAATTCCTCCACAATCTGATGAACTATCGACAAGCCCAGACCGGTTCCCTTGTCCTTGGTTGTAAAATATGGAGCGAATATTTTTTCTTTTATGTTTTCGGGGATTCCCTGACCGGTGTCGGAAACGGATAGATGCACACGATTACTATCGGCCGTAAGCTTGACGGTCACAATTCCGCCCTTTACCCGACAAGCTTCGATTCCGTTCCTGACCAGATTTATGACCATCTGTTTAATTCTATCCTCGGATACCGCGGCGAAAACTTCCCGGCCGATTTCCGATTTGATTTCGATCTCCTCGTTTTCCGGATCGAGTTTTAGCAATTCAATAATTTCCTCTATGATTTTCCCGATATTTTTTTTCTTCTCGGTATTTCCCTTCCCTCTGGCCATAAAAAGAAAGCGCGTCACGATATCGTTAAGCCGATTGGCTTCCGATTTTATCTGGCGGGCAAAAGATTGCGATTCCTCCGCACTTTCCTGTTCGCTCATCAGTCTCTGAGCGGCGATAGAGATGGCGTTGAGCGGATTCCTTATTTCATGGGCGACGCCGGCGGCCAGATCACCCAGTTCGGTCAACCGTTCTTTTCTTCGAGCAACTTCCTCCAATTCCTTTACCGCCGTGTAATCATAAACAACCGCCACGACACCGGTCAATCGATTTTTAAAATCGTACAGACGCGACGTATTAACAAGCAGATGTTTCTTTCCATCCGGAATTTCCAATGTAGATTCAATCTCCCCCGGCGCGGCGCTTCGCGATAAAGTCTCTTCGAACGGTATGATACCCCTGCACGGATATAAATTCCACTCCGTACCTATTATATCTTTCTGCCGGATGCCGAAAATGTCCAGAAACTGCCGATTCGCCATTTCAATAGTCCCATCATTATTGATGGCAACCAGACCGGCATTGATGCTGTCAAAGACTTTTTCCGACAGCGACTTCATCTGCTTAAATGAACGATCCAGATAAGTCCGCTTTTGCCGTCCTGTCAAATACAATACTGCGAATACGAATACGGCAAAAATGACAACACTCAGAATAATCATCTGACGGTTATATCCGGCGATTATTTGATAATACTTATCCAGAGACACGCCAATCCGAAATAATCCTTCGCCATATTCGTCGGAGGAAAATCGGTTCACCAATTCCATGATTTTACGGCCATTCAAAACATATTCGCGGGATAAAACGGTGTCGGCTTCAAGAGCTTTTGTCAGAAAAGGATCTTTTTCGATTTTCAGGATCGGGCCGATTTTTCGGGAAGAAAAAACTATAGCTTCGGTCGTCTGGAAGAGAATATATTCCACGCCGACTTCACGCGCGATGTTCTGCACCAGATAGCCGATACCGATATCTTTTTTGGCATTGGAGTAAAATAGAGCATCGGAAACGATGGCAACGACATAATTATTATCAGTGGATTTTGAAAGATAATACAGCGAAACGTCACCGGGGAAATCACCCTCGTTTATCTGGAAGCTGAATCCGGCCGAGGAATCACCCAATAATGCTCCAACTTCCGGCAAAATAAACCGATGTATTCGACCCAGGTCGGTGAATCCGCTCGCGGCTCCCGAGGATTTCAGATTCAATTCGTTATCATAAATCAAAATGGCATCGACACCGTATGCCGACGCAAAATCGGATAATTCCGGGCGTGAAAATGACAGTCCGTCATTTGCCTCCAGAAATCCGGCCAGATCCGAGAATTTCGCCTGGACAAGTAAATCAAAAAATGAATTGGCTTTAATGGCATTATCCGCCGAAAGAGTCAGGCTTTCGATCAAAGCCACGCCCTGCTGACGTAGAAGTTCCAAACTATCACTGCGGCTTTTCTGGATTCCGATATAGGTCAGAATAAAGAGAAGAATCCCCAGAAGAATAACGACCAGCAATATAAATCTCGTGCCCCCCGCACCTACAGAGTGCGTTTTATCCGATTGCGACATAAGGATAAATTAGAGCGGTTGATATAAATGGTCAATGATTTATTTATCAGGAAGATATTAATTTCGATGATTTGATTTCGATAGTCTCATCGGAATCGAATGTGGAATGAACAACGGGAATCTTCACGGTGAACACCGATTTCGATTCTTCGCTGGTATGATAGGAGACTTCTCCGTCATGATTATCCACAATATTTTTGCAGGTAATCAAACCGAATCCGGTGCCCTGCCGTTTGGTGCTAAACCGGGTGACAAACAGCTTATCTATAAATTCGTCCTTAATTCCCGATCCGCCGTCGGAAATTTTGATCGAAACTTCCTGATTAGATTCATCATACGCCGTACTGATAACTATCCATTTGTTATTTTCCATACCGATCTGGGATACGGCCTCGGCGCCATTGTTAATCAAATTAACCAGGAGATGCTGAATCTGGCTCGTGTCCATTTCCACCAGCGGCATATTGTCCGCCAGATTGGTCGTAATCATTATATCATCGAATTTGTTTTGGGGTTTAAGGAAGGCAATCAGATTTTCAATTAACTGATTTAAATCTTCCTTGGCGAATTCGGTGTTTTCATCGCTAAAGCGTGTTAACCCGTCGGTAAAATTGGAAATTCGGCCGACCGTTTCTTTCATTAGACTGACCTTTTTATCCAGTTTTTCCATATCGTTTTTGGCCAGCATCATGGGGATAAGTTCCAAATTCCCCTGTAAGATTGCCAAGTAGTTGTTAATTTCATGAGCGATATCGCGCGCCATCTTGCCGCGGGTGGCGATACGATCGAGCTTTAGAATCATATCCTGATAATTTTCACTCTCGGATATGCTTTTAATAAAGTAAAGCATGGCCATCGGTTTGCTGCTTTCGGTCCCCAGTGGCGTGTGTACCAGGAGGGCGGGGAAATTAGTTCCGTCCCGCCGCCGGCATATAGTCTCTTTCATTTCTGCATTAGCGTTTTCGGTATTATCCGAACGATCGGAGTCATTTGACATTGAAATAAAATTACCCATTTTCTTCCCGGTCATATTGCTCTGATCGTACCCGAATTCCCGAGCGGCAGCCTGATTATAAATTATGACATGATCATCGAGATCGGTTACGATTATCGCGTCGGGCGAATAGTCGACAAGCTTGGTCAGGATCGACTCCGATTCGATCAAATTCTGATTCGCTTTCACCATTTCATAGTTGGCTTTTGCCAGCTCATTTTGTTTTTGGGCCAGTTTTCGCGACATATTATTGAATGCGCACGTCAGGGATCGAATTTGTTTATCGCCGGTCTCCTCAATATAAAACTCGCGACCTTCGGCGGTTTTTTCAAAGCCCTTACCGAGCAGCGCCAAGGGCTTTTTGATGCCATCTGAAATCAGATATATAATAAGCAGTGAGATTAGAGCCGATATTAAGAACAACATCAGCAACAGATAAGCCTGGTTATTTTGAGGTGACATGAAAATCAGATTTGGGGATCTCAATATTAGGGCGATTTTATTATCACCGGATAGCGGGCGCACATAATAATTTATGTATTCGCCGTCATCGGTTATCGTAGACAAAAATGATTTCCGGCGGTTTTTGATAACGGTTAGAATTGACTTGTCTTCCTCCGCTGAAGACGTAGCGTAAGAGGCATAATAATCTTTATCTTCGGAATGAGTAAGTTGTATTACATGACTTGTACCGGTCCGGAGATCATAATAAACGAGGTCGACATTTGAAATAAACTCTTGGTCGGCGACAAACGCCTTTATATCCCTTTCCGTATTATGCGGTAAGGCGGAATAATCCTTTACCGGTTCCAGCAGATGAAAAATATAATCGGAGGCGACTTTAATTTTATCCGTCTGAATCGTGTACTGCTGTGAAGGAGTAATCTCTCCCTGAGGATAAAAATAAACGAGCGCAAGAGCCGAAAAGATAAATACTATTTGAATAAATATCAGGTGCGATATTCTAACCAGCAGGCTGGGGCTCTTAATTCCAAACATAGGAAACCATCCAAAAATGTACCGTTTATCATATAGATTATCGGCAGAGATTGGCAAAAATTATAGAGGGTATAAAAAAGACAAAAAAATAGGGAGTGGTGGAGGGGGGATGCCCGACTCTAACGTCAGGTGGCTGGTAAACCAGCGCACACCACTCCCTGTTATCTCTAACAACTCAGGCGGAAAAATGTTCAATCAATTATTCCACTATTAAGCAATAAGTATGCCAAGTTGGTAGGCGGCAATGAGTTTCAAACCGGACAGTCTACTCTTGTATCTATTTTTAGGGCAATAAATTCTGTCGGCTTTAAATGGAATGGACTATTAATATTAACTGAAATTGTCCGGATTGTGCAATATCTTTCATATTAGGTGCAATTGAATGGCACACAAAAGTACAGATTAGACCGGAATAATCCATGATTAAAGTGATAGAGGCCGCGAAAAGATTCCTCAGCAGGTGATTCTTATGGCTCCGGCGGGGGCGGACAAATGAGTTCAGGACCTTCCAGATAAAGATTACTGATAAGATAGGTAACATCAAATATGCTTACCTGACCATCATTGTTTACGTCCCAAATCCATGGATCGAATTCGCATGGCGGCCAGATTGGATAATAGATACACTGTATCATATGCACAATATCCAATAGATTAACAGCGCCATCCCCGTTCCAGTCGCCGCAGATACCGACATCATTGATTGACCTGCATTTCGAATCCAGATTAAGCATATTTTCGAATTCGATCGCGAAATTGGTATCGATAACCGACGGATCGACCCATTCGATACAGAAAGTTCCTTCTTCGGAAGCTTCAAATGAAAAACTATAATGCAATTGTTCACCTAATCCGGTCGGCCAGCCTCCGAACATAGTGGCTCCCACATGATAAAAAGTATCCGGTAAACTCGCATCCCAGCTGGCTCCGCCCACAACATTGATTAAATCCCAATACCCCATCCAGCCGAAGCCGTTCATTAGGGCAACGTTACCCAGATAAACAGTACCGGAATCCGGCGTGACCGGGGTAACCGATGTAATTCCATCCGGGCTGTAAAATCGCATCGACGATATAATTGATGGAAGGGGCATCGGACCGACATTATCCAGATACAAATCAATTGTGAACGGTACATTGGCCCTAAGCATACCGGGTGCATATTCGGGTGTAGCCTCGATTCGCACATTCACCGGCGCAAAGGATTGGGCATTAGTAATACTGAATAAGATTACAATACTCAGTAGTAAATAAAAAAATTTTGATTTCATTTATATGCCCTCCTAATTAAAGATTTTTAGAGTCCATTATTTATTAATGGTACTATTCTATATATAATTAATGTATTATAGTCATTTTTGTCAAGTTTTATTTCAGATGATATTGTATAACAATCGACTATTGCGACCTAGAAAGAAGCCGGAATCTGCACGAAAAGATTCCGGCCGTTTTTGTTTATGATATCACGCCAAAAGTAAAGACCGTTACATATTATAATTGCACTTTATTTTCAGCAATCTTCCCCGAAATCGATTCAAGCAAATTAATCGGCAACGGGAATATAATCGTGGAGCCCTTGTTCACAGAGATTTCGGTCAGGGTCTGCATATACCTCAGTTGCAGGGCACCGGCCTCCGATGAAATAACATGCGCCGCCTCGGCCAGTTTCTGCGATGCCTGAAATTCACCCTCGGCATGGATAATTTTCGATCGCCGCTCACGCTCGGCTTCCGCCTGGCGGGCAATCGCACGGGTCATCTCCGGAGGCAGGTCGACATTCTTGACCTCAACCACCGAGACCTTAATACCCCACGGTTCGGTTTGATGATCGATAATCTTCTGAAGTTCCTGATTGATTTTTTCGCGATTGGATAGCAGTTCGTCCAGGTCGACCTGACCCAGTACCGAACGCAGTGTCGTCTGTGCAATCTGTGAGGTTGCCTCAAAGAAATTAGCCACAGCTACAATCGCCTTATTCGGGTCCATAACGCGGAAATAAACGACGGCGTTCACTTTGACCGACACATTGTCGCGCGTAATTACATCCTGCGGCGGAACGTCAAAAGTGATGGTTCGCAAATCAACGCGAATCATGCGGTCGACGATGGGGATAAGCAAGATAATGCCCGGCCCCTTGGCGCCGATCAAGCGTCCAAGACGAAAGATTACGCCGCGCTCGTACTCGCGCAGAACCTTTATCGCATTGGATAGAATAATAAGCAGTAAAAATATTATTATGCCTATGCCTGCCAATGACATACGAAGCCTCCTTGTATTTATATTTTCTTTTTAACTTTTATTTTCAAGTTGTTGACTTCCAAAACGACTACTTCTTCCCCCTCCTCAATAATCTCGTCGGCGCTCGCCTCCCATAATTCCCCGGCGACGGCGACGTAACCATTGGTATCGATTTTTGATTTCACCACGCCGGTTTCACCGACCAAACCTTCCATGCCGGTCGTCGGTTTGGATATACGCGCTTTATAGGCCAGTGTAAAGGCCAGAAGAACAAACGCCCCGATAACAATGGCGACAGCGAAAATAATCGACCGGGATATTCGCAGGTCGGGGTCGGCCGTGTCAATCATCATCATACCGCCGATTATCATCGACACTACGCCGCCGACGGTAAGCAATCCATGACTCACGATCTTGATCTCCAATATGAATAAAATTATGGCAAATATCAAAAGCAATACGCCGGCATAATTGATCGGCAGCGTCCGCATACCATAAAAGGCAAGAATAATACAAATACCGCCGACGACGCCCGGCAGAATCGAGCCGGGATTATAAAGTTCCAATACGAGACCCAATCCTCCGAGAGAGAACAGAATAAAGACAATATTGGGTGATGAAATAATATCCAGGAACGATTGAATAGCGGTAATTTTGATATTTTTTTTGATAGGATTTTTTATATGAATTATCTTTTTGCCGTAAACCATATTCACTTCGAAGCCGTCGACCTGTTTTAACAAATCATCGATATCATTGGCAATGAAATTGATCACATTTTTCTTTAGAGCTTCGGTACTCGTTATCGAAACCGATTGACGAGCCGCTTCTTCGGCCCACTCTGCGTTACGGCCGTGCCGCTCGGCCATAGCCTGAAGGCTGGCGACGGCATCGTTCGTTATTTTTTCCGCTAAAACCGAATCAATTTCCTCCCCGCCGCCTCCGACAACATGTGCCGCACCGATGTTGGTACCCGGGGCCATGGCCGCGATTTGCGCGGCATAGGTGATATAAACTCCGGCTGAAGCCGCTTTGGCCCCGGCCGGTGAAACATAAACCGCGACAGGGACATCGGAGTTCATAATCGCTTTCGTTATCGGCCAAATGGCGGCGGCAAAACCACCGGGCGTATCCATCGTGATTACAAGCAAATCGGCATGTTCTTCTTCGGCCTGCTTGACGGCGTCGATCACACGATCAGCGGTAACGGTCCCGATGGCACCATCTATACTCATAATTACGACCAGGCTCGGACCCTTATAATTTTCTGCCAGAGTATCATTGGCGGCGCTATCAGCCGATGGCGTATCGGCGCAAACCGCCAAAGCCAGAAACAACAAAAACGTCCCGAATAATATCGTCGTCTTAATCTTCATACAATCTCCATTATAGATACGATACAAAAACCGGTTGGGCTTATTTTTTACCTCAAATGGTACATGCCACGCATTTATTTTTTGCTCCAAATAAAAGCCGACTGCTTACCCGGTCAAATAAATCCACTATTAAATTACTACTCTTTTACGAACTGTGTCAACCGAAAAGTTCGCAGTTTATGAATAAAGAGTATGAATCATTTTAGAGCGATATCGACGCCCGGTCGTCGATATAAACCGGTCGGCCGTCGAAAAAAGTCACCAAGACTCTGACATTCAATATATTCGTCGGCGCTACCTTATAAATATTATTAGATAAAATGATAAAATCGGCCTTATATCCGGGTAAAAGATACCCATGCTCGAATTGCCATCCGACAATATGAGCCGGGGCGGCTGTGAAACCATCTATGGCGTCGGTCACCGAAATTCTTTCTTCGGGATAAAACGGTTCTCTAGAAGCAAGTGGCTTGCGGTTAACGGCGGCATAAATCCCGGAGATCGGATCAAGCGGCTCAATAGGTGCATCGGAGCCGAAAATCAGCGGGATTTTCTTTTTCAATAACGTATTGAAGATGTAACAATTCCGTCCGCGCCTACCCCAGTATTTTTCAATTAATTTTATATCGGAAGGACAATGTGAGGGCTGCATCGAGGCGACCACACGTAATCTTTTCAGACGCGGAATATCGCGGCGCCGAATCATCTGCAAATGCTCGATGCGATGCCGTCCGCCGTCTTTTAAGGCCGGTGCTTTCTCGAAACAATCCAGCACATTGGAAATCCCCTTATCGCCGATGGCATGAATGGCGCACGGAAGATTTAATCGCGACGCCGCTCGTATCCGGGCCAGTATCTCTCTTTTCGTTCCGGTTTCCAAACCATAATTATCTTTCGAACCGATATATTTATTGAAACAATATGCCGTCTGGCTTCCCAGCGCCCCATCGGCAAAAATCTTCACGCCCGCCACCCGAAAATAATCATTGCCATATCCAGACTTGATTCCCATTTTCTCCATCTGGGGAATCGCGGACGCCGGCGGATAATGGTGGATTCGTATTCCCAGCTTTCCGTTTTTCGACAACCGATCGAAATGCGCAAACGCATCCCAGTAATCAAATGAATGGACACCGGTCACACCCTTCGAATAAGCCATCCGCAGGGCGCGCCGCCAGAGTCTATTGACTCGCAATTTTTTAATCCCTTTGATTATTTTCAAGACCTGAAAAATGGCCGGATTTTCGCGAAGAATACCAGTGGGTTCCCCATTATCAAATCTGTCGATTCGTCCCCCGGGCGGTTGCGGAGTCATACGGCTTATTCCGGCCAGCTCCAGCGCTTTCGAATTTGCCCACATCAAGTGCTGATCTTTGGAATAAATTGCCGCCGGTCGACCCCCGGATACTTGATCAAGCATAAATTTATCGGGCAGAATATATTTATCCCAACGATCGGCCGAAAAACCGGTCCCGGTCACCCACTCGGTGTGACCAAGTTTGGCGGCATGGGCTTTTATCTTACCAAGCACCATCTTTAAAGATGGCAGTCCGTCAAGTTGAACTGTCCCCAACCACAGCGCCAAAAAATAAAAATGCGTATGCGAATCGACAAAACCGGGGATAACGGTACGGCCTTTTAAATCTATTTTTTGCCAGCTTTTAAAATCAGCACTTTTATCCAGATTATTCCCGACGGCAATAATAAATCGGCCCGAAATGGCCATCGAATCGACGAAAACATTATCTCCCCCCCGAGAATAGATTTTCCCATTGAAAAATACTCTATTCTTTTTCAAACCTATCACCCTTGACCCGGACATCACCCTGACGGGCGGTGATTTTGAGACGGTCGGTTTCCTCCAGAATGGGAATGATATATTTGCGCGAACTGCTTAACCTCTCGCGCAGCGCCGCAACCATCAACGAATCATTCTTTTCAAGAAGCTCATGGATAATACCGAGTATTTCCCGCCATATCGATTCATGAAAAGCCAGCGTCGAACCCACTTTGACTATCCGACCGGATACTGAGAGATAATTGAATGCCTCTTTATTAATTTTATCATTCCCCAGAATTTCTTTAATCGATGGCGGCGCAAAACCGCCCTTGAGAATTTTGCCTTCGATTATTTCCGCCGCCTTTTCGACATCACCTTTAACCGCGATTTTTCGGCCGCTCAAATCAAAACGATTCCCCTTCTTGATAAGAAGTCTCTTACGGTTCATGAGTTCCAGAAGCGATTCGAGATTTTGTATCGGTACGTTCGAGACCGAGCTGATAATATCGATCGGCAAGCCGTCAAGATGAGGCCTATTCTCGAAATATTTTTCCATCCCCGATAAAACGCTCTCAATCGTCGGATTTACTGAGTCAGGGAGATAATATTTATCATCATATTCATCGAGTTTTGAATCCTTTATCAGGTTATCTATTGCACCATCGATTGAACTTTGCGCAAGATTACAGCGGATTAAACTCGCTTTTTTGTCGATAAACGAAGTCTTCGTTAATTCTGATGTGACCAGTCTTTCCGGAGTTAAATCCAGTCTCTCTTCCAAATAGGCAAAGTTTTTCATTTCCCTTTTGCGAGGGAATCGATTAATACTATCGAGCACCGTTCCGCCGCCGATTGTCCGTTGCGGTGTGGGGAGACGCAAGATAAATTTATCTCCGATAAATGCCAGCAGCGGCTCACAGGGTTCAAAAAAAACAATACCTTTCTCGCCGGGCGCAATTTGATAATCTTTATATATCCGAATCTCGCCCACAACTTCGGTTGTCCCGAGAATCATCAGAAGCTTCCTTCGATCGGTAAGGATAATTCTGGATTCCGGAATCAATAAAACAGACATGGCCAGAACATTTTTGTCGGAATAATCTTGTATTATCTCAGGAGAAGTTATAACAGAGCCGCGGGATAGATACTCTTTATCGATGCCGGTCAGGCTGATCGATGTGCGCTGCCCCGGGTAAGCCGCGCGAATTTGTTCGTTATGGGATTGCATGGTGCGTACTTTACCGATTCGCCGGGCCGGAAATACAATTACTTCCTGACCGATTTCAAGCCTTCCGCCCCTTAATGTCCCGGCCACGACACCCCCCATACCGGCTAAAACGAACGAGCGATCAATATAAAGCCTCGGTTTGCCAATATCCTCCCGGTCGATGACCTGCTGTGATAATTTATCTATTTCTTCCTTGAGTTTATCGAATCCTTCGCCGGTTTCGGACGACAGCCTGATGATCGGTGCGTTTTCGAGAAACGTCCCGCGTACCTTATCGCGCACATCATCGAGGACAAGATCAAACCAGCTTTTCTCGACCAGGTCGATTTTCGACAGTACCACAAATCCGTACTTCACGCCCAATAACTCAGCTATCTGAAGATGTTCCTGGCTCTGCGGCATCCAGCCGTCATCGGCGGCGACGACCAAAATGAGGGCATCGATTCCAGCGGCGCCGGCAATCATATTGCGGACAAAACGCTCATGACCGGGGACATCAATAATACCTATCCGATTACCATCGGTCGTATCATAATAGGCAAAGCCGATATCAATCGTCATTCCGCGCTCTTTTTCCTCGGGAAGACGATCCGGATCGATACCGGTCAGGCGAGTTATAATCGACGATTTACCGTGATCGATATGTCCGGCGGTACCGATGACAAACATCTTATATCCGATTAATTATACTCTTTATGATATCCGGCAGAATCGACAGCGTCTCTTCATCGATCGCTTTTAAATCGATCATAAATTTTTTATTACTGATACGACCGATTATCGGTGGAATAGTTCGACGAAATAGCGCCGCGATTTTTTGGGGCGGTTGCTCGCTATAAAAAACCAGCGCCACGGATGGAATCGGAATTTCCGGCAACGCGCCACCTCCGATCCCGCCCTGTGAGGCTTCCAGAGAAATTTTTTCACCTGCCTTAATTTTCTTTAGAAGCTCACGCCCGCGTTCGTACAAAACAGATTCACTTGTATAAGCCAGGCTCCAGAGTTTTATGCTCTCCTTCCAGCCATCATCGAGATAATGTTTCAGTAAATCCTCGATGGCCGAGAAAATTATTTTATCCACCCGAACAGCACGGAAAACAGGGTTCCTTTTAATTTTTTTGACCGCTTCTTCTCGCCCGACAATCAATCCGGACTGCACCCCACCAAGGAGTTTATCGCCGGAAAAACAGGTTAGATCGGCTCCGGCTTTAACCGATGACTGAACCGTCGGTTCTTTGACGCCAGCAATTTTCGAGGTGTCCACCAAAACACCGCTGCCCAGATCATTTATAACCGGAATATTATTTCCCCTCCCCAATTTTACCAGAGATTTCAAATCGACATCATCGGTAAAACCGGATACGGCAAAATTACTACGGTGCACTTTAAGAATTAACGCCGGATTTTCCTCCAGCCCCTTTTTATAATCATCGAGCGTGGTAATATTGGTCGTACCCACCTCAATAAGTCCGGCGCCCGATTTTTTTAAAATGTCCGGTATGCGAAATCCGCCGCCGATTTGAATCAACTCGCCACGAGATAAAAGGACTTTTCTTCTACCGGCCAGAGTATTCAGAATAATAAAAAGAGCCGCCGCGTTGTTGTTAACAATCGTCCCGGCCTCGGCCCCGGAAACCAGCGACAGATATTTCTCGGCCAGCTCTCCCCTCTTGCCGCGTTTTCCGGTGACCGTATCAAACTCAAGATTACCGTAGCCGGTGATATGATTTTTGATATTATCAAACAACTTATCCGATAGCGGCGCCCGACCCAGATTCGTATGTACAAGAATACCGGTCCCGTTAATTACCGGTGAGATTTTTTTTAACGACAGGATATTAATCTCCAAGATAATTTCAGCCTTTAAATTTTTATAATCAATTTCTTTTATCTTCGAAGCAAGTCGCCTTTTTATTTGCTCCACCGCCGAACGGACGATTTCGACCGTCAGCGGCCGGGCCAGATTCTTTGAAGCTCTGACGATATCTTTGTCCGATGTCAGTACCTCGACCGATGGAATATCTCGTCGGGATTTAATTATTTTTTTATTCATATCATAATTTATATAAAAAAGTAGTGACTACGCGACCGACGCTGGCCAGAGATTCGGGCGAACATTTATCGGGCGTGTCATGAGTCGTGTGCCAGTATTTATAATTAAAGTCAATAATGAGCGTCGCGGGAAGTTTTATAGTCAGAAAAGAGAGATGATCATCCTGGACGGCGTACCCGACCGAATCAATAAAAGCCGACTCCCCGAGTTGCTTCGCCGTTTTCCATACCTGATCGGTAATCTGCGGTGAATACTTTTCGGAAAACTCCTCCCGGTACACTTTCAAATCTTTATCACCTATCATATCGATGATCAACGCAAATTTGTATTTGCCTTTTATATTGCGACGCACCATATCCCGGGCCCCGAGAAAATATTCATCAAGATGACCCGGCGGGCCATAATCTTCACCGTCAAGCATGACCATATCAATATTGGCTCGCGGCTTCTGCCAGGAAATTAAAACGCCTAATTCCATAAGGACCGCAACTCCCGAAGCGCCATCGTTGGCACCGTCAATCGGATTATTTCGCTTGGTTGAGTCCGGATCATATTCGGCGCGAGGCCGGCTGTCATAATGTGCGGCCAGCAGGTAGCGATCAGTGTTGCCGGTGTCAGTTCCCTTGAAAGCGGCCAAAATATTAACCATTGGAATTTGCTTGCCGTTGAATTCATCGGTATGAATAAATTCCATAGTATCGACTTTGGCCCCGAGACTGTCAAAAAATTTAATAAGATATTCTCTGCATTTGGCGATGTTATCACTTCCCGGGACTCGCGGGCCGAAAGCGACCTGTTTCTCTATAAAACCGAAAGCCCTTTGACCATCAAATTCCGGGATAATAACATCCCGACCACCACGGCAGGAAAAAGAGAGCATACTACCAGAGATTAACACTATTACGAAGTAAAGAATATTTCTCGGCTTAATCACGTGATAAAAGAAACGGCGCGAAATCAAAATTGTCAATCAATTATTTAAAATCGGATATCGACCCAGATTCTCAGTTCTCTCGTGTGCGATTTTCTTTTGGTTTTTTTGTCATCGGTATCCTGCCAGCGACCGCTCAGACCACCTTTAATCTGGGACGAAAACGAATATGACATAGACGTCGTAATCATCATATCCGAACGTTCTCCCGATGAAATCAAGGGGCCGTTACCCTGAGCCGTCTCCGTTTTCTGACTCTGCATCGAGATGTCTAACGAGATTGACATGGCCGACTTGAATTTAATTCGGCCGAGAATGGGAATCTTAAAACCGGTCGGCCAGCTAAAAGCATATTTGGTTGATATACTCGAACTCCTTGACGTGTTGCGGGAGGAATTGGAGGGCTCGCCGTTGGCCGAATTGAACTTTTTATCTTCGGATACCGATCGGTCGGTTTTGAAATTAATATCCAATCCCCGCATTATGCCGAAACTTAATGCCAGAAGCGGACTTTGGGAGACGGATGATTTTTCTGCCGTTTTAAAAGAAGTCGTCAGATTATAACTTTCCGACTTACTTCGAGTATATTTCGTGCGCGGTGAGAATTTATTTATCAGAGGATTCAAGAATGTGAATGTCGAAAGAGGACGAATTGAGAAAGTAATATCGGGGAAAACGGTCGAGACATTTTTCGAGCGGCTGCCAACCTTAACGACATCCTGCCCGATCGATTTGCTGAAGGAGACATCGGTCCGTAACCCCCCGAGAAAAACTGTTCCGGATTTGAATGAATATTTGCTGGCTTTGGTAATTGAATTCGATCTAAATCCGGAATTACCTTCTTCGGACTCTTCGACGTCGATATCCTCGGTAAAACCGAATCTGAATTTCATTTGAGCTCTTTGAAGAAGCCCCGGATATGAATAGCTATAAGCCTCATTGTAGGAATAACTGATAGGATCGATCCATCCTGTCAGAAAGCGCATCATTTTCGGAAGCGGCCCGAAGATCTTCGTGAAAATGCTTTCTTTCGGTCCCTCTTCCTTCTTACTTTCCTCTTCGCCTTCCTTTTTATCACCTTTATTTTTTTCTCGCGTTTCCTGTCTTCTTTTATACTTGGATTCTCGTTCGCCCCGTTGCGATTCGGTTCCAAACAACTTGCGGAAATCAAAACTGCCGCCAACACTGTAACCCTTGCTGGCTGAGGCCCGGTGAAGCGAATTTATAATGTCGATATTCTCACGATAACTGGATGTAAAATTGAATTTATGGGTTAGAAAGCCGAATATCGCCGGTGAATAAGACGCGCCGAAATCCTGAGAATACGCCGTTTCGCGCCCAAGCCTGAATTTTTTTGGATCAAAACTAAAAACAACCGTTGTCGGATCACTCATATCCCGTGATGTTTGCATCCCGTAATTGGCAAGCAGGTTATCGGATATCTTATAACCGACTTTCATATTCCCGCTGAAATTGCGCCGGGGAGGAGCGTTATTCAAAACATTATTGATATTTCTCGTGACCGTCAGATTTCTATCGAAATTCCCGGCAACACTGAATGTATTCGGTAATAAATAAAATTTACTGCCGCCCAACTTGCTCATCAGCGGAACAGGTCTGGTCCAGAAAAAGGGCATGATATTCGGAACCGAGTTTATGGTATAGCTGTAGCTGCTGCGAATATTATATCCCTCCGAGAGCCTCATCGGTTCCGTAGGCGACTTTGAATCGGTTCGGTTATAAGAAAAACTGGTTTTTAGCGGATTTAATAAAAGCGTAAACAAGGGATTTTTCGTTTTCCTGCCGAAGGATTCGGAGATATTGAAACTTTTCGATGTACTGACCGTACTCTCGGAATTGCGTAATTCCTCCGGCAAAATGATATCTGATCTTGACCGCAAAACAGGTACGGAGACAGATTTCGAATAGCTGAATGAAACGGGAATTGATGCCGCCATCGATCGCGGCAAAAACTTATCCAGATTTATTCCGGAAAAGCCTATGTCATATCTTTGGCTGGTGGCGCCACTACCCAGGTTGTCGGTCGAACCACCGCGAGTCGAGGACGATATTTTCCGAAAATAGCTGTTGGTATAACTATATCCGACTCGGTAATTAAAAAGATCCCCAAAAGTCCCGCTAACGCCAACATTCATGGCCATACCGACATCCCGGCGGACGTCCGTCAGGCGCAGCTCATCAATCCAAATATCGGCCGTGACCGTATCGCGCGGATCAAGGTTCGCTGCTCCGGCCGCCAGATATTTGACACGTGTAATATTGGGATCACCCACAACCCGGTAATCCTTACCGTTGATAACACTGTCTATTACATTCGTATCCGCTTTTATCTTTTTGGCACGAACCAGATACTCTTTTAGACCGGTTATTTCATTAAAATCCATATCGACTTCATTGCCTTCCCAATCGGGCGTCAGGATTCTCCGGAATTCATAATAATTTTTATCATCCGTTCCGATTCTGAAAAAGAATAATAGCGAATCACCGACGGTGTCGGCCCCGGTAATCTTATAATTGGGACCGTGTACCCACATCTTGAGTTTGCGATAGCCCATCAGATTGGGAGTATCAAAAAGAATTCTTTCGGCAATGCCGGTATCGGCGTAAAATGTGTCATTAACGGTTCCCGAAGTGAAATTAAGCAGGTGCAGAAGCAGCGATTGCTCCGGTTCCACGACCATATTAATCTGGTCATAATATCCTTCAACACCGGGAGGAGTATTTCGAGCATAATCCGAATTTTCCTGCGTATTGATGACCCCGACACTAAATTGGGTCATGGTGTCCAGATTATCGACTTTCATAAGAGTATCGTCCCAATTGGACGATACAATGTCAATCGCGGCGATTCTCAACCTGACCGTATCCGGAATCAAAACGGTATCGGGGCATTCAATCCATAGCCGGACATACTCGATTTCCGTCCATAGCGGGCTGCCGACAATTTCATCGATGGCCGCCGAATCTTTGATAGGTATTCGAAATGATCGCCAGCCTTTACTGTTTTCGGAACCCTCGACATAAAAAGGAGACAGTGGATCGGACAGATCTATGCTGTATGAGAAATAATTATTCTTGCGGGTAAATCCGTCTCTGTTTATATCTTCCGTACTCGGCCTGCCCAATGTCCCGGGATCAAGACTATCACCCTGTGTGCCATTTATCTGGCTATAATCGTTTTGATTGCTCTCCTCGTATCGAAAGTCATCCCCGAACGGGTCGGCTGCACTTGACCCGAGTGATTCTCGTTCCTCGGCATTCGTCAATCCGTCCAAACCGATGTCCTCTTCCGAATCGAGATAGTCATTTGAATTAACATCTTCCGTTGTCTTGAGGCTGTCACCGTTTATATCTTCTGAAATTTTCCCCATATCGATATGTAAAATACCGCGATTCCCATTTAGACGTAACTCGAGAAGCTGCGCCCGGGTTTGGTCGGCGGCTCCGACTGAAAGATATCGCATAATTCCTGCCCATGATTCAGTCAGATTGGCCACGGAATCCGCGGCGTGGACGTATTCGCCCAAACGACGGTCAATCTTACGGGGCATATACTTCAGGTCCAGAGTATGAGTATGGCTTACCGAACCGACATCCCTATCCCAAATATCCTTAATGGGAGTCTGGTTATAAGGATTATACCAGAATAATTTGGCGCGGATATTACTGCTGTCAAGAGCGACCGGTTTGGACGAATAAAACCAGTTTTCCCGATAGACTCCCAGCGAGTACAGGTCGCGACTGCCTTCAAAATCATCAAGATAGGCCACACCATCGACGTTGGGATTGGGATGCGATTGGGCGACTTCGGCGCTGACGGCGAAACTGGAGGGCGTCTCGGTCGAATAGAACGGCAGCGCATTGGCGAGTTTGGTAACAAAGCCGGAATTGAGACTGAAACGAGTGTCGGCGTCCCAGATAATCATCCGCGTTGTTTCCTGACCGACTTTAGGCTTTCTTTCGGTCGCCTTATCGGATTTATATAAAAAAGTGGTCCCGACTTCGAAATTCTTACTTAAATCATATTCACCTCTGATTCCAAACAGAGTTTTCTTTTGCAGCATGGCGAACGGCGAATATTCAAAGTCGATCCCCAGATTAGCGTTGGGATCCAGAGCCTTATCGGTCAAAAAAGTGACTCTTCCGATATCATAATCGATTCTATAGTCGGTCCCTTTAGTCAATTGCGTCCCATTTAAAGTAATAACTTCGGAACCTTCAATTATGTTGAACCGTCCCAGCGAAACTTCAGATTGACGGCTGCGGTTCGACACCTCGATGTAATACTTGGAGGCAGTCTGAGCATCAGGATTGGCATAATTATAC
>CAYVMO010000022.1:0-50714 GCA_964452645.1 uncultured Ignavibacteriaceae bacterium
AAATATTTCTCGCAGTCATACATAGCCGCCACGCGCGGCAATCAGATCAAGGTCTGTGACAGTCCATAAAATCGGTCTATCGGGTAAAAGGCAATGAAAACAAAAACCAAAGTCTTCATATTCATATTTGCCGTAGTCGTTATCGCCGCAGTTGTTCTCCGAATCTCCGTGCGCAATCCACGGACGGATACTCGCAGTCGACCGCCCACTCTGGTAAAGACAGAAATGCCGAAACGGCAGACGATTACCCGGAGCCTTTCGCTAACCGGAAACGTTCTGCCTGTCCGGCAGGCTCAGGTGTTTGCGCGAGTATACGGAAATCTTCAGAGTGTTGATGCAAATATCGGTGATTATGTGCATACCGATCAGGTTCTGGCTCGCATCGACACGACCGAGTCGAATCAGCAGTATCTACAGGCAGAAGCCACCTATCAGAATACTCTGGGTGTTTATAATCGGGCGAAGCTTCTCCTGGAGCAGAATCTGATTTCCGAACAGGATTTCGATAACGCTAAAACGAATATGGAGGTCGCCAAAGAAAATTTGGAGGCCTCACGTACTCGGCTCGACTACGCCGGGATAACTGCACCCTTTTCCGGATTTATCACGCGGCGCTATCTCGACCCCGGAGTTCTGGTGACCTCCGCCAATGCAACCCTTTTCACTCTTGTTGACCTTAATACAATCAAGGTTATTGTGAACGTACTCGAGGAAGATGTCCCGGCTATCACCGACGGCTTGAAAGCGATCGTGACCGTCGATGCTCTCCCCGGACGCGAGTTCACGGGCGCTGTTGCCCGTATGAGCGAGGCTATCGATCTGGACACTCGGACTATGCCGGTGGAAATTGACATATCCAACAAAGATCACGTCTTGAAACCCGGGATGTTCGCCACCGCTTCGATCATCATCAGCAGCAAGGACAACGCTCTGACCGTCCCGACTCAGGCCTTGCTTAAGGACGCGAAGGGCTATTACGTTCTGTCAGCCGACAAGGGTGTCGCTCGTCGCCTTGATGTAACCCCTGGATCAGAGCAGCAATCCCGAACGGAAATAGTCTCGGGAATCAGTGAAACCGATAGCATAATTACAACCGGCCAGCAGTTCGCACGTGACGGCGAACGAATAACTGTTCAGCCTTAAGAAAGTCAGCATATGTGGCTTACCCGACTGGCGCTCCGCTATCCGATATCGACTTTTCTGATTGCCGTCACGATACTCGTGCTCGGTATTGTCTCCTTTATGCAACTTCCCGTCGATCTGCTCCCCAATATTACCATCCCGGTTATCAGCACGATAACGTTTTACACCGGCGCTTCGCCGCTGGATATGGAACAATCGGTTACGGTTTTTACAGAACGGGCGGTGAGTTCGGTTAACGATGTCAGCTACGTGCAGTCAACAACTCGTGAGGGCATTTCGCAGGTTCGGATAAATTTCGGCTGGGATGCCGATCTCAATGTTGCATTGGTCGATGTGGTTCAGCGCGTTAACCGGATTCTGAATCAACTCCCTCCGGGAGTGTCGCAACCAGTTGTTCTCAAATTCGATATCAGCACCCTTGCCGTGTGTAATATTTCTATCTCCAGCGATATGGATGAACGGGATCTGTACGACCTGGCCCTTAATACGATCGAGCCCCAAATCGAGCATTTGCCAGGAGTCGCCTCGGCCTCCGTCTCCGGTGGTCGTATACGTGAAATTCACGTGACGCTCGACCGCGACCGCCTCCAGGCGCTTCAATTGCCTGTTCAGTCTGTATTGACAGCCGTCGCCAATTCGAATCTGGTGATCCCGTCAGGCGATCTCAAGACCGGACCTTTCGATTATTCCCTCAAGACCGAGAGTCGATTCAATGTCGTCCGACCGCTCGAGGATGTCATCCTCAAGACTGTCAACGGCGTACCGGTTCGAATCCGTGACATCGGGAAAGTCGAGGACAGCTATCAGGAACAGACCGAAATTGTACGAATCAACGGCATGCCCGGGGTGAATCTGAGTGTTCAGAAGATGGCCGGCGCCAACACCATCGAAGTGGTTGACAAGGTCCTTAGTACGTTGCCTAAACTGATCGGAGTTCCGGAAGGCGTGCAAATGTCTCTGTCCTTTGATCAATCCATGTATATCAAACAGACGATCTCCGGGCTGCAACGCGAAGCGTTGATCGGCGCACTATTGGCAATGCTCATAATCATGGCTTTTCTGCGAAATCTGCGCGGCACGCTTATAATCATTGTCGCGATTCCTCTCTCCATCCTTATCACCTTCATCTGGTTCCGATTCGGCAATGTCACTCTGAATATCATGACCTTTGGAGGACTGGCGCTGGCTATCGGGCGTCTGGTCGACGATTCTATCGTAGAACTGGAGGCTATTTCCCGCCACTATGGCGAACGAAAGATCGGCCAAAGCAAGCTGCAGGCAACGCTTGATGCGGCCCGCGAAGTGGCTTCACCGATTTTCGTTTCTACGCTCAGCACCGTTATTGTATTCCTGCCGATCGTGTTTGTCAGCGGGATTGCCAAACTTCTGTTTGTCCCGCTGGCGATCACGATCACCATAGCGCTTTTCGGATCATTCTTCATTTCAAGAACGGTTACGCCGCTTATGTGTCTCCGGTTGCTTCCACCGGAAAAGCAGCTCGATAGAGACTCCCGCCGTCTTTCCGCACGTCTTCGCGTTATGGCTCATGATTCGATTCAAGCTCTGGATAATTGGTATGCAGGGCAGTTGCGCAGGGTTCTCGGCCGCCGGAAATTAGTCATTCTCAGTACTGTCGCCGTCAGTCTCATTTCGTTTGCGCTCCTTAAGTATGTCGGGACTGAGTTCTTTCCGGACCAGGATGAGGGTCAGTTTTCGGTCTCGATCAAGCTTCCGGTCGGCACCCGGTCCGAGGAGACAGACAAGTTTGTGCGACAAGTTGAGCAGGTTCTTCAGAAGAACATTCCGGAAATGAAGACAATGATCACCGACGTGGGTGTCCCATCATCTCGAAGCGGCAGGCTCTTTAGCCGTAATTCGGGCAGTCATGCGGCCAGTATCCGAGTGTCTCTGGTATCGACCGACCAGCGAAAGAGGTCGGTTTTCGATATTGTAAAAGCCATTCGCCCGAAACTGATGGCCATCCCCGGAGCATCAATATATGTCGCCCCCGGAGGATTCCTCAGATTCCTTCTCAATTTCGGATCTTCAGCCCCTATCGATGTCGAGGTACGAGGATTTAATCTTGAAAACGGATCGGAGTTGGCGGCTGAAGTCGCCGCTATTGTCGGCGCCGTTCCGGGAGCAACCGATGTACAGATAAGTCGCGAGGACAATTTGCCGGAATTGCGTGTCGAAATCGACCGTGAGCGCGCCGGCATTCTCGGTATCAGTGTAGCGGAGATTGCCAATACGATCAATACGATGATAGATGGCACGGTCGCATCGTTATTTACGGATCCGGTGAGCGGCAACCAGTATAATATTCTTGTACGTCTGAGCGAAAACTATCGCTCCCATATTGAAGATCTGCAGAATATCGTACTAACCACATCGAGCGGGCAACAGGTTATTCTTGGGAACGTAGCAAAGATCACCAAGGCGGCGTCACCAGTTGAAATCGACCGGAAATACCAGCAGCGATTGGTTGAAGTCACGGCTAATGTCACCGGACGTGATCTCGGCAGCGTTTCCAGGGATATTCAGAAGCAACTGGATACGCTTACGATTCCGCCCGGTTTTGAAATAAAGCAAACGGGAAACGTCGAGCAGCAGCAGCAAACGTTCAAAGTCCTCTTCCTGGCCCTCTTACTGGCCGTGTTACTCGTGTATGTCGTGATGGCCTCGCAGTTCCAGTCATTGATCGATCCGTTCATCATTATGTTTACCGTTCCGCTGGGCCTCGTGGGCGTCGTGTGGATTCTATTCTTGACCGGTACAACTCTCTCGGTAGCATCTTTCCAGGGAATTATCATCATGATCGGTATTGTCGTTTCTAATGGCGTTCTACTCGTAGATTATACCAACCATCTGCGAATGAGAGGAATGCCGCTACACGAAGCGGTCGTCACAGGAGGCAAAACCAGGTTGAAGCCCATTATTATGACCACCCTGACGACCGTACTCGGACTCATTCCGATGGCGATTGGTCTCGGGGGCGAATCGACTCAGGCCCCGCTCGCAATCGCGGTCATCGGCGGACTATCCGTTTCGACCTTCCTGACGCTGTTTTTCGTACCGGTCCTCTATACGATCTTCGAGGAGAAATTTCACCGCCAGCTGAAGACTCCCGAAGAACGGGTATGAGAAGATTATTATTATTTGCCCGGGGATCGCTGATTCCATCATGAGGGGCTCCCAAATTCTTAAAGAGAAAACGAAATCGATAACCGGGTTGCGTTGGTAGCGGTCCATGATTCGCGATGTTGAACTAAACTATCCGGGAGTTTGAAATAACAATGGTAGTTGGTTCGCAACTAACTAAATTGCAATTGATTATAGAAATTCCAGGCTTGTTGGCGGCTAAACCTTATCAATGACCACGGTGAAATCTTTCTGTTCCCATTTCCCGGCATCCGGCCAATAGAAAGTAAAATCGACTCGCTCTCCCGATTGAAGATTTTCCGTAGCCAAATCAACCACGTAGATACCGAGCTCGGTGTCCCATGTCGAAGAATCATTCGTACTTCGCCAGCCGTCGAAGGTCCAATGAACCGAGGCGGGGCTTAAGGTCTCGATCCGGAGTTGCCGGCCCGGCTGCATAGTACGGCATTTGTGATTAAACCGCCAAATGGCCAGTCGCGACTCTACTTTCTCCACCTGGTATCGCTGTACTGTTTGCGGGGGCATATCAAATACGCGCTTGTCCTCCATAGACCGGCGCAGTTTCAGATACTCAGCATGTGCCCAGACAAGCGGCATTGCAGAACCGGAAGGACGTCCGAATGCCAATTCGCGCCCGGCCACATCTCTGGAGTCCCAGATTTGTTCGGGGATCAGTCCCGTCTCATTTGCAAATCCTTCCATCGCCATCAACAGTCTGGATACCTCTTTATAGTTTCCTGCCGCCAATTCATAGTGGCCGCGTTCACCACTCAGAAGAGGCCACGCACGACCGATACCTGTTCCGTCAAAAGGACTCCCGTCCTTCTTTTCCCCGTAGCCGTCCGCGGTATATCGGTGCCAGGCTACTCCGGACGGTGTTTCGATCTTCAACAGAGCATCTACAGCTTTTACGGTATTAAGTATTCGCGGATCGTCGGCGGCTCGCAAACCGAATCGTACCAGTGCCAGTGCATCCTGGCTGATAATATGGTCCGCTTTCTGAGAACTGCTTCCCGCCGGTCGATTCTTAATCGGTACAAATCCTGACAGCGGCGAGGAACCATCGGCAGTCTCCGGCGGAGCAATGCGCACATAGTAACCGTCAATTGACAGACGTCCGGCGATATCTGTGTTTGAAACGTATGTCCACCGTTCTATGCTTGTATTCCAGGCATCGGCGGTTTCGCGAAGATAAGATGCGATTGACGATTCATCATTCAATTCAGCGATATCCGCAGCCGCAAGCAGCGCGGAAATTTCAACTGCTAATGTAAAAGGTGAGAATCCAGGATCCTCTTCCCAGCGGTCCTGTTGGGTTACAGGACCATTGCGCGCGATATATCGTGCGGCCCGTTTGATCATCGGCCAGAAGCAATGAATATCATCAGGTTTCAGGGCCCCTTCGCGATGTGCCAGATCCACTAAAAGAATGGGGAATGCAGTTTCGTCCATCTGTGAGCCCGACCAATACGGTGTACCATCCAACCACATATTCTGGGACCAATGACCGTCCGCCTCCTGGGTGGCCATCAAATATTTCAAAACGCTACGTGCATCGGAATATGCCCCGATCGCCAGTAAAGCTCCCGAAGATTCCACAAGATCGCGGGGCCAGACCAGATGATAACCACCAAGGTCATTGTCCCCTTTGTTGAATCCCCATGGTATGGAGAGACTCGCAATCATCCCTCCGGGAAAGCGCGTGGACTCATGCATCCGCAGTACCATGGCGCTTATTTTATCAAGACTGCTCGCAGGTGATGAGGCTCTGTCCGGCATCTTATTCAGGTTCTCGTAAAACTTTCTCCAGTCCAGCATATACTGTTTCTTTTGCTCGTCGAAATCGTCAAGCAGACTTGCCGCCGCGCGCTGACCGGCCTCGGCGGCGCTGGTGCCAAAGGCAATGACCAGCACAAATGAGTTATCCGCTGCGGCCTGCCAGTTCAGCTCACCGATTAATGCCACATTTCCATTCTCAGCCCGTTCGAATTGCCACAACATTCGTTTGTGTTTTATCAGGTCCTGCCAACCGTCGCTGAAACCGACAAAACCAACGGATCGGGCATTCCAACCGACCGAAGCCGCCAGGGCCAACGCCACTCCGTCATGTTCGGCGAACAGCATTGGTTGCCCCTTGTAATCACCCAGCCAGGCAGTATTTCCCGTACCGCGATTGCTCAGATGAGGCGCCAGTAAGACATGCAGGCGATACGACTTAGCCATATTCACCAACGGTCTAAAACTGGTGCGCTGCAATACGGTATCGCGAATCGGATCCGATATTACTTCTTTCTCTATCCGGTACATGCCCTGTCGGCAAGTATTGGTCATCCGGTAGGCGGGAACGGCCGGCTCAATATATTCAATTGACGTTTTTGTATGGCGTTTTTCTTCGGAAAAGAAATCCCGACCGTCGGTCACGATCATTCCCATGTCGCGTATGCAGGCCTGATCGATTCGTGGATAATATATCTCATTGAAAATACCGTGGCTCAGAGTGAACCAGACACGGCTGGATGAGCTAATTGCCGTCCCAATTCCGCTTTTGGCGCTGGATGTCCATCTTGGAGGAATTCCCGGCCAACCGAAGGCATGCAAATGCGATCTATTCATCATCATGAATCTCCTTGTCCGTGAACAGGGTGCGATATCTCTATGCCTATTTCTTTGTCCATTCTATGATGACTTTGATTTCATCCTGGCCGTGGTGTTTTAAACCGGCGACAAAATCGGAATACGCATATCGGTGTGTTATCAATTCGGCAATGTGGTTTCCCCAGCGCCGCCGCGCATTGCCAAGATCCTCAACGGCCATCCGGTAATGCTCGCGAGAGGCATTTACGCTTCCGAGCATTACCTGGTTGTTCAGTACCAGCTGCCGGATCAAATCAGCTCCCGGAATATTCAGCGGGCGGCTTCCGGCCGGAATCCCGGTAAGCACATAAATGCCGTTAAATGTCAGGGCATCGAGTAAATTGAATTCCAGGCTGGGCACTCCCGTAGCCTCGAATATTAAATCCATGGGGCCGACCTGAGTGTCGATCCGGTCGGCCGGTACTTGACGACCGTCAATATATTTACCGCCGATCCTGGTAAGCCAGCGGGCACGGACGGATTCCGCATCGACAATATCAAGCCCATAAACTTCCGCACCACGCAAGCTCAATACCATTGACGCCAACATACCGATTGGCCCCAGCCCGGCCACGAGACATCGTTTACCTTTTAGCCAGTCGCCGGAAGAGAAGGCATCCGGAAGTCGGGATTTCTGCAACTGCAGCGACTCATCAATCGCTTTCTCCGCGACGGACAGCGGCTCCGTCAGAACGCCGATATCGGCTATTTTTTCCGGTAGCCGGACCACATAGGCCTCTCGGTCCACTACAAATTCTGTCTGATAGCCGTCGTGTTTCCAGATACCGCGTTCAGTATATTCCCCCGAGTAACACATATCGGAACGGCCGGCCAGACAGGCCGGGCATTTTTCGCAGGATCGTCGTACGGTAAAAACCGCATAATCACCGATTTTTACCTGAGTCACTGCCGCGCCGATTTCCACCACTTGTCCGATCATTTCATGGCCGATAATCAACTCATCACGGCCGCCGGGGGGAGCACATCGTCCCCCGACTGCTTCTTCCCGGTCAGTTCCGCATATGCCGACACGCAGTACCGCCAGCTTGATTTCATCCGGTGCCTTCACTTGAGGCTCATCGCGGTCGACCAGGTGGATTATTGTAGTCCCGGATTTAATTGCTATTGCTTTCATATATTTCCATTCTGTTTAGTTCGCTTTCTGTTTTTGCAAGTGATTTTCCCGTCTTCGATATTTCGCCTGCCAGACCTATCATTTGAAAATGCCAAGCGGATCATGCTTAAAGTGATATATTTTTGCGACCCGGATTTCGAGCCGTTTAAAAATGCCATACTTTTGGATAACGGTACCGATCCAGGCACCAAGAAGCGGCCCCACCAGATAAATCCACCATCCGTGCCAGGCGTCTGCGATGACGGCCGGCCCGAGACTTCGAGCGGGATTTGTACTGGTACCGGAAATCGGAGCTTCGAGGTAGACCATGACGGCATACAAAAACGGAAACAATAGCGGGGTAAAAGCCATCAATCGTTTGTGTCCGATGAATACAAACAGGCCGACAATCAATGCGAATGTTGTCACGATCTCACCCATGGCGGCTATTCCGACTCCATATTGCGAGCCGGGCAATGTAGCGCCGTATGCGACGCTCCGGCCCATATCTTCCCACAGAAGCAGCGGCACGGCACCCAAAATGGCTCCGGAGCACTGTGCAATCATATAACCGATGGCATGGTTTGCATCAATTTTACGCAGGATCCAGAAGCTCAGGGTGACTGCAGGATTTATATGAGCACCACTGACCTTGCCAATCCAGGATACGGCGATAAGAGCCCCCGTGGTTCCGAAAAGAAAGCCTGTGAACAAGCGCCTGGTGCCGGGATCGGGAATAAGTGTTATCATTGGACTGGACGTTCCGAACATCGCAATTACAATAGATAATCCAACCGTTATCAGAAGAGCGGTGCCCACGAATTCCGCAGCGAATGCCTTAAAAAGATTTCTCATTTATCTTCCACGCAATTAACCGAGACTCCATTTATCTTTGCCATGATCACAGTCTTAGGCCATCACACAAAAAGTTCATAGTTGCTGCACCGTATCTTTAAAACGCCACTTGCACCGTTTAAAAAAATTAAATGTTGCCGACTCATCGGATCTCGGCCCAACTCGTCAGCGACATTAAAAACCATAGATTATATAACCCGACATGACCATTTTTGTGCCGGGCTATTCAGGTTAATTAATTTTATAATGGAAGGTCTATAAAGTCTATATCGAGAAATCTTACGGCATCTGACATTTCATACGGCGGGATTCGATTTAAGGCTCCGGTGAAATATCATACAAGATTATCATGCCTTATTTCCATTATAACGCCATTTCGCGAATCATTCAACATCTATAACTTCTTCACAGGCCGGGACTTACATGTCCTTACTTTTTTCTATGGGTCAGGCGACCGGCCGGATCCTGCCGGTAAAAGGAGCGCATTTGTTCGTACAGTTCGGGATGCCGGCTTTTCAACTGGAGAGGTTTCTCGAAGAATGCCTCCGTAACGACAGCAAAAAATTCGGCCGGGTTTGAGGCGCCGTAGGCATCGATCAAATGTCGATGGTTTTGTTCCAGATCAATAAGCAGATTATTGTATTCGTTGCTCAGAACGCGGGCCCATGCCGTGTACATCGTCGCATCCGGCATCCTGGGTGCACCTTCCATGTCTCCGGATTCACTGTCGAGTTCATGAGCGAATTCGTGGAAAACCACATTATGCCCATCGTTGGGGTCTGCCGCGCCGCGTAATACACTATCCCAGGATAACACAATCGGTCCCCGCTTCCAGGATTCGCCCTGCCTGGCCTGTATCCCCTCCTGAACCAAACCCCCCGGTATAAGTCTCGACGTGGACGCAAAATAATGGTACGGATAGACAAGTATGGAACGCATGAGTGGAAAATAGTCAGTCTCACGATGGAGAAGCAATATGCAGGCTTGAGCGGCAATGGTCACTCGGATATCATCGGTAATTTCCAGTCCCTGGCAACCCTCAAAATTCTTCTCGTGCAGAAATACCTGGATATGACCATGAAGTTCTTTGCGCTCATCGGACGTCAGATACTGATAATACGGCACATTGTGCTCAATTATTTTTATCCATTGCGGTAATAAGGGCTGCTCTCGCCATCGCCTCCGTCTTTTTCGTTTCAGTCCGAACATAGTTTCTTTTCGTAATAAGGGCTATTTTTGTTTTTCTTTTTCCAATTCTACCGAGTAAGTGTATTCCATAAAGGGCGGGATAAAAAACATGAAGAGTGGAACGACAACCGAGCGCCGGTCATAATAAGAATGGGAATTTTGCCTTCTTTAATCGGAAAAATATCTAATAAAAGATTATTCGACTATTTCGGGACTATCGGGCAATTCGTTGATGTCATTTGACTCCCGCGGAAAATAAAGAGCCAGTTCGACAGCGATTGTTTCAATTGCCTGAATAATTCCTTCGGCATGCTGCCCCTTTCTCATCGCTTTAATAATCATTGCCTGAGGTGTACGCCAGTAGTCGGGCGGTACTTTGGAGGCAATTGCCTTGTCGGCCACAATTGCGGCCTGTTCCTCCTCAAGCGATACAAAAATCAATACCCCGGTATGACCGCGCGTGGGGGTCAGCCGTTTAAAGAGAGTCAGCGCCCGTTTCCAGACAACCCGGCGCCGTCTTTCGGTTCGCTTGAGGAATCGCCCCCAGCCGAAAAAGGCAATCACAAAACCGATAACTCCCCATAGTATCGCCTGGGAGGTGTTATAATAGATTCCCCAATTAACTTCACGGGTAAAATAAAGGGCCGCAATCGCACAAATAAGAGTAAACACCAGGCTATGAATAAGCCGTTCCTTAATCCAGTTTCGGGAATGCGATGATAACTCAACGGCCAGCTCGCCGCTGGTGGATATTTCGGCTTTTTCAACGGCTGTTGTAATAGCGTCTAAATCGATCTGCGAAAAATATTTATCTACGAGTGATACCATAATTAATCCATCCTACCAGCCGATGCTGGCTACCAGCCGCCGCTGGCTCCGCCTCCGCCTGATGAACCTCCGCCAAAACTGAAACCGCCACCGCCGCCGCCTGATATTCCGCCACCAAATCCGCCTCCGAATCCGCCGATAAACGGTCCTCCAAAACCTCGTCGTGAGAATCTTTTTCGGCGCAAAATCGAAATTATTATGAAAAATATAATAAGCAGCGGAATGGAAAAGGCCCTTTTAGTGTCACCGCCGCTATTTTTCATTTTTGGCGGAATATAATCCCCACCGATGGCCTGAACGATGCCATCCAATACCGCTCCGATACCGGCGGCGTAATTGCCTTCGCGGAAATACTGTGCCATCGGCGAGTTCCTGCCTACCAGTTGCCCGCATTCAAGATCAGTCAATTTTGCTTCGAGACCATAACCGACTTCGATTCGAGCTTTTTTTTCTTTAATTGCGGCCAAAAATAAAACGCCATTGTCTTTATCTTTTTTGCCTATTCCCCAGGCGCCAAAAACATCATGGGCATAATCCTCGATAGATTTATTACCCAGCGTCGGTACGATTAAGACGCCGATCTCGCTTCCGGTTTGCTCCCGATAGGCGATTGTTTTGGTTTCGAGCCTTTTGATAGCGGTAGGATTGAGCACACCGGCAAGATCGTTGATTGGTCCTTTATAATCAGGAAACTCTGGCTGGGCAAAAAGCACCGTCGCCGCCAATAAAAACAGTAATCCGAATACGAATTTTCTCAACTCGTTTTACCTGCCTATTTTTTATTAAAAGCGTCCTTAACGCTCGGCGCGGTCTGGGCTTCCGGCTGCGCCGCAAAAAATCCTTTCTCGTAAGGAAAACCGAAAAGCGAGCCCGCAATCAGAGCCGTGACTCCCTTCTGACGATACGTATTGTATTCCCGCACCGACGTGTTATAAGAGCGTCGCTCCTGGGCAATACGGTTCTCCGTTCCCTCAAGTTGGTTCATCAAATTCGAATATAATTGATCCCCTTTTATCTCGGGATATTTTTCCACGACCACATTGATGAAAGAATTCAATTGGCGCGAAAGGGCGCCCGACAGTGAATCCAGCAGCGCCGGATTCCGGCTTTTGAGAGCGGCCTCGGCCGATCCCTTAAGTTCAATCACCCGCTGTCGCATGGCAATCACTTCGGTGAGTGTTGTCTGTTGCCGTTGCATAAAGTTGTCCACACTGGCCACCAGATTGGGAACCAGATCGAATCGCCGTTGATAGACGTTCTGCACCTGCGCCCATTGTTCATCAATCTTTTGCGAACGGTCAATCAAACCGCCACGCCCCGACCAGATCCATCCACCTATGATTACGATTATTAATACCAGAACACCGATTACTATTCCAAAAATCTTCATTGCAGTCTCCTTTCTGAAATCTCTAAACAAGATAACATAACTCGTTCCCGGCAACTACGTAATTATCTCCTTAAGGAACGCTCACAACGTATTTAATATACTCAATCGATCGATTCGTATTCAATAAAAATTTAATTGGATAAAACGGCGCGTTGCAAATGCCCAGTATTCATCTCCAAAATAACTGAAAAGTCAAAACCACATCATTGCGGGCCTTTCTCCCCCGCTATTGCGGGGGAGAAGGGCGTGGCAATCTCTTCGCAACGAATTATGAGAGCACTATGTCGTCCGTCAAACACCATACAAATTGCAGAAATAAGATTTGTCAGAAAAATATTAGATCGGACCCAAAAAAAATAGCGGTGCAGGGACTTGAACCCCGGACACGCGGATTATGATTCCGCTGCTCTAACCAGCTGAGCTACACCGCCATTCAGTAAAACGTAGGTCAGGATCCCTGCCTGAGACACTGAGTCTTCGAAGTGTCGAATGGCCCGAAGGGCGATCCTGACAAAAACGCTATTTTCAAGGCCAGCAATCTAATATATTATCGGCGATTGTCAAGAAATTTGAGCGGCATATATGCCTTGATTGCCTATTAATATGCGAATCGCCGCCCGCTTCGGGAACCTCTTGCCGCAACGAGTGTTATGCTAATAGAAATAAAACGCTTGCCCCGAGGTGGCGATTATGTATATTGAGCGACAGAAGAGAAAGGAAATTCCCTGTTCAGTTTTTGAGCAGATTGACGATATAACAAAGTGTAGGAGGAGAGATTGAATACTCTTCTGTTGTTTTTTATGAGTAATCCGGACGGCGGCGGTGGCGGCGGCGGATTTCTTGCCACCTGGGGGATGCTGATACCGCTGTTTCTGATAATGTATTTGCTGCTTATCAGACCCCAGCGAAAAAGGCAAAAGGAGCATGAAAAATTGCTTACCGAACTTAAAAAAGGCGATAAGGTCGTGACCAACAGCGGCATGTACGGCACGATTTTCGCCATATACGATGAAAAAAATATGGTCGTCCTGAAAATAACGGACGAAGTGAAAGTGGAGTTTTTAAAGTCCTCCATCGCAGCAAAGGTGGACTGAAAGTTAAGGAGCTTTCGTGGCAGTCAGGCCGGTAATATTATACGGCGACCCGGTTTTGCGGGAGATTAGCAGGCCGGTCGAGAAAATCGACCAGGCAACAAAAGATTTGGTGGCCGATTTAATCGCCACCCTTAAAAACGCCCGGGGACTCGGATTGGCCGCGCCTCAATTGGGCGAAGCGGTCAGGATTTTTATCATTGACTTGTCAGCTATTGATCTGACCGAGTCGGTACGAGTCTTTATCAATCCCGAAATTGTCGAAACCTCGGGCGAGATTTTACTTGAAGAGGGATGCCTCTCCTTTCCGGAAATTTACCAGAAAATTGTCAGACCGGAAAGAGTGAAAATGAAGGCAACCGATCTTGATGGCAATGAATTTACGCTTGAAGCCTCGGGAATGCTGGCCCGGGCTATGCTTCATGAGTATGACCATCTTGAAGGCAAGTTATTTATTGATTATTTTTCGATGCTCTCCCGTTCGTTGATTAAAGGCAGGCTGAATAAGCTTAAGAAAATGGCCGCTGCGTCATAATTCCGGTCCTTACGCCACGACCTGTTACAAATGAAGATAGTTTTTATGGGCACGCCGGCCTTTGCCCGGCGCCCGCTGGAGTATTTAGTAAAAAATACCCGGCATGAAGTATTGGCGGTCGTTACCGGCCCGGATAAGCAGGCTGGTCGGGGACGTAAACTCAAACCGACCGCAGTAAAATCAGCGGCAATCGATTTTAATCTGCCGATTTTCACACCTGATTCATTAAAAGATGAAAATTTCATGAATCAGATGAAAAGAATCGACGCCGATGTTTTTGTCGTCGTCGCTTTTCGGATCCTGCCCGAAAATCTATTCACCCTTCCCAAATTCGGCTCGATCAACCTGCACGGCTCGCTTTTACCGAAATACCGAGGCGCGGCGCCGATTAATTGGGCGCTGATCAACGGTGAAACTGAAACCGGTTTGACGACCTTTTTCCTCAAAAAGAAAGTCGATACCGGCAACATTATCTATCAGGAAAAGACAAATATCGACCCGGCCGAGACTTTCGACGATCTCTATCTGAGATTATCCGAGATGGCCGGCCCGGTAATCGAAAAGACACTCGATTTAATCGAATCGGGAACGGTCAAAGAAACGATGCAGGATAATTCTCTGGTCACGCCGGCACCGAAAATCAAACCGGAGGATTGCCTGATCAACTGGAAATTACCGGCGACGAAATGCGTTAACTTTATCCGCGGGATGTCCTCGATTCCGGGCGCATTCACGTACTTCCGCGCTAAAAAATTAAAAATTCTCCAAGCTAAGGGACTGGGAGAAAACGAAAGCACTGATTACCGCCCCGGACAAATTATTGGCGATAAAAAGCGACTGGTCGTCGCAACATCGGACGGGTACATCGAAATTTTACAACTCCTGCCGGAAGGAAAATCCAAAATTACCGGCGGAGAATTTATAAGGGGGTATCAACCCGGGGACGGGGAGTTTCTGGGTGAGATTGACACAAAAGATATGGAACAGACATGAAAAAAGAAATACTGATTAACAGTTCGGAATACGAAACAAGAATTGCCATTCTCGAAGATGACAAACTGGTCGAATTATATACCGAACGTCCGCAGGCCGAACGACTGGTCGGCAACATTTACAAAGGCATAATCAAGACCGTTCTGCCGGGTATGCAGGCGGCGTTTATTGATATCGGCATGGAAAAAGCGGCCTTTTTGCACGCTTCCGATATCGGCGATCTGTCGACGCATGAACATCGCTTCGAATCGGAAATCGTCGATGAAGAGCCATCGACTGAAATCGTAAGAAAAAGTCGTCGGGCCGGAATCGAAACGGTCCTCAAAGAGGGGCAGGATGTGCTGATTCAGGTTATCAAGGAACCAATATCGACTAAAGGCCCACGCGTAACGACCGAGATATCGATCCCCGGACGATATTTAGTCCTGATTCCCGACGATGATCATGTGCGCGTCTCGAAAAAGATTTCCAGTTGGAACGAAAAACGACGCCTGAAAAAGACGGTCTACCCGCTGCGTCCCGAAGGTTTCGGCCTTATTGTCCGAACGGAGGGTGAGGGTAAAGAGGAAGCCGATTTCCGAGCCGACATCAAACGTTTGCAAAAATTATGGAACTTGCTAAAAAGACAGGTCGAGGCGGTCAAATCGCCGGTATTGATTCACAAAGAAGAAGAAATGACGACATCGATTTTGCGCGATATTTTCACCGATGATGTCGAGCGGCTTCTGGTCGACAGCCGGTCCGACTACCGGCGGATTATGTCGTACGCCCGCCAGGTTATGCCACATCTTAAAAATCGAATAGAAATTTATAAGGGTGACACGCCGATTTTTGATCTCTACAAACTTGAGCCCGAAATCGAACGCATGCTCGACCGCAAGGTCTGGATAAAAAAGGGCTCATACCTGATAATCGATCAGACCGAGGCGATGGTCACCATCGATATCAACACCGGGCGTTTCGTCGGCAAGGGCGATCAGGAATCGACGATTCTGAAAACCAATCTCGAGGCGGCGCGTGAGATTGCGCGACAGATACGTCTGCGGGATATCGGCGGACTGATTGTCTGCGACTTTATCGATATGAACCGGTTTGAAAATAAGCGCCACCTTAATGACGAATTCAAAAGAGCTTTCAGTACCGACCGCGCCAAAAGATCGATACTTCCTGTAAACGAATTCGGCCTGATTCAGATGACCCGTGAGCGCATCCGACCCTCGTTTATGTATCGCTTTTCCGAGCCGTGCCCCAACTGCCGGGGTATCGGGCGTATTATCTCGCGTGAGACGGCCGCGACCCAGATCGAACGATGGTTCAATCGTGCCAAAGTCGACGGAAAATTTAAAAAATATAATCTGATTGTCAATCCGCTGATGGCCGACTCGCTGGTCGAAAATGGCGTCAATCGCATCAACAAGATTATGAAACTGCACCGTTTTAAAATAAATCTTGTCCGCGACACTACCATCCCGATTCAGGAGTTCAAAGTCTACGATGCCACCGACAACTCCGACCTGACCGATACGTACAAAAGTTAAAAATCAATATGGGGCAGGATCTAACTCCCGCTTTGGCGGGATTCAGCGGTCCTGCTATCTTTTCTTTCACTTGCGCCAATCGAATCAACACCTTTTATTCCCCACAGACATGAAAAAATTCGATATAAATCTGATTATGTTTTTTATCATCATTGTTATCTATATCGCCGGGCAGTTTTTAATCGGGACATATAATCCCGATGATAAGCGATTCGTCTATACTGCTCCCGCCGACGTCGACTTTCTTTACTACGGAGCGATTATCAATTCGGTTCTAAACGATTTTCCGCCCGAGAATCCTGCTTTCGCCGGCGTTAAACTTACACAACCGTTTCTGCAGTACTATCCGGCCGCAATCTTGGCGAAGATATTTAATCCATATAACAGCATCAGGATTTTGAATGTAATATATTTTGTGCTGTTCGGCCTGCTTCTCAAAAAGTACTTCCCGCGTCGATACGGCCTGCCGCTGATAATATTATTCGCTGCGTCATCACTATTTGTCAGCATAAATGCCGTCGGTGTCGATTTTATCGCCCGCGGCTTCACTCATGTTCCTTTCTTCATTCTTATCACCGTTGTACTATTCGATAAACGACTCTTTCTCAGGCTGCTCTCTGTTTTTCTCGCGGGCCTGCTTAATGGCTACCTGATGCTCATCTTCGGAGCTTATCTGGCCGTTGTGCTGCTACTACATCGCAATCGTGAAAACCTGTACATTTTCATATCATCTCTTTTGGGATTGCTGTTGGCTTCATTGATTGTCTCCTCTGAAGCCGTGGAAAAACCGTTCTATTTTATATTGAGCGAATCTTTCGGGTTTAATCCGGTCGAAATTATCAAGCATGCCGCTCCCTTTCTGATTTTAGCTTATATCTGCCGACACAAAGCGATGACCATCCTGATGACTATATCGATTGTCTTCGGTTCATTAATCCATTATAATCCCTTTTTCCCGGTCTTTATGATTTATTTCGCAGGCGCGATCTTGCTGGCTTCGGGCGAAATTAAAATCCCCAAAGCCGAATCACTGGTTTATCTGTTTATTTGCGTGCTTTTTATCGGTTTTTTGATCTCTTCGTACGACAAATATAATCCTGACAACCGGCATTACTACCCAAGGTACGATTCCAGAATGGACAAAGCCATCGATTGGATAAAAGACAACACCGCGAAGAACAGCACGTTCATGGCTTTGACCGCCGATGAAAATGATCTCGGCCTGATTATGCAGTACCGCCCCGTTAACCTTGGTTATATCGGCCATATATCTCATCTCGGGCTGCAGTGGCGGCAGCGCTATGATGACCTCCTGAAGTCATATAAATTAGGAATCATTCCGAAAAATATCGATTACATATTCTACGGCCCGATTGAGAAAAAATATTTTCCCAACGCTCCCATTAAATTACCGGCTTGCTATAAAGACGATTATGTCGAGATATTCAGGGCTGAATAGGACACACTTTTATCCGGCCCGAAAACCGTTCAGATTTTGAACAATCCCGAAACACCATACGCCGCAAGCTGATACGGCCATCCTGTCCCATATTCTATTGCTTATTCGATTTTTATTTCTTATTATCAGAGCGTATGGGTGAAACTGCCAATTGGGTAAAAACGTAATCTGTACTGAAAGGTCTGATTGCCTGAGTTGGACAAGAAATTAATTGCCGGCGCCCTTTCCGGAGACCAGGAAGCTTACCGGACACTGATGAATCGGCATCGTCCGGCAATCTTTCACATAATCTTTAAGATTGTCCGGGATCAGGAAGCTACGGCCGATTTGGTACAGGAGACATTTATGAAAGCTTTTGCTTCACTGGCAACTTATCGCGCGGAATACAAATTTTCCACCTGGTTATACCGAATCGGCGCCAACTGCGCTATCGATTATCTGCGCAAGAAAAAGATTAAAACCCTCTCGCTCGACACTCCGGCCGAGACGGCCGATGGGCAGATAGAAATCGAGGTCCCCGACAATTCCTACAATCCGGAGCGGGACCTTGAAGAACGAGAAAAAAGAATTTCCATAAATGAAGCCATCAATTCGCTTCCGGAAAAGTATCGAGTGGTGATTGTCTATCGGCACAAAGATAATAAATCGTATGAGGAGATTGCCGAAGTCCTGGATATACCCCTGGGTACCGTTAAAGCCAGGATTTTCCGTGCCCGGGAATTGTTAAAAAAGAAACTTCGACCGCTTTAAGGTTTCGCGGGGAGCAGGTGATGAAAAGAAACACTCTTTATTTGTTGACGATACTGATTATCGCCACATCCGGGCTTTCCGCGAAATTGTACCGGTTTGATTATCAGAAGAACATCGAAATACCCGGCGAGGTCGAGCTGGTCGTCTACAATTCATACGGCGATGTAACTATCACCGGCGCTCCCGTCAACACGCTCACCATCAACGCCGTCAAAAACGTGCGGGCCGCCGATCAGGAGGAGGCCGAAAAAATCGCCGACCATATCGAAATAAAAGCCAAGCGTCAGAATCGCCGAATCATGCTGCAAACGAATTATCTCAGGATGTCGGGACGAGCCAGTTCTTTCTGGGAGAAGCTTCTGGGCTCAGGTGAGGACTCATTCGGGGATGTTGATTTCGATATTACAGTGCCCAGTGAGTGCAGCGTCGATATCGACAATAATGTCGGCTCTATAACCATTTCCGGAGTTACCGGTAATGCCACCGTGATGGGTTCGCCGGACAAGATTTCGATTGAGGATCTGACCGGCGATGTGCAAATTGAATGTACTGCCGGAGACATCGATCTCTCGGATCTGACAGGAAAAATAAATATCTCATCCGGCGGTTCGAACATGAAACTCAATTCGATTACCGGCGCGATGGAAATCCATTCCACATCGGGCGATAAAACGGGAGCGTATATTTCGGGTCCACTGATTATTTCACAGACTTCGGGCGAAATCAATCTAAAATCGATCAATGGCGATCTGAGAATCAAGTCGTCCTCGGGAGATGTACGGGTTGAGCAGGGTGCGGGCGCCGTGGACATTACTACTTATACCGGAAGCGTAATCGTCACAACCGAGCTGGATTCGGATAAAGATTCCTTTGTGAAAACATCCTCGGGAAATATTATTTTCGGCATTCCGGAATTATCATCGGGAACGGTAAATCTGGAATCGGTTTCGGGGAAAATTAAAACCGAATTGCCAATGTCGATTAAAACGCTATCGGAGAAAAAGATGACGGGGACTTTTGGAGGCGACGGCCCGAAGATATCTCTTATAACCACTTCGGGAGATATTACTATAAGGCAGTATTAATGAAATTATGGAGAACTTTATTAAAATATTGAAAATCTTCCCGGCTGTGATATTCATCACCGGTCTTCTCATTTTCCGTCCGGCTAACGGTGCGGAAGAAAAAGCGGAAGTCAATAAGCAGACTGCCGCTTTATCCGATTCGGCCCTTAAAGATACTGTTTTCACGGAAATCCATGTGACACCGGAAGGTACCTATGCAGTTGACAGCTCCGATGTAGAATGGGAATACGATTTCAGCCGCGACGAATTCATCAAAGAGGACAGCGGCAAACAAAGCACGAAAACCACTTTCCGTCGTCGAGACGAAACGCCCACTAAGGCGGAAGATAAAACCAATCCCGAACTTATTATCCAGCCTGATGAAGGACTTTATATCACCCCTCGTCTACTGGCCGGGCTGAAATTCGGCGCCGTCACCGTCGAGGTTGACGAAAAAGTAAACGGATCCATCGTCGCCGTGGGGCCGGTCACCGTCAAGGGTATGGTGCAGGGCGACGTCACTTCCTACAAGAAAATAACTGTTACTTCGACCGGTCGGATCATGGGTGATGCCCGCGCGCCGAAAATCGAAAAGATGCGCGGTGGCTACATTGGCGGTCGCCGCTATGAAACGGCGATGCCGTCGATTCCGGAAATCGAACTGGTTCGAGATTATTCGTACACCGCCCTCCACGTGAATTTGATTATTCTCACTTGTCTATTGATTGCCGGTCTTATGACGGCGGCCATAGCCGGACGACCGATTGAAAGAATAAAGACCTGCCTGCAGGTGAGCTTCCTTAAGTCGTTTTTCGTCGGGCTTTTAATCTGGATTGCCTTCGGACCGTTTTTCGGATTGCTTTGCCTGACCATAATCGGCATTCCCGTAGCCGTTTTGGCGCTGCCTCTGGTAACATTGCTCGCCATCATCCTGGCTATCGTCGGAATCAGTCAATTTATCGGTGAAAAGTCTTCACATCTGTTAGGCGGCTCTTTTTCCTCAAGACTTGGCCGAACCATTTTGGGTATTCTTATCCTGGAATCATTATGGATAATCTTTTCACTGTTTTACGCATCATCCTCCGGCGTTGCACGGGGATTTTCGACATTATTCCTGGTTATATCCATCATCGTCTGGTCAATCGGCCTGACAGCCGGGATGGGCGCCATTTTACTGACCAGATTCGGAAGCAGAGATTGCAAAAGAGTTGTCATTGATGAATACAAAAAAGATTTCGTTCAACCGCCGCCACCTCCCACTCCCCCACCGCTGTCAAGTGACGATAAATAATAAATATAATTCTTTATGGTTGGCGTTTATTCCGGGGCTATCTCACAAAGATATTAACACTGCCCGTTCCTGACCTCGATTTATCGGCGATGTAATCAGTATCTGCCTGGATATAATTCCCCTGAGAGAACAGACCCGCTATCGGCACTCCCAACCTCCTGCAAAATAAACACTTGCCGTCACAACAAAACTTTTATATTCTCCTGAAACGAAATCGACGATATAATGTTATAAGAACGGAGTAAACGCCCTAAATGAGGTAATGATGAAAAAACTGATTTTGTTGATATTATTGATAATGACCCCGGCGCTGAGCAGCGTCGGGCAGGTCCCTCCCTTACAGGAAAATATCTATCGCGCCCGGGATAAAGTGCTACCCGCTCTGGTCCATATTCAGCCGGTGATAACCGATTACCGCACCGGCAAGCTCCGTAAACAATCGATCGTCGGTTCCGGAGTCGTGTTTCAGAAAGACGGCTATGTCGTTACTAATTTTCACGTGGCCGGGAAAGCGGAGCGAATTATCTGCACCATGTACGATAAAGAGCAGGTCAAAGCCGAACTGATCGGAGGCGATCCGCTGACCGATATCGCCGTTATCAAGCTCGACCTCTCTGAATATAACGGTCCGCTGGCAATCGCAGAGTTTGGCGATTCCGACTCTCTTCAGGTGGGGCAGTACGTCCTCGCTATGGGCTCGCCGCTTGCCCTGGCGCGCTCGGTGTCGTACGGAGTCGTCTCCACGACCGATCGATATTTCTCCGGCGATGCCCGACTCCCCTCCGGCGAAAAAACCGGTATCTACAACAACTGGATTCAGACCGACGCCGCCATTAATCCCGGTAATTCGGGCGGGCCGCTGGTCGATCTGGAAGGGCGAGTCGTCGGGATAAACTCCCGCGCCACGCTTTTCGCCAATAATCTCGGCTTTTCGATACCGATCAATATCGTCAAGGAAGTTATTAAGAGTATCCTTGCCAACGGCAAAGTAATCCGGAGCTGGATCGGTGTCGAGTGCCAGGGTTTGCAGGATATGGAGGGCTGGTTCGGGACCCCGCGCGACCAGGGCGTCCTTATCGCCTCGGTCGATTCCAAATCCCCGGCCGAGGAGGCCGGATTACATGCAGGTGATATTATCCTGAAGGTCGACAATAAACCGGTATCGGTTCGTTTCGCCGAGCAGTTGCCATCGTTTTATAAAAAAATCGCCGACTACCCGATCGGCTCCAAAATCGAATTGACACTCCTGCGCAATGACCAGACCATTTATCTTGACGTGGTCACTCACGAACTGGGCGAGATCCTCGGCAAAGACCTGGAATGTAAAGACTGGGGATTCACGGTCAAAAATATCACCAAACAGATGGCCGTTGATAATCAACTCGAGGATACATTGGGGGTTTTTGTATCCGGTGTGAAAAGAGTCGGCCCCGCCGCCGAGGGCGGCTTGCGACGCGGTGATGTCATCCGCGGGATCAATGAGGAGCCGACCTTATCCTTCGAAGTTTTTTCCGATAAATACACCAAGCTGTCCGGTGCCGGTGAAGCAAAAGTTCTGTTAACCGTCAAACGTATGGGTAGTACGAAATTTATTCTGGTGAAGGCGGATAATGATGAAGCGACCGATAACGGTAAATAAAGGAGTCCTTTCGTGAAAATACTTATTTCCTTTCTGATAATGATTTTGACCGCAAGTCCCGTATTTGCTCAGAATTTCGATTTCGATAAAATAAACAGGGAAGCCTCGAATTATGTCGTTTCCGTCGAAATCCTGATCGAGGTTTCATTCGGTATTCAAACGACCGAGGCCAAAAGCCGCGGTATCGGGACCATTGTCTCTTCCGACGGATTGGTCATGTTCGACGGCACCCCGGTTGACAGCGACGATCCTTTTTCCGCGATGGCCGGTATGAATGTAAGCACCGAGCCGGTCAGTATCGAAGTTGTCAAGATGGACGGTACCCGGTATCCGGCCGAATTTATCGGCGTCGACCGCTTCACCAAAATCGGCTTTTGTCGAATCAACCCGGAAGAAAAAATCAGTTTCGATTTTCTCGAATTCAAACAGAGAAACGATTTTAAAATCGGCGAATGGATCGCGGTTTATTTATTGCTCCCGGAATTCGTTAACCCGCACCTAGGGACGGACATCGGTCTCGTTTCGGCGATTATCAAAGAACCGGAAAAGTTTGTTCTGACGGTCGGATTCAATGAACTCGAGATTGGCTCCGTGATGTACGACCAATCGGGTCTGGCGATCGGCATTCTCGGCAACATGAATAATCCGGCCATGTCCGGTTATGATCCTTCGCAGATGATGGAATCTTTTTCTCAGATGGATGATTATGTACCGCTTCTGGGTATTATCAATGCCGATCGTTTGAATCGATTAATAAAAGACCCGCCGCGCAAAGGCGAGGTCAACCGCGGCTGGCTGGGAATTTATCTTCAGGCGTTGACACCCGACATCGCCGATTTCTGGCATATCGCATCGGGGGGGATAATCGTCAATGATGTCGTCAAAGACTCACCGGCCGATACGGCCGGGGTTAAAACCGGCGATATAATTGTCCGGCTCGCCGGTGTCCCTATCGAAGTTGACAAAGAAGAAAACCTGCCTGTCTTTCAAAAAAAGATTTCGGAAATGGGTGCCGGAACAACCGTCAATCTTACCATCTTGCGGCGTCACGAGGGAACTATTGACAGTCTTGAAATCCCGATAACGCTGGCGCAGGCGCCACTCACGCCGGTAGAGGCAAACGATTACGAAGACGATAACTTCGAGATGAAAATCCGGGATATGGTTTTCGCCGATTATAATATTTACAATCTTGATCGCGGCAAATTCAAAGGCGTTGTTGTCAAGGAGGTCGAGCCGGGAGGATGGAGCGCCGTCGGCGGTATTCAGCCGGGTGATATTATTCAATCGATCGGCAACCGCAAAACTGACTCGGTTGAAGATACCAAAAATATACTTGTTGAATTGGGCCAGGAAAAGCCGGAGGAAGTCATCTTTTTTATCTGGCGCGACAACAAGACATTATTCATAAATATCAAAACCGACTGGTAGACTTATCCCGATACATTCATATTCCCCCATGGTGGCGGGCGGCGGGATTATAAGGGCAAGAATACTATCTATATTTACCAGCCGGCCACGAGCAGGCGGTAGGTCAGGTGCCGTGCGCTCCTGACTTATAAGACGGCGTGTTCAATGCCAGAGAACCAAGCCTTCCGTCAAAATGTGATTCCGGTCGAATAATAAAAATCATATAAATTATCAAAAAATTGTCATGGATTGACAAAAATTGCCGTATATTACGGGTTCGGCCAGAGTAAAAAAGATATGATCGAGTCGAAATATATACATATAAAAGGCGCCCGCGAGCATAATCTGAAGAATATTGACGTCAAAATACCGCGCAATAAGCTGGTGGTAATCACCGGCTTATCCGGCTCGGGGAAATCCTCGCTGGCCTTTGATACGATTTACGCCGAGGGGCAGCGCCGGTATGTGGAATCGCTTTCGGCTTATGCCCGGCAGTTTCTGGGGTTGATGGAAAAACCGGATGTTGACCTGATTGACGGTCTCTCGCCCGCTATTTCCATCGAACAAAAGGGGGCCGCTAAAAATCCGCGCTCGACGGTCGGCACTGTGACCGAAATTTATGATTATCTGCGGCTGCTTTTTGCCCGGATCGGGGTCCAGCATTGCGTCCAGTGCGGGCGTCCGATTACGCGTCAGACGGTCGAGCAGATTGTCGATTCGGCTTTATCATTCGATGAAGGCCTGCGTATGATGGTGCTGGCGCCGCTGGTGCAGGGGCGCAAGGGAGAGCACAAGGATGTTATCGAGCAGGCCAAACGCGAAGGCTTCGTTCGTCTGCGTATCGACGGAGACGTGGTCGAAACCGACAGCGATATCGCCCTTAATAAAAATGTCAAGCATACGATTGAAGTCGTGGTCGATCGCTTGATTGTCAAAAAGAAATCGGCGAGCCGGTTGGCCGATTCGGTCGAGACCGCTCTGCGGACTTCAAGCGGGACGGTTCTGATAAATATCAAGGGCAAGGATTTGCTGTTCTCGGAACAGTCGGCCTGCATTCATTGCGGTATCAGTTATGAGGAACTCAGTCCCCGGATTTTTTCGTTTAATTCTCCGTTCGGGGCCTGCCCGACCTGTTCCGGCCTGGGGCAGAAAATGGAAATCGATCCGGATTTGGTCGTACCGGACCCGTCGCTTCCGATAAACCAGGGCGCGATTCATCCCTGGGGCTCGGAGATGGCCAACTGGTATCGATCGATGCTTCGAGCCGTGGCGACACATTACGATTTTAAAATGTCAACGCCATACGAAAAACTCCCTGAGAAAATGCAAAAGATAATCATGTACGGTTCCGGGCGAGAGAAACTGAGATTTCGATACGAACATTCCAACGGACGTGGGACCGGCGAATATATCGGCGAATTTGAGGGAGTGATTCGTAATCTTGAGCGGCGCTACCGCCAGACACAATCATCGGGCGTCCGGCAGTGGATCGAGCAGTACATGTCGATTTCACCCTGCCCGGCCTGCAACGGGGCGCGTTTGAAACCGGAGGCGCTGGCAGTAGTGATAAATCGCGAGACGATCGATTCGGTGACCGATATGTCAGTCAAGGAAGCCCGCCGCTTTTTCGATGAGATTAAACTCAGTAAACGCCAAGAACTGATTGGCCGTACGGTTTTGAAAGAAATCAGGGAACGGCTGACTTTTCTGGATAATGTCGGTCTCAACTATCTGACTCTCAGCCGGTCGGCCTCGACTCTGTCCGGCGGAGAGTTGCAGCGTATTCGTCTGGCGACACAAATCGGCTCGCGGCTGGTCGGTGTCATGTATATTCTCGATGAACCTTCGATCGGTCTACATCAGCGCGATAATAAAAAGCTTCTGGCTACGCTTAAAGGTCTGCGCGATCTGGGTAATACGGTCATCGTCGTGGAGCATGACCGCGAGACAATCGAAAATGCCGATCATGTTATCGATCTCGGTCCGGGTGCCGGTAATCTCGGCGGGAAAGTCGTCGCCGAAGGGACCCATACACAAATTAAAAAATGTCGTGACTCGATCACCGGGGCATATCTCGCCAATCGCAAAAAAATCCCGGTTCCCAAAACGCGACGCTCGAGCAATGAGAAATTCGTGACGCTGCGTGGAGCCAAGGGGAATAATCTTAAGGATGTCACGGTCGACGTACCGCTGGGGCTATTCACGGTCGTGACCGGTGTCTCCGGTTCCGGCAAGTCGACCCTGATAAATGAAACGCTTTATCGGATTCTGGCCCGCAGGTTTTACAATTCGCGTAAACCACCGCTGGAGTATGGTTCAATCGACGGAGTAGAGCATATTGATAAAGTCGTCGATATCGATCAATCGCCCATCGGGCGCACGCCGCGTTCGAATCCGGCGACTTACACCGGTGTCTTTACGTATATTCGCGACCTGTACGCCCAGCTTCCCGAGGCCCGGATGCGCGGTTATCGTCCCGGCCGGTTTTCCTTTAATGTCAAGGGTGGACGCTGCGAGGCCTGCCAGGGTGACGGTATTATCAAAATCGAGATGCACTTCCTGCCCGATGTTTATGTCCCGTGTGAAGTCTGTAAAGGGAAGCGTTTCAACCGCGAGACTCTCGAGATTTCATACAAAAGGAAATCGATCGCCGACGTGCTGGATATGACGGTCGATGATGCGCTCACCTTTTTCGAAAATATTCCGCGTATAAAGCGGAAACTTCTCACGATAAAAGAGGTTGGATTGGGTTATATTTGCCTGGGTCAGCAGGCAACGACTTTATCGGGCGGCGAGGCCCAGCGGGTGAAGCTATCATCCGAGCTATCCAAAACCGCGACCGGTTCGACTCTGTATATCCTCGATGAACCGACGACCGGATTGCATTTTGAAGATATTCGGATGCTGCTGTCGGTTCTCAACGAACTGGTCGAACGCGGTAATACCGTCCTCGTGATCGAGCACAATCTTGATGTTATCAAGACGGCTGACTATATTATTGACATCGGTCCCGAGGGTGGTGAGGATGGCGGCGAGATTATCGCCGTCGGTTCACCGGAGGATGTCGCGCGGATCGAAACATCGTATACCGGGCAGTACATCGCCGGACTTTTGAATAAATCTTCCCGATAGTATCACTTGATGTAATCCATACATCGATTATTATTCGTCCCGGCACTCAATCGGTGTTTCAATTTCAGTATTGAAATAGCAAACGATAATCAAAAATATTAAAAATATAATATTTTTTTATTGCATCACTGTTTTAACATTATTTATTTTTGTGACGATAAGGGAATTATGAACGTAAATACTGATTGTATGATGCACATGAGGGGAGGACATGCAGGACGCACGCGATATGATAGAATTATGTCCATATTTGGTGCTGTTAATTTGAATATGATTCTAAAATAAACCTTAATTGCCAGATTCAATGAAAGGAGTCTGTAATGCCGGTAAAACGGAAAAGGGCCAAAACAAAAACCAAGGCCAAAGCAAAAACAAGAGCCAGACGGCCGAAAGGCAAAGCCTGGTCTGCCGCCGAGATTACGAATCTGAAAGTCGGCTACAAGACCAAAGCGGCCTCGAAGATCGCCAGGGAACTCAGGCGTTCGCTGGCTTCGGTACGCGGCAAAATCAGCGCCCTCGGGCTGACCAAGGGACCGGCCAGGAAAAAGGCTAAACCCAAAAGAAAGGCAAAAGCCAAGGCGAGACCGAAAAGGAAAGCCATGGCCAAAGCCAAAACGAAGGCCAGGCCGAAACGTAAAGCCAGACGCCGCAAGAAACGCCGGTGATGTTCTTAGCATCAATGGTTACACCCAAGGATGGGAAAATATCCTAAAAGGATTTTAAAGTATCCATCCCGGAAGAAACCCGTCTGCATCAGCAGGCGGGTTTTTTTATCGCTGCTGAAAAACCAGGCGGCTAATTATCGATTTTATTTGTCCCGGTCGGGCCGTTAAATTTAACAATGTACCTTTTGGTACGTTAAAAGGTAATCTTGATAATTTAAAAACACTTCAATAGCCTGTGGCATAATCGATTAGTTTTTATACCCATTCCGGCATGGAGTTTGTATAATAATGAAAAGCGAAAGAAAAAACAAAGTTAAGGAGCTTTCTTATGTTTCAAAAACTTCTGTTGACGCTATTCACACTCGGTCTTTTCGGTCTGATGCTCGGCTGTAGTGAGACGACGAAATCATCGCCGGATGACAGCGCCGTTACCGATGAGTTCGATGGCTTCGAGCCGACCAACGAAGCGCCCGCGTTCGGAGACACCTACCTTGCTTCTTTGGGCGAAGATTCGGTGTACATTGACCCTCTGGAGAATGACCATGTTGTTGAAGCTTGTGTCAATAATAAACAATCAAGTGTTTATGCTCTTCAGATAATCTGGGGACGAATGGTTTTCGATACGACTCTCGATTCGGCGGCAATTGCGGATATTGATCCGATCGATTGGTCCGGTTCATTATCAATTGATGACGGGGCGATGCTTCTCCGTCGACTGATACGATTTGAACCGGCGACCGATTCCATTTTGCCGAGAACCGATCGGAAACTTATCGGGTGGGTTTCTCAGACGACCGTGCACAATGACGGTATTTTCGTCAATCTTTATATCCCGCCTTCGACTGCGACCGTGATCGAGACGATAACCTTCGAAACCGAACCTTTGACAAAAACGTTTGCCATCAGTGACCTGGAAAAAATGGATACGATCTTTTATCTCGACGATTCGGTCAATGCGGTCGCTTTTCGCGCTCATAAGTTATATCGCAATGGCTGCCCGAAAGGATTTTTGGAAGGCCAATGGGGTCATGACAGCACGGGGCAGGGAATTTTCCGCGGTCGCTGGATATCGCAGAATGGTCTTCTGGCCGGTTATCTGAAAGGACGATGGGGTAAAACAATCGTCGATAGCACCGATACCACTGTTCTGAAAGTTTTTTACGGTAAGTACATCGATGTTTCCGGGAAGTTTGAGGGACTCATAAAAGGTGTATATGTTCCTTATCCATGGCCGAGTATCAGTGCCGATTGCCCTCCGCATGGAAAATTTTACGGCCATTTCTTCGACGCCAATAGAAATATTCAGGGTGTGTTGAAAGGCAACTATCGAATGGCGCCGACGGATAGCAGCATCAAGAAAGGGTATTTCGCGGGTCGCTGGAAAACGTACTGTCCAAGGACCAGCTTCGAGCATGACGGGATGGATGATGTCGACTGGGGCGGATAATTTCGGTGATGCCTCTCCGTTACGCTTTAATATAGATGAACGGCCGGGTTTTACAGCCCGGCCGTTTTTTATGCTTGAAATCAAGATTCATCGAAAAATAGGACCTTAATATTCAATTGACATGCAATCCGGGGGCGGCTATATTATGGTAAAAATGTACCGCCAACCTTACATCCGGGAGCAATCAAAATGATTCCATCAATAAAAAAAACAACCATTGTTATGACATTTATTATTTCTCTGATGATTTCATCGGTTATAGCCGGTGACGGATCGTTATCGAGCGAGGCTATCAATAATATCCGTTCGTCATTCAAAATGGATTTGTATACCAGAGCGATGTATAATGCCATCACCAATAATGATATCAACAGTCTGGCTCTCAATCGGGATATTGTTAGATCGAATAATGATATTTTCAGCCATAAGATAAAGACCGAAGGTGTTACGAATCAAAAATCGAGCGGGCGTTGCTGGCTTTTTGCCGGACTGAACATTCTGCGGCCGAAGGTCATCGAGAAATACAAACTGTCGAAGTTTGAGTTTTCCGAAAATTATCTTTCTTTCTGGGACAAAATGGAAAAAGCGAACAGTTTCCTGGAATTCATTATTGAACTTCGCGATCGGGATTTGCTGGATCGTGAGCTGGAGATTATTCTCAGGCGGCCGTTCGGCGACGGCGGTTACTGGAAATATGTGGTCGCGCTGATCGATAAGTATGGTGCGGTGCCCAAGGAGATCATGCCGGAAACACACAGCTCCGAAAAAACCGGTGATATGAACAAACTTATCAGTCGCAAGCTTCGTACCGGTGCGGTCGAGCTCAGGAACATGTATGCCGACGGTAAGACAGTCGACGAGCTCCGGGCAGCGAAAGAAAAAATTCTCGGTGATATTTACCGGATGCTGGTGATGAATCTCGGCGAGCCGCCGACCGAATTCGAGTGGCGTTACGAGAATCGTGATTCGGTGGTCAGCGAAAAGCAGACTTATACGCCCATAACTTTTTATAAAGAATTCGTCGGTGTCGATTTGAATGATTATGTCAACCTTCTCAATGATCCGAGCAAAGACTACGGCAAGCATTATCAGTTGAGATTGTCGCGTAATATTTATGACGGCGAGGATGTCGACTACGCCAATGTCGAGATCGATAAGCTCAAGGAGATGGCCGAAAAATCGGTGCTTGATGACGAGCCGGTCTGGTTCGGCAATGATGTCGGCAAGGATCAAAGTCGTGACCTCGGTATTATGGCGATGGATATTTACGACTACGGTTCGATTTATCATACCGATATGAGCCTGTCCAAAGCCGAGCAGTTGATGTATCGTGAGAGTGCGCCCAATCATGCCATGGTTTTGATCGGTGTTGACATAAAGGATGATAAACCGGTCAAGTGGCTGGTGGAAAACAGCTGGGGAGAAAAAAACGGCGACGAAGGATACTGGACGATGTACGACTCGTGGTTTGACAATCACGTGTATAACGTAATCGTGAAGAAGAAATATGTCCCTAAAGAGATTCTTAAAATATTCGAGCAGCTGGCGATTATTTGTCCCCCCTGGGACCCGATGTACAACATGTTCGATGATTGACAGCAGCCTCGATCTTTCAATAACGTGATTAATTTAAACGAATAATCCTTTTCACGTCATTGCGAGCCGAGACCGGTCCGCCTGCGGCGGAACGGTCGAAGGCGTGGCAATCTATTTGTTTCGTATCGGCAATGTGTCCCATAATCAAATATAGGCTCGTGATGAATATCGAAACGTTATTATATTGATATGCCACTGCCGTATAGCAATAGTATATCGGAATGCCCGAAGGGTCAAAGACCCGAAGGGCTTCCGACATAATAAAAAGTCGAAATCCCTTGGAATAAATCCATGCGGGGATTTCGACTTACTTTGCTGTAATTTGCTTTTATCTTTATTCATACCTGAGAGCGTCGATCGGATTTAAGGCGGCCGCTCTGCGGGCCGGATAAAAACCGAAAAAGATACCGACGGCACCGGAAAATAGAAATGAGACAATTATGATTTCCGGATTCATAATAGCCGTCAGGCTGGTAAATCTGTTTAATATGGCAACCACTCCGGCCGATAGCAAAATGCCGATAATACCACCGCTCAGTGAGAGGACGATGGCTTCGGTCAGAAATTGAACCATAATATCGCTGCCGCGGGCGCCGATCGACAGTCGGATACCGATTTCGCGCGTTCGTTCGGTTACCGAAACCAGCATGATATTCATAATCCCGATGCCGCCGACGATCAGACTGACCGCTGCGATGGCACCAAGAAGTAAGGTCATTGTTTCGGTGGTCGAAGTCACCATCTGCATTATCTCCGACTGACTTCGGACAGTGAAATCGTCATCCTCGCCGTACTTTATGCCGCGTATGGTACGCAACGCGTCGGTTAATTCCTGTTTGGCCGCATCCATCGCCTCAACCGAAACGGCACTGGCGTTGATCATGTCGATGTACTGCCCGCCTTTTATCCGGTACAACACAGTTGTCGACGGGGCCAGGACAATGTCATCCTGATCCTGTCCCATCGCCGCCTCACCTTTCGATTTTAAGACGCCGATGATCGTAAAAGGTATATTATTAATTCGGATTCGTTGACCGATCGGATCCATATTCATGAATAACTCGTTGGCAACCGTCTTACCCAGCACCGCCACCTTTCTTTTGGAAGCGACATCCTTTTCAGTGAAAAATTCACCCGACGCGATTTGCCAGTCGCGGATGCCGAAGTAATCGCTGTCGACACCATAAATTGATGTCATCCAGTTGCCCGAACCGCCGATAACCTGGGCCGAAGTTCGCACCACCGGCGAAATCGCCGAGACATAAATCAACTCCTTCTGGAGCTTTTCGATATCGCTGAAAGTAAATCCGGGACTCGATCCGGCGCCGAGACGGGTCCCGCCGGAGCTGACACTTCCCGGGCGGACCATCAGCAGGTTGGTTCCCAGCGAACTTATATCGTTCTGGATTCGCTGCTGCGAACCTTTGCCGATCGCTACCATCACCACCACCGCGCTGACACCGATAATAATACCGAGCGAGGTCAGAAGCGAGCGCATCCGGTTTTTGGCCAGACTTTTAAAGGCCGCCTTGAGCAGGTTACGTACTATTTTCATGATGCCTCCGCCTGCGATGTTACGACATCGTCTTTAGGAAGTGTTTTAAGATCGACTCTGGCATCGCCGCGATTTTTAACCGGGTGATCGCTGATAATCAAGCCGTCGCGCATCTGCACCACTCGTTTCGCATAAAGGGAAATATCCGGCTCGTGCGTGACCAGAATAATGGTGATCCCCTGATCGTTAAGATCCTGAAAAAGAGCCATCACTTCGACCGACATATGGCTGTCAAGATTGCCGGTCGGTTCGTCGGCCAGAATTATCGCCGGGCGATTAACGAGCGCGCGGGCGATCGCCAGCCTCTGCTGCTGTCCGCCGGAAAGCTGATTCGGCTCGTGGTCGATACGGTCGGACAATCCGACCCGACCCAGCGCCTCAAGCGCCGCCTGATGAGGATTTTCAACTCGGTTACCCCGGTCGTAAAGCAGCGGCAGTTCGACATTTTCAACCGCGGTGGTTCGCGCCAGCAAATTAAAATTTTGAAAAACAAAACCGATTTTTTGGTTGCGGATGGCGGCGAATTCGTTCGGCGTCAGATGGCTAACCGGCTGACCGTCGAGAATATATTCCCCCTCGGTGGGGACATCAAGACAGCCCAATAGATTCATCAGGGTCGATTTACCGGAGCCTGAAGAACCCATAATGGCCAAAAATTCACCTTCGACCACCGTCAGGGAAACACCGCGCAGGGCATGGACTGCAATATCCCCGATAACGAAAGTCCGGGTCATATTGCGTATCTCAATAACGTTTTTGCTGGTTGTATTCATATTTTCGGCTTTCTATTAAAACGGCGGCGGTCCGAAACCACGCCGGCGTGTTCCCGTTGAGGAGTTGGTACCGTTTTCTGTCGTCGCAAAAGTTCCCTCACCGATAATAACCTGACTTCCCTCTTTAAGATGATGCAGACCGCTTACTTCGGTATTAACACCATCGGTCATGCCGACCCGAACCGGCTCCTTCGCCAGCTCACCCTTACTGTCAAGATACCATAGTGCCGACATATTTTTCGGTTTTTCCGGTATATTGGCGCTGTCGCCGGGGGGCGGAGGCGTAAATCCTTTGTTTTCGGTCCCCACATCAGCCCTTTGCCGTCGTTTCTGCATGGCCGCAATCGCCTCATCCGACGGGCTGTATCTTAGCGCCTTGCTGGGCACCATCAGGACATTTTTCTTTTGCTCGATAACAAAATCGACCGTCGCCGTCATCCCGGGAAGCAACAGCCCTTCCTTGTTATCCGCATTGACCACCACCGTATAAGTAACGACATTCGAAATCGTTTGAGGCTGAATACGGATCTGCCGAACGATGCCGCTGAAAGTTTTATCCGAATAGGCCTGCACTTCAAAATGAACCGGAATACTATCCTTTATAAGGCCAATATCGCTTTCGTCGACATCGGCCAGAATTTCCATCCGCGACAAATCCTGCGCGATTTCAAATAGAGTCGGGGCGGAAAAGCTGGCCGCCACCGTTTGGCCCGATTCGACATTTTTCTCGATCACTGTCCCGCTTATGGGTGAACGAATGATGGCATATTCAAGATTCTGTTTGGTCCGGGTCAGGGCCGCCTCGGCCGATTTAAGATTGGCCTGCTGGGTAGTCAGATTAATCCTGAAGGGAATAAAGTCCGATTCCGAGATTAACTGCTTTTCGTACAATTTGTTATTAAGGTCATAGTCGAATTGGGCTTGTTCGAGTTGGGCCGACGCCTTATCATAATTGGCCTGGGCATCGACCACCGCTGCTTTCAGAAGGACCGAATCCATCACCGCCAGCAGTTGTCCGGCTTTGACCTTATCGTTATAATCGACATAAACCGAGTCGATTGTCCCCGAAACCTGCGTGCCGACATCGACAATCGTAAGTGGACTTAATGTCCCGGTGGCACTTACCATCGTTTCCAAATCGCCGCGCGAGATCGTGCCGAACTGATATTGGGTATCATGGCTGCTGTTCATCGATCTGGCTATCAGGAAGCCGCTTATACAAATTAATAAGATTATAAAAACTATAATCAGGCTCTTTTTACGTTTCATATCTTAAGACTCCTACCTTTTTGCGGTCTGTTTCCAATTATACATACCTAATCTTAGACAATCTTGTCAAGAAAAGGACTATCTGAACATTTGAACATTAAAAAGACCGGAAATGTGTCGAATATTTCCATTGGATTTTGTATGTGCAATCGCCTGTTTGAGTTAGACAGTTTTGGGAAGATGTTATTCGATAGTGAAATTTGCTTTTCCTGGCATCGGTAAGAATGCGAATATGATTTGATTTCCGCGCCGGCTGAATATTTATTCCAAAATAGCTTATAGCTGGTGAATCATCGCCTACATCACAGGCTCGATAATCGTATCGAAAGGCTGATAAAACTTACTTAACAATCTGCCGGATGATTTCGTCGGCAAGGGGTAAGCCATTTTCGGTCAGGCGAATATAATCCTCATCGGAAGTAATCAGTTTGGAATCGAGCAATCTCTTATACTGCTCGCCGTTGATGGCCTCTTCAATCGACATCCCGAACCGTTGACGGAATTTCTCGCGCTCAATGCCCCGCGACGTGCGAAGACCGAGCATGACCGATTCGACAATCCGCGACTCGACACTGTCGGTGTCATAAATAAGCGGCCTCTCACCGGCGGATAATTTATCGATGTACGTTTTCAAATCGGACGTATTGGCGAATCTTTTCTGCCCGATAAAACTATGGGCCGACGGACCGAGTCCCAGAAAATCTCCGCCCTCCCAGTAGCGGAGATTGTGTTTGCATTCGAATCCGGGAATGGCAAAAGAAGAAATCTCGTAGCGATAATAACTCGATTCTTTCAACTCGCGATTAATCGCCTGATACATCGCCGCCTGCAAGTCCTGATCGGGAAGTTTGATTTTGCCGGATTTGATTTTGGTATCGAGTGCGGTCTCTTCCTCGACGGTCAATTGATAGTACGAAATATGCGGCGGTGATAAATCAATCAGTTGATTAAGATCGTCGGACAGCTTTTTGGTCGTCTGGCCCGGCAGTCCGAACATCATGTCGATGCCGAAATTGGTGAAGCCGGTGGCGCGGGCAAGATAGACCGCTTTATAAGAATCTTTGGTGTTGTGTGTCCGCCCGAGGCGTTTTAAAAGACGGTCGTCGAAACTCTGGATACCGAAGACCGGTCGATTGACGCCCAGGTCGCGAAGCGCGAGAAGTTTATCGCTGTCGATCGATTCCGGATTTATCTCGAAAGAAAACTCGACCAGAGGATCGATCTCGAAATATTCTTTGATCATGCTGATAAGATATTTGAAATGCAAGAAATCGATCAGCGAGGGGGTTCCGCCGCCGATATAGATTGTTTCCAGCCTCCGAGCGTCGGCGTCAAGACTTTCTTTGGCCAGCCGCAGTTCGGTCAGAAGCGCCTTGCCGTACTGCTCCTCCATCTCGGGCGTGACCGGTTCTTTATAGAAATCGCAGTAGTCGCAGCGATTGCGGCAAAAAGGGAAATGTATATATAATGATAAGGCCATTCTTTACAGTGCCGTAAACAGTCGTTCCCAACGGGTATGAGTAAATATACCGGTCAGGAAATAATAAGCAAAGTGAAAAGCTGAGTGAATATACGGGAAATGCCACTCCGGTGCATCGGGATCGGGCTCCCATGACCAGTAAACAAACACCGCTTTGCCTTTGATATGTGTCGCGGGGACAAAACCCCAGTAACGACTGTCCTGGCTGATATCGCGATTATCACCGAGCACGAAATATTGTCCCTCGGGCACCTGAATCGGGCCGAAATTGTCGCGGGAGGATAATTGCGCCGCCAGGATTTTCGGGTCGCTGTTTTTGGCAAGGGGGAAAATATGGGCCAGTTGATCGTCGACATAGACAATTTTGTCAACGATCTCCACCGACTGGCCCGGCAGGGCGATGACCCGTTTGATATAATCTTTGGTCGGATCCAGCGGATACTTGAAAATGATTATATCGCCGACTTCCGGCGCGCCGAATTTGTAGGCGAGTTTGTTGACAAAGATATAGTCGCCCTCAAAAAGAGCGTCCTCCATCGAGCCCGAGTCGACCCGATAGGCCGAGACGACCAGAAGTCGCAAAAAGATAGCCGCCGCCAGCGAAATCAGAACGACTTCAAGATACTCGCGCCAGAGCGGTTTCGGCTTCTTGCGCCTCAGAAGCTGGTTTACCTTTTCTTTAACTTCGGCCTGTTGAAATTCCGATAATAGAAAATCATTATCCATACTGCTAAATTTATCGGAGATTATGTTCATTTTCTTAACAGGCGGGAGATGACGGATTTATAGATTGACAGACGGTTGAAGTGCTGGTTATGATTCGATTTAAAGGAAATTGAATTTACCGAGGTGAGTATGAAAGAGATAATTAAGACATCCGAGGCGCCGGCGGCGGTCGGGCCGTACTCGCAGGCGGTTAAAATAACATGCGGGCAGTTGTTATTCTGCTCGGGGCAGATTCCGCTCGATCCGAAAAGCGGCAGAATCGTGGGCGACACGGCGCCGGAGCAGGCCGAGCAGGTTTTGAAAAACCTGATGGCGGTTCTGAAAGCGGCCGGGGCGGGGATGAAAGACGTCGTCAAAGCGACCGTCTATCTGGCCAATATGGATGATTTCGCGGCGGTCAACGAGGTCTACGCGAAATATTTTACGACTGAGCTTCCGGCGCGGGCGGCCGTGCAGGTGGCGCGATTGCCCAAAGATGTTCTGGTGGAAATCGAGGCGATAGCGGCGATCTGATGTGATCCGGCGCAATATCAGATTTTATTTCGCGTTAGAATCGATTCTATCGCTGACCGGCGGGATAATCCTGCCGGTTTACGTTGTCTATTTTCGTCACTTCGATATTACGCTTTTTCAGGTCGCTTTTCTGGCGGCATTATTTGAGGCAACGATAATAATTTTTGAAGTGCCGACCGGATACCTGGCGGATAAATATGGGAGAAAATTATCGACTATTCTCGGTTTTTTTCTTTATGCGGTATCCGGCTTTGTCTTTTTTCGATTTACCAGCTTCGTCGGATTCATAATTGCCGAGATAATTTTCGGCATTGCCGAGACATTTATCTCCGGCGCGCTGGAAGCTCTGGCGGTCGATTCGATGGATATTACCAATCGCGACAACAATCTGTCGAAACTTTTTGCCAACCGGACTGTTTTTAAAACTTCATTTTTGCTCATTGGTATGCTTCTGGGCGGATTTCTGGCCGGATCGTACTTATCAAGTTTGTTTATACCGTTTATTATTATTGTGTTGATTGGATTTGTAATCGCGATGTTCCTTAAGGAAGTAGGGCAGGAGTCTCCGACTCCTGCCAATATTAAAAATGGCAGGTCTCGGGGAGACCTACCCTACATGGATGAAAATGGCAGGTCTGAGGCAGACCTGCTCTACCCCGATTCCGGACGTTTTTCATTAAAACAACTTCTAAGACGAAAGCCAATCGTGATGGCGCTGTTCGCGGTTGGGCTGTTTGCCAATTTTGCCTACGAACCGGCCGATCAATACTGGCAGGTTCTGTTTTCGGAGATAAAGAATATTGAGACTTCATATTTCGGTATAATCACTGCCGCCGGATTGATACTTGTGATTGTTATTACCAAATTCAGCGAAAAGTTATACAACAGACTTACTTTTTATTTATCAGGCTGTTTTATCCTGATGGCTATATCATTATATATGACGGCTAATATGACAATCTATCCCGCGATAGCCGGAATCGTTATCTATTTTGCGCTCAAAGAGTTGATACGCCCGGCAATATCGACCCATCTCAATCGCGCCTTATTGTCGGAGAGGCGCGCGACATATTTATCGGCGTATAATATGACCTGCTCGGTCGGCGAAGTAATCGCCGGAATTTGCGCCGGATTACTGGCAGCGAGGTTTGGTGTAATGTTTATATTTTATTTTTCTGCATCAGCGGCAGTCTTTGTGATAGTCGTATATCTGGCGGTTTCGAAATTCAGAATGCAATAGCTTAAAACCGAAATTATTTTTATAAATTGCTTGACAAAAAGGTGAAATGGCATATTTTCTCCACTTATTAGCTTGTGATTTATATCACAAAGTTGACAAACGAATTGAAAGGTTAACGGGGTCATGGACCAATACCTGGCGGTTTTGATTTTCCTTCTTGTCGGGATAGGATTGGTCCTTTTTACATTCTTTTTCTCCCGCTTGATACGGCCGTCAAATCCCTACAAAGCCAAAAATCAGAATTACGAATGTGCCGAGCAACCGATCGGTAATTCATGGATTAGGTTTAATAATCGTTTTTATATTTTTGCTCTGATTTTTGTCGTATTTGATGTGGAAGCTGTTTTTCTGTTTCCCTGGGCGGTAGCGTTTGGACAGTTGGGTTTGTTTGCTTTGATTGAGATGATTATTTTTATAGTCATACTGGTTTTCGGCCTTTACTACGCCTGGAAAAGAGGTGTCCTGAAATGGGTCTGATAAAGAAAGTACCGGTATATCTGGAGAAACTTCCCGGCGGCGGGATTATCACCACGTCTTTGGATTGGGTTTTCGATCAATCCCGCGCCAGTTCGCTGTGGTATTTATTATTCGGAACTGCTTGCTGTGCCATCGAGTTGATGGCCACCGGCGCTTCGCGTTACGATTTTGACCGACTGGGCATGATTTTCCGGGCCTCGCCGCGCCAGGCCGATTTGATTATCGCCGCCGGAACCATCACCAAAAAAATGGCGCCGCGTCTCCGGCTCCTCTACGATCAGATGGCCGAGCCGCGCTATGTGATTGCCATGGGCGGTTGTACGGTCGGCGGCGGGCCGTTTTATTATGACAGTTACGCGGTCGAAAAGGGTATCGATCATATCGTTCCGGTCGATGTCTATATCCCCGGTTGTCCGCCGCGGCCGGAATCACTGCTGGAGGGATGTATCACGCTTCAGAAAAAGGTTAAGAAAGAAAAAATCAAAGACTGGAGTTAAGGCACAACCGAGATGGACCGCGACGAACTGACCAAACATCTTCTTGAAAAATTCCCGGAAAAAATCGAACTTCTGGAAACCGGCCGGGCCGAACCGTTTTTCCTTCTGAAAAATAAAGACGATCTGGTTGCCTTTTGCGAGTCAATTAAGACCGACGAAATGCTCGACATAGATTACCTCTGCAATATCGGCGCCGTCGATACCGGCGAACGATTCGAGGTCGTTTATGATGTCGCCTCGATTAAGAAGCATATCCGTTTTGATTTTAAATTACGCTTTGAATATGAGGGTGCGGAAATCGAATCGATTCAAAAAGTCTGGCCGGCGGCCAACTGGTATGAACGCGAGATGTGGGAGCTGTACGGTATCAATATTCGTAATCATGGAAACCTGAAACGCTTTCTATTGCCGGATGACTGGGATCAGGGACATCCGATGCGTAAAAATTGGGATGCCCCCGATTTCGTAAGGATGCCTGAAGTGGAATGACAGCGCCGGGAATACATACCGAAGAATTTCAGGTCAATATGGGGCCGCACCATCCCTCGACTCATGGTGTCTGCCGTTTTATTCTGACCATGGACGGCGAAGTGATTATCAAAGCCGAACCGGTTATTGGCTATCTTCACCGCGCGCTGGAAAAAATCTGCGAAAACAGAACTTACCAGCAATGTATCCCGGTTCTGGATCGGTTCGAATACTGCACCTCGATGTCGTGCAATGAAGCTTTCGCGCTGGCTGCGGAAAAACTGGGCGGGCTGGAAGTCCCGGAGCGGGCCGAGTATCTTCGCGTTATCATGCTGGAACTGAATCGTATCGCCAGCCATTTGATCTGGTTTGGAACGACTTCGCTGGATTTAGGTGCCATCACACCGTTTTTATATGGCTTTCGTGAGAGAGAGGATATTCTTGACCTGTTCGAGATGACCTGCGGGCAAAGATTGACATACAATTATATCCGTATCGGCGGCGTGGCCAAAGATATCCCCCCGGAATTTATTCCCAAATGCAAAAAATTCCTGGATATGTTTGGCGCCAAAGTCGATGACTACGAGCGCGTGTTGACCGAAAATCCGATTTTCGTCGTGCGTAATAAAGATATCGGCGTGCTGACGCCGGAGATGGCTGTCGCGTACGCTGTCTCCGGCCCGTCATTGCGGGCATCAGGTGTAAAATTCGACCTCAGAAAAGATGACCCTTATTCGATTTATGATCGTTTTAATTTTAATATCCCGGTAACGCATAACGGCGATTGCTATGATCGGTATTTGATTCGTATCGCCGAGATGCGCGAGTCGGCCAGGATCGTCAGGCAGGCCACCGAACAGATTTCGGAAGGTGAGATTACTACCAAAGTCAGCATGAATTACAAGCCGCCGGAGGGCGAGGTTTACAGCCGTATTGAAAACTCGCGCGGCGAGATGGGTGTTTATATCCAATCGCCGGGAAAAGAGAAAAAACCGCTTCGGGTGAAACTGCGCGGCGGCTCGTACAATCAGTTACAGGTCATGCCGGAACTTGTCAAGGGGCATAAAATCGCGGACGTCGTCGCGATAATGGCCTCGCTGGATATCATCCTGCCGGAGGTGGACAGGTAATGGAAATCACCGGCATATTCAAATATCTTTACGAACAACTGGCGGCGACCGGATTATCACAGACCTGGGTCGAGATAATTTCTCTGGTTGTGGCGGCCGTTATTGTATTCGGTTTTCTGGCGGTAATGGCGTTGTTTCTGGTCTGGTGGGAAAGAAAAGTATCGGGGCATATTCAGCAGCGTTTCGGTCCGATGATGACCGGCTGGCACGGCTGGCGGCAGACAATTGCCGATGCGGTAAAATTACTGCAAAAAGAAGATATTACGCCATCGACCGTTGACCGTCCCGTTTTCTATTGGGCGCCGATTATTTGTTTTGTGGCCGCGTTTGCGGCGTATGTGACGATTCCGTTTGGAAAGGGGCTGATTGTTTCGGATCTTAATATCGGGATTCTGTTTATCATCGCCATTACGACTTTTACAATTATATCGCTTCTGATGGCCGGTTGGGGCTCCAATAATAAGTACGCTTTGCTGGGCGGGATGCGCTCGGCGGCGCAGGTGGTCAGTTATGAAGTGCCGATGGTGGTAGCGGTGCTGGCCGTAGTTTTATTTGCCGGATCGATGTCGATGGTCGATATCGTGCAATCGCAGGCGAAAATTTATCAGTGGTACATTTTTCGTCTGCCGTTCGGGCCGATTGCCTTTATTATTTATATAATCGCCGCGACCGCCGAAACGAATCGCACCCCGTTTGATATTCCGGAGGCCGAGCAGGAGCTGGTCGCCGGATTTAATATCGAGTATTCCGGGATGAAATTCGCGATGTTTTTCTTAGCCGAGTTTGTCAATATGTTCACCGTCTCGGCCATCGCCGCCACATTATTTCTGGGCGGCTGGCAGGGACCCTGGCTGCCGTCATGGATGTGGTTCCTGATTAAATCGCTGGCGCTGGTGTTTGTCTTTATGTGGTTTCGGTGGACATACCCGCGATTGAGGGTAGACCAATTGATGGAATTTTCCTGGAAGTTCCTCCTGCCGGTCGCATTTGCCAATTTGATTCTGGCCGGGTGGATGAAATATTCGGGGTGGTTTAACTGGTGAAAAAATTGATTGATGCCGTTAAGAATCTGGTGATCGGGCTGCTTACGACCGGTAAACATCTGGGGCGTCACGCCGTGACGCTTCAGTATCCCAAAGAAAAATGGGAGATGCCGGAGCGGTCGCGCGGTATTGTCGTTTTGCTTTCGGATGAGGAAACCGGCGAGTTGAATTGTACCGTCTGTATGTTGTGCGCCCGCGCCTGCCCCAGCTATGCCATCAGGATTGAATATGAAAAAGACGAGAAAAAGAAACGGCATCTGAAAGATTTCATTGTTGATTATAACGTTTGCTGTTTTTGCGGTCTGTGCGAGGATGTCTGCAATTTTGCGGCGATAAAACTGGCTCCTAAGTACGAATTTTCTACTCTGAACAAGGAAGATTTAATCTGGCACACGGATAAGCTTCAGGAAATGGGCCGCGACGTTCCTTACGAAAAACCGGTCAGGAAAAAAGCGGTTGCCCAGCCGGCGGCAAAACCTGCTGTAAAACCGGCGGCCAAACCGGTGGCGTTATCTGAAACCGAAAATAAATCGACCGCAGGGCCCGAAAAACCGACCGAGGACAAACCTGCCGAGAAGCCTGAAATGGAAGCTGAAACAGAGCAAGCGGAAACAAAGACTCCTGATGAACCCGAGGCAAATGTCACTGCCGAAATAGAGAATAAGGACGAAAACGACAAGCCGGCCGGGGAGCAGATATAATGGATGCTTTCCTGCAGTTATACAGAGATATCGTGGCTCAGCCTGTTTTCTATCTGCTGGCTTTTGTGATTATTATCGCATCGATGCTGGTCGTTACATTGAAAAACATATTCCACTCGGCTCTTTTCCTGATATTGACGCTTTTTGCCGTGGCCGGAATTTATATTTTACTTAACGCCGAATTTCTGGCGGCGGTGCAGGTGCTGATTTATGTCGGGGCCGTAGCGGTTCTAATGATATTCGCCATTATGCTAACCTCGCAGATGGCATCGGTCACAATAAAGCAAAGTAACGAGCAGGTGGTGGTGGCATTCTTTATTTGCGCCGGATTTTTATTGTCGGGTCTCGGTTCCATTCCCGGGACCGTTTGGCGTGTCGTCGAAACCGCTTTGCCGGAGAAAAACGCCCTGACCATCGGGAAATATCTCATGACCGAATATGTCTTGCCGTTTGAAGTTGTCTCGATACTTCTTCTGGCGGCGATGATCGGCGCTATTGTCCTGGCGAGAAGGGAACGTTCGTAAGATGTATCAGTATCTGGCCCTGGCAGCGGTTCTGTTCGCAATCGGTATGTTCGGTGTCCTGACCCGTCGCAATGCCATCGGTATTCTGATGTCACTGGAGTTGATGTTTAACGCCGTGAATATCAATCTGGTGGCTTTCAATAAATACATTAAGCCGGGTGAATTGACCGGTCAGATTTTCGCCCTTTTTGTCATCGTCGTTGCCGCCGCCGAAGCGGTTGTCGGCCTGGCAATAGTGCTGCTTCTGTATCGTAACTGGAAGGGCATCGACATCGATCGCATTAATATTATGAAATGGTGATATGCTGGAAAAATCCTTTTTAATACCGATCTATCCGCTTTTTGCGTTTCTGGTGATTATTTTCTTCACGCGCTGGAAAGAAAAGCTGTCGGCTTATCTGTCGATTACGATGATTCTTGTCGCTTTTGTCCATTCGATTTTCGTTTTGCTTGATATGATCAACCGTCATGGCGTCCCGCTGGAATTATCTATGCCGTTTATCACTCATCCGAAAATCAGCCTCGAAGTCGGGATGTGGGTCGATCCGCTGACGGCGGTTATGTTTATGGTGGTAACCATTGTCAGCGGTTGCGTGCAGATCTATTCGCTGGGATACATGAAAGACGATCCGCGCTGGAGCCGGTATTTCTCGTATCTGTCGTTGTTTTCATTTTCGATGCTGGGTCTGGTTATCGCCAACAATTTCTTTATGATATTTATTTTCTGGGAACTGGTCGGTCTGACAAGTTATTTGCTGATCGGTTTCTGGTTCGAAAAGAAGTCGGCCTCCGACGCCGGCAAGAAAGCATTTATCACCACCCGTATCGGCGATCTCGGATTTATTGTCGGCCTTTTGATTTTGATGACTTATGCCGGGACGCTGAATTATCAGGAAGTTTTCGCAAAAGTCTCCTCCGGCGCGATACCGATTGGCATTCTGACCGCGACCGGAATATTCGTTTTCTGCGGAGCGGTCGGTAAATCGGCGCAGTTCCCCCTTCATGTCTGGCTTCCCGATGCCATGGAAGGTCCGACGCCGGTTTCCGCCCTGATTCATGCCGCGACGATGGTGGCCGCCGGTGTCTATCTGGTGGCGAGGGTGATGACGCTCTATGTCGGTTCGGAAACGTCAGCGATGGTGGTGGCGGTGATCGGCTTGATAACGTCGCTTCTGGCGGCCTCGATTGCCATAACACAAAATGACATTAAGAGAGTGCTGGCTTATTCGACCGTCAGCCAGTTGGGATATATGATTATGGCGCTGGGTCTGTACGGGGTCGATATGGCTTCTGATCCGCATGCACATTCGGTCGGCTTTTATGCCGGAACATTTCACCTGATGACCCATGCTTTCTTTAAGTCACTTCTCTTTCTCGGCGCCGGTTCGGTGATTCATGCGGTCCACACCAATGAGATTACCGAGATGGGCGGCCTGTCGAAAAAAATGAAAATTACGACGCTGACCTTCTTTATTGCGTCATTGTCGATTTCCGGAATCTTTCCGCTGTCAGGATTCTGGTCCAAAGATGAGATTGTAGCGGCCACGTCGGGACATCCGGTCTTTATGCTTTTCACCTTATTGATTGCCTTCATGACCGCTTTTTATATGTTCCGGCTTTGCTTCCTGACCTTTACCGGCGAGCCGCGTGATCAGCATCGGTACGAACATGCGCATGAATCACCGCGCTCGATGACCTACCCGCTGATGATTCTCGCATTCCTGTCGATTTTCGCCGGATGGGTCGGTTTACCCTGGCTGCATAACGGTTTCTCGTCGTTTGTATATCACGGCGAACATATGGAACATCACCCGTCATATATTTTAATGGTTGTTTCGACAATCGTCGCCGTATCCGGAATCGGGTTTGCCTACCTTGTATATTACAGGAAAAAAGTGTCGGCCGATGCTCTCGCGGAGAAGTTCAGTTTCTTCTATAGACTGTCATTTAATAAATTTTATTTTGATGAGTTATACGACTACATTATCATCGGCCCGGTGCTGGGCTTCGCCAGAGCGATGTGGTGGTTCGATGCCAATATTATTGACGGTCTGGTGAATTTCACCGGCTGGTTTACGGTTAAATGGGCCGATGTCAAGATGTGGTTCGATAAGTGGATTATCGACGGTATCGTCAACGGGCTCGGCTATCTTTGTATGGGCGGCGCCTGGGTATTGAAGTTTATTCAGAGCGGCTCGGTGCAGTTTTACACTCTGATAATCATGGCTGCGACTACCGGGCTGGTTATATATAGAGTCACGCCGGAAGGCTTTTTATACTATCTGGCGGGAATAATTCTGGTAGCGCTGTCGCGTCTACTGGCAAAAATGGTGGGACCCGCCCGCGCTAAATCGGGTTCGAATATTGAAGGTTAGGAGGACAGAATAAAATTATGAATTTTCCGATATTGAGTTACCTGATATTTATCCCGCTGGTCGGTTTCGTGACGATTATGTTTCTCCCGCGTGAGAAACATTGGTCGATCCGATGGGTGTCGGCCTTCTTTACTTTTATCCCGATGGTGCTGTCGTTCTGGCTGACGTATGATTACTATTTCAATTACTCCGGCTCGGCGGCGATGGTTTATACCGAAGGGCCTTTAAGCTGGATTGCACCGATCAATGCCTTTTATTATCTGGGCGTCGACGGCATCTCGGTGCCGATGCTTTTTCTGACCGGCCTGCTGACATTTTTATCGATTATCGCTTCATTCAATATTGTCAACCGGGTTAAAGAGTATTTCGCCTTTTTCCTGCTTCTGGAAACCGGGATGATGGGCGTCTTTTGCGCGCTGGATTTCTTCCTTTTTTACGTCTTCTGGGAAATCATGCTGGTGCCGATGTATTTCCTGATTGGTATCTGGGGCGGGCCGCGAAAAGAATATGCCGCCATCAAGTTCTTCCTCTATACGCTGTTTGGCTCGATTTTCATGCTGGTCGCGATTCTGATTCTGTACTTCACTTCCGAGCCGCATACACTTAATATTCTGGAGCTGATACAGACTGCACCGAGTACGGTAACGCATTCGATGCAGATGGTTTGCTTCATCTTCTTCTTTGTCGCTTTTGCCATCAAAGTCCCCGTCTGGCCGTTCCATACATGGCTGCCCGATGCTCACGTCGAGGCGCCGACGGCTGTTTCGGTAATCCTTGCCGCCGTCTTGCTTAAGATGGGCACCTATGGTATGCTGCGGGTATCCTGGCCGATGTTCCCCGAGATGGTACGTTACTTCCACATTCCTATCGCACTGCTGGGACTGATTGCCATTATTTACGGCGCTCTGGTTTCGATGGCACAGAAAGATTTGAAAAAGCTGGTAGCGTACTCCTCGGTGTCGCACATGGGCTTCTGTATACTGGCGCTGGGGGCGTACACGTCCGTGACCGCCATTTCCGGATGCATGTTCCAGATGTTCAGTCACGGCCTTCTCACCGGAGCATTGTTCCTTATGGTCGGTGTTCTATATGATCGCGCCCACACCCGCGAGATTGCCGCTTTCGGCGGTCTGGGTGCGAAAATTCCCGTTTATACCGGCCTGATGGTGCTGTTCTCGATGGGTTCGCTGGGTCTGCCGGGGATGTCGGGATTTGTGTCGGAGTTTATGGTTTTTGTCGGTTCCTTTGCCAGTTTTAATGTAATCACCGCTCTGGCGGTGTTGGGTGTGGTGCTGACGGCCGGGTATATGCTGCGGATGGTGCAGCGAATATTCCTCGGTGAATTCAATGCCGAAAAGTGGGGTGGCTTGACCGAGATGAATACGCGCGAAATCCTGATGGTGGCTCCACTGGCGATTCTGACTATCGTTATCGGTGTCTACCCGGCACCATTGTCGAATATTTTTAGAGCTACTCTGGAAAATCTGGTCAACGTATTGGCGCGATAGGAAATTGTAATGATGCCGGATATTAACATACGCATTCTCGTCCCGGAAATGTTCCTGTTCCTGTGGGCTCTGTTTCTGTTTTTATTCGATCTCGGTACCAAAAGAAAAAATCCGAAACAAATCGGATACCTGGCCATGATCGGTGTCGCCGCCACGGCCGTGCTGTTGTTCTTTTTCCACGGTGGGAATTCGTTCGGCAGTATGTTCCGTTCGGATCAACTGGCCACCTTTTTTAAAGTCATTTTTCTCGGTTCCGCCTTCATGGCGATCGGCTCATCGTTTGACGTCGCCAAAGAAAAGATAAAAAATCATCGCGGCGAATTTTACGGATTGATTTTGTTTTCGACGGTGGGCATGATGTTCCTTTCCTCGGCCGACGAACTGATTTCGCTGTATATCGGTCTGGAACTTACGACCGTGCCGCTGTTTGTGCTGGCCGCCTTTTATAAGGATGACAAAATCTCACTGGAGGCGGGATTAAAATACCTGATTGTCGGCGCTTTTTCGTCCGCGATTTTGCTCTATGGTATCTCGTTGATGTACGGTCTTACCGGCACTACCGATCTGATTGAGATGAAAATCAATTTATCACTGGTGTTTTTATCCTACGGTAAGATCGGGGCCGGATTTATCCTGGCGGTCGTCATGATAATCGCCGGAATTGGGTTCAAGCTGGCGTTGGTACCGTTTCATATGTGGGCGCCCGACGTTTTTCAAGGTGCCCCGACGCCGATTGCCGCCCTGATTTCGGTCGGTTCCAAGGCAGCCGGAATCGTCGCCTTCTTAAGGATTTTTGTCAACGGGTTGATTGCTTTTTCGGATAAGGTGATGGCGCCGCTCGACTGGGGTATTATCGTAGCCGTTCTGGCGGCCGCAGCTATGGTTATTGGCAATGTTACCGCTCTGCGGCAAAAAAATATAAAACGGATGCTGGCTTACTCATCGATCGCACAAATCGGATATGTCATGGTCGGTATGGTGACCGCGACCGAAATCGGTATCGCCGCCGTCGGTTATTACATGTTCTTATATCTATTCGCCAATATGGGGGCCTTTGCCGTCGCGACCATTTTTAACGATAAAACCGGCTCAGACAGCATCAGCAGTTATTCCGGATTGGCGAAATCGTCACCGTCAGTTTCGGCATTTATGGCCGTTTTCATGCTTTCGCTGGCCGGTATTCCACCTCTCGGCGGATTTGCCGCCAAATATTTGGTTTTCGCGGCCGGTATTCAGGCCGGTTATATATGGCTGGTAATTCTGGCGCTGCTGACGGCGGTTATTTCGCTTTATTATTACGCCAATGTTATCAAACAAATGTATTTCTCGAGGGAGACCTCCGAGGTGAAAATCAAACCGGCCGTGTCGGCTAATATTGTTCTGATAATGGGTGTGGCCGGTATTATAATTTTCGGGGTCTATCCGGAGCCGATTTTGAATTTCGCTCTCAAGGCCGCCAGGGTTTTTGCGTTTTAATTTTTTTGGATGGGATTTACGTTTATCGATTGATTTTTTGCCGGATTTTTGTATACAAGCTGTATAAATATGGAAAAGAGCCGATTAATTTAACAGGTCGGCCAAGAGATGTCTGTATTAAAGGTTGTTAAAGATATTATAAGACGGCAGTTTGTATCAGGGGTTCTGGTTGTCGTCCCGCTAATCCTGACGTATGTCGTCCTGCGCTTTCTTTTTGAGGCCATCGACGGCATCCTTTTACCTATCATAATGCACTTGTTTGGTTATGCCATTCCCGGGCTGGGCATTATCGCCACGCTTTTAATCATACTTTTAACAGGCTTTTTTATTCGCAATATTGTCGGCGCCACATTATATAAACATGGTGATCGTATTCTGGCCAGAATCCCGCTTATACGAGTCGTCTATCTGGCCGCCAAGCAGTTGATCGAAGCGATTACGAGGCCGCAGGTTAAATCATTCAAAGAAGTCGTCATGATTGAATATCCCCGCCGCGGTTTGTATGTCATCGGTTTTGCGACTTCAAGGACAAGACGCATAAACGATGGCGCTATCGAGAAAACATTGGTCGGCGTGTTTGTCCCCTCGACGCCGACGCCGATATCCGGATTTGTCGTTTTTGTCCCGGAAAATGAAGTAACACCTTTAAAGATTACGGTTGAAGAGGCCATCAAAATATTGGTTTCCGGCGGGATTGTCACGCCGCCTCTGATACGGAAGGCGGCCGGAGATGAACCTTATACTGAATCAAGGGAGCGGAATGCGGTTAGCTAATATACTTCAGGAAAAGTATATTGTCGGAAATCTTGCCTCGACCGACAAAGAAACCGCGATCGATGAGCTGCTTTCGCTTCTAAAAAAAGATATCCCGAATATTAATATCGATGCCATCAAACAGCTCATTATTGAGCGCGAAGAGACCGAGAATACGTCGTACGGTCATGGATTCGCTTTTCCGCATGCTCGGACCGATGAAGTCGATGATATGTATATCCTTCTGGGAATTTCACAAAACGGTCTCGTAGATAAGACCCCGGATGATATTCCCTTGTCGGTAGTCGTCCTGCTGCTGACACCGTCGCAGATTTCAAAACTCTATCTTCAAACGCTGTCGGCCTTTGCCACTTTTGCCCGCACAGAAGGGACACTTGAGAAAATAAAATCGACTCGAAGCGCCACGGAAGTCATCGAGATAATCTGGCAGAGCGGCGTCAGGGTGGAGAAAGAACTGACGGTCAAGGATATAATGCGCCGAAATGTCGTTACCGTCTCTCCCGATCGCAGCCTGAAAGAAGTCGCCAATATGATGTTTAAAAACCGGATATCGGCTCTGGCGGTGGTTGACGATGAGGGCAGATTGCTGGGGCAGATTACCGACAGGGACTTAATTCAGGCGGCCTTGCCGGACTATAAGACTCTGATATCGAATTTGAATTATTCGATGGATATCGAACCGTTTGAAGAGCTTCTTAAGAAGGAAGATAAAATCAAGGTTTCGCAGCTATTCAATACGGATAATGAGGTCGCCTCGCTGGATACGAAAATCGTCGAAGTGGCCGCATTAATGATATTTAAGGACCTTCGCCGCGTTTTTGTCACGCAGGATGATAAGTTAGTCGGCATCCTCCTCCGCAAAGACATCGTCAACATGATAATCCGGGGCTGAAGCGCCGGTTTTTCCAGTATTATCCAGATTTTCCACATCAAGTTAACAGGTTGTCAACATTGAAAACCTGGAAACTCTTCCGGCGGGCAAATAGGGGCGGTGCCGCAATATCAGCATGACCAGTCGTCGGGTGGGATATAAGACATCATATTTTCACAAAATCGCTACAATATCGATGTTAATTCGGTATTGCGGCCGTTATATAGAAACATAAAAATGGACTGAAGATGGATTGCTACCAAATATTAATGAACAAATCGGAACGGTTGCACCCCACAACCTCGCCGACATAATTTTTTAATCGGGGAAAAATCAAAAAAAGGGACGTTAAAATATGCGAAACGAACCCAATTCATTGTACTAGCAACT
>CAYVMO010000023.1:0-50328 GCA_964452645.1 uncultured Ignavibacteriaceae bacterium
TCCGATCGGTGCCTGGGATGATCACGATACTAATAATGTTATGCCGTTCGATGATTCGCTGGCTTTATACTGTAACACCAACGTCGGTCATAGCGGTACGAATGTCTTCGATCTGGCGACCGGCGCGCAAAACTGGCTTAATAAAGTCGGGTTGGGCAGTAATTACTCTATCAGAGTTTTCCCGGTTGATACGCTCTGGGGTTTTGATTCTATCCGCGCCGAAGTCTTAATAAGCCAGGATGTCATTCTGCTCCTTGGTTTCTGGCAGGATATCGGCAGCGATTATTGCGAACGTGTCGGCGGTCATTTTATAACCGTTGCGGGGACCTGCACCGATTTGGTCGATTCGGCTTTGTGCATCTCGGATCCGTATCTCGATATGCACGAAGGTGAACCCCCGGCCGGTTCGGCGCACGGCTCGAATGTTCATAATGATGCTTCGCTTATATCCGGTCCGCATGGGACAATGTATCATGACAAATATTTCGTGGTTCGGTCAACGTGCCAGTTCTTCATGCCGCCTTTCTATAAAGTTGAATTGGCCAATTATGCGCAGACAGCCGCAGATATCGCGCAATTTTATAACCTGAACCGTTATGATACGACCGTGGCCGGAATTCCGCCGCAGCCGGGCTCACCGGTTCACACGATAATCGAGTTTGCCGTCGTGATTTGTCCGGTTGAATGTCCTGATCAGGATGGCGACGGCGTCTGCGACGCTGATGACAATTGTCCCACGATTTATAATCCGTCGCAGACGAACAGCGACGGCGACAGCCATGGCGACGCCTGTGATAATTGCCCCAACGATGACAACGAGGATCAGGCTGACGGTGACGGTGATACGATCGGCGATATCTGCGATAACTGCCCGACAGTGGCCAATACTTCGCAGACTAATAGCGATAACGACAGCCATGGCGACGCCTGCGATAATTGTCCCAACGATGACAATGAAGATCAGAGTGATGCAGACCTTGATAATATTGGCGATGTCTGCGATAACTGCCCGAACGATTATAATCCGACTCAGGCCGATGCTGATGGTGATGGCGCCGGCGACGTTTGCGACAATTGTCCCAATGATTATAATCCGTCACAGGCTGATGCCGATGGCGATAATGTCGGCGATGTCTGCGATAACTGCCCGAACGATTATAATCCGGATCAGGTAGATACTGATGGTGATGGCCTCGGCAATTTCTGCGATAATTGTCCTTATGATTTCAATCCGGGACAGGCCGATAGCGACGGCGATGGTGTCGGTGACGCCTGCGAACCGAATTGGGGTCCGGAAGATGGTCACAAGATGCATTTCCCGCAGCTTCCCGATGTGTTGGGCTGGGATGTCAATGCCACCATGCCGGTCGAACTGGCTGATGATTGGGTGTGTTCGGAATCCGGATGGGTTAAAGATATTCATTTCTGGGGTTCGTGGATGAACGACCGCGAAAGCGCGATCACGGCCTTTGTTTTGAATATCTATTCCGATATTCCGGCGAACCCGCCGGATATTCTTTACAGTCACCCGGGCGAATTGTTATGGTCCGATACTAATGAAACCTTCATTGTGACACCTCCGATTGATCCCCCGGGACCTGAAGGTTGGTATGATCCGGTTCAGGGTTTATTCCTGCCTGACGATCACGTCCATTATTACCAGTATAATATTTATCTCGATACCGCCGACTGGTTCCTGCAGGATTCTGGAACCATTTACTGGCTGGCCATTTATGCCTTTGTTTCCGAACCCGACAATACTCAATGGGGCTGGAAATCGTCGGTAGAACACTGGAATGATGATGCCGTTAGCCGGCTATTGGGTTCACCGGAATGGTTCGAAATCTACGAACCGCCTGAATTCCAACAGTCGCTTGATCTGTCATTCGTTATAACCGGTGGTGAAGAATGTGATTGTGAACCGGGTAATGTCAACGGGGATCCTACAATCAATATTTTCGATATTACCTACATTATCAGCTATCTGTATTTGAGCGGCCCGGCGCCGGTACCATATCCGCTTTGCAACTGTGACGCCAATTGCGATTGTAACTGTAATATTTTTGATATAACGTACTTGATTACCTACTTGTACTTGGGCGGGACTCCACCGTGTACCTGTCAGCAATGGCTGGCCGCGTGTGGTCCTCCATTAAGAAAGTAAATCTCAATCTCCGGATTAAAAAGGGCCCGTCGATTGGCGGGCCTTTTTATAATATTTTTTTTCAAATAATTCTGCAGGCCGATTTTTTTTATTATGAATATGGATAACAATGTCGATACGTAGATATGGATTTTGATATGTAAAATTCCGGCGACTTTATTTGACACCGGCCGATCGACTTTAAATATAATCCTGTTGCCGGACAACACAGGAGGTCAGTCGAATGAAAGAAAGAAGAAGCTCCGAAAGGAAACGCCCCGCCAACTACATCGCGGTTGTTAATCGTGAAACCGATGAGCCGATTGGCTGTCTGGTCGACCTAACGATCGATGGGATGAGAATTATGAATAATAAACCCATCGAAGAGGGGATATTGCTGAAACTTCGAATTACGATAAATGACACAGAGTGTGTTTTTCTGGATGCACAGAGCCGATGGTGTAAAAAATGTGAAGGCGCCGATATTTACGAAATTGGCCTGCAAACTCAAGACATGACGCGCGAAAACCTCGAGAAAATCAATAGGCTGATGAACGCCCCTGTCTTTGCGGAACCGTTGAAAGTGACACCGGCTGATTTTGGTTGAACCGGCGATTTTTGAATTCTGCAGTCCAGATAAAAGACCGGCATCAGACCGGCCTTATCCATTATCATCTTTCCGATAATATTTATCGATTGCCGTCTAATCACTTACGTCATTTCAATCATTCAACTTGATTTTGTCTTTATGATTAAGTAAATTAAGAACCAACCTTTTGCGTAATGGCTTGGGTGATAGACAACCGAAATTCCGGAGGAAAAATGAAAAATAAGTTTGGAAATGTTCTGGACTGGCTGAAAAGCAAATCGGTTGAATATGCCGATTGTCGCTATGTCAGAACCGAAAAAGAATCGATCCGCGTTACCGACGGTATTGTCGACACGCTCTCGCGTGATGTTGACGTCGGCGTCGGTATCCGTGTCCTTTATAACGGCGCCTGGGGTTTTGCAGCAAGTGCTTCGACCAAAGAATCGGATATTAAAAAGACCGCTAATAAAGCTTTACAAACCGCCCGCGCCTCGGCCTCGGCCAAAAAAGAAAATGTCAAACTGGCCGAGCAGGAGGCCTTTAAAGATTATTATAAGTCCCCGTGTGAGAAGGATCCTTTTCTCGTGCCCATCGACGAAAAAATCGGCCTTCTACTCGAAATTTCCGATAGGCTTAAAAGTAATGAGTTGATTAAAACTGCCGAAGCATCGATGGATTTCTTTAAAACCAATAAGATATTTTGTTCGACGGAGGGCGCCGAAATCGAGCAGGATATTATTGAATCCGGAAGCGGTTACTCGGCTATTGCTTTCGATGGTAATGAAGTGCAGAAACGTTCCTACCCCAATTCGCATCGCGGTGATTATGCTACCAGGGGATATGAGTATATAGAAGGGATGCATCTTCTTGATTATGTGGATAAAACTCGTGAAGAGGCGATTGAGCTTCTTACCGCTGAGATTTGCCCTGATACCGAGGCCGATATAATTATCTGCGGCTCGCAGATGGCTCTTCAAGTTCACGAATCGTGCGGCCACCCGTCTGAGCTTGACCGAGTTTTGGGGACCGAGATATCGCTCGCCGGCGGGTCTTTCATGCAAATAGAGGGGCTTAATGACCTGATTTACGGTTCACCCATTGTGAATATATACGCTGACGCTACCATCCCTGGCGCTCTCGGTTCTTTCGGTTACGATGACGAAGGAGTCAAGGCTCAAAGGGCGCCTATTATTCAGGATGGAATTCATGTCGGTTACCTGACCAGTCGTGAGACGGCGCCGGTTATCGGGCAGAAATCGAACGGCACGATGCGGGCCGACGGCTGGAATCGTCTGCCGCTAATCAGAATGACCAATATAAATCTGGAACCGGGCGAATGGGAGTTGGATGATTTAATCGCCGACACCGGCAATGGGATTTTCTTTGACATGAATAAAGTCTGGTCGATTGATGACAAGCGGTTAAATTTCCAGTTCGGTGTTGAGTGTGCGCGGGAAATAAAAGATGGAAAACTCGGCCGGATGTTTAAAAATCCGCTGTATACCGGTATGACTCCGAAATTCTGGAATTCGTGCGATGCCATCTGTAATAAGAATCACTGGCATGTTTGGGGGGTGCCCAATTGCGGCAAGGGCGAACCGATGCAAACCGCCCGTGTGGCGCATGGCGCCGCTCCGGCGAGATTCCGTAAAGTGAAAGTTGGGGTGAGCAAATGATAGGCAAAGATAAATTATTCGGCACGTTTGAGAAAGTTGCGAAATCCAGCCGGGCCGATGAGACCGAAATCGCCTTTATCGGCAACACGTCAGGGCTGACTAGGTTTGCCAATTCGACGATACATCAGAATGTCAATGAAACCAATGCCAAAATCCTTTTTCGTGTCGTTTTTGGCAAAAAGATTGGCGTGGCGGCCACGAATTCGATGGCTATCAATGATCTCAGGGCAACCTTAAAAAACGCCGTTGAAATTGCCAAGTATCAGAAAGATAACAAGTACTTTATCGGGCTTCCGGAGCCGGCCGATTATGCCAAAGTCGATACTTATTTTGAAAATACGGCAAATTATACCCCCAAAGAGCGCGCTCGGATGGTTAAGAAGGTCTTTATCCGGGGCAACAAACGCAAATTCACATGCGCCGGCTCTTTTTCCAGCGGCGACGGTGAAATCGCCGTATTTAACAGCAAAGGCGTTCGCTGTTATCAGCCGGTAACGTCGGCGAGCATCAATATTATTGCCATGTCGGACACGTCATCGGGTTTCGCCATCTGTCTTTCACGTAATATCGACAATATCGACCCGACCGCGCTGGCCGACATTGCCGTCGAAAAAGCATTTCGCTCTAAAAAGCCGAAACCGCTTCCGCCCGGCGATTATGAAGTCATTCTGGAACCCTCGGCAATTGCCGAAATTTTCGAGTGGGTCAACTATATAGGTTTCGGTTCTAAGAGCTTTCTGGATCAGACTTCGTTCCTCTCCGAGAACATCGGCAGGAAAGTCATGAGCGATTCAATAAGTATCTACGACGACGGTACTGATTCTGAAGGTATCGCCCTGCCCTTTGATTTTGAAGGTGTCCCTCGGCAAAAAGTCTATTTTGTGGAAAGGGGTGTCGGCAAGGGGGTTGTCTTTGACCGGACGACCGGCAATAAGCACGGAGTCGCCTCGACCGGGCATGCTCTGACCGCTGATGGGCAGGGTGAAGGCGCTATCCCACTGAATATCTTCATAGAAACCGGCGGCAAAACCCGAGATGAAATGATTTCCTCAGTCAAGAAAGGAATCTTGGTAACCCGATTCCACTACATTAATGGCTTTATAGACACTCCGAAAGCGGTTTTGACAGGTATGACACGTGACGGGACTTTCCTGATAGAAGATGGCCAAATCAAGCACGGCATTAAAAACCTGCGCTTTACCGACTCGATTCTTCGCGCCTTTTCGACCGTAAAGGGGATTTCGAGAGACCGCCGCCCGATTCCATCCTGGTGGGACGCCGTCGGTTGTCTTGTCTGCCCGACGGTTCATCTGGGCTCTTTTAAGTTCACCGGCACGACCGATTTTTGATTGTAACCCGATTTCCGAAGCCCCGCCACATCGGTGGGGCTTTTTTACCCGACTTCGGATGTAATCATTTGTGAAACCCGGAGTTCATGTATCCGTAAACTATAGGTAAAATAGATGGTAATGGGAAAGGAGAAAATATGAATATAAAAATATTCGCAGCGGGTGTGGTTGCTTTTTATCTACTTTGTATCCTGCTGCTGGTAGGGGCTACGAGTGTTAAAGCGGATGAGACAATTATTGATATGCGTGATTTTCTCGATGGTGATCTGGTCGTTGACGGTTTCGAGCTAAACAATAAAACCCGGCTTTCCATCCATGCGATCGGTGCCGAACTTGAACATTCGGATGATATGTATGCCAGCGGGTGGATTCTTAATGCCGACACTCGCGAACCGGTCTGGGTTTTAAATGACGAAGACACCCGCGGTTTTGACCGGTCCGAACATCTTCGTGAGTACAAGGATGACATAACTCTGCCGGCCGGCAGATATGAAGCTTATTATTATGCCGGACAACCTTATTATTTTGATGGCTATAATATAAAAATCGATGACCTCGGAGAAGCTATTGATATCATAAGAAAAATTTTTAATAAAGATAATGAGAAACGGTATGATTTTGATACCGGTGATCTGAACGATTTAATGTTTCAAATCCAGGCTCCCGACGGTTCCTTTGAAAAGTACAATCCGGTCACCGAGATGCATGAAAATACGATTGTCGATTTCTCTCGCCCGGAAGATGATTTTTATGAAAAAAAGGGTTTCACTCTTAAAAAAGATATGACGTTGAAAATTATCGCCATCGGTGAGTATTCCACCGGCGATCGCGTGTTTGTCGACTACGGCTGGATTTACGATGCCAACAGCCGTAAAAAAGTATGGCAGATGGACAAATGGAATACCTCGTGGGCCGGCGGAGGTCGTAAAAACCGTGCCTTTGTCGATGACGTGATGCTGCCGAAAGGCGATTACGTCGCCTGTTATGCTACCGATGATAGTCATTCGTTCGGCGAGTGGAACGTCCTGCCGCCTTACGACCCGTTGCATTACGGGATGGTTGTCTATCCGGCGAATAAAGATGATATCAATCAGGTCGCCGATTTCACGGATACGTACAAAGAGCCGGTTGTTATTCAAATCAATAAAGTGCGCAACAGGCAGTATAAACATAAGGGTTTCACATTGAAAAAGGAATCCGATCTGCACATAATCGCTCTTGGCGAATATGGCTATAACGATGAATTTGTCGATTATGGTTGGATCGAAAATGTCGATGAAAACGAAATCGTCTGGGAGATGACCGAAGACAATACCGAGCATGCCGGAGGCGCTGCGAAAAACAGAAAGTTTGACGGGATTATTACGCTTCCGGCCGGTAATTATGTAGCCTACTATGTGACTGACGATTCTCATGCCTACCGAAACTGGAATGCTTCCGCCCCGCTCGAAAAGACAATGTGGGGAATTACCGTTTATGGTGTCGGCAAAGATTTCGATTCGGCTTCGGTGAAAACCTTTGATGATCTCCCTACTAACGACAAAGTCCTCGTCAATTTGACCGGTATCGGTGATGATAAAGAAGTCAGGCAGAGCTTTAGTCTTGATAAATCGCAGAAGGTACGGATTTATGCGGTCGGCGAGGGGAGAGACGGCGAGATGTTTGATTACGGTTGGATTGAAAATGCCAAGAGTGACGATATTATCTGGGAGATGACTTATCGTAAGACAAGGCATGCCGGGGGCGACAAAAAAAATCGGATGGTGGACACGCAAATTTATCTCGATAAGGGTGAATATAATGCGTACTTTACGACCGATGATTCACATTCGTTTCCGAACTTCAATGCCGCCCGTCCCGATTATCCGCAGAAATGGGGGATAACGATTACCAGGGAATAAAAACCCGTTCTTCCTTTCCCAGGCGGAATCCGTGATCGTAGGATTCCGCCTTTTTTATGCTTCGTTTCCGTCGGCAGCGTTATTGCCTTGAATATCGATAGTTAAGGAGAATATGGGCAATGATAATTTGGGCGGATACATCGCAACAGAAATTATCATTTATGTATAAATTTGTATTTTTTAGTTTAATTGTATTTTATTGGTGTAGTTGTACATCTTTATTTATATAGAGGAGTATGTTATCCAAAATGCGAGCAGTCAAAAAATAATCGGATGATTAACCCATGATACGCAAAACATGGAGGTAATTATGAACAGAGTCGGAATGTTCTATGTTGCCACAAGCCTGATAATGGCAATATTCCTGATGTTGCCGACAACGCTTTGTGCCGCAAAACAATGTGGCGACGCCAATAATGACGACCAGGTCAATATTTTTGATGTGACCTTTCTGATAGGTTATCTTTATCTGGATGGGCCGGCCCCTCTTTATCTGTACCTGTCCGATGTGGATAATTCGGGAGTAATTAACATTTTCGATATAACCTGTCTGATATCATATCTTTATCTTGGCGGTACTGAACCAAATTGTCCGCCCGGGCCTGACCAGCCTCTGGCAAACATAACCTCCTTTTATGGCTGCAAGACATTCAATACCGGAACCCGGGATGATAGTATTCCATCGGAAATGGATTGTCTACGGTATCAGTACGACGGCGATGGTATCCTTTGGCTTGAACATGTGAATGCCGGTTTTAATTGTTGTCCCGCCGACATCATTGCCGATATAGCCATTGAGGAAAACTTTATAACAATAACGGAGGATGAGACTTACGATGACACTCTGGGCGGATGCTGGTGTCTGTGTCTTTTTGACGTCGATTATGAAATCATAAATTTGCCGCCCGGCGAATATACAATCAGGGTAATCGGCTTGTATCTGATGGAGGGCGATGATTCTCTCGTATTTACCGTGGATCTTGATTCAAGTCCCGAAGGAATCTACTGCGTTGAGCGGGATCACTACCCCTGGGGATTTGATTATGGCTCCGCCGGCAGAATGACCGGCAACGAGGGCTGCAAACTCTTCCCCGCCGGTAAAAGCGACCCATCGCCAAATGACGATTGTATGGAGTATCAATATGACGGTCAGGGCACCCTTCTTCTTAATCATTTAAACGCCGGCTTTAATTGCTGTCCTGTAATATGCGCCAATATAACAATGGACGACAGCCTGATTATGATTACCGAGAGTGAAACTTATGACACGCTCGGTCCCTGTTATTGCCTATGCCTTTTTGACGTTTATTATGAGCTTACGGATGTGGAACCGAAAGAGTACATTATCAGGTTTATAGAACCTTACTTAATTGAGGGTGATGAACCGCTGGAATTTATTGTCGATCTGTCTTCGTCACCTGCCGGAAGCTATTGCGTCTATCGAGATCACTACCCCTGGGGATTTGAGTACGGCGTCTCGGGACGCCTGACAGGCTATGATGGATGTAAAACGTTCATGCCCGATAGGGATTCACTGGATGAAGATTGTCTGGTATATGATTATGACGGCTCAGGGACGTTACAGCTTACACATTTGAATGATATCTTCAACTGCTGCCCGGATACGCTGATGGCCGATATCAATATTGAAGGCCATGTGATAACCATAATCGAAACCGAAGACCTCAGTCAGGGCGGCGGCTGCGACTGTACTTGCCTCTTTGATCTGCATTACGAGATTGCAAACCTCCTGCCCGATGAATATATTATAAGAGTGGATAATACTTATTATTATGATTGGCTTTGCAACGGCGAAATAATTGAGTTTACGGTTGATCTGACCACAGCGACATCGGGCTACTTCTGCGTCGACAGACAATATCTGCCCTGGATCTATTAATTATCGTTTCTAAAATAAATAATTAAAGGTCGGGCAATATATTTGCCCGACTCTTTTTTTCTGCCATTTTGTTTCATTACATAATATCTCGAATGGTTATTAAAAGCGCCAGTTAGCACACCGGAATTATCAGCGATTTTAAATGCAAATCTGCTAAAATTTATATGAAAGTTATGGCTTAATTCCTTTTTGTCTTATCGCCGGAAGTTCGAAAATTATTGCATTAAGGCAATGCGTTTCGTAATTTTGAATATATATGTTCCCGAATTTCGCGATGACAAAGAATGAATACGGTACGGTTAATATGCAGGAATGCTTATCGTATGCAGATGAAGCTATCATCATATAAAAATCAGTGGCGGTACGCGAGCCTGGGATTTCGATTTGCGGCGCTGGTCATTGATTTTGTCGTCCTGAGTATGATTTTTTTCCCCGTCACCAGAGCGGTAAAAGGGGTATGGATTATGACTTCCGAGGAGCATCTCTGGGGCTACGGATGGTTCGTGACCGATCCTTTATGCATTGTATTCCTGGTTATTATTGTTTTATACTTCGTACTGCTTGAGGGAATTCCCGGTGCAACTATCGGCAAGCTTATTTCGGGTATAATAGTAGTGGGGGAGGATGGCCGTAATCCTGGTCTGAAACGTGCAGCAGTTAGAAATTTGCTGCGTATCGTCGATGCTCTTCCGGCACTTAATATTCTGGGAGTAGTGCTGATTTTGAAATCGCCCGAAAGAGCACGTTTCGGTGATCGTATTGCCGGAACGAGAGTCATAAAAAGAAAGCCATCTTCTCGCAGCGGTAATTGATATAATAAAATTTCAGACTGTAACTATATCTGAGTTACCCTATCCAGACTTTCAACCGGTTCGGCAATATCGGATTCGGTCTGGTCCGGCTGGATATTGATGGGGAAATCAATCGCGATAGTTGTTCCCTGACCGGGAAGCGAATCGATTTTAAATTTGCCGGAATGATTTTCGATAATTCTTCTGCTGACCAGAAGACCGAAACCATGGCCGGTTTTTTTGGTCGTAAAGCGTTCTTCGAGGACTTTACCGATTTCATCGGCAGCTATACCGATCCCGTTATCGCAAACAGTAATGGAGAATCTGTTTTTCTCATGTAACAACTCGGTGGTTATGGTGATCTTCATCTCCTTGTTATCATCTCGTTCGAGCGTCGCATCGGCGGCATTGTTTATCAGATTATAGAGTAGTTGTTGAAGCTGACTGGGATCGGCATACGTAAATATCGGTATCTCCGATTTCCTGAATTCGACGTCGATATTCAGAAAACGTGACTGCACGATCAGGTAATCGACAACATCCCTAATCAAGCCGTTAATATCGCTGTTTTCATAAACCGATTTGATACCGGAAAAATCGACGAGACCATTGGTGAATTTTTTAATACTGTCAAGATTGCTGATTATCGCCTTCAGGCATTTACCCAGCTCATCGTAATTTTCGGCTTTAAGATGATGCTGCATCAGCGACAGATTACCGGTGACGACACCGAGATAGTTATTTAATTCATGCCCGATCTCCGCCGACATTTGACCTTTAGTAGCCATTTTTTCCAGTTGGATGGTTTCGCTTTGTAAATCCTTAAGGCGCCGATACGCGTCACGGCTTTCCTCGAGCAGGATTATATTTTCGAGCGAAATTGCCATTTGACTGGTCGTTATGTTAAGAAGTTTCAACTCGCTTTCTTTGGGATGTCCCGAGTCCTTCCGATACCCGAGAATAAGAAGGCCGTACAGTTTCGGTCCCCGTTTCAAAGCGATGTTGGCCAGCCGGTAATCTTCATTATACCAGGCGGGAATAAGGAATGAAGCCATCGCTTCTTCGTTGAATTCCTGGTAGAGCGGATGCTCCTCAATGGTATTGATCATAAACGGGGAATTCATGGCGGTTATTTCGACGGCGAAATAATCTTTCTTAAACGCAATGAACGATTCATCGAAATCATTATCTATCGATTTATTTGTAGCAATTATCCCGATCTCATTCTCGATACTGCTTTTGAAAATTATACTCCCGTGCTCCGCCTTGCCCTGCAGTAAAGCAAACCCGAGTGATAAACGCATGAGCGATTGCCGATCGCTGATGGCATACATTAATTGATTCAGATCCGAGAGGCGATTTAATTCATTTGATAATGTTTTTTCCGCGACCTTTTGTTTCTTCTTGACAGCATTCTTGACCGCCTGTCTGATCTCATTCAATTCGAACGGTTTCATGATGTAATCAAAAGCCCCCTCTTTGATGGCGTCCTTGGCGGTATTAAGATTCGCATAGCCGGTCATAAAGATAATGCCGATGGACGGATTAATCTCCCGTGCTTTACGAGAAAGCTCCAACCCGTCACAGCCGGGCATTCTGATATCGGTAAGGATAAAATCGAAATATTCTTTTTCTATTATTTCGAGCGCTTGCGGGCCTCCTCCGGCCAATCTGATTTCATATCCGGCATCCTCCAAGGCATCGCGTGCCAGAGAAAGAACAATCTCCTCGTCATCCACAACGAGGATTTTCGCTGGACGGCCATCCTTTTCAGGTGAATTTGTCACGCTGTTGAAGCCTCCTGCGCTTTGATTATTTTGTCAATAATCTGTCTTAACTCGTCCAGGTTGAATGGCTTGGCCAGACAACATAATGCCCCCACCCGAGCTGCCTTTTGGGCCAATTTGTCGGGATAAGAGTCGATCATAATAATCGGTATCTCAGGTTTTGACTGTCTTATTTTCCGGGCCATTTGCTCGCCATTCATGACCGGCATATGGACATCGCTCAAAACCAGTACGTAATTTCCTTTTATCGCCAATTCATAGCCGGCCTGACCGTCCTCGGCGAGATCCACTTCAAAACCGATGTCGGTCAGAACCTCTTCAAGAAATTTACGGATAACCTCGGTGTCATCCACGACCAGTATCTTATATGCCATCGCCTATCCTTATTCCGCCGGTTTGGGTAAAGTCCCCCCTCTGGAAAATTTTTTCCACCTCGGCTCGGATTTGCTTAATAGTAAAGGGCTTGGATAAAAAGGCCCTTACGCCGTGTCCCAGTGTATTGCTGACCGAGGAGAGCGATGAATATCCGGAGATGACGATTATTTCCGTCTCCGGGCTTTTCTCTCTGGCAAATTTTACCACTTCCTCGCCGGATATGCCCGGCATTTTCATATCGGTTATTATCAGATTGAATTTTCTCTCTTTTATTTTTTCGACCGCCTCTTCGCCGTTGCAGGCTTTGGTAATGGCAAAGTCCTCGAGAATTTCGGTCAGAAATTCCCGCATCACTTCTTCATCGTCGACGATCAGGATACTCTTTGCTGCCGCAGTTCGCATATTAATCAAGACCTACCGGAAATATCTTCCTATACTGTCTTTTCGGCCGGCGAAAGCTTTTTCTCCAGCGGGATTATAATGGTGAAGATAGTTCCCTTATTCGGAGTGGAGTTTACTTTTATCTCCCCGCCATGTTCTTTTATAATTCCGTAACTGACCGAAAGACCCAAGCCGGTACCTTTGCCGACTTCTTTGGTGGTGAAGAACGGTTCAAATATTTTCTTTATATTCTCTTCGCTGATTCCCTGTCCGCGATCGGAAATGGAAATCTCGACCGCTCCATGGAACTCCCCCAGCGGCGGAGAAAATCTGGTGGCAACGGCGATCTCGGAACCCGGTTCGGATGCATGCATTGCATTAATAATGATATTGGTGAAGACCTGTTGCAGTTGGCTGGGATTGCCCATGATCATCGGGATGTTGTTGTCGAAGTTCTTGTGAAGATTTATTTGGTTAATCATCAACTGATGCTCCATAAACGTCAGCGTGTCTTCAAGGACCGCATTGACGTCAATGTCGGAAAAGTCGATTGTTTGTGAGGTCCGCGAGAATTTCAGCAAGTTTTGTACGATTGCCTTGCATCGCCGCGTCTGCATTTCGATATCTTTAAGATATCGCTTATATGATTTAATGTCTTTGTCGGTGATGTTTTCGGTGTTCTTGTCCTGAATCTTTTCCAGATTGAATTGTGCATAACCAAGAATACCACCCAGCGGGTTATTAAGTTCGTGGGCAACACCTGCGGCTAATTGTCCGATAGCCGCCATTTTTTCGGATTGGATCAATTGTGCCTGCGCATTTTCGAGTTCGCTGGTTCGCTCGATTATTTTCTCCTCAAGCGTGCGGTTGTATTCTTCCACTTCCATCTGTGATTTTTTCAGAGATTCAATCATCCTGTTAAACGACTCCGCCAGAAGTCCAATCTCATCGCTGCGGTCGATTTCCACAACCCGGCTCAGGTCACCCTTGGATATCTGGTCGGTAACATCAACCAGCGATTCAATCGGTCGCGTGATAATTCGGACAAAGGCGGTCATAATTATAATGGCTGAAATGACCACAACCAATGTCAGGAGAATTGCGGCGGTTTGCGATTTGTTGATCTCGCGATGCAGGTTCGCCAGAGTCAAGCCAACTCTGACTTTCCCGATGACCTCGATGTTTTCTTCGTCCTTTTCAATTTCAAGGCCGGAAACCGAACCGAGATTTTCCCGAGAAACCGATTGCCGAAGTGTTTCAATCGGATGCCCGATTTCGACAAACTCGGTGCCGTTACCGGCTACGTATTCGGCCATCTCAAACTTTCCGGGAAAATCGGGACTACCCTGGTCAATCGTGATTTTTTTGGCGGTGCGACGCAGATCCTCGCCCATTTCGGCAAGAAGTCGACCGTCTTCGGCAGTGATGACGACATAAATTATATCATCGGTGCGCATGACGCCTTTAATCAAATTGTCTAGTTCCGATTTCGATTCAAGAATGACGCCGTATTCGGCGTTATAGGCCAGATTGGCGACCAGCGCCTTGGCACGTTTTTCCAATTCGATACGATAGATTTCGTTTTGCCGCTTAATAACGTAGCCGCTGATTATTAACATACTGGCAATAATAACCAGTGATACCACGACCACGAATTTTTCCCTGAGGGCGAATCTACTGAGTGAACCAAAGAGACTCATCGGTAAACCTCCTTGGCCACTGCGACCAGATCTTCCGGTATTTCGATATTTATGTGGTTGGCCGTCTTTTCATTGTAATGAAACCAGATTATGCCGGGAACCGCCACCGGTATCGAGGCCGGTGGTTTACCGGCAAGGACTTCCAGAGCAATTTTGCCGGCCTGTCGACCAATATCTTTATAATCGAAATCCAGAGCAAACAATGCCCCCGATTCGACCAGATTTTTGGAAAAACCCATAAACGGCTTGCCGTTTCTCAGGGTATTGAGCAGAATGAAGCGTGTCGATCGGGGTGAGTAAATATTGGCATCGGCAACCGACCAGATACCGTCAACCATATTATTCAGCGTCTCCAGAGCATCCGGTATGTCCTTGGGCGATGTAATCTTAATGGCGTGCAATTCCAGACCGGCCTGTTTCGCGAGGACTTTGGCGGGCGGGATCAGATTGGCCGTCTCATTGGAATAAAGAACACCAATCTTTTTTAAGCCTTTCATAACCCGTTTGAAATACTTGAACTGAATATCGGGCGGTATATCCAGTGAAGCCCCGGTAATATTACCGCCGGGACGACTCAGCGATTCAACGAATCCGGATGTTTCCGGGTTCAAGACCGCCGAAAAAATAATTGGTTTATTTTTAATTCTGTCGGAGACGATTTTAGTGGCGTATGAGCCGATAGTCAGAATTAATTTAGGATTATTTCCCTTTATTTCGGCAATTTGTCCTTCAATTTCATTCGGGTCGGTGGTTACGAGGTGTTCGTAGTAGACGATTTCATTATAATTCGTGCTTATAGTACTCTTGATCCCTTTAATGGTTCTAAGTGTCGATTTAAGGCTGTCGGAATAAACAATGGCCAGTTTTATGGAATTTGCCGATGCATTCCCGGCAAATGAAACCAGGAAAGTCAGTAAAAGTATTGTAAAAACTGACTTTAATTTACTTATATGAAGCATCCGCGCTCTTTTCATCGATACCTTACCGCTACCGGGGGGCGGAAATAGCAATAATCATAGCCAACAAATCAACTCGAAGCTCATTTTACAAACTATATCAATGAAATTATCGGGAAATTCCGCCAAAACTTGACAGGCTTGGCCGGATTGGTGAAATATCGCGATAAATCATTCGGATTTTGGAGAGCTGATTCGTCTCGATTAATTGAGTATACGAAACGGGAAGATCATTAAAGTTAATTTCGCAAAAGTCGATATTAATAAAGAGATATCGAATCGGTCAAGATTATCTCTATGTGTGCCGATAAAATTGGTAATAAATATTGGGTATAAATTGTGCTTCGATTCAAAATATAAGAAAATTGACGCGGAGGATCAGCCTTGAATACTTTTAATCGAATGCGCCTATTATGTGCGATACTATCCACGATACTGATATTTCCTGCCCTTGTTTTTGCCGGCACAACCGGTAAAATCGCGGGAGTTGTGGTCGATTCCAGGTCGGACGAACCTATTCCCGGGGCAACCGTGCGAATCGTCGGGACCGATATTGCAACGCAGACGGATGTCGACGGAGAATATTTTATTATCAATTTGCCGGCCGGTACATACACCGTTACTATTTCCAACATAGGGTACCAGTCAATTCAAAAGGAAAATGTCAGAGTCTTGCTGGATTTGACAACGCCGGTCGATTTCGAAATCGACCAGGTCAATATTCCTCTTGACCGGCAGGTCAAAGTTTATGCCGAAAGGCCTCCTATCCAGAAAGACTTGACCGCTTCGCGCTCGATTATGACGGCGGATCGGTTATCCTTTTTGCCGAATACGATTACCGTCCAGAACATTATTTCCAATATGGCGGGAACAGTTATTGACCACAATAACGATCTGCACGTCAGAGGCGGACGGTCAGGAACGGTGACTTATTTTTATGACGGTTACTCGGTGCAGGATCCATTTGCGGGCGAGGCGGGAATCCGTATTATGCCAGACGCTCTGGAGGAGTTAAACCTTACTTCGGGCGGTTTTCCGGCCGAATATGGCGAAGCGTTATCCGGTATCGTCAATGCCGTGAGTAAAGTCGGCACCCGTGATTATCATGGAAAACTAAAATTCTATGACGGAGCCTCAACCAAGTATGACGTCAATACGGGAGAGTTCGGCTCTCTTAAACGCACCGATAATAATGCCGTCAGCTATAATCTATCCGGCCCGGTACCGTTGAATTTAGGTTTTAAATCAACATTTTTCCTGGCCGGTGAGTATTTGCGCGACGGCGGTTATCTTCCGCATAACAATCAGAAGAGATATACACAGACCGCCAAATTCAGTTTTCAGCCGACCGCCAATATGCGGGTCACTGCTACAGGAACCTATTATAAAGGTGAAGCTGAAGTGTATCAGCATGCTGACGTAAACGGTTTCTCATATGATTTTAATCTTGATGGCCTTGGTATCTCCAAATCGGAATCTTATCTATACGGTTTGAAGGGCAGTTATAATATGAGCGAGAAAACGATTCTCGGCTTTTCCTATAATCATTTCTTTACCAAGACCAAACGGGCTCCGGAAGACCTTTTTGATCTTTACTGGAACGAATGGCCGGGTTATTCGGAAGACTCGAATGGTGTTTACAACGGAACGATTGATGATGACAATTATCAATTCGCCGATGAATACCATTATACCGGTTTTACCGCCGGTGATGATTTTTTGCCTATTTATCACAAACGCACCGCCGGGTATGATGCGGTCCTGATAAACATAACCAGCCAGATAAACAAACATAATCAGATTCGCATAGGTACGGAATATCGCCAGTATGGAATATCCTGGGACGAAAAGCAATTTTTTAATGATATGCCGTACGGAGAAAAGTATAATTACCGGCCGCTCTATGCCACCACGTATATGCAGGATAAACTGGAGTTTAGAAATTTTATTATTAACGCCGGTGTCAGATGGGATTATCTGAATTCCGAAGTTGAGTACTGGCCTGATGTTTTACACAAAGCGACCAATCCCAAAGTTAAATCCAGGCCGAAGTATCAAATATCACCTCGTCTCGGTGTCTCGCATCCGATATCAGATCATACGGTTATCAGATTTAATTATGGATACTTCTTCCAGGTTCCCAATTACATTTACATGTATACGAATCAGGAAGGTGATATCAATACCGGCCTGCCGCTGGTCGGGAATCCCGATTTGAAAGCGGAGGAAACCATCGCCTATGAACTGGGACTTAATCATATGATAAGTCAGGAAGTCCGACTCGATGTTACCCTTTATTATAAGGATGTTACAAATCTGGTTTCGACCCGGGAGATTGGCAGATTGGGACCTAATCCGGTTACGCAGTTCGTGAATGAGGATTATGGCTCGGTGAAAGGTCTCGACATCACGTTGGAAAAAGTAGCCCGAGGCAACCTTTCCGGATCATTAGTTTACAGTTATATGATTGCCAACGGCAATTCATCTTCAGCGACTGAAAATTATTATACATATATCGCCAATACCACCGATACCGTTCTGCCGGTTAGAGAATATCCTTTATCATTTGACCAGCGGCATTCAGCGAAATTAAACCTCAATTACCGCACGCCGCGTGACTGGAAAGGGTCTCTATTCGGTGTGGCCATTCCGGGTGCCTGGGGACTTAGCCTATCCGGACAATACGGGACCGGTTTGCCCTACACTTATACCGACGACCAGGGTCTTCGATACGGCAGTATCAATGAAGGCCGGATGCCGGCAACGTACTCGGTCGATATGAGATTTAATAAGGACGTCTTTATTTCCGGCGATAATATGTTCTTGTCGTTTTTCATCGAGGTCACGAATTTGTTCGACAGGCGCAACGTTGTCGATGTTTACACAAATACCGGCCGGGCGGATGACGACGGCCGGCGCTATGAGGATACATCGGATCCGGATGGGGCCGGTCCGCTGACGGCGGAAGACGTAAATAAATATTATAAATTAATCGCTAAAGATCCCCAGAATTATTCAGCCCCCCGGGCGATTCGCCTCGGGCTGGAATTCAATTTCTAAGAGGTTAAGGCATGGATAGAGAAATTATATTTGCAAGATGCATAGGGCTGGTTTTAATCCTGTTGCTGATTTCGGTAACGGGAAATCTCCAGGCCAAGATCCAGGAGCCGGCTTATCCTTCACCCGACGTTATTGATCAGATTATTCATGATAAAGGCAATATCGTAACGACGGTGGATAACTGGGGCTATATCGGCGGCTACAGTTACCCGTACGGATTACCATCAGGTGAATGGCCAAAGAATTCGGGACACAATTATATCGGCGAAATGAAGTTCTGGATGGGATGTGTTACCCCGGCCGGAGATACCATCGTGGCCAACTCCGATGACGATTTTACACCGATAGCGTCACTTGTCTCCGGTTCCGAAACTTATGGTATCAGATTATCGACCGATCCGACCACATATGATTATGATGTCACCGATACGGTTGGCGTCGGATTAAGTAATCCCGCCCATGGCTGGCGAGTTTATAATGTGGATAGCGCCGCCTGGGTCTATAACCAAATATATTCACCGGGTGATTCCGCATTCTATCCCGGCGGACCGACCGGTTTGCAGCAGTCTTTTGTTCGTTTTGAAGATGGCAATGGTGCGACTACGCTGGGATTACAATTGTCTCAAACGATATGTCAGTGGAATTATTGCTACAATGAAGATATATTATTCGTCATTCTGGATATTACTAATGTCTCCGGTGTCGATTACACTGATTTTGCTTTCGCGCTCTATACCGATATAGATGTCGGCGGTCCGGACGGAACCGGCGAAAACGGTCGTTTGGGGGATATGGTTGCATTCGACAGCACCGAAAATCTTGCCTGGACGTATGATGAGGACGGATATGATCCCGGTTGGGGAGCCAATGTTCGTACCGGTATTATGGGTACCAAGTATTTAGAAAGCCCGGGCGGCGGCGGGATGACATCGTTCCGCACGGGGCAGTGGGAGGCGGTGGCCAATATCGGTGATCAGGAAAGATTTGAATTGATAAATACGACGCAATTCGATACTTCGTTGTCGCCCCGGGATCAGTATTATCTTCAATGCACAAGAGGTATTAGTCTGATGGCCGATTCGACCGTCAGAGTGGTTTTTGCAATTATTGCCGGAGCCGATACGGAAGAGTTTTATACCAATGCCGCCACCGCCCAGACTTTGTATGATAATTATTTTGTTGGCCCGCAGCCTCCGGCAACACCGATTCTGAAAGCCCGCGTCGGGAATAAAAAAGTCTATCTGAGCTGGGGCGATACTTCCGAAGTCGATATAGATCCGCTCAGCAGTGTCCCTGATTTTAAAGGCTATAAATTGTATCGTTCCGGCGATCAGGGTTATACCTGGGGATTCGAAAACAAAAATAATACCAATACATGTCTGGATGTTGATTATATGCCGATTGCCGCTTATCAAATCGAAAACCAGGGTGATCCTATTCAGCATACATATATTGACAGCAATCTCACCAACGGCATGGAATATTGGTATTGTCTGGTCGCTTATGACGCCGGCGATACGGCCGTTCCCATCGACGCGCTGCAAAATGGTTTCGGAACACCCAGCGTCGATGACAATGTCGTTCGCGTGATTCCGCGTTCGGATCCGGCCGGTTTCTATGACGCTTTTGAATCGGTTCAGCATATCAATACCGCCGGAGATAAAATTTCGGACGGCGTCATTTATCCGATTATTTTCGATGAATCCGAAATTCTGGGCGAGGATTACGCCGTTTTCTTTACCGAAACCGATTCCGCCACATATTGGCATTTCATTCGTATCGATGCGACTACCGGAGATACCACTTATTTGCTTCAGAATCAGACCGTTACCACCGGTGATCCGAATATGTACGAAGTAATCGATGGGATCAGAATGATAGTGCGCAACGGCGATCGTGTCCCGCGCTCTATGGTGCAGACCGGATTCGCCACGCCGGGTGACACGACTTTGCACTTAGGAGAAAATTTGGGGGCGATAGCAGATTACTTTAATAATCCCGCCTGGCCACCGGGTGGTGATATTCATGTGCGCTCTACATATGAATTAAGATTTACTGCTGGTGGTTCAGTTGGATTTTCTTATTGGGACGGAGTATCGGCAATGAATCTGCCTTTCGAAGTATGGAATACAACTTTCGGGAATCAGGTGTATGTCGAAATAGTTGACTTCGACGGTGACCTTGTATGGGATCCTCAGGACGAGGACTACATATTAATTATTAACTATCCTTATGATGGTAATGCCCATGCCGAAGCTTGGCCGTATGATTATGTCTGGCTTTTCTATCTGGATACGGCCGATATCAATTATGGCACCGGTGACGTATTTACAATCGAAGGTGCCCCGGTTAACGGCGCCGACGATATCTTCACATTCAAAGCCGACGCGGTAAATTTCGCCTCTGCCCGCAATGAACTCAAGAATATCCGGGTGGTTCCGGATCCGTATCTTGGTCGCGCTACTTGGGAGCAAAATAAATTTAATCATAAAATACAATTTACCAACCTGCCTGATGAGTGTACCATCCGAATTTATACATTGAGCGGTGATTTGGTGAATACACTGGAACACAATGTCAATACAGGAACCGAAGAGTGGGATATGCTTTCGCAGGACCGACTGGGAATCGCCTCGGGAGTTTATCTTTACCACGTCGAATCCAAGTATGGCGACCATATCGGGCGCTTTGCGGTGATAAAGTAGGAGAGAGGCTATGAGAAAAATAACAATATTTATTTTCGCACTCGTCCTCCTGGGTGGGACCCTGATGGCTGATGACTTCACGAAAGTCGGGACAGCCGGCGCACAGTTTCTGAAAATAGGAGTCGGCGCCCGGTATCACGGTCTCGGCGAAGCCAGCGCCGCGGTTGTAAATGACATATACGCGATGTACTGGAATCCGGCCGGCCTGACATACATTAAAAACAGCGAGGCGGCCTTTACTTATGTTAACTACATAACAGATATCAGCCTGAATTATGCCGCTTATGCGCGCCGGTTTGAAGACCTCGGCGTTTTCGGCGCGTCGGTCATGGTGTTGTCGATGGGCAATCAGGAAATAACTACGATTGATGAGCCCGAAGGAACCGGAGAAACTTATTCCGCTTCTTCATATGCCTTACAATTAAGTTATGCCCGTCAGTTGACCGCGCAATTTTCTTTTGGCCTGAGTTTCAAATACATCGGCGAGCGGATATATCGCGAAAATGCCAGTGGCTTTGGTTTTGATTTCGGGACGCTGCTTTATACCGGTTTCAAATCACTCCGTCTGGCCATGAATATCTCCAACATGGGGCCGGAAATGAAATTCGAAGGGCCGGATCTGGATGTGGAATATTCGCCCGATCCGTCCAATCCTAATCAGGATTCTTACGGCGGTCGGTTGAAAGTGGACCCGTACAATTTGCCGCTGACTTTCCGCGTCGGTATGGCCTACGATTGGGATTTTACTGATGATGCCAGCATGGTTTTTTCGGTTGAGGCCAAACACCCCAACGATAACCTCCAGCAAGGCTCATTCGGCACTGAATTCGACTGGCAGGGTAAATACTTCCTGAGAGCCGGTTATAAGTTTAATTATGAAGAAGAAGGCCTGGGTCTGGGTGGCGGCTTCAAGACAAATATAACCGAAGGCACGGAATTATCGATTGACTACGCCTGGGTCAGTTTCGGGCGTTTCGAATCGGTGCATCGATTCTCCGCCGGCCTCGCCTTCTAAAATCGGGAAATTCGTATTTTAAGGCCCCGCACCATAGCGGGGCTTTTTTATGTGCTGGACTTTTGCAGCCTGATGCCTATATTAATCGTTACTTTATAGAATAAACATTAATCCGAGGACGATTAAAATGAAAATAACTCAACATTGCATATTACTCCTGTCAGGTTTGTTTTTATTGACGACCTTAAATGTCTCATATTCTTCCGAGTCTCTGGATAATCGGCTGTCACAGGAGGTGATCGATTACTATTTTGATCTGGTGTTATCCGGCAATTATGAATCGGCCTCCGGATTATGGGAACCATCCAGCCTGGCGAGGGCCAATCGTCTCGGAATCGAATATGAAAATATTGGCGTTAAAATCGATTGTACATCGCCGATTATATATGACTTTGACAGGATGAGAAATTATATCACTCAGGGTGTCCATTCCGTAGCCGTCATCGATTCTCAGGTGATACGCTGGAAATTCAGAGTGGATAAGGAAGGCGATGAAGGTGAAAAAACTTCGCATTTTTATTTTACGGCCAAGACCGGCGGTTATTACTGGCTTATTACACCCCAGGATTATTATGCCCGCGATTGGAATATGCACGAATCGCGTTATTTCAGGTTTTATATTAATCCCGTCAAAGATAATTATTATAATGACCTGGCCGCCAAATCGCTGGATGATTTTGTCGATAAAGTAGCCGATAAATTATCCATTTCTCCCGAGCGGATGAAAATTCTGGAAGAGATGAAAATCGATTATTATCTTTGCAAAAGCTCGTATGAAGTGACCTTACTCACCGGGGAAAAGGAGCGCGGGGTATATGATCCGGCCTCGGACGCAATCATAACCAGCCTGATACCGCATTATCATAAGGTGGCGCTGCTTCTGGTCAATTTCAAACTGCAGAAACTGCCGTTGTTTACTGTGCCCTTTCTTCGACAGGGCCTGGCCGGCTTTTTGGGCGGCCGCTGGCAAAGGTCACCCGAAGTTGTCTATGATTTCGGCGCCTATATATTAAAATACGGGATCCTGAATGTCGATTCTTTATTCGAAGGCGACAAACTTGATATCCAGGAAAGCGGCGATATTGCATCGCCGGTTGATGCTTGTCTGGCCGAATATCTTTGGACGAAGCTGGGAATGACGCAATTCTTTTCTCTGTATCGCGCTCTTTCGGGCGATTACCGCTATATCCTGGAATTGTCCGCAGTCAGCATCAAGGATCGGATAACCGAAGCGGTCGGACAGGATTGGGATTCTTTTAAATCGGATTTTATGTCTTATGTGACCGGTGATAAATCCGACCAGGGATTGATACGGCCCGGCGATGTAAAGACTGATCGGGTGTTGATTGATGAGGACGGATTGACAATTTCGGCTTCGCAGGATTGGTTGAAGATAGAATATAAGGCGGGGAAAGAAAACGAGCCGAGTGTTTTGCTCTTGTTTGACAAAGTGCCCGAAATGGATGGTAAGATTTCGATGCTTTATCTCGAACAACATTCACTTGATACGACTTATGAGGGATATCGTTACGGAATCAAACTTGATAAGAATGAAATCGGATTGTATGATTATGCGGCCAATTTAATCGTCGCCAAGTACGTCGATAATTTCACTTCCGATACCGATTATTATGACAAGGCCAGGAATAAGGTAACGGCGTATCTGGATATCCGGTTGTTAGGGGGCATCTTACCCGGCGAGAGTGAATATCTGATACTGAAATAATCTACCTGGTCGTGGTCGAATCTCTCATCTTAAGGACAAGATTATTCAGTCGCTTGCGAATGAGTGTTATATCGGGGAGATTTTCACCGAGATCGATAAATTTCTCATAATATGCCCTGGCCTGTTCATCCCGACCGTTGGCCTCGGCTATCAGGCCTTTAAACATATAAGGATATGCCTCTTTCGGATTAAGACTTGTTACCGAATCGCAGAGGCTGTCGACCTTTTTAAATTGCCGGGTGCGGTAATAATAGGTAGCCATATCCGTCAGAATCATCGTATTCTTCGGATCGATTTTCAGCGCCCTGGTCAGAACATCATGGCATTTCGATTCCATTTTCAACTCGCGGTACAATTCGGATAGAAAATGGTAAAAATCGAGTCGATACGGATCCAGCTCGATGGCTGTCTTATATTCCTTTTCGGCATCGAGCGGTTTTTTATAATACTTGAGAAGATTGCCCTTTTGCATGTGGTAAACAGCGTTATAGGGATATCTCTCAACCAGCCGCAGGGCATAATCGAAGGCCTCGTCGACCCGGTCATGGGAATAAAGATCATCGATTAATTTCGACTCCAAAGCGCCGGGGGCCTTGGCGGTAATCGCCTTTTCTCTTAAAATAGCCAGACTGTCCTGACCGTTGACAACATAGTAATCCCTGAATGCGTAGAGCGCGGGCTCGTATTTGGTTTCATTATATTCAAGGTAATCATCAAGATAATTCAGCGTTACCTTCGGTGAAAGATGAACAATGTAAGCCGGAATAATCAGGAGAAAAGCAACCGGCGAAAGCGCCATAAAAATATTATGCGAAAGCCCAAAATCCCGTTTCATCTTGAGCAGTGCATATATCCCGAGAAAAATGAATCCGGTAAGGACGGGGCCATAAACGTAAATATCCCGGGCCATACCGATTTTGGGATCAATTATAAATATGTATATTATTTGCGCAACGGCCAGAAGGCCAAAAGTTCTGAAATTTATATCTGACCGAAAGATGGCAAAGCCGCGGATAATTGAGAACAGATATATCAAAAATAATGGTGCGAAAAGATAGAATAAATTAAATATATCAAGAAAATGTCTGCCGCTGAAAATAGAATAGTTGAACTCCGGCGATTTACCGCTGAAAAACAAAATCGCATTTTGTAATGCCAGATTATCTATGGCTTTGAGATAGAGTACCGCCAGAGCAACCAGGATAGTGATAAATGCCGCCAGATATCCCAAAAATAAGCCGATTCTCGTACGTTTTATCAGATGCACAAAACTCAGATAGGCTACGACCGGAAAAACCGTTATAAATTGTAAATCGAAGAGCAAACCGATAATCGATGTAATCCATATTAAAGTAAGATATTTTTTTTGCCGGTCCTTATTCAGGACGACCAGGTAATAAATAAAGATGGATAATATAGCGAGAAGGACCGGTGTATTTTCCACCATCCCGAAGAAAAACAGCGTCAGCCCCGAGAATAAAATCATCAGAAATATCGCCAGCCGGTCATTATGATTTTCACCTAATATCCCGGAGATTCTGAACGTGAAAATTATAAATACTGCCCCGGAGATATATGATATGATCTGATAACTCCAAACGGCGGCAATGACCACGTCTGAGGCAAATGAATGAATAATAAGGAAAAACAGGTATGGCAGAACAGTACCGCCATATTCGAACCATTTGAATATCGGTATTGTTTTCTGCGCGAAATTAGAGACTCTGATATAACCGTTACCGTACAGATTGGCATCAAAACGCAGTAACACAAAAACTGATAGTGCCAGAATAATAAAGACCGTCCGGCCAATCAATTTTTTCTCGCCCCATAGATAGATGGCCAGCCAGTCGGAGATAAGATGTCGTGAAGGCACGAAAAATAAAAGCACAAGCGCCCCGGCGGATAGAAGCAACCAGATATAATCCAGAATCGGCGGGAGATAATGAGCCTGATTGATACCCCAGTTGACCTGTATTATACGTGAAAGTACAACCGATATCAGAAACGAAACGACGGCAATAATTATAACGGCGATATTGACCGGTGAGCCGAGAAGTTCGTTTTTATCGGCGAAGTATTTGCTCATGGCAAAATTACTTAAAGCTCCTGCCGTCCTTCGAGCGCCCGGGATAAGGTTACGCCGTCGGCATATTCGAGATCGCTCCCGACCGGCAATCCCCGCGCGATTCGGGTAACTTTAATATCCAGCGGCTTTAGCAGTTTGGCCAGATAAAGAGCCGTCGCTTCTCCTTCGACATTCGGATTCGTGGCGATTATTACTTCTTTGACATTGCTGTCGATTCGTTGGAGCAATTCTTTGATTTTTAAATCATCCGGCCCGATACCGTCAAGAGGTGAAATCCGTCCGCACAATATATGATACAGCCCATCATACCCTTCCACTTTTTCCATGGCGGCCAGATCGACGCTTTCCTCGAGCACACAAATCATATCGTTACGGCGATTCGGATCGGTGCAGATATGACAGGGATCATCCTCGGAAATACTGAAACAGACTGAACAAAAACCGACCTTCTCCTTGACATCACGAATGGCGTCGGCCAGTTCCAGCGCTTCTTCCTTGCTGATTTTCAATAAATAGAAGGCCAACCGTCCGGCTGACTTCCGTCCGATACCGGGAAGCCGGGCGAGAAGGTTAATCAATTTTTCTACCGATTCCGCTGATTTAAGCATTGTTCATTAAAATGGCAGATTCATGCCCGGAATATTCAATCCGCCGGTCAGGGCCGACATCTGCTCCGCCTGAAGCTCCTGCGCTTTCTGGCGAGCCTGATTTACGGCGGCGACAATTAAATCCTGAAGCATCTCGATATCTTCGGGATCGACCACTTCCGGGTCGATTTTTATTTCCAGCAAATCCTGCTTGCCATTGACAATGACTTTGACCATTCCGCCACCGGCTGAGCCTTCAACCTGCGTCTGCTCCAGTTCGTTTTGAATCTCCTCCATTTTCGCCTGCATTTTCTGTAATTGCTTCATCATTCCGCCCATCGAAGCTTTGCCCATGACAACACTCCTTATCTTAATCTTCTATTTTCTTCCTGCCGACAATCTCGCCGTCAAAATGTTCTACAATGTTCTTCAGCTTTTGATCTTCCCGCAATATTTTTTCCGTATCGATTTTTTCGGGCGCCACCGGGGCTTTGGCGGCCTCTTCCGGCTTTTTATCGGTGATAACTTCGTATTTTATCTTCAAATTTGTCTTAAAATAGTCGCGCAGATTCGACAGAATTATGGACTGATGATTCTGTTTTTCCACGACCTGCTTGGTCGTGCCCCCGGCATTATGGAACCGCGCCGTGATGATATTATCGCTGACATCGGTAATTTCGGCCATCCCCAATAAAGCCGCCAGCATCGGATTTTCCTGCTTGAGAAACTCGATAAATTTCGGCCAGCCGGTTTGTATCATCGGGAAATTCACCGCCCGCGTGGGGGTGGGGATTTCCTCATGGGACTGTTTTTCGGAAATTGATTCGGTACTTACAGTGGTCTTTGGCGCCCCCCTTGACTCCGGTTTGCCGAACAGGTCGCGATCATATTCTCCATCCTCCGCTTGTTCATCTTCGGATAAATGAGCCAGAATATCTTCGAATAAGACGGTCGACTCCATGCTGGCCAGTTTTATGGTATTAGTCTCCAGAAGCAACCTTGGATCGAGACCGCTCTTTAAATCAAGCGACATGTTGCTGACGAAATTTATCATGCGCAACAAGTCGCCCGGAGAGAAATATTTCTTCTGCTTTAAGTATGCTTCCAGCTCCGAGTCGGACAGCTCCAGAATCTTTTCCGGTTTTTCAAGACTCTGTAATATAAGCAGATTTCGAAAATGCTGGGCCAGACCGGCACAGAATTCGGGGATCTCGACTCCGGCATCGATTAATTCTTTGGTTTTCTCCAAACCGGCGGCACAGTCTTTAGCCGCGATCGCTTCGACATAATCGAAATAAAATCGATTGTCAATCAAGCCCAGCGCTTCGATAACGATTTCACTGGTAATCTTTTCTCCGGTGTAGGCGAATAGCTGATCCAGTAGCGAAATCGCATCGCGCACCGAACCATCGGCTTTGCGCGCCAGAAGATAGAGCGCATCATCTTCGATTGCTATTTCCTCCAGTCCGGCAATCTTTTTTATATGGGCACTTAAATCGGAAACCGATACCCGGTGGAAATCATACCGCTGGGTGCGGGAGCGGATCGTGGCCGGCACCTTGTGCGGCTCGGTTGTGGCGAAAATAAAAACTACATGCGCGGGTGGTTCTTCGAGTGTTTTTAACAAAGCATCGAAAGCCGAGCCGGATAGTCTATGCACTTCATCGATGATATAAATTCTCTTTTTGCCCGAAGTCGGCAAATAGCGGACATTCTCGCGCAGCGTTCGTATATCATCGACACCGGTATTGGAGGCGGCGTCGATTTCGAGCACGTCAAGTGACGAACCGGCGATAATTTCGGTGCATGAGGGACATTTATCGCAGGGTGTCGGCGTGGGGCCTTCGACGCAGTTCATTGCTTTCGCCAGGATACGCGCGGTCGTCGTTTTGCCGGTGCCGCGAGGGCCGGTAAAAAGATACCCCGAGGATATTCGTCCTGATTTAAGGGCGTTTTTCAGCGTGCGGGTGACATGCTCCTGCGCGATGACATCGTCGAATTGCTGCGGCCTGTGTTTTCTGGCCAGAACCTGATACGACATAATTTTTACGACTTGTCGATAATCTCCGTGCCCAACTTTCTGAAACCAAAGCCGTGCCCGGCAGATGTCCACATCTGCCGGGAAATGCGACATATTTATAAATTCATTTTCTCGTCATTGCGAGCCCCGAAGCCGATTTTATCGGAAGAGGGGCGCTGCAATCTCTCCGCATCGAACGAGGAACACATCGCGCTTTTCTATCCCGTAAGAAATCGGATCCCTCGCTATAACGATGTGATATTTATAAGACAAACTTCCTTTCTCAACAGCCATTTTTATGGTGCGCACCCACCGTCGACCCTCCGCTCAGAGGTTTCCACAGCAGCCGGCTCCAACCAGGCTGCCCCGCAACACATCTCGACTGTCACCTACCGTTGCTACCTTCCGGTCCTGGCGGGGTTCAGTGGGCCAACATTGTACGGGACCCGATTTTCATCACCACTTACTCTTTCCGCACAAAAAGCGGGTGAAGCCTCCGGTGGGAATTCAATCCCGGTATAGCGGATTCCGGGTTACAGGGCACCGCTAACTCCCCATCTAGCACACCTTTACACAAATTATTTTAAAATGGAGCAGAGCGGGATCGAACCGCCGGCCCCCACGTTGCGAACGTGGTGCTCTCCCAGCTGAGCTACTGCCCCATAATCTCTTATACTCCTGAGTCGACAAACAAAATATCGACTCAAATTATAAGCATCTTAATAAACATAAATCCCCCGGAAAATCAAGAGGATTTGAGGAATTTGTGATGCTGCTTTTAAATAATAAAAGCGATATCCAAATTGATTTGTTGACATATAAATTTCTGTTAAATATTATAGTTAATAAACTTTAGTAAGATAATAAAGTCCCTATTGTTTGCTTTAGAGTTTATCGTGGCGAGGCTAAGAAAGATAAGATTGTTGGCCGATCACAAAGGTCGACTTTTAAAAATATGCAAGATTATACTAACTGCCGGGGACGCCAGCATCTATTTTATTCCTTATGCGGCAAAAACCCTATATTATTACGGAAATCGAACAATGAAGGAGTTTCAATATAAGGATACCTTTAAATACTCACTTGAAGAGCCCGATGAATACGTCCCCAAATTGTCAATTCATTATTCGGGTCAGGTTCATATCCGCGCGTGCAAAAAAGACGAAATTTTGGCTGGGCCGTTATTTTGCCCACCGCTTAATGAATTGAATGGTGAGCACATAGCCACAATATGTGTTGATAGATTCGATGGTTTATTAGAGTTCAAAAAATCTCCTCGCCAAGCGGGTCCAGAGATTGATCATGTTATCCCAGTTGGAGATGGTGTTAAAAGCGGCCGCTTGGCAATCTATATAAATGGCAATAGTCCCATCTTTGGCGGCGGTAAATGCCGAATCATGATTCCTAGAAATACCATTTATATAGGTGTCAAGCCAATTTCGCAATTACCTTTAGGGAGTCCGAAGAAATCCGGCATAATTGTCATCGCTGGCTGGGACCCTACCAAAAAAATGGGGGTTGAACAGGATTATTTATATATTAGGGGTGAGTAATAAGACCGCTATGAGATCTATAATCGAAGTATTATTCAATTAGCCTGGGTGCCCCATAGCTTGCTATGGGATCATAAGAAATGGCTGTACTACTTTTTCCAATAAACTCACCGCAAGCGGTGAGGCACCCTGGCGTTTATCCTAAAAATAAGTTTTCAATGTTTTTAATCGAAGATTTTGCGCTAAAACTAAGAAAGTAAATCCCATATTAAAAGCCCCGACAGGTCTTCCGACGGGGCTTTTGCTGTAATTGCTTAGAGTCACTGAAGCCCAATCAAGAGGTCTTTTCTAAGCTACATATATATTATTGCAAAACATTATTTCGTTGTCAAATATATTTTTTAAAAAATCCGCGACCCGAAAATAATGGAAATTTCAGCTTTGACACCCGTATAACAAAAAAGTATATTCATTAACCTGTTGGAAGATAATGTGAATTAGACGAGGAAGAATGATGAAACAATTTTTTTATCTTATGACGGCGATTATTTTAACAGTGGCTATGTCATTTGCCGGTGACGATACAAGCAAAGTCAATGTATCAAAAGCACTCAAAAAGGCTGAAGAAAATACTTATCAAAAACGCAATCCCGACAATCCCGAGATTGCTATCGAGACCGATTTCGGTACGATGACGCTGGAATTATTCCGTGATGTCGCCCCGATTCATGTCGACAGCATGTTATCGCGTATCCGTGAAAAATTCTACGACGGGCTGATTTTTCACCGGATTATCGACGGTTTCATGATTCAGGCCGGCGATGCCGGGAAACCGAAATATTTTCTTCCGGCGGAATTTTCAAAACTGAAACATGTCGAAGGAACATTGTCGATGGCTCGGCGCGGCGGTGATATTAATTCGGCGTCGACACAATTCTTTATCTGTCTTGCGCCTGCGCCGCATCTGGATGGCCAGTATACTATTTTCGGCCAATTGATGGATGGGTACGACGTGCTGCATAAAATCGGAAGTGTCGAAACCGGCCGGGGCGATCGGCCGCTGAAGGACGTGTATATTCGACGAATGTATATCCTTAAAGACATTAAACCGGAAAAGCCGAAAAAATAAATTCCATTGTGATGTGACCTGTAAAAACAGGAGTAAATAATTATGAAAACTGCCGGAATATTGTTATTATCAATTTTGAGCTTGATGATTCTTTCGTGCGGCGGAAGTAAAAAGGTCGCGGAAGAGTCCGGAAAAACGAACAAAATGGCTGAAACAAAATTCAAAAAGAGAAAAGCCGACAATCCGATAATCGCTATTGATACCGATTTCGGCACCATGACGCTGGAATTGTATCGCGATGCGGCTCCTGTGCATGTTGACAGCATGCTGGCGCGTGTCCGGGAAGGATTTTACAACGGCCTGATTTTTCATCGGATTATCGATGGATTCATGATCCAGGGTGGCGATCCGACCGGCACTGGAACCGGGGATGCCGGATATACTCTTAAAGCCGAGTTTTCCGACCTGCCGCATATCGAGGGGACACTTTCGATGGCTCGCGCGCGCGACCCCAATTCGGCCTCCTGCCAGTTTTTCATCTGCCTTGACAGGGCGCCGCATCTCGACGGACAATACACTGTTTTCGGACAATTGCTGGATGGATTCGACACGCTTCATAAAATCGGTAGTGTCGCGACCGATTCCAGAGACAGGCCGCTGGAAGATGTCGTTATGAGGAAGGTCTATGTTATCGAGGATATCCCCTGGCATTAAACATGATTCGGCAATTATCGGCAGGGATTTGATCAAATGGCGGAACCGGACGGAGAGGAATACGTTTATTAGATAAATGAAGAAAATAAAACTTGTCATATTGGGCTCGACCGGCTCGATCGGGATATCGGCTCTGGATGTGGTTGAGAAATATCCCGATCGGATAGAAATAGTCGGCCTTTCGGCTCATTCCAATATAAAAATCCTGGCAGAGCAGGTAAAGAAGTTTCGACCGAAACTGGTTGCGGTTACTGACGAGAATTCATATCGAGAGTATAATGACATACAAGACAGAAGCTTAACAAGACTCATTGATTTTTCCGAGGGTATCACTCCTCTCGCGGCAATGTCTGACGCCGATATTATTTTGAATGGTATTGTTGGTGCGGCCGGTCTGAAAGCGTCGCTGGATGCCGTCTCAGCCGGAAAAAGGTTGGCTCTGGCCAATAAGGAATCAATGGTTATCGGCGGTGAGTTGATTAAGAAAGCCGCTTCGAAATCGGGCGCTGAAATAATACCGGTCGATTCGGAACATTCCGCCATTTGGCAGGCGTTATTCTCAGGCACGAGAAAAGAAGTCAAAAGATTAATCCTGACGGCTTCGGGAGGGCCTTTTTTCAGCAGGCCAAAATCGGAATTTCGTTCGATCACGAAAGAGGAAGCGCTAAATCATCCTACCTGGAGTATGGGACCGAAGATCACGGTCGATTCGGCGACAATGATAAACAAGGGGCTTGAAATTATCGAAGCGATGCAACTGTTTGATATACCGTCAAAAAAAATCGATGTTATTATTCATCCGCAATCGATTATTCATTCCATGATTGAATTCGTGGATTCCTCGGTAATTGCCCAGATGTCTTATCCGGATATGAAACTTCCGATTGCTTATGCTCTGTTTTATCCGGAACGAGTATCCGGGGATTTTGGCCGATTGGATCTGGCTGATATAGCTCAGTTGACTTTTATTAATCCGGATTTTGAGAAATTTCCACTTCTAAGGTTGGCTTATCGGGTCGCTGAAATAGGCGGCACGGCTCCGGCAGTGTATAACGCGGCCAATGAGGTGGCTGTCGAGGCTTTTCTGAATGAATCTCTTGATTTCTGGCGAATACCCGATATCATTATTAACGCAATTGATAAACACAATGCCGTTAAAGATCCGACCCTTGAGGATATACTGGCCGCCGATAAGTGGGGCCGCCAGACAGCGGCAAAATTCGAAGAGGCAATACCTTGATTACGGCTCTGGCTACAATATTTGTTCTGGGGATATTGATTTTTTTCCACGAGTTGGGGCATTTTTTGGTAGCCAAGCGTTCAGGGATCCGGGTCGATAAATTTTCGCTCGGCTTTCCGCCGACTATGGTTTCGAAGAAATGGGGAGAAACCGAGTATGCCATCGGGATTATCCCGCTGGGCGGTTACGTAAAAATGGCCGGGGAAAATCCATACGAAGAAACCAAGGGGGAGCAGTGGGAGTTTATGTCAAAACCGCCCTGGAAACGATTTCTGGTTATTTTTGCCGGGCCGTTTTCCAATTTTCTTCTATCGGTTGTGGTTTTGGCCGGAGTTTACTTTTTCCGCGGAAGTCCAGCCGATTCGGTTTATATCGATAAGGTCAAACCGGATTATCCGGCCGCCATGGCCGGTATTCAACCGGGTGACAGAATTGTTTCCGTCGACGGTGTCGAAATAAAATCATTCCAGAAAATGGCTGAAATTATCGCTCCGAAGGCCGGCAGTACTGTTGTTATTTCGTGGCAGAGAGATAAGCAATTTTTTACGGATACAATAGCGACCGTTGCTGAGCACGAAGTTTTGGATAATGGCGATTCGGTTGTAATTTCTCGTATAGGAGTCGAACAGAGAATCGTTTATCAGCCTCTCAGTTTGCCGGCAGCAATAAAGACGGGATTTACCGAGTCAGCTTATTATGTTAAAAAGGTCTTTGAATTCGTCTGGGGACTTATAAGCCGTAAAGTCGATGTGTCGAATTTGGGTGGACCAATTATTATAGGTAAATATGCGGGTTTAACGGCACGGGCCGGTTTCGACGTTTTGTTGGAGTTCTTGGCTCTTCTGTCGGTGAATCTCGCTGTCCTTAATATATTGCCAATCCCGGTTCTTGATGGCGGACATTTGCTGTTTCTGCTTATTGAAAAACTAAAAGGCTCGCCGATTTCGGCTAAATCACGTTTGATTGCACAGCAAATCGGCATGGCTTTTATAATAATTCTGATAATATTTGTAACTTACAATGATATTACCCGTCATTAGATTGTATAAACTGACGAATGCGTTAACTTCTTTGGCAACATCGGCTTTTGATAAGATTTTGAAAAGAGGAATTTTATGAGCAAGGATGTATTTGATGTCGTTTGGGAGAATATTAAATCGCTACTGATAGCTGTGGTTTTGGCGGTGATAATAAAAACGTCAATCGTTGAAGCTTATAAAATTCCGTCGGCCTCAATGGAAGATACGCTGCTGGTCGGTGATTTTCTAATTGCCAATAAATTCGTTTACGGCGCAAGGATTCCGTTTCTTGATTGGCGATTGCCCGCTATTCATGATCCGAGGCCGGGCGATGTGGTCATATTTAAATGGCCGGGCGATAAAAAAACTAATTATATCAAACGCTGTGTGGCGGTCGGTGGTGAAACTCTGGAGGTGAAAGATAAAATTCTCTATGTCAACGGGAAGAAGTTCCCGGATCCGCCGAAAATGAAATTCGAAAAACCGGATATAAAGCGCCCCCCTTCGGGTCAGGATACTCCTGATAATTGGGGGCCGTACGTCGTCCCCAAAGGGTACTATTTTATGATGGGGGATAATCGTGATCATTCGTATGATTCCCGGTACTGGGGGCCGGTTAAGGATAATCTAATATTGGGTGAAGCGATGTTTATCCACTGGTCATGGGAGCCGGATACCAATTCTCCCGAGGTTACGGTTTCTGATCCTGTTTCGGTTCCAAGGCTGTTTTTATATAATATTGCTCATTTCCCCGAGAGGGTCAGGTGGGGGCGGCTATTTAGTATAATTCGCTGAGCCGGATGACCTTATAAAATCGGCCCATTATCTTATCCGGCTCCGGCGGTCGATATGCCGTTTCACGAAAGGACTTGTTATTTTCTAAATATCGACGATGTCGGACGGTTATCCCGAGTTGATGGGCGCAATCATTTATTTGTATAACCCAATGCTGCAGCTTCGATATTTCTTTTTATACCGGGAAGAGTTGGACGATTTATGGGACTACCGGCAAAAAGTTCGTCGAATTGTTCTTCAGAGAGGTTTGTTGCTCGACCGCTTTCGAGCAGGCCGGTTTCTTTCCGGCGAGACAATTCTTCCTCGCGCCGTGATTTTTGAAATTTATTAAACGGGCAAACCTCAAGGCAAATATCGCAGCCGAAAACATACTTGTTTAGATTTTTTCTTATGTCATTCGGAAGTTGTTCGGCTTTTGACTCAATAGTCCAGTAACTGATACAACGAGTTGCATCAATTTGATACGGTGCAATCAAGGCCCCGGTCGGACAGGCATCAAGACAGGCGGTACATTTACCGCAATGGTCTGAATGAGGCCTATCGTACTCATCAATTTCCATGTTTATTATTAAGCTGCCAATCAATAACCAGCTGCCGAATTGCCGTGAAACCAGGTTGGTATGTTTACCCTGCCAACCCAATCCCGCCTTTTGCGCCCAGTATTTATCCATAAAGGGCGCCGTATCGACACAAATTCGCCCCCGCAGTTGTGGATTAATGGCCTTTAACCCGGTTCTAAGCCTCCGTAGTTTACGCCTGAAAACATTATGATAATCTTCACCCCAGGCGTATCTGGCGACTTTAAAAGGCACTTTTTGTTGTGCTTTTTCATTTTTTGTGGGAAAATAATTTAATCCCATTACGATAATTGACTTTGCGCCGGGAAAAAGTTTTTCCGGGTCAAATCTTTTATCAAGATTTCGCACCAGATATCTCATCTCACCGGCGTATCCTTTCCTAAGCCAGGTTTCAAAGTTCTCGTGCGGTCGAACCTTATCCACTCTGGCGAGACCGGCAATTTCGAATCCGCATTCCGCGATCTGATTTCTGACAGCATCCGGCGATAATCTTGATTTCGAAGAGGAATTCATTTGATAAAATATCTTAGCCGAATTTTAATGCATGCCGCCGACGATACCGGTCATCGATAGTGCGGCCAGAAAAGCCACCCAAAGTCCAAGCATAGCAAATACGTACTGCTTTTTGCGGAGAAATGCGACCATCGCTCCGAGAAGGGCCCAAATGGCGACGCTGCAACCCAGAGCCAGACCAAACTGTGTCAAACCGTCGCCGTAGGTAAAATAACTCAGATAAAAGTGCCCGCCGGGAAATCTACCGCCGACGTCCTGCCAGACTTCTTCGGCGCTTTTGCCTTGAAAAATGGAATTAATTACATTGTACGGATTAAGGATATTCCTTTCCGGCAACGCCAGCGATATGACTGGACCGATCATGCATATAATACATGCCGTGATGGTAATCCAGTAGACTATCTCTCCATAATAAATCTGAGCCGGAGGCATCTTCGGCCTATTCTCGATACTCATTCCGATACCTCATATTTCGCCGTTGCCCTGCTCATTTTGATAATGGAATATGTCACGGTCACGAAAATCGCCAGAAACACTAATCCATTAATCCACATCGGCACTTCCCCGATGACTCCCAGTATTGTCAGACCTTTAGTAAGTAGTCCGAAACAGGCAAAAAACATAAATCCTATCAATAGGTATCTGACAAATCCGGCTTTAACCTTAATGAGAATCAGAGCACCCAGCAGTCCCCCTAATACCTGACCGACCAACCAGGGTGCGGCAAAAATGGGAATAATGGCTCCGATAAGAAGATAGGGCCAGACGGCGATGCAATCACCCATACCCAGGAGGACACCACTATTAGCGGCTGCCACTTTGAGCGGTACGGCCATTATGAGATTTTGCACCGGGACAATTGCCCATCCGGCTCCCAGTCCGAAAAAGCCCGAGAGAAGACCCACACCCGTAATTGCCAGCATCGACCAGGCGGCTCTTGTCAATGGGTAATCGATGACTTTGCCGAGGGAGACTTCATAATATGGTTGAGAGAGCTGAAGCCACCTGGTGAAGCCATCGATTTTTTTCACCTTTGGCCATTCTATTTTTTTCCCGCCGAAGACAAAGTACACTGCCAGCGAGCATAAAATTATCCCCAGCGAAAGCCTAATAAATCCTTCACCGGTTTCTCCGAGATTTTTGGCGACATAAATCGCGCCTTGGGCACCGGAGAATGCGCCAATCCCATAAGCTGCCGCGCAGAGAATGCAGATTTTAAGATTGGCCAGCCCGCCTCTCATAAATGGACCGGTCGAAATCAATCCGCTGAACATGGCCACGATCAAACCTGTAGCGCGAACGATAAGACTGTCTACCGAAGTAAAGGCCAGCATGAAGGGGGTAAACAGAACCCCCCCGCCGATTCCTCCAATTACGGCTACCAGCGCAATGGCAAAGCTTAATAGAAAAAATCCGAAAATCCATCCCCAGATGGCTTCACCGGACATCGCCCCTTCCGACGTCTCAGTACCCCATGATAGAAACGCCATAGCAGTATACGATATAATAAGTACGAACAGCATCAGGTTTATTTCCAGCCAGGGTGATTTGAGTAGTCTGTCCATTTATAATGTGTTCTGATTTAAAATTATTTTTCTCATTTATGTTCCCGGAGAATCGCGGGAAATGATTTACAAGAGAAATGATAATAAATGTTCGGTGGAATTTTTATTATTGTCGCCGCATTTATGTTCATAGTCGCTCTACTGTTTCCAACGGCAGGCCCTTTTTATCAGGTCGCTAAAAACGTTTCGGGAATATAGTATTCGATACCCGAAAAATCAACATCTTTGGGATGCCATTTTATAGGTTTTGACAGCCACGGAGTTAATAACGGAAATCGGGGATAGTATAATCGCCGACGAAAATGCCGAAATATTAAAAGCTGATTCGCGGTATATACTGCCCGTATTTTGAACACTGATCGAAATCAATACTGAGCGGATTCCACGGAGAAAACCGGTGAGAAAGCTAAATAGTTGCGGTTCAGCACGAGAAATCTCGTAATAAATGATATTGAACGGGCATGCGTTTTGTATAAAGATAAACCCTGATGCGCTCATAATAATCAATATTAGAGGAGCATTATATGGGGTTATGTAAAATGAAGCTATCTTCACGGCCGTACTTAACGCCTGCTTTGGCCTTATGCTTGATAAGCTGGCTGGTCGCCTCTCCGTCGTTTGGAGCGGGACTTGCGGCCGTGGAAACGTCGCCCAATTCGATTACTCTGAACTGGACCGCCCCCGGTGATGACAGCAGCAGTGGTACCGCCTCCCAGTACGATGTTCGCTATTCGCTGTCACCGATCACCGAGTCAAATTGGGATGCCGCGACGCAGGCGACTGGTGAACCGACACCACAGCCGGCCGGCAGCGCCGAAACGTTTGAGGTTTTCGGGCTGGCGCCGAGTACGACTTATTATTTCGCAGTCAAGGCCGCCGATGAAGTTCCGAACTGGTCGGCAATGTCAAATGTAATCTCCAAAACGACCGAGGCTGAAAATACCTCGCCGGGAACAATTGCTGACCTGGTTGCCGGGAATCCGACCGAGAACTCGATGGAGCTGACCTGGACGGCTCCCGGTGATGACGGCTCCAGCGGGACAGCCGCAGAATATGATATTCGTTATTCGACTTCGAATATCACTGACGCCGGCTGGGATGCGGCTACTCAAGTTAGCGGTGAGCCTTCACCACAAACAGCGGGTAGTAATGAGAGTTTCACGGTGACTAATCTGGACCCGTCAACTACCTATTATTTCGGGATCAAAACCGCCGATGAGGTCCCGAACTGGTCGGCGCTCTCCAATATTGCCTCGGCGGCAACTAACGCTGAGCCGACTGTCCCCGATCCGCCTGTCCTGGCAACACCGTCGAATGGGGCGACAGATCAATCTCAGCCGATATTCTTTGATTGGGCCGACATCCTCGATGCTGATCTCTATCAACTTCAAATAGCTGCTAATTCCGGATTTGGAAGTCCGTCGGTTGATACCAATGTCACTGTGTCAGGCTGTACGATTTCCGGCCTTGATGAAGGACAGCAATATTACTGGCGTGTGCGGGCACATAATAATGTTGGCTGGAGTAATTGGAGTTCGGTCTGGAGCCTGACCACCGAATGTCCCGTCCCGGCGGTACCGACTCTGGCTTCGCCCGCCGATGGAGCCGATAATCTGAATATTCCGGTTATGCTTGATTGGTCGGATGTCAGCGGTATAACTTATTATCAGGTGCAAGTAGATGATGATGCCGGTTTTGGCAGTCCTGCAATTAATATTTCAGCCGATGTCTCGAATTACTCGGCCTTGACTCTCGAGGATCAGCAGACATACTTCTGGCGCGTTCGCGCAAACAATGATTGCGGCTGGAGCGATTGGAGTTCGGTGAGAAATTTCACCACACGGGATACTACTTCACCGCAGGCGATTTCCGGCTTGGTGGCCGCACCGGGTGCTAATGACGACGAAGCTTATCTGGCCTGGGTCGCCACCGGTGATGATGGTTCTTCCGGAACGGCTGATCTGTATGATATTCGATACAGCACTGAAAATATAAACGAATTGAATTGGGACGACGCCGGTCAGGTCAGCGGCGAGCCCTCCCCGCAGGTAGCCGGGACGCCCGAAACGCTAACCGTCACCGGACTGAGCACCAATACCGAGTATTTTTTCGCGATTAAGGTTCGAGATGAAGCCGGTAACTGGTCAGCGCTTTCCAATGTAGCCAGCACCACTCCGGAAGATAATGTCCCGCCGGCCACGATTCAGGATTTGTCGGCAGAGACTGGATCCGATGAAGGGACGATTTTTCTCTCCTGGACGGCGCCGGGTGATGATGGTGACACTGGTACCGTCAGCGCCTACCTGGTTCGCTATTCGCAATCGCAATTGACCGAATCGAACTGGGATTCGGCTACGATATTTAATGAGTATGTCCCGCCGCTTCCGGCGGGACAGACTCAACTGGCCATTGTCGATGGTCTTAACTCGGGTGAGGTGTACTATGTGGCCATAAAGTCTTGCGACGAGGCCCTCAATTTTTCGGCCATATCCAATACAGCCTCATGCAAGGCCGGCGTCGGATTTCCTCTTGATGTCGATAATGGTCAGGTGATCGCGATCGAACCGGTTTCCGGTATTGAAGTGCATTCATCGCAGCCGAATCTTGCGGTCGGCAACATCGGCCCCAGCGAGCAGAATTTATATTATTTCGAAGTTGCCACTGATTCCTTTTTTATAAACTTTGCAGCCACATCACCCCCCATTCCCCAGCAGGGGGGCGACATGACTGCATGGAAAGTGGATGAGCGTTTGAGTGCAGGACAGACATATTTCTGGCGTGCCCGCGCCAACAGCAGTGAGTACAGTACTACCTCATTTTTTACCGTTCAACCGGTCACTCATGCCTATCCCAATCCGTTTCGGCCGGCCGAGGTGCGGGAAGTTACCTTCACCGAAATACCGAGTGGATCCAATTTTTACATAATGTCAGTCTCCGGGTCGATCGTTCGTGAATGGATAAATGTCGACGGCGATTTAACTTGGGACGGTACTAACCAGTCGGGCCAACCGGTCGCCTCCGGCACATATCTTTGGATGGTCGGAAACAGCGACGTCGAAGGCAAAATAATTGTCATTCGGTAGATTTTCGAAGGCTACCTGTAGTTAAACATAATCGGAAAATCCCCTCTTTACTTTTCCCCGGAAAACGCTATAATTGGCGTAATATGTTTTTGCATTCGGGAAAATGATTGCTTTGAGGGAATTAAATGGCGGGACAGAACCTAATTGAAAAAATAGCCCGGAAATTCGCAGTCGGATTGGAAAAAGACACTATCGTTCACAGTGGCGATTTTATTTCTATCAAGCCGGCATATGTTTTAACTCACGACAACACGGGCGCCGTAATACCCAAATTCAAGGCGATCGGCGCCGCCAGAATCTTCAATCCGCGGCAGCCGGTATTTGCACTGGATCACGATATTCAAAACAGAAGCGAAGAGAATCTGAGAAAATATGAGGGTATCGAAGCTTTTGCCAGAGAGATGGGCGTCGATTTTTATCCGGCCGGGCGCGGGATCGGGCATCAGGTAATGTGCGAGGAGGGCTACGCCTTTCCCGGCACGATGGTCGTCGCTTCCGACAGCCATTCCAATATGTATGGCGGGCTGGGTTGTTTGGGCACCCCGGTCGTGCGCACCGATGCGGCGGCGTTATGGGCGACCGGCCGTACTTGGTGGCAGGTTCCGGCGGTGGCGAAAGTGGTATTGAATGGACAGCTGCGTCCCGGCGTGACGGGCAAAGATATTATTATTGCGCTTTGCGGTTTCTTCAATAAAGATGAAGTATTGAACCATGCAATCGAATTCAGTGGCGAAGGTATAATAAATTTATCGATCGAACAGAGATTGACGATTGCCAACATGACGACCGAGTGGGGTGCCCTGGCGGGTGTTTTCCCGATTGATACAGTCACTCTCGATTGGCTGGTGAAACGCGCCGAATGGATTGTTAGACGCGGTGCTGCGGGCGTACCTTCAGACAGCGATGGCGGTCAGTTTCATCCGCGTTTGAATCCGGATAGCATAAATAAAATTTCGAACGAAAAACTCCATTCCGACGACGATGCTTATTATGCTCGGGAGTTGACGATCGATTTGTCGACTATCCAGCCGTACGTATCCGGTCCAAACAATGTCAAAACGATGACATCGGCGGCCGAGATGAGCCGGCGTGATATCAAAATCGATAAAGCCTATCTGGTTTCATGTGTTAACAGTCGTGTTAAGGATATTGCCGAAGCCGCGGCGGTGGTGAAGGGGAAAAAGATTGCCGAACAGGTCGAGTTTTATATATCGGCGGCCTCGAATGAAGTGCAGGCCGAAAGCGAAAAAAAAGGTGACTGGCAGATATTAATTGACACCGGTGCGATTGTCCTCCCTCCCGGTTGCGGTCCCTGTATCGGATTGGGCAAAGGGACGCTGAAAGATAATGAAGTCGGTATCTCGGCGACGAATCGCAATTTCAAAGGGCGTATGGGTTCGCGCAGCGCCGAGGCGTATCTGGCCTCACCGGCGGTAGTGGCGGCTTCGGCCGTGGCCGGAAAAATTACTTCTCCGTACGAAGTTGAAGACATAAGGCTGAAAGCTGAAATAAAGGTAAACGAGCAAAAATCGATCGTATCGGCTGAAATGATAATACTCGATGGTTTTCCGGAGACCATAGAAGGCGAATTGATTTTCTGTTTTCAGGATAATCTCAATACCGATGGCATCTATCCCGGTAAGTACACTTATATCGATGATTTCACACCGGAACAGCAGGCCGAGGTGGTGATGGAGAATTATGATCCGGAATTCAGTAAAATCGCCAAAGAGGGCGATATTCTGGTCGGTGGATTCAGTTTCGGAAGCGGCAGCTCCCGCGAACAGGCGGCAACAGCGCTGAAATATCGCGGGATTCGTCTGGTCATTGCCGGTTCATTCTCTCAGACATACATGCGGAACGCTATCAACAACGGTTTTCTCGTAATCGGTGCGCCGGAACTCGTGCATGACCTTAAGAAAAAATTCAGGACTGATAAATTAACTGTTAGAACGGGTATCAAAGCTAAAATCGATTTCCGGCGCTCAATTCTCGCAACCAATGATAAAGACTATCGAATCTCACCGCTCGGCACCGCCGCCCAGGAATTGATTATCACCGGAGGTTTGGAAAACTGGGTAAAAAATAAAATCCTGCAGGTGCAACCATGAATAAATCAATCTCAAGAAAGATGGCCGAGTTTGCCGTTGGGTTGAAATACGACGATCTTCCGGAAAAAGTGGTGCATGAAGTCAAACGTTTTTTATACGACTCGATTGGGTGCGCTTATGGCGGCTATCATACGAAGGATGTCAATATATTAAGAGATATATATTTGAAAATGGGTGGCAGTGCCGAGGCGACTCTAATCGGTTTCGGCGATAAAATCCCGGCGGTTAATACCACACTGATTAATTCACTGATGATTCGCGCCCTGGATTTCAATGATATTTACTGGAAAGAAGATCCTTCGCATCCTTCCGATTTGATTCCGGCGGCGCTGTCGGTCGGTGAGCTGGTCGGTGCTTCGATGAAAGAAGTGATAGTCGCGATTGCTCTGGCTTACGAATTTGAACAGCGGCTGTGCGAATTTGCGGTACCGGGGGTGCGTGAGCGGAAGTGGCATCATGCGACATTAACGCAGTTCGTTTCGCCGATCGTGGCCGGTAAGATGCTTGGTTTGGATGCAGATCAGATGGTGCATGCTATTGGTATCAACGGTTCGCATAATCATACTATCGGCTGTCCGACCGCCGGCCAGTTGACGATGATGAAAAACACAGTTGATCCGATGGCGGTGCAAAGCGGTGTTCTGGCGGCTCTAATGGCGCAGAAGGGATACAGTGGCACCGAATTGGTTTTTGAAGGGAAGGAAGGTTTGATGGATGTTTTCGGGCCGGGTTGGGCGTCTGACAAACTAATCGGCGGCCTGGGTGATAAGTATAAAATTCTCGAATGCGGGATGAAAGCATTTCCGACCGAGGCCCTGACACATACGCATCTTTCGGCAGTTTTAAATGTGGTTAAAGGTAATGATATTGCTTTTGATAATATTGAACAAGTAACTGTGACAACAATTGCTCGTGCCTGTGATATTTTATTTGATCCGCAGAAGTATCGTCCGAAATCGCGCGAAACAGCCGACCATTCGTTACCGTACTGCATCGCCTGCTGCCTGGTCGATCATGAAATCACAGCGCAATCATTTTCCGAGGAAAAACTTAAAGATGAACGTATCTGGCAGGTGATTGATAAAATCAAAGGCGAGGCTTCGGAGGAATTTGAGCAGATGTTCCCGGCTAAGCAGCCGTCGAAAGTGGTTGTGAAAACCAAAAACGGTAAAGAGTATTCGGAATATCTGGAGTATCCCAGAGGTGATCCTCGTGAGCCGATGACCATGGATGATCTGCAATCGAAATTTAGCGGATTATCCTCAGGGCTTCTATTACCGGAGCGGCAGGATAAAATTAAGGAATTGATTTTCGCCTGCGAAAAAATGGATACCGGCGAGTTTATGAAGGAGCTGGCAATATAATTGACTATATTCCATTTTAAATATGGGAGTGACAGGTGCGACCAAAAGTAAGATTTCTAAGCGATGATTTAATCGAGAAAATCATCTCCGAAGCCCGAGAAATTCTCTGCAGGCTTGGCGTTACGATTTATAATAAGAATATTCTTTCCACGCTTTCCGATCACGGCGCCGAAGTGGACAGAGAAAAACATCATGTTCTTTTTAAAAACGATCTGATTGATGGGGCATTGAAAACCGCTCCCGATTCTTTTAAATTATATGATGTTTTGGGTAATGAAGCGGTTGACCTGTCAGACGATAACGTAAATTTTACGCCCGGTTCGGCCGCTATATATATGCAGGATATCGATTCCCGTAAAGCACGCAGGGCAACAAGTGAAGATTACATTAATTATTCCAAATTGGTTAGCAGGCTTGAGTATATCGCTTCGCAGGCAACCGCTGTCGTACCCTCGGACGTTCCCGAAAATATTTCCGACAGTATCAGATTGTACTATAGTCTAATGCTCTGCGAAAAACCTGTCGTTACCGGCGCTTTTACTGTCGATGCCTTTGATATCATGCGTGATCTTCAGTTAGCCGTGCGGGGAAATAAGAAGGAGCTTAAGAATAAGCCGCTAACCGTTTTTTCGGTTTGCCCGACATCGCCGTTGAAATGGAGTGACGTTACCTCACAAAATCTGGTCGACTGTGCCATTAATAATATTCCGGTCGAATATATTTCGATGCCGATGGCCGGTTTCATTGCGCCGGTGACACTGGTTGGGACTTTGGTACAGCACACCGCCGAAACATTAAGCGGCGTGGTTATCACACAGTTGACCAATCCCGGAGCGCCCGCTCTTTATGGCGGTTCACCGGCGATTTTTGATATTCGATATGAAACGACCCCGATGGGAGCGATCGAAACGCAAATGATTGATTGCGCCTACAGCGAAATCGGGAAATATCTCGGCCTGCCGACCCAGGCCTATATCTCACTAAGCGACGCCAAACAACTCGATGCGCAGGCCGGATTGGAATCGTCGCTGGGCGCCGCTTTGGCGGCGTTATCGGGAATTAATAATATCTCGGGGCCGGGAATGCTCGATTTCGAGAATTGCTTCAGTCTGGAAAAACTGGTCGTCGACAACGAAATTTGCGGGATGGTTTTCAGGATGATCAAAGGTATCAAACCAAAAGATGATTTTCCTTCAATGCCAAGATTCGAGGAGTTATTAAAAGAGCAACACCTTTTGATTTCCAAACATACGCGCAGGTATTTAAAAGAGGAACATTATTTTCCCGGCCCGACTATAGAACGCGCCAATCGTCAGCGATGGTACGAGGAAGGCAGCCGGACTTTAACCGAACGGGCGAAGGCGCAGGTAGAAAAGCTAATAGATGAATATGAGCCTTCGCGTCTTAACGATGATACAAAAAAAGAATTGACAGAACTTATGAAAGCCGAAGCTCGTCGGTACGGGATGGACAAATTGCCGTCGGTCAATCAATGAAAGAAATTATCGAAATTCCGTCCAATGAAATTGTCCCTGACAAAATAGCGATTTTAAAAAATCAGGGGATCTCGAAACTGAGTGACTTGACCGATAAAATCAATCAACTCTGTGATGACGCCCTGGCGATGTTCAAGGAACTCAACCATCCAATCGGCATTTATTCCGAATTGTCCAAAGGGCTGTTCGAAGAAATATATGAAGGCGAGGGAGCCAATGAAGTCCCGTCACCGGTTGCCGAAATATTTCCCCGGGCCAAAAAGCTGGCGTTGTTTGCACTGACCGTCGGAGGCGAATTGAGCGATAAAATCGTCGAGCTGTTTGAAAATCATGATTATGCCTTGGGGTCGATGCTGGACTCGGTCGCTTCGGAAGCGACCGAAAATGCGGGAATATACATGGAAAGTTATTATTTCTCCTCGGTAGTCGGCATTGATAATATAAGTATCGATGATTTGGTGATGCGTTACAGCCCCGGCTATTGCGGCTGGCATATAAGCGGTCAGGGAAAACTCTTCGAGTTTTTGAATCCGGAAGAAATCGGGATCGAACTCAATGACAGCTATCTAATGCTGCCGTTAAAATCGATCTCGGGGGTAATGATAGTCGGTTCGCGGGAAATTCATGAATTTGAAATTGCCTATCGATTCTGTGATGAGTGTAAAACAATGGGCTGTCGCGACAGAATCAAGGAGATACTGGATCGTTAGGACAATGATAATCCGACAGGAGGTTGCTTTGGATATAATAAAACAGATTTCGAATAATCTGCAGCGCGGTGAGGATGAAGAAGTCTATAATTTGACCAAGCTGGCCATAGAGCAGAATTTGCCGGCAAAATCTATTCTTGATGACGGCCTGATTGCAGGTATGGCAGTTGTCGGGGAGAAGTTCAAGGCGCATGAGATTTTTCTCCCCGATGTTCTTCTTGCCGCCAAAGCGATGTATGCCGGTATGGATCAGTTAAAACCGTTGATGATAAGGGAGGGGATTTCGACTATCGGCAAAGTAGTCGTCGGCTCGGTGCAGGGCGATTTGCATGATATCGGCAAGAATCTGGTGGCGATTATGCTGAAAGGGGCCGGTTTCGAGATTATCGATCTCGGAAATGATGTTCCTCCCGAAAAATTCATCGATGCCGCGTTGGATAATAAGGCGGCTGTCATCGGGATGTCGGCCCTCCTGACCACGACCATGCCGGTGATGAAAAAGGTGGTTGACCTGGTTAAAGAGCGAAATTTATCCGACAAAGTAAAAATCATTGTCGGCGGGGCGCCGCTGACCGAAGATTACGCGCGACAGATTGGCGCCGATGCATATGGTTTCGACGGTATCAACGCCGTTGACAAAGTCAAAGAATTGCTGGGCCTTCATTAAGATGAAAAACGTGCTCAAAAGGATAGCCGACGGTGAGATTATACTGTCCGACGGCGCCATGGGGACGCTGCTGATCGATTTCGGCGTTGCACTTGAACAATGTTTTGAGGCCATCAATCTTTCACGACCGGATATTCTTGAGGATATTGCACGATCGTATTTTGAGGCCGGGTCGGATATGATCCAGACTAATACGTTCGGAGCGTCGCCTCTGAAACTCGCCCTGTATTCACTTGAGGATAAATACGAAGAGATAAATCGGGCGGCGGTTCGAGCGGTCAAAAGAGCGGTTGGTGACCAGGCAATTATCTCGGCCTCGGTCGGACCGTGCGGACGACTTCTGAAACCATACGGTGATGTCGGACCCGAAGAAGTTTTTGAAAGTTTTAGAAAGCAGGCTGAAGTCCTTGTCGATTCGGGCGTAGATATGATTCTCGTCGAGACGATGACCGATATAGAGGAAGCCAAACTGGCGGTAGAAGCGATAAGGACCATTTCAAAATCGATTCCGGTCGGAGCCACTATGACCTTTGATCCGACGCCAAAAGGGTTTTACACTATAATGGGTGTCAATGTTGAAACGGCTGTAAGGGAACTTGAGAATGCCGGTGCTGATGTCATCGGCTCCAATTGCGGTAATGGAATAGAAGTAATGATCGATATCGCCCGTGAATTTAAAAAATTCGCATCCAAACCGATAATCATCCAGCCGAACGCCGGATTGCCGGAGATGGTCGGGGATAAAGCGACATATAAAGAGTCGCCGGAGTTTATGGCCGATAAGGCAAGAGATATTCTCGAAATGGGTGTCTCGATTATAGGCGGGTGTTGCGGCACGACCCCGGCGCATATCGCCGCAATGAGAAAGACAATTGATTCGTATAGAAGACAAAATCATTAAAACCTCTTATAATCGAACCCTTTCGTTGTTGACAATCTTCTCAAAATTTTATTTTTTAACCTGCTAATTGATAAACCGTTTGGTTGAAATATGACAAGAATAGACAGCATAGCCATCCTGGATTGCGGCGGGCAGTATACGAAAGTCATTGACCGTCGTGTCCGCGAGCTTTCGGTTAAATCGGAAGTTCTGCCGATTAATGTGTCGGCCGATAAGTTGCACGGCTATCATGGTCTTATCCTTTCGGGTGGCCCGAAATCGGTCTGGGATGGTGACCGCCTGGAGTACGATCGAGATATATTCGAGCTGCATGTTCCTGTTCTTGGCATCTGCTACGGTATGCATCTGATAAATCAGCATTTCGGCGGAGTCGTGTCCCCGGGGGTAAGGAATGAGTACGGCGAGACTGATATAGATATAAATCCCGATTGCCCCATGTTCAAAGGTCTTGAAAAGAGCCAGCGCGTTTTGATGAGCCATGGCGATTCGGTCGATAAACTGGCCGATGGATTCAAGATTTGCGCCAGATCCGGGCGGGTGGCGGCGGCCATATTCAACGAAGAGCAAAAGGTGTACGGCGTTCAGTTTCATCCCGAAGTCGATTTGACCGTCAATGGTTTTACGATGCTGCGAAATTTCCTGCGGGAAGTGTGCGGATTGAAGGGCAACTATGTTCTCGAAGACAGAATCACAACCGCTGTTGAGAAAATCAAAAAGCAGGTCGGCGACGGACAGGTGCTTGTCCTCGTCAGCGGCGGTGTCGATTCGGCGGTGACGGCGGCGCTGCTGCTGAAGGCTCTGGATAAAGAAAAAATATTTGCCATACATGTCGATCACGGTTTGATGCGCAAGAACGAAAGCGATGTTATCTGCCGACAGCTGGAGCAATTCGGACTTGAAAATCTTATCAGGGAAAATGCCGCGGATAAATTCCTTGATAGTATCGTGGAAATCAACGGAAGCAGGATTGGACCGTTGACGTCTATCATAGATCCGGAAGAAAAACGGAATCTTATCGGGCAGGTATTCGTGAAGGTGCTTAAAGAAGTCTCCGAGCGATTGCATCTCGATGACGATAGTACATTCTGGGCACAGGGGACACTTCGCCCCGATTTGATAGAGAGCGGCAATCCGGATGTCAGCGGCGTGGCGCATAAGATTAAGACGCATCACAACGACGTCGAGATGATCCGTCAGGCAAGATCCAAGGGTATGGTGGTCGAGACCAACTGGGATTGGCACAAGGATGAGGTCCGCAAAGTGGCGCGTTCGCTGGGTATCGATGAGAAAATCGCTTCGCGGCAGCCGTTTCCGGGGCCGGGTCTGGCGATTAGATTGATATGCCACGATGGTAGTAATGAAGTCGAATCGGACGTCGCCGATAGGTTCGGTGAAATGGTTGCAGAGTACGGAGATGAATACAGGGGAGAGGTGCTGCCGATTCGATCGGTCGGGGTGCAGGGAGATAATCGCAGTTATCGTCGTCTGGCGGTCGTGTGGGGGAAGGGGACTGCATTTGAATGGAATAAAATCTATAAAATCGGGACGGATATTCCCAATCGTATTCGGGGAATAAATCGAGTCGCGTATGTACTTAATAAAAAGGAAATTGTCGGGCAAATCAAAGCGTACAAAATGAACATCAGCCGCGATAATCTTGCTCTGCTTCGAGAACTTGATTTTATCGTTACCGAAAAACTTAATAAACCGCCCATGAGTCAGGTGCTGGCGGTTCTGGTTCCGGTAGGTGTAAATAAAAAACATTCGGTCGCCATCAGGACATTTATCACCAACGACTACATGACCGGCCGACCGGCCTTTATCGGGCAGGATGTCACGGTCGAAGTCATTAAATCGTTGGTTGATGAGATCGAAAATAAATTCCCTGAAATAGATTTGATATTGTACGATGTCACCAGCAAACCCCCGGCGACGGTCGAGTGGGAGTAGAAAATAAGCGGCGTCAAAATACGGATTGTTAGCGCACCGGGACGTACGCCAATCACGAATTCCCGCGCAAAATGAAGCGGCACTGCCACGATTGACATGGCAGAACCACATCGTCCCGCCACTGAAGCGTCGGGACTCGGGTTCTTCCCTACTCCTTAAATTAAATTCCTTCTTATTCAAAATGGCTTTGTTTCGCATATTCTGCTAATGTTGTGCCCGGTAGGTCCTCAGACCTACCGGGAAGCGGGGGGGGGGGGGGGCGCCCCCCCCCCCAGAATCAGGCAAAAAGAAAAATTTTTTAGGGGGCCGG
>CAYVMO010000024.1:0-47127 GCA_964452645.1 uncultured Ignavibacteriaceae bacterium
AACTTGACCACGAGGACTCTCTTAGAAATCGCTTGCTAAATGGGGAGCATTACACGATTTGTTCCCGTATTTGAGCAATTTATATGAATCTCGGCGCTGCATGTCAAATCGAATTTGGGATAAACCGGCAATAGTCTGTATAGTAATATACGAAATTATAAAGGCTGTAATCTATTGCCATATATATGCAAGTATTATCTATTCTTGTGAAATTTATTATAATTTTCCCCAACCTGCTCAGGCGTTAAAAGCTGAAAAAACGGTCTATTCGCCGTCTCTTCAGCCTTGATTTCGGCATAGAAACTGTTATAATATTCCCGGAAGCGGATAGGGTCTGGTGGCCCTTGCGGTCTTCAAAACCGTGGGGAGACGGTTAGGCCGTCTCCGGTGGGTTCGATTCCCACCCCTTCCGCTTTTTAATGGAAGGAATATGGCCTTGAGGAGTAAATAATAGATCGATGAAGGAGATTCCTGCTCAGCCTGACTATTGGAAAATAACAAATGACTTCGAGTGAGATTCGGTAATATATCCTAATGATGCGAGACATAATACCAGTTTTCTTCCATTAACGCTATTTGAGTAGAACTTTCTTCCCATAGGTCACTGAATTTGGAGGGTTTCCCACCTTTGGGAACATAAAGAAAGCCGGAATAATTATCCAGAATTCCTCGGAACGTATAAAAGAGGATATATTTATTGCTATCGTACCCCTCAACAACTATTTCGTTTCCACCCATCGATACCAAGGGATAACTATTATCAAGGGCAATAAGATCTGCATTATAGTCAACGTTCGACTTAAGTTCGCCGCTTAATACTTTATCAACAATTTCATTCCGTTCATCTTTGTATAAATAAAAATCAATCTTTAACCACAGGTATGTGAATGGAACGAAAACTATAACAATAAAACCAAATACCATAACGCCTAATGGTATGAATGAGCGCGCTCCGATTTTCTTTATTTTAATAAGACAGCTTATACTTGTTAGGATTGATACAAAAAATAGCAGCCAAACCGCTATTTCTAAGGGAAAAAGGAGAAAGAGAGTAATACGATCAACTATAGACCACCTAAAGGCATTTATTATAATCAACAAAGCACTTGTTACTACCGCGAATACGAATCTATATTTAATTCCCTTAAACATATTAATCGTAGAAAATGGATTGGCCTTTATTTATGTTTTTATGAATAAGCGCCATATATTTATTATCGTCAACAAATGCGGAATTTGAAGGCGAAAGAGTGTATATAACGCAATGCCCCATAATATGTTAAAGTACGCGTTCGACCGCTTGACTTGGTCATGAAGCTGTGTTATTTTGGGAAAAATTATTTTTTCCGGAGCGATACCGCATGAAGATTAAATTTCTTGACCTGCAGGCCCAGTATAATTCAATAAAAGATGAAATAGATTCGGCATTGTTCGAGGTGCTCAACTCTTCCAGTTTTATCCTTGGTCCGTCGGTGGCGAAATTCGAGAGTGCCTTTGCCTTGTATTGTGGTTGTAAGCATGCGATCGGTGTCAATTCGGGCACTTCGGCGCTTTTTCTGATTTTGAAGGCGCTGGGGATTGGCCGGGGCGATGAGGTTATCACCGCGGCCAATACTTTCATTGCGACCGCAGCCGCTATTGCCGAAACCGGCGCGACACCGGTTCTGGTTGACGTTGATCCGGTCACAAGGAATATCGATTTGAAACAGATCGAAGCTATGATAACATCACAAACCAGGGCGATAATCCCGGTGCATCTTTATGGTAATATGGTGAATATGGATGAGACACTTTCTATTGCCGCAAAGCATGATCTGCTGGTAATCGAGGATGCGGCCCAGGCTCACGGCGCCGCATTCAGGGATAAGCGGGCCGGATCGTTTGGTGTCGCGGCCGGATTTTCATTCTATCCGGGGAAAAATCTCGGCGCTTACGGTGAGGGTGGAGCGGTTGTCACGTCCGATGATGGGCTGGCTGAAACGGTAAGAAAACTCCGCGATCACGGTTTTTCGAAAAAATATTTTTGCGATATACTCGGCTACAATGCCCGTATGGATGGATTTCAGGGAGCGATTTTATCGGTCAAGTTGAAATATCTCGATAAATGGAATCAGGAACGAAACCGCGTGGCAAATAGATATCGAGAAAAGCTCGAAGGCCTGCCTGTCACGCTGCCCACCGAATTCAGAGATAGCTATCAGGTGTATCATCAGTTTGTTATTGAATCCGATGCGCGGGACGAACTTCAAAGTTATCTTGCCGAAAACGGTATTCCGACTTTGCTTCATTATCCGATTCCGGTTCATAAGCAGGAAGGATTTATAAGGGCCGGATTTCCGTCGGGGAGCTTTCCCGTTACGGAAAAATTGTCGGAAAGAATATTGTCGTTGCCGATTTATCCCGAATTGAAGGATAATGAAATTGATTATATCGGTTCGAAAATAAGGGAGTTTTTTGAAAGATAAACCAAAAACAGAATTGTCGATCAGGACCGAAACGATTGTTTTTGCCATATTGACCGTTCTGGCGATTCTGTTAAGAATCAATCATCTCTCGTCCGATCCTCCGCCGGGGTTATCAACCAGTCAGGGAATATATACCGATCCGGCACAATATATTTCTTATGCCAGAAATTCCGTGCTATGGGGATCGTTTAATCCGCTGCATGATTTTCGTTTGGTCTTTTTTCTTAAATCAATTACGACCATGGTTTCGCTGGTTGTTTATGAAATCGCCGGGGTCGGTTATATGCAGTCCAATCTGGTCGGTCTGGTTTTTTCCTTCCCTACCGTTATTTTGCTCTATTTTGCCGTGCGTAAAATCGCCGGAAATTTGGCCGCCATTTTTTACCTGCTTTTTATAACATTTGACTACAATCAGATATTTTATGGAAGATTATCGTTTCTGGAAAACTGCTTGAATTTTATGGCGATTTTATCATTTACGGTCCTGATTTACGGCCGAAGGTATTATGCAGTGCTATTGGCCGGGATTTTTCTGGCAGGCGCGATTTTTTTCGGGAAGATTATCGGTCTGATATATTTATTTCCATTTGCCTGTTACGCCGTCTATGAATATTATCATGACTTCCGCCCCGAATTATCGAAATTTCTAAAAAAGTATATATTTTTTATCACAGGTTTTTTGGCGGTACTGATTTTTTGGTATTTCTTCAGCTATCGACCGGCGGCCGCCTCGGTGACCGGCTATGTGGAGGAGCAAGCCTTCAGTCTGTACGGGCTGCCCAAGGCTTTTACCAATTTTAACAAATTTGTCTATAATTACGTTTCCTTTGGCGCCGCCAGCCGGCTATTCTTCCGGATGCCGATAGCCTCGCTTCTGGCCTGGGGGATGGTATTAATTTTCGTATTCCGCGCCGGTTTTAAAAAGTCCTGGCAGAACAAATTGTTTGGAATAAATCCGGGCATACTATTTTTGATATCATTTGTCGTTGCGGCGTATGGTTCGCTTATGATCTGGAATTACCGCCCGCTTCGGTATCAAACGATGTTGATTTATCCGGTCTGTGCTCTCGCGGGTATTTTTCTCACTAATCTGCTTGCCGAGATTAAAACAAAATTGCCGCGCCGCGGTTATTTAATATTTCCGCTTCTGTTTTATCTAATCGCTTTGATACCGGTTTATCAGATTATGGATCCGGTTTACAGGTTATTTAATTGGGATTTCAGTTTTCTGGCAAATAAACTTACTTTGTTTATTGTGACATTGCTGTTAGCGATTGCCGTTTATATAATAATGCGATTCGGGGAGGAATCGCGTATATCGCCGTCGCGGCCATTTCGTCTGACTTTCGTTACCATTGCATTAATTGCCGGCGTCCTATCCGGCGGTGTTAAATATTTTAAATGGTCGAACGCCCCAACCTATAATACGGTTTGTAATGCCAAAGACCTGGCCACGATATTGTCGCCCGAGGCGGTCGTTTCCGGTCCATACGCCGCTGATTTTACACAGGATAATAGTATGCTCAATTTGATTCATATGTTCGGGGTCGCCAATGTCGATTCGGCTTTCTTTGAAAGATACCCGATAACGCATCTGCTTATGGATAAATACAACGCCGAGGCGGCGGTCGAACAGTATCCTCAGATTATGAAAAAGGCGGCGGTTGTTTGTCAATATTTCCTGCCGAAACGAGCCATCCTGTTATATCGTGTGGCCGGGGCGACCGGGAATCGGGCCGCCGACAATTATGTCTTATCCGATTTTGAATTGTCGAACCTCTTTTACGCTCGAAATGAGATTGATTCAGGTAATTATTATATGCAATCGTATTTAATGAAAAACCATGAAAATATGTCGGCCAATTATCTTGCCGGTGTTAGAGCGTATGATCTGGGATTATTTGAGGAGGCCGAGTTCCTGTTGAAAAAGGCGATTGAATTCGCCCCGACCGATTATCACTTGCGTTTCCGGTTGGGTGAATTTTATATTAGCATGTATAAAAAGACAAAAAATGCCGAATTTAAGAATAGAGCACAGGCTGAATTCAATAAGGCGAGGAAATTTAATCCGGAATCCGGGCAGATGGTAAGAGATATTAACGAAATGCTGGCAGGGGCGGAGAAGGTGGCCAATGAGTGAACTTATATCGGTAATTGTCCCGGCCTATAATGAGCAGGGAAATATACCGGAATTTTGTCGTCTGTTTTTTGAAATGACTCAAAAGGCAGATGAAAACTATGAATTGATACTTGTCGATGACGGTTCCGGAGACGGGACTTACGACGAAATCATTAAAGCGGCGAATCAATATGACTTTATCAAATATAAAAGGCATCCCCTCAATCTTGGTTTGACCGAGGCGCTGCTGACCGGTTTTGCGACCGCATCCGGTTCCGTTTATGTATTTTATCCGGCCGACCTTCAGTATCTGCCGGAAGATATCCCCGGGCTGGTGGCGCCCATTCTGGACGGGGCCGACGTTTCGACCGGATGGAAACAGGGTAAGTATAAAAAGCGTTTTGTCTCGACCGTATATAATTACATCTCCCGTAAGATCTTCCAGTTGAAGGTGCATGATTTGAATTCGGTCAAGGCCTTTCGCGCCGAAGTCGTCAAAGATATGTTCCTGCGTCGCGACTGGCATCGCTATCTGATTCCACTGGCAGCCGATCAGGGTTATCATATCGCGGAAGTTAAAATCCGTCTTTACGAGCGCAAATGGGGCAAATCAAAATTTTCCTTTTGGCGGATACCGATCGGAGTTCTGGATATGATAGCGGTTAAAACGCAGTTGTCCTTGCTGCGCAAGCCGCTACTGTTTCTTGGATTAGTCGGATCCATCTTTTTCGGCCTGGGGACACTGGTCGGGTTGTATGCGATTTATCTGCGATTTATTGTCGGCGAGGGTTTCCGGCCGATGTTATACCTGGTGATGCTTTTGATCGGAATCGGAATGGCGCTGTTTATACTCGGCTTTCTGACCGAGGGACTGGCGGCCCTGAAAGAAGAGCTGGGCGTAATTCGAAAAAAACTCGACAAACTAGGACGCGACACCAAGGATTAGTTTTTTCTGAGACATTGAAAATTATTCCATGAAAATCACCATGTTGACATTTTCCAAAGCAAAATTATATTGATAAATTGTTTTAAAAATTTGATAAAAGGCGACGGCCGGGCATGAATGAAAATAAGAAGGCGCTGATAATTTTCCCCACTTATAATGAAAAAGAAAATATCGAGAAAATTATTCAGGCGGCCCTTGAGAAAGACCTGCGGCTGAATGTCCTTGTTGTAGACGACAACTCACCTGACGGGACCGGCGCGATAGCCGATCGGATGGCGGCGGAAAATCCGAGAATTAATGTTCTTCATCGCGAGAACAAAGAAGGCTTGGGAAGGGCCTATATCGCCGGATTCAAATGGGCGCTGGAACATGGTTTCGATTACATCTTTGAGATGGATGCCGATTTTTCGCATAATCCCGATTATCTACCTGATTTTCTTAAGGCCATCGAAGAAAACGACCTTGTCCTGGGTTCAAGATATATCTCCGGCGTTAATGTCATCAACTGGCCGATGGGTCGTCTGCTTTTGTCTTATTATGCCAATGTTTATACGCGTATCGTGACCGGTCTGCCGGTTCGTGACGGAACCGGCGGTTTTAAATGTTTTCGCCGTCAGGTGCTGGAGGCAATCGATCTCGATGCGATTCGATCCAACGGATATATTTTCCAGATTGAAGTCTCTTTAAGAGTGTGGAAGAAGGGTTTTAAAATTAAAGAAATCCCGATTGTTTTTACCGATCGTCTTCACGGTGCGTCGAAAATGTCGAAAAAAATAGTTCGTGAAGCGATTTGGAAAGTGTGGTACCTGAGGTTAATGTCTATATTGGGCAAACTAAGATAGGTGTCGAAAATTCCGGATGTCTATTTCCGCTATTGTCGTAACTTTTAATTCCGAAAAAAGTATCTCGAATTGTCTCAAGGCGCTCTCCGAAGAAATCACGACGGTTGGCGGTGATATAATCCTCTATGATAACGACTCGACTGACGCCACAATACGGATTGTTGAATCGGATTTTCCCGGGATTAGAATTCGTGGATCCTCCCAAAATATCGGGTTTGCGTCCGCATGCAATGCCGCCGCGGGTTTGGCCGCAAACGAATATCTGTTGTTTGCTAATCCGGATATGATTATCGATAAAGGTGCGCTTAAAATCCTACACGACGCACTAATATCGCAGCCCGATGCCGGAGCGGTGGTGGTGCGTATGCGCAACGCCGACGGCAGCTTCCAACCGACCTGTCGCAAATTGCCCGATTATCGTAATATTCTTTTTTCGCGCGGGTCGGTGTTAAGAAGAGAATCCGCGTCGGATAATCCAACGGAAAAATACACGCTGGGTGACAGTGATGAAATTATGGAAGTTCCGGCGGCATCGGCGACATGTATGTTAATCAGAAACGACTTTTTTCATAAAATAGGCGGTTTTGACAAGCGTTTTTTTATGTTCATGGAAGATACCGACCTTTGCCTTCGTATCGGCCAGGAGGGGCGAAAAGCATATTTCGTTCCGCAGGCCGGTGCCGTCCATTATTGGGGGCAGGGGGCAGCCATATCTAAAATAAAACGCAAATGGTATCATCATATTTCAGCCTGGAAATATTTTTTAAAACATTATCCGAACGGTTTTTCACTTTTTGTTTTGCCAATAGCTTTGCTTTTCAATTTCATTTTGACTATTTTGACGGGTCTTGAAAAGGATAATTGAATGGATTTTGACCGGGATTGATTTTTAAATGCCGTCGTTAATTAATATAATCGCTTTGCCGGTCGCTTTTATCACTTCTCTGGTTTTAGTCAGGGTTATCATCAAAATAAGTCAAAAATATTCAATATATGATTATCCGGGGAAACACAAACGTCATAAAAGGCCGACTCCCAACCTTGGCGGGACTGCCATCCTGTTATCTTCGTGGATTGCAATCATAGTCAGCCTTCAGATATCACCCGGATCATTTGCAGAGATTGAAAGGGCCATACCGAATATTTTCCTTGGTTCGATATTGATTTATTTTATCGGTTTGATTGATGATTTCCATCCGGTTGCCGCCGGGATCAAATTGGCTGTTCAGGTTGTCACCGGTTTAATTCTATATTCCGGTGGTTTATCCATTAATTTTATCTCCTTACCCCTGCTGGGGACGACCGCGTTGGGCGGTTTGTCAATCGTTATCACCGTCTTATGGGTCGTGGCCCTTTCCAATGCGATTAATCTCATCGATGGTCTTGATGGATTGGCTGCCGGGGTATCGATTATTGGATTTGCAACAATGGTTGTAATCGGTATCCTGTATGCTGTAAAATCGGTCGTCTTGATTTCGCTGTCGCTGTCAGGGGCGACTTTTGCGTTCTGGCTTTATAATCGCTTCCCGGCTCGGATTTTCCTGGGCGACAACGGCTCGCTTTTGATAGGGTATTTTTTTGCCGTCGTTTCGCTGGCGGTACCGATTAAATCATATACGACGGCGGCATTATTCATGCCGTTGGTGGCTCTCGGAGTGCCGCTGATTGAAGCTATATCCTCGTTTACCAGAAGACTGGTTGCCGGTCGGAATGTAATGACAGCTGACCGGAGACATATTTTTCATTATATGTCGTACGCCGGTTTAAGCCAGAGGCAGGTCGTCTATTTATTTTATCTTTCCAGTCTGTTTTTCGGGTCTATTTCGGTGGGAATGTTCTTGTTCGAACGGATGCTGTTATTGACGATATTACTCCTTTTTATGGTTGTTATTTTCATTTTATATTTTATCTTTATTTTCCGTATGAAAAGAAACAGACGGTCAGTCGGATGAAAGTTAACGGTATATGGAAAACAGACAGGTACTCGATTTTGAGAAGCCGATAGTCGAGCTGGAAAAAAAGATATCGGATATGAAGGATTTTGCCGCCGGGGCCAATATCGAATTATCCGGCGAGATTAAGTCGCTTCAGGAAAAAATGGAGAAGATGCGACACGAGACCTTTTCCAACCTGACCCGATGGCAAAAGGTACAGCTTGCCCGACACCCGCGTCGGCCGTATACGCTGGATTATATAAATTTAATGACAACTGATTTTTTGGAACTGCACGGGGATCGGAATTTTGCTGACGATAAAGCGATTGTGGGCGGTTTTGGCCGGATGGATGGAAAACCGGTCATGATTGTCGGCCAGCAGAAAGGTCGCGATACGAAACAGAATCTGTATCGGAATTTCGGTATGGTACATCCGGAGGGGTACCGCAAAGCTTTAAGGCTTTTCAAAATGGCCGAAAAATTCAAAAAACCGATAATTGTCTTAATCGACACCCCCGGGGCGTTTCCGGGTATCGGTGCCGAGGAGCGAGGGCAGGCGGAGGCGATTGCCAGAAATATACGAGAGATGTCGGCGCTGAAAGTGCCCGTCGTTATAGTCGTTATCGGTGAGGGGGCGTCGGGTGGTGCCCTGGGAATCGGGGTCGGCGATAGAGTCTACATGTTGCAATATGCCTGGTACTCGGTTATTTCACCGGAAGCTTGCGCGGCCATATTATGGCGCGATTCATCGCATGCCGAGCAGGCTGCGGAATCACTCCGGCCCTCGGCCGAGGATAATCTTAGACTGGGAATTATCGATAAAATATTACCGGAACCGCCCGGCGGCGCTCATAATGATCCGGAGAGTATGGCGCGAACGATTAAGCAGGAAATTATGAGAACTCTGGCAGAACTCGAAAAGCTGTCGATTGAGGTACTATTACAAAATAGACTTGCGAAATTTCGCCGGATGGGTATCGTTCGGGAATAGGAGGCTTTATTATGGCTTTATCTGAAAAACTGCTTGAATTATTGGTATGCCCGAAGTGTAAGGGTGAACTGGAATATAAGAAAGAGGAAAATAAATTAAATTGTGACAGCTGTCGTCTTTCTTTTCGGGTTGATGATGATATCCCGGTTTTATTAATCGAAGAAGCGGAGAGTTACTAAGGGAAAGGTGATGCTATGAAGTTATCCAAATTTTGTTCAGAGGATCTTATAACCTTTAATTTAAAATCGACCGACAAAGAGAGTGTTTTAAATGAGCTGGTGGAATTGGCCTCAAAATCCAATCTGGTTAAAGATTCCTCTGCGCTTCTTGAGGACGTTAAGGAGAGGGAAGAGCTGGTGACTACCGGTGTGGGCTATGGCGTTGCTTTTCCGCATACCAAAACCAGAGCCACCAAGGGTATCGTGATAGCTTTCGGACGATCCGGCAAAGGAATCGATTTTGACGCTATGGATCATAAACCGGTTTATCTTTTCTTTCTTATTGCCGCTCCGGAAGATGCCATTGGTGCGCATCTAAACGTAATGGCGCGGCTTTCGTACATCATGAAATCCGAGGATAATCGGAAAAAAATGATGACCGTCACCTCGCCCGGTGAGCTACTGCAAATGATTGATACTGTTGAATAATTTATTCAGGGCATGGAGGCTACCGATCGATGGCATGGATTGCGGCGATGTTCCATAGAAATCGTCGGCTGATCAGTCTTATCCTGGCATTAATTTTATTTTGGCCGATTGTCCTTTCTCCCGGCCGGATCCGACCCATTGTCGGAGATATAATAGCATCCGCTCTGTATTTTCCATTTTCGGAATTGAAAAATTATATTCACGAATTAAGTAAAGTCACCGAAGAGAATCGGTATCTCCGGCTACAGGTTGTCGAAGCATCATTACAGCTAAGCGCGCAGGCCGAGGCCATTCGCGAGAACAGACGCTTACGGGAATTTTTGGGTTTTGAGCCGCCGGAAAACTTCAGAGTCGTCCCGGTTAAAATCATTTCATTGCTTCAAAATATTTATCCGGTGGCGGCGATCATCAACAAAGGCAGTAATGATTCCATCGCTGTCGATCAACCGGTCATAAATCGTTTCGGCCTTGTCGGAAAAGTGGTGGAAGTGATGCCGGAATTCTCCAACGTTGCTTTATTGACCGATCCGTCGAATCCGGTCTCGGGCCGTGTGGCCGACAGTCGGCAGATCGGGATTGTCAGGTTTTCGCCGGAAAAAGGTCTTTATTTTGACAATCTGCCGGCCGATGCTCTCTTTAAAACCGGGGATTTGATTATAACTTCCGGCTTGGGCGGCGTCTATCCGGCCGGGTTATCAATTGCCAGGATCGACTCCGCCGCCGCCGAAAAAGGTGATATCCTGAAAACAATCTGGTTGACACCGGCCGTGAATTTTTTTGAAATCGATGAGTTGTACGTATTGATTAGCGAAAAAAAATGAGAATAATTCCTTATATTTTGTATCTGTATCTGCTCGCCTTTCACTATACGATATTATCCGACCTTATTTCGATTTATGGCGCAACTGTCGATCTTGCCGCTCTGATGATTGCTATAGTGGCTATATACAAAGATGAAATTACCGCCTTCTGGTTTGCATTCGCCGCCGGAATCGTGGCGGGGACATTTCGGCTGGATTTAATGCCCTGGGAGATACTGTTTTTGACCGGATTCGCCGTTCTGATTAATCATATCAGCAGGCGCATTAATATTTCCGCCATTACAGCCCGCATGATTATTCTTGTCGCGTTTTTGATTGTACATGAGACTTTAGAGATACTGCTGATTTCAAGCGAAAGTTTTTTATATCTGATGTACAGATATATTCTTCCCAGCACCGTTTATTCTCTGATCCCGGGTTGGATTTTTTTCCTTATTAAAGATAAGCGTTTAACCTGGAATGAGATAAAAGAGCAGTTTTGAAATGCCGAGTTTTATTATAAGCAAAACAGCCCGAGTGATTATCGCCGGGGCGCTGCTTTCGATCGCCCTGCTTATTCTGATCGGCGGACTGGTATATCATCAGCTGATTCGTTACCGCGAGTTTTTCGAGCAGTCGGAAAGTAATCGAATCAGGGTGCAGCCGATTGTCCCCAAAAGGGGACTTATCCTGGATCGTCACCGTCAGGTCATTGCCGATAATCGGCTTTCGTTCACCGTTTCGATTGTTCCGTTCGAACGAGTCGCCGGTGTAACTGTCCCCCGGATTTCGGAATTGCTGGATATCGACAGCCAGACGGTCGAAAAAAAGGCGGCCGCGAATTTTATCAGTAAGTATATCCCGTCGCCGATAAAACGTGGTCTGGGGCCGGATATTATTTCAATCCTCGAAGAGCGGAGTAAGGATTATCCGGGGGTGACATACAGCGTCGAATCGGTGCGTCGATATGTCGAACATATTTCCGCCGGGACTTTCGTCGGCCATGTCGGGGAAGTGTCATCCGAGGAAATCAAGTCGCCACAATATCGGGATTATCGCCCGGGAAGTATGATCGGCAAGGAGGGAATAGAAAAAACGTATGATCGCTTGCTGCGAGGTATAGAAGGGACCGAGTATGTGGAAATATCGGCTCGGGGACAGATTGTCGGTGTTTATGAGGGAAAGAAGAGAATCCCGGCGGTGCCAGGCAATGATTTAATATTGACCATCGATAAAGATTTGCAGGCATTTGCCGCCGCCACATTTGACAGCCTTGGACATAACGGCGTGATCGTGGCTATTGATCCCCGCAACGGCGAAATTCTTGCGCTGGCTTCCTTCCCGTATTTTGATCCGAACCTCTTTTCCGGTGTTATTCCGCCGGATGTATGGCAGGCCGTCGTCGCCGATACCAATCATCCTCTATTGAATCGCCCGCTGGCGGGATTGTATCCTCCGGGGTCCACGATAAAATTGTTGACGGCCGGGACGGCTCTGGAATTGGGAGTAGTAACCGATGAGGACCTTCTTAAACCGTGCTACGGAGGTATGCAATTCGGCAATCGATATTTTCGGTGCTGGGATGCTGCCGGACATGGAAGATTGGATATGTACGGTGCTATCGAGCAATCGTGCGATGTATATTTTTATCAGTTAGGTCAAATGACGGGCATTGATTCCTGGAGCGAGTACGCCGGCCTGTGCGGTTTTGGGAAAAAGGCCGGGATTGATATTCCCGGTGAGCTGCCCGGAGATTTACCTAATTCAGCCTACTTTGATACGCTTTACGGACCGAGCAACTGGTCACCGAATTTGATCCTGAATCTGGCGATCGGTCAGGGTGAACTGACCGTGACACCACTTCAGTTGGCTCAATTCTATTGCGGATTGGCCAATAACGGCCGGGTTTACCGTCCGCACCTTCTGAAAGGAATAATCTTTCCGGATGGTTCGAGCGAAGAGGTTGCGGATGTTGTATCGTTTACGCTTCCATTTTCACAGAAAACCATGAGTATTCTCGGCAAGGCACTTAAACTGGTCGTTAACGGTGAACACGGAACCGCCAGAGGCATCCGTAATAAAAAATATGAAATCTCCGGAAAAACCGGGACGGCGCAAAATCCCCATGGAGAGGATCATTCCTGGTTCGTCGGCTTTGCGCCATCGGATACGCCGGAAATTGTGGTGGCCACGCTGGTTGAAAATGCCGGGCACGGCTCGGAAGTGGCGGCACCTCTGGCGGCAAAAGTGATAAATCAGTATTTGTCGCACAAAATGAATCAATTGGCCGAGTCGCCCGATAGTATAAAACGGTAGTTATGGCGATTGAGTACAGACATTTAGAATGGCGTTTGATAATTGCGGCGTTAGCCCTGTCCATTTTGGGAATTGTCCTTATATATTCGGCTCAGTTCGACGCCACGACCGGCAAGTCGCTTAATTTTTATTACAAACAGATAATATGGCTGGCGGTGGCTCTGTTCGGATTGGCCGTTCTGATTCATTTGCCGTTAAGACTGATCGACTTTTTTTGCTATTTATTGTATGGCCTGGCGCTCGTTTTATTATTATTGGTTCTCTATTTCGGCCATTCGAAATACGGTGCGGCGCGGTGGTTTTCGTTGGGACCTGTTAATGTCACCCCTTCCGACATCGCCAAGCTGGCACTTCTTCTGACCCTCTCCCGATTTCTGGCATACACCAAATTACCGCCTGAATCTAAACGCCGGTTGTTTATTTCGGCAACCCTGACGATTATATTGATTCTTCCTATTCTAAAACAACCTGATTTGGGGACGTCGGTGGTTTTTGCCGTACTGCTGTTCAGTCTCTGGTTCTGGTCGGGATTGTCGCCTGTTTATATTATCCTGATTGTGTCGCCGTTCATATCGCTATTGGCTGCCTTTCATTGGATACCCTGGATTATATATCTGGTTTTATTGATTACTCTGATTCTGTTCTTAAAACCCGGTTTTATATTTGGCTTTTTCACGGTTGCGGCTAACCTTGCTTTCGGGGTAATTACGCCTTTTTTCTGGAACCGTTTGGCCGATTACCAGCAACAGCGAATTCTGACTTTCCTTGATCCCGGTCGTGATCCGCGCGGTGCCGGCTACCAGATAATTCAGTCGAAAATCGCTCTCGGCTCGGGAGGATTATTCGGTAAAGGATACCTGGGCGGCTCGCAGAGTCAGCTCCGCTTCCTTCCCGAAAGACATACCGATTTTATCTTCTCGGCACTTGGAGAGGAACTCGGATTTCTGGGAACGATGCTTGTTATAGGTCTTTTTACATACATCTTTTATATGGGGATAAAAATCGCCTCCCGATGCCGCTCCAAATTTGCCTCCAATCTGGCCTGGGGGGCCGTGACCATATTGTTTGTTCAATTTTTCGTCAATATCGGGATGACGCTCGGACTGATGCCGGTGACCGGTTTGCCGCTACCGTTTTTAAGCTATGGAGGGACATCGCTGGTTCTGTCGTGGACGCTGGTCGGGCTTCTGGTACTTTGTGATTATTATTGGACGGAGTATTAAAAGGTCTTTCTTATGCAGGCTAATAGAAAACGACATTATAAATTTTTGACTGCCTGCCTGGTATTTCTAATGCTGAGCGCCGACGTTAATGCCACTGATATTAATGATTTGATTTCCAAAGAAGATGCAGACAAAATAGAAGCCATTACTTCCACTCGAGCAGTCGGAAAAATCCAAATGGGCGGGATGACCGGCGAAGTGGAAATCCAGTTTGCCGCGCCCGATAAAATTCGTATGTCAACTGATTTCGGTTTTTTAAAAATGTCACAAGCCTATGATGGTAATACGGCCTGGTTGAATGACCAGAATAATCAGATTATGGAACTTACCGGCGGCGAAAAAAGAAGTCTGGTCAACGCAGCATATTTAACAGGTATGTCATATTGTTTGCCCGATCGTATGAAAGCCGATATTGAATATCAGCGGGACACGATAATCGGCGACAGCGATTATTCAATATTTACGGCGTCACCTGCTGCCGGTGACACCTTATTGCTGTACTTTTCAAATAAACATCGTCACCTGGAAATAGTCGGGGAGAAGCTGGATGAAATTATGATATATACTTATATGTCTGATTTCAGGCTGATCGATGATCTGGAGATGCCGTTTACATATGATTCCCGTGCAAGTGCGCCGGAATTTAATTCGACAATAAAACTAAGCAGGATAGAAACAAATGTCCCTATTGATGACACGGTTTTCTCGATGAATGACAAGTTGGAAACCGATCTTTATTATCCTGATGATGTCGATTCTGTCGTAGTACCGTTTTATTATTACAATGATCATATATTTATTGAGGTATCGGTGAATGGCAATAAGAAAGTGTACTTTATACTGGATTCCGGAGCCGGAGCCAACGTTCTGGATTCGAATTATGCTGTTCACCTAGGCCTGGAGCGATTGGGCGGAATTCCCGCGAAGGGTATCGCCGGGTATGAATCGGTTGCCTTTGCGAAAATAGATTCGCTGTCAATCGGTCACCTGAGGCTTGGCGGCGGTTTGGCTGCGGTTGTTAATCTTAAGAGTCTTTCAATGAGACTTCCCGGCGAACTCGGCGGTTTGATAGGATATGATTTACTTTCGAAACTCCCGTTTAAAATCCGTTATGAAACCCACGAATTACTGTTTTATCGTCCGGACCGATTCAGTCCACCCGATTCGATTTATGCGATCGATTTCGAACTTATGCTGAAAGCGCCTTTAATATCGGCTGTATATGGCGATATCAGCGGGAAATTTCTGATTGACCTCGGAAATCCTTTCGGATTGATGCTTCATCGGGCATTTGTCGAAAAATATAATCTTAAGGAGACATTTTCCGATATTAAGGAGATGGGAGGAAAAGTCGGTGGGATCGGCGGTAAATCGGAGGCCTATGCCGCGACCGGGGCCAATCTCCTGATTGGTACCGCGGAAATAGAACATCCGCCGGTGATGGTTGTCGAGGCAGGTCGAGGATTTACGGAATCATCGACGGTGGATGGCAATATCGGCAACCAATTGTTAAGGAATTTTTCGATACTGATGGACTATTCGAAGAAAAAGATATATATTTTACCCCCGGAAAAATAGTTAATTTGTTTGCGGTTTCCGGCGTAGGGATTGCATATAATAAATATGGATGTAATTACTGGAAGCAGGCATTTTTGATTGCAGGAATGATATGAAAGTAGGAGTTTTAACCGGTGGCGGCGATTGCCCCGGACTGAATGCCGTTATCAGGGCTATTGTCAGAAAAGGTATTCTGAATTATGGCTACGCCGTTTTGGGTGTTTATAAGGGTTGGAAAGGATTAATCGATGAAGATTTGATTAAGCCGCTTTCATTAGGTGATGTCTCGGGGATTTTGCCTCGAGGCGGGACCATCCTTCGGTCCTCGCGAACCAACCCGTTTAAAGTCGATAACGGCGTCGAACTGATAAAAAGCAATCTCAAGAGGCATGACATCAATGCTCTTATAGCCATCGGCGGTGAGGATACACTTGGCGTTGCGGCCAAACTTCATGAGATGGGTGTCAAAGTTGTCGGTGTTCCCAAAACGATTGATAATGATGTTATAGGTACGGACAGAACGTTCGGTTTTGATACTGCTCTGAATATTGCCACCGAAGCGATTGACAGGGTACATACGACCGCTGAGGCGCATAACCGGGTAATGGTTGTCGAAGTAATGGGCCGGCATGCAGGATGGATCGCTATTGAAGCGGGTATTGCCGGTGGCGCCGATATGATTCTATTCCCCGAAAAGACGACTTATGTCGATGAAATCTGCGATTTGCTGAAACGACGCCATAGTCGCGGCAAAGATTTTTCAATCGTGGTGGTCGCTGAAGGCGCCAGATTAAAACTATCGAAGGAATCAGCCGTCGAAGAGGAAGTGATCATGGACCAAAAGCTTGATGCTTTCGGCCATGTCCGCCTGGGCGGTATAAGTAACAAGCTGGCCGATCTGATTGAAGATGGCACCGGTTACGAAACGCGAGCAATTATTCTCGGTTATATTCAGCGAGGAGGAACACCCACCGCTTATGATCGTGTGCTGGCCACACGGTTCGGTGTTCATGCCATTGATTATGTTCATCAGGGCAAGTTCGGCCAGATGGTATCGCTTCATGGTTCCAAAATCGTCCCTTTTCCCCTGGCAAAAGTAGTCGCACAAATAAAAACGGTCGACGAGGAATTGATTGAAACCGCCGAGGTATTTTTTGGATAGACCGACAGTATTTCTTGTTCCTCTAATACTGATAATAATGGGGATTATGTTCCTTCCGAATCCTGCCCTGGGTCAATCATACCACAAGCCGCTTTTTCTTGATCGTGATTTAGCCGGAGCACGAATCGGCGTCTGGACCAATCTGGGTGATGAAAATGCCCCGTCCGGTTATTCGCTGGATTTTTCCAGGAGCAGTATTTGTGCCGAGTTTTTTTACGCGTGGCGACTTAATCGAGCGCTATGCCTTGATTTTCAAATTGGATTATACAGCCGTGGTGAAGTTGAATTCAGGCGTGACTCAGGCAGATATGTCGGCTCGGTAAATATTTATCCGTTTTTTGCTGCTACTAAATTTTACCCTCTGTATACATTCGAAAGTACGCCGATCCATTTATATTTGCAGCCCGGCGTGGGATTCGTAATCGGCAGCCAGAGTATTGTTGACTATGGTGTTTATTATAACTATGATTTGGTTCAACAGCAAACGAGGGTGAGTATAACATATATGCTGGCGGCAGGTTTGGAATGGCCGGTGGCCGACCAGATAAGTTTATTGTTGAATTATAAATATGTCCCGGTTAAGTTTGGCAGTCCGCTGGCGCAACTGAAAAATTATTCGGGCTGGAGCCTGACTTTTGGAGTCGGCTATATTTTTGGCTCATGACGTTTATTGGCTAAATAAAAAGGAGGTTACATGCCGGTAAAAATCGGAATTAACGGCTTTGGTAGAATCGGACGTCTGGTGTTTCGTATCGCTGGAAATCCAAGCTTTAAGATTGTCGGAATCAATGATATCACCAATGCGGCAACGCTTGCGCATTTACTAAAATACGATTCGGTCCACGGAAAATTTCCGGGAGATGTGGGATATGATGAAAACTTATTAATTGTTAATGGCAAGAAAATCCCGGTGATGGCGCAAAGAGATCCCGGCAACCTGCCGTGGTCTGTTCTCGGTGCTGAGGTTGTTGTCGAATCAACCGGCCTTTTCAGAGATAAAGCATCGGCAGGAAAACATATCGCCGCCGGCGCCAAAAAGGTTTTAATCTCTGCTCCTGCAAAGGATCCAGATGGAACTTTTGTTATTGGTGTTAATGATGATAACTACGATAAGCGTAAGCACGATGTAATATCGATCGGCAGTTGTACAACCAACTGCCTGGCGCCTGTCGCCAAAGTCCTGCTGGACAACTTCGGGATCGAAAAAGCCTTTATGACAACCATACATTCATATACTAATGACCAGAGAATTCTTGATTTACCCCACAAAGACCTGAGGCGCGCCCGGGCGGCCGGGCTTTCAATGATTCCTACGACAACCGGGGCCGCCAAAGCGATTTCGCTGGTGATACCGGAGTTGAAGGGGAAGATGGATGGATGCGCCATACGTGTCCCGACGCCCGACGGTTCGCTTATTGATTTGGCGGTAATAATGGAAAAAGCGGCGTCCGTCGAGGAGATAAATGCCGCCATGAAATCAATGGCGGCCGGCAAAATGAAAGGCATTCTCGAATATTCCGAAGAGCCTCTGGTTTCGATTGATGTTGTGGGGAATCCACATAGCTCTGTATTTGATTCGAAACAGACAATGGTCAATGGTAAGTTCGCCAAGGTCTTTTCATGGTATGACAATGAATGGGGCTTCTCCAGCCGTATGGTCGATATGGTCAATAAGATGTTGTAAACTATTGGCCCGTCAATGGCGGGCCTTTTTTTATCGGAGGCCGATGCCATGAATAAGCTGTCTATATCCGACTTGAACTTTAGGGGAAAACGGACGCTGGTCCGGGTTGATTTTAATGTCCCGCTTGACAGCAGCCTTAACATCACCGATGACCGGCGCATTGTCGGCTCTCTGCCGACTATCAAAAAGATACTCAGCGACGGCGGCCGTTTGATATTGTGCAGTCATCTGGGACGGCCGAAAGGGAAAGTCGTCCCGGAGATGTCGTTGAAACCGGTGGCGATAAAGCTCTCCGGCCTGATCGGAAAGAATGTTCGATTCGCGCCCGATTGTATCGGTGATAATATCGTTAAAATGGTCGATGCCCTCAAAGATGGTGAGGTTTTGCTTCTTGAGAATCTTCGTTTCCACAAAGAAGAAACCGAAAACGATCCGGAGTTCGCGAAAAAGCTTGCCTCGATTGCTGACATTTATGTCAATGATGCCTTCGGTTCGGCGCACCGCGCGCACGCCTCGACGGAGGGGGTGACCAAATTTGTTGATATCTGCGCGGCCGGTTTTCTAATGGAAAAAGAAATTAAATATCTGGGTGAAGCTCTGCAACAACCGAAAAAACCATTTGTTGCTATATTGGGCGGCGCGAAAATTTCGGGTAAAATTGATGTCATCGAAAACCTGATGGACAAAGTCGACGCTATCATAATCGGCGGCGGTATGGTCTTTACATTTATCAAGGCAATGGGCAATGGGATCGGTGGATCTCTTCTTGAAGCCGATAAAGTCGAACTGGCCGGGGAAATTTTGAAAAAGGCCGCATCAAAAGGACTTAATTTTCTGCTACCGGTCGATTGTGTGGTGGCTTCCGATATTACCGAAGATGCCGAGACTTCAGTCGTCGATATAGAAGCTATCCCGTCCGATAAGAAAGGATTGGATATCGGGCCGAAATCCATTGATTTGTTCCGAACTGAATTGAAAAAAGCCAAAACGGTCGTCTGGAATGGTCCTATGGGTGTTTTTGAAGTGGAGCAATTTTCAAAAGGGACATACGAAATCGCGCGGATTCTGGCTGAAATTACCGCGAAAGGAGCGGTGACGATAGTCGGCGGCGGTGATTCGGCCTCGGCCGTCAGGAAATGCGGTCTCGATGACAGATTGACGCATATTTCAACCGGCGGCGGTGCCTCGCTGGAATTCCTTGAGGGTAAAACACTTCCCGGAGTGGCGGCGTTGACCGATGCCACGGAAAGCAAGGTTGAAGCATGAGAAAAAAAATAATCGCCGGCAACTGGAAGATGTATAAGACCGTTCCGGAAGCATTGGAACTTGCGGGGGAGATAGTCAAAAGGGTCGGCGATGCTACGAATCCATCGGTTTTAATTTGCCCTCCTTATACCGCCCTGACTGAGGTCGCCGGGATTCTAAAAAATAGTCCGATATTGCTTGGCGCGCAAAATATGTATTTTAAGGAGTCGGGGGCTTATACCGGTGAGATTGCGCCCGCGATGCTCTTGACAATCGGTGTTTCGCATGTTATTTTGGGCCACTCGGAAAGACGCGAATATTTTTCCGAGACCGACAAAATGGTTAATGATAAGACCAGGCTGGCTTTAAAGAGCGGCCTTATTCCGATTGTTTGTGTCGGTGAGAAATTAGAAGAGCGTGAAAAGGGTCTAACCGAGGAGGTTGTCGGGGCGCAGATTGACGGTTCTCTGGATGGCCTGGCAACTGATGAGGCCGGCAAGACAATGGTGGCCTACGAGCCGGTTTGGGCGATAGGGACCGGGAGAACAGCCACACCGGAGATGGCGCAGGAAGTACATGCTTTTATCCGTGACAGGTTGAACGATAAATATGGCGCCGTGGCGGAAACGATACCTGTACTGTATGGCGGTTCGGTCAAGGGTGATAATGCCGAAGGACTTTTGAGCAAGCCCGATATTGACGGGGCTCTGGTCGGCGGCGCCAGCCTGAAGGCGGATGAGTTTGCGAGGATTATAAATGCAGCATAGACGGAGGAAATAGAATTGTTTACGATATGGGTAGCGTTTCATACGATAGTTTGTATTCTGCTGGTGATTGTCGTTTTGATGCAATCGGCCAAGGGTGAAGGGTTGGCCGGTGCTTTTGGCGGCGGTGGGACCGGACTCACCGGGGCGGTTTTTGGCGGCCGCGGTGCCGCTTCGTTTCTTTCGAAAGCGACCACAGTTCTGGCGATTGTATTTATGATAAACTGCGGTATTCTGGCCTATATGTCGAGTCATCGTTCAGGAAGCGCCGCCGGGGCTGCGACATCAGTCGTGACCGAGCAGGCGCAACGCGAGATGGAACGTGAGGCGCAACAGCAGCAGGCGATGCCGTCGGATTCGGCCAATATGTTTCAGACGCAGGATACAGGCGGGATTGAATCGATTCTGCCGCCGGGCCCGGACACGGGGCAATAGACTGATTGCAAATGATATCGTAGGGCAGGTCTGTCCCCAGACCTGCCAATAATAAAGATGTCAGGAGCGCAGGGCTCTGCCCTACAATATTTGCGGAAGTGGTGGAATAGGTAGACACACCATCTTGAGGGGGTGGCGCTTAACCGCGTGGGGGTTCAAATCCCCCCTTCCGCATTAAAATTGAACTCCTGTCGATTGCGACGGGAGTTTTTCGTTTTGTGCCGTATCGTTTTAATATTGAAACGGGAGCAAAACTCCCTTAATTTTTGGGAAAATAAAATATGAGGGAGTAATATTATGGAAAAATCATACGCATCTATTTTGGAAATTATTAGAGATATCCTGCAGTACCGGCTGTTCACCATAAATCAACAACCCGTCACTATTTCATCGGTTCTGCTGTTTATTGTCTTCCTGCTGGGTGTTTATATTATTTCCAAGCTTGTCAACAGGATCGTGCTTCGACGTATTTTGATAAGATTCGATATCGAACGCTCGATTCGGTACAATATGATTCGCCTCGGCCATTATATCGTGATGACTATCGGAACCTTGTTTGCCTTTCAATTTGTCGGATTGGATTTATCTTCGCTGACGGTGATATTCGGATTGCTATCGGTCGGAATCGGTTTCGGCCTGCAGAATATAGCCTCGAATTTTATTTCCGGTTTAATCCTTCTTTTCGAGCGACCGATTAAGGTTGGCGATCGGGTGACAGTCGGGGACGTCGAAGGAATCGTGTCGGCGATTAACATGCGAGCGACAACGGTGAATTCGCTCAGGAATATTTCGATAATCGTACCCAATTCGGATTTTATCTCGGCGCGGGTAACCAACTGGTCATACGGGGATCCCAAAATAAGAGTGGATATTGAGGTCGGGGTATCGTACGGCTCCGATCTTGACACAGTGTTGAAGGCTTTAATCGAAGTGGCTGAGGAGAATTCCGAGGTGATGAAATATCCGAAACCGCAGGCTCTGTTGATGAGTTTCGGGGATTCGTCATGGAATATGCAACTTCGTTTCTGGCTGGCGTCCCCGGAGGGATATTATCGCATCCGTTCGGCCGTCAACTGCGCCATTGTCCGCAAATTCCGTGAGCGCAAAATCGAAATACCTTTCCCGCAACGCGATTTGCACCTCCGCTCACCATTGCCGATGCCGATAGCGCAGAAGGAAACGGCCTGAACCTCCGAAGGATGACAGGGTCACCGGGTCCCGCTAAGGCAGGACGCGCCTCCGTCCCTACAAGGTTGAATTCATATAAGGAAGGGCAGAACCCGGATTCCCTGATTTATCGGGGATTGAAGTGGTTCTGCCGCGATTGAATTTACAGGCGATCTAGATTTTAACAGAAAGTCTAAATGGCAGAGCCAAATCGCCGCGTAAGAACGCGTCCTGGGTTCTGCCATACGATTAATATTTTTCTTCCGGGGGCAGGAGCAAAATACCGATTTCCTGGTTCTGTCTTAAAACCAGCATGTAGACGCCTTCGGTGTCGATTTTGTCGAGAATTTTACCCATTAATGAGCGGGCGTCCCTGACGACTTCACCATCAACTTTTTTAATCAGGTCGTCAATCGCCAGACCGCAGGCGAACGCCAAACCGAGCGTGTCGATATCAGCGACCTGCAAATACCCTCGGGCGTTTTTGGTAACCGAGAAGCCAAGACGCCCGCCTTTGGCGGATAATTTTATCGGTTCTCTGGTGGTTGTCTCCTTAGTAACCGCTTTTTCGATTTTTGGCGGTCTGGTTAAACCGATCAGCGGCGAATCGTAACCTTCCTGCGATAAATAATAGACCAGCGGCTGCTCGGGTGACAGAACCCAGTGGTACCGGAAATGATTATCGAAAACTTCCCAGCCCGGATTGTGTCTCTGCCATTGGTCCGAATGCAGAATATAGTCGATACTATCAGCCGGCATTAATTGTTCGGCACAGGCCAGAGCCAGTGAAAGCGCAACAATATCAAAGCGATAGGCGCTCTGATCGAGCAGGGGATGATCGGAGATAAATTCGTCCTCATGTCCCGGGATTCGTGCCTGCAGAATATTTCTTCCCGCCAGAAGTTGCATCAGATTAAAAAGACGATGCATCCCCGACGGTGTGGCCTCGATGTAGTTTTTCATTTTTATGCCTTCCAGAGGCACAATCAATGGATCATACATGCCGCTGGTCCGGAAGTATTTCATCAGGTGAATATCTATTTCGCTCTCTTTCCACTTAATCCCGGACAAATCCTGAAGCGTTGCCAGAATAAATGTCCCGAGGCTGTCCCAGATGGCGACGAAGTCGGAATCATTTCTCGATACAAAACGAATATCTGATCTGATTTTATTCTCGTCAGCATAATATTCGGGATAAAAGGCGCGCATAAGAAAGGCGTTGTTGATTTCAAAATTGACGACCGGCAGGTCTTCCTGGTAAGGCAAGGGAGACGGCATCATGAAAGATGTGTCTTCAGGCTGCTGCTCGGGGACATCGATTTGTGCCGAGACATCGACAACCGACATCGGCAGGAGAAATAACAAAATCAAAAAATATTTCATGGGTGTAAATCTGCATTGAATTGAATCAAAAAGCAAGGATTATGTGACGCGACTTTGCTCTAACGACTAACGCAATAATTGGAAGCCGTTGCCGTTTTCAATCATGCCGTCCTTTAATTTTACGATTCGCTGGCAGTGCTCCGCTATGTTTTTATCATGTGTGATAACGATGACGGTATGGCCGTTGGCATGAAGTTCATCGAAGATTTTGATAATTTCGCCGCCCGATTTTGTATCCAGATTGCCGGTCGGCTCGTCGGCCAGGATTAATTTCGGATTGTTGGCCAGGGCGCGGGCAATAGCGGTTCGCTGCATCTCGCCGCCGGACATTTCGGTCGGTTTGTTTAACAATTTATCGCCCAGACCGACACGATTAAGTAGCTCCACGACTCTTTGTTTTCGTTCTCTGGCACGCATGGCGGCAAAAAGTAACGGCAACTCGACATTTTCGTAAGCGGTGGCGTAGGGAAGAAGATTAAACGCCTGAAAAACAAATCCGACCTGCCGGTTGCGGATTTCGGCTAATTGATTTGAAGTCAGAGTATCGACACGCCTATCGTCCAGCAAATATTCGCCGCTGGACGGGGTATCCAGGCAGCCTATGAGATTCATCAGCGTCGACTTGCCAGATCCGGAGGGGCCTACAATGGCGATGTACTCATTATTTTTTACCTCGATATCCAAACCGCGCAATGCCTCAAATGACACCTTGCCGGTATTATATACTTTTTTGATTTCGGTCATTTTAATCATGTTATCAACCCGTTTACCATAGATTATTCATACCTAAGGGCATCCACCGGATTTACCGAGGCGGCTTTCATGGCCGGGAAAAATCCTGATATAAGGCCCATAACTCCAAGAATCAACACTACAATCAGGCCGATATCCATGGAGACTATCGGTTTGCCCATTATGCTAAAAATATCCGATTCTATCGGTAACCTTCTGAATGTTTCGGTTAAAATATACGTCGTTGACATGCCGAAAAAGCCACCCAAAAAAGTAATTCCGAGCGCCTCCAGCAAAAACTGAAATACAATATATGACTTCCGCGCTCCAATCGCCATCTTAACGCCGATCTCACGAGTTCTTTCCTTAATCGATACGTACATAATATTCGCCACGCCAACGCAGGCAATCAACAAAGTCAGAGTGCCGATAATACCGAGGAAAACCTCGATGCCCATCAGGACATTACGAGTAATTCGCTGCGACTCGATAACATCCCAAAAACCCAGAGCGCTTTTATCGTCAGCGCGGAATTTGTACCGTGCGCCCATCATCGCCAGGACTCTATTCTCGACGTTTTTCGCTATTTCGGGCGATTCCGGCTGATAAACGATATTATCGAGATAGGGGTCGCCGAAGATAGCCACAAAAGTACTGGCCGGGATAACAATAACATCCTCATCGCGGCCCTGATAGCTGCTACCCTGCGTTTTATGTTTCATCACGCCGACGACTTTAAACGGGATCGATCGAATAGTCATTATTTTCCCGATGGCATCTTCCTGACCGAATAGCCGCTCTTTTACTTTATCACCCAAAAAGGCGACGCGTCGTTTTTGAGCAATATCAAGATAATTAATCATGCGGCCGCCCACCTGCGGAATCATGTTACGCATTTCCCGATATTCCGGAAAAACGCCATTAATTCTTTCCGAGAGGAACTTATCTCGGTAATTTATTTCCGCACCCCAGCGGATATATTCTCCGGCGATTTGTTTTATCGCAGGAACTGTTTTTCTTAAATAGGCGATGTCATCTTCGAAGAGATGGATTCGTCGACCTTTGCCAAATCCTTTATACGGGATTGAGGTCTGCCCGCCCCAGACGATGACAATACCCTCGCCCATTCCGGCGGTGCTCGCATAAAATTGATTTTTAAGACCTTCACCGAAAGCGAGCAGCAGCATTATTGAAAGCGTCCCCCAGAAAATGGCCATAAGCGTCAGCAGCATGCGTTTGCGCTGCTTTCGGAAATCTCTCATAAAGACGTTATAAATAATAGAAGGCCGCATACTCACCTAAAATAATTTCAAAGCCTTAACCGGTTCCAGATTGGAGGCTCTTCGGGCCGGGAAATAACCCGACACCAGCGCGACGACACCCAGTACCGCCACGGCGAATATCGCCCCGGTGACGTCAAGCGTCGGCACACCGATATATTCTTCGAAATTTCTCGGGAAAAATGTAATCAACATCGCGGCAATTATGAAACCAAGTAGCCCGCCCAACCCGGTTAAGATAATCGTCTCGAATAAAAATTGTCCCATGATTGTCGCCTTTTTGGCGCCAACCGCCATTTTGATGCCAATCTCTTTAGTACGTTCTTCCAGAACGACATTCATGATGTTGGTCACGCCGATACCGCCGGTAATCAGAGTCAGGCATCCGATACCGACCAGGAAAAATTTAAACGCCAGGAAAAAGGTCGTTAGAAATTTCAATCCCTCGGTCGTATCCCAAATGGAAAGCGCTTCGGTATCATCCGGATCGAAATTATACTTAGCGGCCATGTAACCGAAAATGTCATCTTTGACTCGGTCCATGGCGTACGGATCGGGTGACTGCACAATGATATTGTTCGGATAGCGCTGTGACCACATCGTCTTAAATGTGGTCGACGGTATCCAACCCTGCTCACTATCCCGTCCGCCGTAGGAACTGTTCTGGCTTTTTTCTTTCATGACACCGATAACGGTAAAAGGGACATTGTTAACAAAAACAAGCTTTCCGATCGGGTCATCCTGACCGAAAAGATCTTCGGCTCTTTGATTTCCGAGGAAGATTACGCGGCGTTTTTCGAGCATATCGAGCGAGTTTATAAATCTTCCGCCCATTTGCGGAATGATACTGCGCATTTCGCAGAATTCCGGCCAGACACCCGAAATACGCGTGAGTTTGTTGGCCCGTTTATTTTTGATGGGGGCTCCCCAGCGCGTAAATTCCGGTGAGATACGCTCAATGGAGTTAAAGCTGCTTTTCATCTGCGTCACGTCTTCTTCGGTAAACCAGATTTGTCTACCTCGCGGCAAACCTTTCCATGGTTTCGAGGTCATCCCGCCCCATACGATGGAGATGTTTTCACCGAGCCCCTTCATTTCTTTATTATTATGCCTTTGCAGGCCGGTTCCAAAACCCATTAGTAAGACAATAGATACCGTTCCCCAGAGAATTCCGAACATGGTCATGAGAGTACGCATTTTCTGATTGCGCATATCGCGAAAGAACTGCTTTATGGAAAGAAGAGGCATCATGAGTTATTGTATCTCCCGCGGCGGACGCTCGATCACCCTTTCTCCTTCGGAGAGACCGTCGGTGACTTCAATATTTATCCCGTCGGACAGACCGACTTCGATCATTGCGGTATCGATCACGCCCAGGCTGTCCTGGCGTTCGACGAAAGCGGTATCTGCCCTGAATTGAATCAGCCTTTCCGGGATTAGGAGAATATCTTCTTTTTTTGTGATGATAATATCGGCATTGGCCGAATAACCGGCTCGCAGCAGGCTGTTTCCGGTTTCGGTCAATTCGATTTCGACATCAAATACGGTCGAACCTTCTTCCTGATGTGCTTTGGGAGAAATTCGTTTGACGACGCCCCTGACGGTGTCTTTAGGGAGTGCCCCGACTTTTATTTCCGCTTCCTGCCCCGCGTGTATACGACCGACATCGATTTCATCAACCGTTCCCTTAAATAGCAAATCTTCCATAAAGGCCAGGGTCATCAGTTCGGTCCCGGCCTGATAAGAGGTCAAGGGAACGACCGGGTCGCCTTCCTCGACCAGCCGCGACAACACCATGCCGTCAATCGTAGATCTGATAGTGTTATCGACCTTCAAATCGGCAATCTCGGTTTGGCCCGATTCGATTAATTGGAGTTTTTCCTGAGACAGCTTCAGCCTTAAACGCGCCTGCTCGCAGGTCGATTGTTTTGAATCGTAATCTTGGTCCGACACCAGATTTTTGTCGAGCAAAGTTTTTGCGCGGTCGAGTTCGCGCTGCGCATTATCATACGCCACCTGGTAGATTTCGACCTCTCGCTTGGCTTCGGCGAATTCGATCGGCGTCGGATCGGGCGCGACATCAATAAGCGGATCGCCGACTTTGACGATATCGCCGACTTCAACATGAATTCTTTTGACGATCCCCGAAATACGGGATTTGACCGAATTTTCCTTTTTGGGTTCGATTTTGCCCACCGCGAGGGCTTTATCGACAATTGTTCCTTTTTCGACGTTAATTATTTTCAGGCCATTCTCTTTTTTGGCATTACCGCTCAAAGCGAAAAACAGAACAGCCCCGATTATGACGACAGTCAGGGTGATAAAAAGGATTCTTTTAATCATCAGGTTACTCTCTCAATCTTGGCAAGTTATGTTTATAAATCAGTTTACGGATATATATCCTTTTTGTTTCGATAACAGATTGGCCCTACTTTCTATATATATTACAGCATTTCTATATAAAAGTTGCCCAAAAACAAAATATCGTGCGCCTTTACGACCGCCTATTTATTCCGAGTCGAATCAATCCTTTGACATTCCCATTTCAATAGCATATTTTAGTTGGGATTTTGATGCTCGGAAGATATAAGGGGAGCAATATATATGATGATAAAAGTACTGGTTGCCTGTTTAGTTTTCGGATCATTACTACTTGCCGGCTGTGGGGGATCGGAAAAAGAGACTAAGACGGCCAGTGCGAAAGTTGAAAAATCCGGACCGGTTGACAGTCTGGTATTAACTATGAATGGTGTTGACGGTAAATCGGTTTTCGAAATCACCAAAGAGCAACACGAAGTCGAGTATATTGAGAGCGCCGTCGGCATGTTTGTTCAAGCGATTGATTCGATCGAAATCGGCACCGATTACGGTTGGATGTATTCGGTAAATGACTCGATGGGGCAGGTAGCATCGGATAAATACATCACCGACGATTCTGATATAATTAAATGGCATTACCGGAAATTTTAAAGAATAATCGCGGAGGGAAAAATGATTGATATCGACCACGTTCTGGACGGTTCGGGTCTATTTTTTCTGGCCGGGCCGTGTGTCGTCGAGTCGGAAGAAATCTGTTTCCGGGTCGCCGAAGAATTGAAGAAATTATCCGAAAAATATAATGTCCCGGTAATATTCAAATCGTCATACGCCAAGGCCAATCGATTATCAGGTGAATCGTTTTCCGGTCTCGGCATGGAAACCGGGTTGGAGATTTTGGCTAAGGTCAAACAAAATTTCGATTTGCCGTTGCTGACCGATGTCCACGAGACGGGAGAGACCAGAATGGCCGCCGAAGTTGTTGATATTCTGCAGATTCCGGCTTTTCTTTGTCGGCAGACGGAATTGGTTCGGACCGCCGGCGCCACCGGCAAGTGGATAAATATCAAAAAGGGGCAGTTTTTGTCTCCGGAAGATATGGATAAAATCGCGGCCAAGGCTAAATCCGGAAAAGTACTTCTGACCGAACGCGGTTCGTCATTCGGATACCATAATCTTGTTGTCGATTTTCGTTCTCTGATGATAATGAAACGCTTTGGTTATCCGGTCGTATTCGACGCCACCCATTCGCTGCAGCTGCCGAGCGGAGGAGGTGACATTTCTTCGGGACAGCCGGAGTTTATTATTCCTTTTTGTAAGGCGGCGGTAGTAATCGGTGTTAATGGTTTGTTTGTCGAGACACATCCGGAACCGGCTCGGGCATTATCCGACGCGGCCGCCATGCTGCCGCTTGATAACTTTGAGACATTAATAATAGAAGTATTGAAAATCAGGGAACGGAATTAGCAGGTATTATATGGATAATAGGGCACGAAAAAGGAGAATCAATTTCCAGCAGTTGGCGAAAAGATTTAAGGATATAAAACTTCTGGCGCTCGATGTTGACGGCGTTTTGACCGATGATCATATTTATTTCGGTCCCGATGGTTTCGAGATGAAAAAGTTCAATATCTCCGACGGTCTTTTTATTGTTTTGGCGATGCGAGCCGGTCTGGAAATAGCCGTCGTTTCCGGCCGGCCTTCAGCGGCAACAGTTACGCGGATGAAAGATTTGGGCGTCAAATATATTCTCCAGGATATGCTGGATAAACGCAAGCAGATTAGACCGCTCCTTGATAAGCTGGGATTGTCTCCGGAACACGTCGCTTTTTTAGGCAATGAGATTCTTGATGTCGGCCTGGCAAATGAGGTTGGATTATCTATAGCGGTAAAAGATTCGGCTCCGGAGTTGAAAAAGGCGGTTGATTACGTTACTGACGCAAAGGGCGGTGAAGGTGCGGTGCGAGAAATTATTAAAGCTTACTTTGAAGGCGTCGGAGTCGATCCGTCGACACTTCTGGTATAGGTATAAAAATGATTCTGGATAACGGTCGTGAAGTAATCGAAAAGGAAGCTGAAGCTATCGCCGAGCTGGCTTCGCGGCTTGATGAAAACTTCACGAAGGCGGTCGAATTGATACTCGAATGCGAGGGACGAGTCATTGTTACCGGTATCGGCAAATCCGGGCTGGTCGGCAAGAAAGTGGCCGCGACGCTGTCATCGACCGGCATTTCCTCTTTTTTCCTGCATCCGACGGAGGGCGTGCATGGCGATCTGGGATTAGTTCACTCCGAAGATATTTTAATTGTCATTTCGAAATCGGGTGCGACCGACGAATTATATCAAATATTACCAACCATAAAAAGACTGGGCGTGAAAATAATTCTTTTGACCGGGCAGCTTGAATCACCCTTAACGACCAAGTGTGATATCGTCCTTGATTGCTCGGTTAAATCCGAAGCCTGTCCCAACAATCTGGTGCCGACCTCATCATCGACGGCGGCACTGGTCATGGGAGATGCCCTGGCGATTGCCCTGTTGAAAGAGCGCGACTTCTCGCCGGAGGATTACGCTTATCTGCATCCCGGCGGATTGCTCGGGCGACGGCTTTTGATGCATGTCGAAGATTTGATGCATGTCAATTCCGAAATACCGATTGTTAAACCGGAGACGATTATTCGCGACACGATGCTGGAGATTTCCGGCAAACGTCTGGGAACGGCTCTGGTCGTTGATGACAATAATATTCTTGTCGGGATTTTTACGGACGGTGATTTGAGGCGGTTGGCGCAGAAGGATGATAACTTTTTTATCCGGACGACCGGTGAGGTGATGATTAAAAACCCGAAGACGATATATCCTGATGCCATTCTTGATGAAGCTCTGGCGAAGATGGAAAAACATTCCATAACGGCGCTTCCGGTGGTGAATAAAAAAAATCAGCCGGTTGGGATTATTCACCTCCACGATATTCTTAAATCAAAATTGGTTTAATTTTTCGTGAAGAAATTTCAGAAGATAAAAAATAATTTTGTCTATTATTTTGTCGTTTTTATAGTCGGATTTTTTAACGTCATTCCGCGTAAAGCGGCCATTTTTATGGGTGCGATTTTCGGTTATACGGCATATCTTCTCTTTATAAAAGACAGGTTGAGAGCCGAACGCCATCTGGAATTAGCCTATGGTAAGAGATTAGCGCTTTCGGAAAGAAGGATAATTGTCAAAAGACTGTTTATTAATTTCGGTAAAAATATCGCCGAAGTGGTCAGGTTCAGAAATTATTATTTTAGTCAGATACAACCGCTTATTGATATTGAAGGGCGCGAATTTTTTGACGAAGTATATAACAGGGGAAAAGGTATTATCGCTGTCACCGGACATATCGGGAATTTTGAATTGCTGGCGGCATATTTTGCCAACCAGGGGTACAACGCAGCGGTAATCGGGCGAAAAATGTATGATAAAAGGCTTGATAAATTTTTGGTCGACAACCGCGAATCGCTTGATGTCGTCAATATCGACACCCAGGATTCGCCGCGGCGGGTGTTGAAAGTTTTAAAAGACGGCTTTGCTTTGGGAGTGTTGATAGATACCGATTCTATGCGGGTGCGCAGCGAATTTATCCCAGCCTTCGGACGATTATCATACACGCCGGTCGGGCAGACGATTTTGGGATTGAAAACCGGAGCCGGATTCGTGCCGATGGCCTGCGTCAGGAACGGAAAGCGATATAAAATAATTGTCAGACCGGAAATTGAGATCGAACGCACCGGCGATTTCGACCGGGATGTGTATAATATTACAAAGAAATGCACCGAGGCGTTGGAAGAGATTATTAATGATTATAAGGATCAATGGATTTGGATTCACAACCGCTGGTTGACAAAGCCGGAATAGCATATATATTAGGGCCGCGATGAAAATAGTCATATCGATAATAATTGCTTTTTTTCTGGGCGGCCTTTTATCGACCGGCTGCTCGGAACGCAATGAAATTAAAGCTCCGGGCGTTGGGCAGGACGACACCACGGTTGTGGCTGAATTACGACCGGACCAACAGATAAATGATGCCCATATCGAGCTCTTCAACGGTTCGGTCCGGACGACCGACATTAAAGCCGATCATATCGATAAATACACCAAGCAGGATTCGACCCTGGCGTGGGGTCTGGATGTTCATTTCTATAATTCCGAGGGCAAAAAGACGTCGCATCTGGTGGCCGACAGCGGATTGATTCGGGAATCGATCAAATTGATGATAGCCAATGGCAATGTCGTGGTTGTCGACGAGTACGGAACGCGGCTGGAAACCGAACAGTTATTCTGGAACGGGCATAATGACCGGGTTACGACCGATAAATTCGTTACTATTTATCAGGATGGCGATACGTTGATGGGGACCGGTTTCGAATCCGGTTTTCCGTTCAAAGGTTTCAAGATCAAAAAAGGCTACCGCGGCACCTATCAAAATGTTGATGAGATAAAAGAGGAATAGAGGGATTACTGCTTCGAGTTTCTATCTTGACAATTATATAATAATCTAATCCAACTCGAATTTTGAACCAGGATCGTCTTCATGTCGTATTTCATCGACCGGCTCTTTTTTGCCCTCGCCGGCAAAGAGACGATTAGGTGCATTGTAAACCAATCCTTCAGCATCACCGATGTTCTTATAGGCATGAACAACTCCGGGCGGGACAATAACCATTGCCTTTTTATTTTCACCTATATCGGCTTTGAAGGATTTCCCAAAACTGGGTGAATCTTTTCTCTCATCCCAGAGATACAGTCGAAAAGTCGACGGCCCGATAAAACAAAAGCAATCGGTCTGGTCTTTATGTTCATGCGGACCGCGCGCGACACCGGCTTTGGTCATGGAAACATACGCCATCACCGGATAATACTCTTCAGGTATTTCATCATGTCGAAAAAGTTCAATCAGCCAGCCCCGTTTGTCGCTGAACGGCTTTAGCTCTTTGATAATAACACCATCGATATTACAATTCATGATTTTAATGTCGCTCCATTTGTATTAAAAAATTCTTTTAAGGCGGTCTTATAATCCGACATTACATTCAAATTCAAATCTTTCAGATTTTTGTTTTCCAGAACCGAATATTTCGGCCGTCGCGCCGGCCGGGGAAACTCGTCGGTCGTGCAAGATTTTAAATAGACTTTCAGAGACAGTTCCATAAAAATAGTCTTGGCGAAATCATACCATGTCGTCTCGCCCTCTGAAGTGCAATGATAAATACCGGTGAGACCGTTATCAATTATCACCTCAGTTTGGCGGGCCACCTCGATTGTCCAGGTCGGATTTCCGAATTGATCATTTACGACAATCAATGGCTCTACTACCTGTCCTTCTTTCGCCTGTCGTAATTGTTTGTTTCCCAGTTTTATCATCGTACGAACGAAATTTTTCCCGTGGGCACCGTACAACCATGCGATCCGGAGGATGGCATAATCATCCAGAATCCCGGTAATCTTTTTCTCGCCTTCCAGTTTACTCTTACCATAGACAGTTTGAGGATCAGGTTTATCGGTTTCGGTATAGGGGCTGCTTTTCTCACCGTCGAAAATATAGTCGGTGGAGAAATAAATCAATTTGGCGTCGATATCCTTACAGGCCAGCGCGACATTTTCGGCTCCTTCGGCATTGACCGCCATAGCTGTCTCGATATTTGATTCGCAGCCGTCAACATCGGTATAAGCGGCGGCATGCAAAACAATACCAGGTTTTTTTTGCCTGAAAAATTTTTTCACATCTTCGAGATTTCTGATATCGATTTTATCAATATCAAAACCGGAGATATCGAATTTCGCGGAAAGTATCCCTATCAGATCACGGCCGAGTTGACCTTTGCTACCGCTCACCAGTAGTTTTTTCTTCACCATCCACCTCGCGAACGACGTCTATCAGATATTTCTTGTAGTCGTTATCCGCCATACCGTCGAGGATTTCCTGCATCTGCCGACGATTTACAAACCTCATGCGATAGGCGATTTCCTCGATACAGGCGATTTTCAAGCCCTGCCGTTTTTCGATAGTCGCGATAAAATTGCCGGCATCAAGCAGGCTTTCGTGCGTCCCGGTATCGAGCCAGGCAATTCCGCGACCAAGCGTGACCACTTTTAGTTTCCCTCTTTCAAGATATGCCTTATTGACGTCGGTGATCTCCAGTTCGCCGCGCCCCGACGGTTTTAAATTTTTGGCGATCGTGACCACGTCGGAATCATAGATATATAATCCGGTAACGGCATAATTCGATTTGGGTTTTTTTGGCTTTTCCTCAATCGAAACGACCTTGCCGGTGCCGTCGAATTCCACGACGCCATATCGCTCCGGATCTTTTACGTAGTACCCGAATACGATTGCACCGCCGTGAAAAGCCCGCGCCAGGCGCAGAAAATCATAGACACCATAAAAAATATTATCACCCAGAATTAAGGCGACATTGTCATCGGCGATAAATTCCTCGCCGATTATAAATGCCTGGGCGATTCCAGCCGGTTTCTCCTGAATTTTATAGCTGATATCCAGTCCCAGCTTACGGCCATCACCAAGTAAGTCCCGAAAACGGGGTGTATCTTCCGGAGTGGAGATAACCAGAATCTCGGTAATTCCGAAGAGCATCAGAGTCGAAAGCGGATAATAAATCATCGGTTTGTCATGCACCGGCAGGAGTTGCTTACAGGCCACCTGTGTCACCGGATAAAGCCGGGTTCCACTGCCGCCGGCTAAAATTATACCCTTTTTTACGTCACCATTCATCTTCATACCTTATCGTTTGGAGTACATATCATCATAATATTTTAAATATCGTCCGCTGATACAGTTTTCAAGCCAGGCCTCGTTATCGATATACCATTGCACCGTTTTCCGTATACCCTTTTCGAATGAGTGTTTCGGTCGCCAGCCAAGTTGCGACTCAATATATGAAGCATCGATAGCATATCGTCGATCGTGCCCGGGTCGATCCTTTACGAAAGTTATAAGTTTCTCTTTCGGTTCGCCTTTGTTATCGGTAATTTCGTCGATAATACGACAGATCATCTTGACCAGTTTGATATTTTCAATCTCATTGTGCCCGCCGATATTGTATGTTTCACCCGATTTGCCTTTATGGAAAACAAGGTCAATGGCACGGCAGTGATCCTCGACGTACAACCAGTCACGAATATTTTTGCCGTCACCATAGACCGGAAGCGGGATACCGGCGCGAGCGTTTCTTATCATCAATGGAATCAGTTTTTCCGGAAATTGATAGGGACCGTAATTGTTGGAGCAATTGGTCGTGACGACATCAAGATTGTACGTCTTATTGTACGCCCGAACTAAAAAATCGCTGCCCGCTTTTGATGCCGAGTACGGCGAATTGGGTTTATAAGGTGTCGTCTCCGTGAAGTAACCGCTTTCGCCAAGCGAACCGAAGACCTCATCGGTGGAAACATGATGAAAACGAAACGATTTTTTATTTGCCATTAGGTTTCGGGCCAATTCCAGAAGATTAAATGTCCCCAGAATATTCGTGTTGACGAATTCGGCCGGACCGGTGATGGAGCGATCGACGTGTGATTCGGCGGCGAGATGAATAAGGCCGTCGAAATTATATTTTTCGAAACAGGTTTTTAGTTTATCGAAATCGGTGATATCAATTTTTTCAAATCGATAGTTAACTTTATTTTCGATCTCGGCCAGACTGGAGAGATTTCCGGCGTAAGTCAGGCAGTCAATATTTACGAAAAGATAGTCAGGATATTTGTTTACCAAAAAGTGCAGGAGGTTGGAGCCGATAAATCCGGCTCCGCCAGTAATGGCCAGGTGTTTTTTATATTTGGCCGTATCATTCATAAAAGATACACATCTCCGGTTAGCGATTTACACAAACTATTTATGGTTTTAATATCGTAAAACAAAGTAAAAATAAAATAGCTGGTCGTCAAGAATTAGAAGTGGTTAATCGCCCTATTTGGCCGATCCCGAAGCCTCTTTAATGGCATTATATTCTTGACAAAATTGCCTAAATGGTTATATTAGCCTCTAAAATTGGGTGCGTTATTGTACTTGATTTTAGGCATTTTGGAAGGTGACGATTCTAAGAATGACCATTAATCCGCGGCAGAAAGATACTAAAATTTAAATAATGTACAAGGAGGAAGTTTATGAAACTTAAGCTAATGTTCTTTATCGTTTTATTGCTGCTGCCGGCATTAATTGTCAGCGGCTGCAATATCTTCGGTTGGACATCGGGCAAAAGCGCCGATTCGCTGATCGAGGAGGGTAAAGCGATGATGCGCGACGCCGATTACAGCGGTGCCCAGGCCAAATTCGCCGAGGCTATGTCTGAAGATCCCAACAGTTCCGATGCCCGATACTATCACGCCAAGGCGACGCTCCGGGCGGCCGGGTATAATGCTCTTAGTCTGGCCAAAGTAGTTTCGAATAGCAGCTTCAATGAAGGCGACTATCTACCATTTACCGGGGCTGAATGGCCGGTAGAAAAAGCCAATGGGCTTTATCAGGCGATGCTGACTATTCGCGCTGATCTTAAACCGATTTACGAGAATGATTCTAATATTACCGGCAGTTTCCGACGGGCCGATATCGATCTCGATTACGGTCTGGCCGGTGGCTTTGTCGGGATATTATATTTTCGTGATGCCAACGCCGATAATGCCATTACTGCGGACGATCCCGATCTCGGGGTAACATATGAAGAGAGCGGAGAAACCGGTTTTGCTATCAATAATTTGGTCAGTTACTTTAATGGTATCGGTACTCCGAAAATCGGGCAGCCTTCGGCTATTGATTCTATTCCTGAAGCCGCGATTAACGCATTCAATACGCTACTTTACCGGATAATACAGATTATTACGGAATCGCGGGATATTATCATTGAGATTCTCCTCCGCAACGACAGTGAACTTGATGTTGATGAGATCAATCAGGTCCTTGATGATGTCACTGTATTGTTATCCAAATATTATATTAATTCTGCAGTGGACAATGATGGCGATGGTTTCGGAGATAATGAAATTGTAAATGGTTGTGATGATGATAATGATGGACTTATAGATGAAGACTCCAATGGATGGTATGATACTAACCCTGGACCATGTCCATAATCAGGGAAGGAGGATATTGAAAATGAAATATAAAATACTTATTATATCGATTTTCCTGGTTATGCTGATTGGCGTTGCTTATGCGGAAATGCCCAATGTCAGCTATGTCAGTGTTCGTGCGCTCGGTATGGGTGGTCCCGGTATCACCACTATGACCGATTTCAGTGCCCTCATGTATAATCCGGCACAATTGGCCAAATGTGATTTTCATCTGGATATTGTCAACGTTCAGGCACGAGCAGGGACGGATGTCCTCAAAATGTTCAATTTCTATCAAGATAACCAGGACATTTTTGATCATATGGCAGACGCCAGTGAGGCGGATCAGAATAAGATTTACGACGGGTTGGCTCCATTTGATGATAAATGGATAGGTTTCGGCGGGTATCCGACGGTAGGTTTTTCCGCTCATAATTTTGCGGCAGGCTTTTACGTTGCCGCTGATGCCGATGTTAAAACTGACCTGGGCATAATGGAGCCACGTGCCTATCTGCACGGCATCGGTGACCGTGTTCTGACCGCCGGCTTATCCTTTAAGATGCCTGATGTTACCCGGCTCGGCTTTTTTAGCAATAATTTCTACGGCGGCGCTGCGATAAAAATTATCTGGCGCTATTATATCGAAGAACTGAGAATGAAAGCCTCGAATATTGATTTTGACAATATAATTGACACGGTGAAAACAAGCAAAGAGACTGGCTTCGGTCTGGATCTTGGACTTATGTACGATTTTATCCCTGAGAAGGTTACTTTTGGTCTTAAAGTAAACGACGTCATCGCGAAAATCGGTGATGAGAAACCGGCCACGATTTTTAATGTCGGGGCCTCATGGCAGTTCACCAAGGCTCTGCTTTTGGCCGCCGATTATAATGACTTCTTTTTCCACCGTGGCGAGAATATTTTCAATAAGTTGAATATGGGCGCCGAATATTCACTGGGCGATGTTCTCTTCCTTCGGGGTGGATTCGGGCAGGGGTATCCTTCAATCGGGCTTGGTCTAAACTTCGGAAATATCTTCATTCTGGATGGAGCCATTTATGGGATCGAGAAATCTGATTCACCCGGTGGCGACGGGAGCTATAACTACGCTCTTCGTTTGAAGCTGGGCGTGTAGTAAAAATACCGAATTGGAAAATATTGTTGTTCTAAAAGGCGGGAGGCTAAAGCCCCGCCTTTTACATTTTTTCATGGCCTGAAAAGGTGCCATTATTCCGACGCTAAAAGAACATTTCATTGCAATTGAAAAGCAAAAAACCCATATAAGTCCGCTTATTTCTTGACTTTTTTCGTATATATCTGTAAATTGGAATGCCATTATTATACAGAGAGTCCGGCAAAGCAACATATATATTTTGACGCTCAAAATATTGTGAGGATGGTTTCCTGCCGAATAGTTTAGGTACCCGCCAATAATACTTACCCACCAATGGCGGGCTCTAAACCGAAAAGACAGCAAAGGGTTAGACACTTGCGTTTTAAACCGATTGCGAGAAATTTCAACGGACGATTTCTTATATTGTTGATTTTTTTTGCATATTCTCCGGTTTTTGGTCAGGATGACTTCAGCCCCGGTACAGTTGTTTTAAAATGGACAGCTTCAGGCGATGATGGCTATTCCGGTCAGGCAGCGGGTTACGATATTCGTTATCAGCCCGTTTCGAGGGGTCCGATCGATACCGAAGATGAATGGCTTACGGCACAGAATGTGTACGGGGAACCGTCACCCTCTCCGGCCGGTAATACCGATTCTATGAAAATCGGTGGTTTGGGCTATGGTATCGCCTATTATTTTTGCATCCGGGCATACGATCAGGCGGGGAATTATTCGCCCCTGTCCAATTCGCCGGTTGTAGTATCTGGAGATTCTGTCGACTGCTCTTATACGCCGGGTGATGTCAACGGTGACGGCAACGTTAGTCTCTTTGATGTTACTTACCTCATATCATTTGTCTACACGGAGGGCCCCGATCCACAGCCTTATGAGGCCGGCGACGTAAATTTTTCGGATGAAATCAATATATTTGATATAACCTATCTGATATTTTATCTTTATATGGGGGGACCGGCGCCGGAGTGCGTTAATTAATCAGGATTCCATATGAGTTGAAATCGATTAGAGCGATTAATGTCGGCAATGTTACAGATTATATTTCAATGAGTTATGCAGACGTTGAAATAATCATATCGGCTTTATTCGTCAGAATTTTTATAAAATATTTCAGCCATATCCGGCTGTCAATTTTTCTTTAAACTTAACGTAACGTGGCTTAAAGTAAGGCTTTTGGCTTGACTTTTGATAAAAAAGGGCTATTATTTAGTAATAATCCGATGGAGCACATCCGAGGGGTTCGAATCGGATTATTAAAATGTGTTAATTTTTGGATTATTTACTACTTGCTGGAAATAAACGGCAGATGTTTTTAAATAACCGGTAGTGGTCGGAAACGATTTTCCATCGGCGAGGAAGTCTATTGATTTTGTTTATTTCGGGAGTTTGGATAAAAATAAACATCATTTTTGAAAACGTTTTTACAATTCATCCGTCAATTCCATGAAAGGATTGTAATCATAAAAGATGTGCATCAGATAAAAAACCAAACGGTGGGATACAGATATTAACAAGAAAGAATAATTTAATAATATAACGATAGGGAAAGGAGAATATAAAATGAAGCGCTTCGGATTATCGCTGTTATTTTTGATTCTTTCTTCTGGATTATCTTATGGATTGTCCTTTGATGTAACAAAAGTCGGCGCTGGAACATCCACAGAAATTTATGTCAACGAACCGTTCACCATTGAGTTCCATGCCTCTTTTATTCAGGGTGATAGCGCTCGTTTGGCCTGGTCGACCCCATTCCGGTTTTATGGCTTCGATAGTGTGAAAACTCTCGTTAATCCCGGTCAATTTATTAATGAATCAACTTTTGATGCTTTCTGGGGTAGTTTTCGGTTTGATCCAAATAATAATGCCAATACTTTGGAAAGCTGGGACGGTGATCTGACTAATAATGCCGGTGGGCTTACCGGTGATCAGTTCAACTATACGGGAATTGCTTTTAGCCCTGTATTGCCGAACAGCGGTAGCATGCTTATTTTTAGTGTTCAGTTCGACGGCATCGTCGGCGATGTATCGACCTCCGGTACATTCTGCGTAGATAGTGGTAATTTTGTCAACGATTCCTACGACTGGCTTCTTGATCCGGTACCTAATATAGTGGGCTTTGATCCGGTTTGCTGGGATGTTATCGATACAAGTTACCACCCTGTGACCACGCTGGCTATTCCGAATGTTGAGAGCCAGGATTGCGCCGAAGGTTGTGTTCCTATTGTGGTCGGAAATTTCTCTGAAGTCGCCGGAGTTCAACTCCATATCAACTATGAAGATTCCTGTCTGACATACGACAGCGTGTCTCTGGGAAATCTGCCAGGTGCCACTGTTAATGGCGGTTCCGGTGAGATTAATATAGTCTGGGAGGATTTGATGAATCCTCTGACATTAACCGATGGTGATACTCTGGCTCAATTGTGTTTTTCCGGCCTTTCAGCCTATGCTTGTCCGATAGGTTTTCAGGGCATCTGCAAATTACTTGATACCGAAGGTGATTCGATTTCGCTGGAAACGACCGACGGATCGCTCTGGTGTGTCTGCAATCCGCCATTGACTCCAGATGACCCGCATGCCGGCGATACGGTCGCGGCCTACCTCGGCTATTCGGTCTGTTTGGGTAATGTAGACAATGCAACCTATTATGATCTGATGGAAATCATCGGCACTGATACGACAATTCACACAGGACTAACCTCCTGCTTCGATCTTGAAAACCCCCCGGGGACCTATTATTATCGCGGCCGCGCGTGCAATGATTGCGGTTGCAGTGATTGGGGCCCTGAAATATCAGTTGTCGTTTGTGATCCACCTCCAGACCCGGCCGGCATATATGCTCCGGATACCGTATATGAGAATACCGATTTTGATGTATGTTGGAATCGGGTCGAGGAAGCAACTTTCTATAGATTTTGGGAATCTGACGGCAACACTGGTAGCAATTCGGATCTTGGTCTGGATACATGTATTACACTTAATCGCCCGGTTGGGACATATTTGTATGCGGTGTTCGCCGGCAATGCATGTGGTATTAGTGCTGAAGGAACCAACATAATAACAGTTGTCGTCATAGCCTGTGACCCGCCGATGATTACCTGCCCCGAGATGGATATCGATACGACTGTATGCGCCGGTCAGGAAATCTGCATAAGCCTTCCTATTACCGGCGCCGATTCGGTCTGGACCGATGCCGATTCCTGGGCGGATGGTCAACTCTGTTTTACTCCTTATTCGTCGGATGCTTATCCATTTACGGTCATTGCCGTCAATGACTGCGGCGAGGACACCTGCCACCTGACTATTAATGTAACCGCCGTTAATCCGGTCGAGATAACCTGCCCGGGTTCAACGACTTATGATACGCTTTGCGGTGCTGATTCAGTTTGCGTCTCGGTTCCGATTTCCGGAGCCGAAAATGTACTTGTTCTCGGACCTGCAAACTGGTCAGAAGATTCATTGTGTTTTATGGCCGATACGACCGGAACATATATTTTCGGCATTGAAGCTTCTAACATGTGCGGGCAGCAAAACTGCGGCGTTAGAGTTTCCGTCGTGATAAACGAAATTCCAGCGGTTCCTAATGGTCCGTTTGGTCCCGATTCGGTCGAGGTCAATACGGACTATACCATCTATTGGAATCATGTCGAAGGAGCTACATATTATGAATTTCAGGAATTCTATACGGAATGGACAACGGTGGTCGACAATCTTGACACGAGCTGGACTATTCAACATTCGGCCGATACATATAATTACCGTGTTCGGGCCTGCAACGATTGCGGTTGCAGCGATTGGAGCCAGGAAATCTCCGTAGATGTATATGAAGTTTGCGAACCGCCGATGACGCCGGGCGGTCCTTTCGCGGAAGATACCGTGGAAGAGAGCATTGATTATGATGTATGTTGGAATCTCGTCACTGATGCCGATTATTATGTCATCGCTCAATATGATTCAACTGCTTTGCTGACGCTTGATACGCTTCCCGATACCTGCTTTACTTATAACAACGTGGCCGGCGAATATTATTACGCCGTTATGGCGTGCAATGACTGCGGGTGCAGTGACTGGAGCCAGGAAATAACCGTCGTGGTTGAAAAGCCGATTATAGTATGCGCCACGCTGGATTTGCCCGAGTACTTTTACGACGGTTGTGATAGCATCTTTTTGCCGATTAAAGTCGGTGATTTCTGCGAAGTTGGTGGAGTGGAGTTACATATTCCGTACGATACCGCCTGCCTTACATTCAAATATGTCGCCGAAGGATATTTGAGCGGCGCCACCATAAATGAGTCCGACGGTGTCATTCATATTGTCTGGGAAGACTTTGAGAATCCGTTGTGTCTGGCCGATAGTGAAGCTCTGGCATCACTTTGTTTTGACGGCTCAGGCGAAGATCCTTGCCCGGTTGGTTTAGCCGATAATTGCGAAGTAGTCGATACTAACGGCGATCCGATTTGTCTGAATACTTATGACGGTTCGCTGGCTTGTGTACCGGCATGTGATACGGTGGCTATCGATTGTCCCGATTTTCCGTTCTTCGTCGACCTCTGCGAACCCGATTCTATCAGCGTTCCGTTAGTAATCAATAATGCCGACAATGTCATGGTCGACGGTGCGGTCTGGATGAATGATGAATTGACTTTCTTCGCCGATCGCGATAGTGTGTATACTTTTGCCGTCTATGCCGACAATGAATGCAGCAATGATTCATGTTTCGTCGTTGTCGATGTCAATATTCCCGCTGCACCCACCGCCTGTTTCCAGCCGTCAACGCAGTCAGGAACCGCTCCCTTGGAGGTTACTTTCTCCAATTGCTCTGTCTGCGATGATAGCTGTACCTATTATTGGGATTTCGGCGATGGGGCATATAGTTCCGATTTTGAGCCGACGCACACATATACCGATACCGGCTGCTATGCGGTATCTCTTACCGTAATCAATGAGTGTGGTGACAGCGATACGGTGGTGATGGAAGACGCCGTGTGCGTCACTGAGATTTATCCGCCCGAATGGATTAACGTCTATTGCGCCGAGCCGACTCTTAATGATGTCCCGCTTTCTCCCGGCGATGTTATTACCGCTTATGATCCCGATGGTGTTTTGTGCGGCAGCGGCGAGGTTGAGCCTGACGGTTCATACGGCTTCATTCCCATCTATCGTGACGATCCCACCACACCTGAGGATGAAGGCGCCACTCCCGGCGATGAAATTAGTTTTCGAATAAACGACGTCGGCGTGACGACTGATCCGATTATTTATTGGACTGCGAACGGCGATTATTTCGAGCTCTGCGAATTCAGCAGTGAACGCTGCCTGACATACGATCTTACCGCCGGATGGAACTGGATTTCATGGAACGTTCAATACACCGATGACATCCGTCAGTTTGTTCAGGATTTCGAAAGTTGTATCGATGTTGTCCTCAGCTTTGATCACGGCGGACTTACTTATGTACCGGCACTGTATGACTTTTCGACTCTGACCGAAGTCGACTATTACCACGGTTACCTGATTAAAATGAGTTGCCCGGCCCGGTTTGAACTTTGTGGTCCGGATATCGATGAAAGCGAAGGTATTCAGGTTTTCACCGGATGGAATCTTATCAGTTACTGGCCGAACGATGAGTTGTTGGTCGAGGATGCGCTTGCTTCGATTATTAATTCGACATCGGTTGTTCTGGGTTATGAGAACGTGGGATTGACCTGGGCGCCCGATTTTGTCGATTTCAATACATTAACGCACATGAAGCCGCAATTCGGTTACTGGTTGAAATCATCTGCTGATGCCATGCTGGCTTATCCGGGATTCAATCCGGTCGTGAGTCCGGCCAAATCCCAGATAGCATCATCCAAAGTACTGCCGTCGCGAAGCTGGATGTCGGTTTACGGCGCCGGCATTACTCTTGACAGTCATCCGATTGACGCCAACGCGGCTATCGATATTCGTACTGAAGACGGTGTTTTGTGCGGCAGCTCCGTGCTAAGTGGAGGTATCTTAAGATTTACACCGGTTTACGGTCACGATGATGCCGATCGGATTACTTCAAACTATCCCAATCAGGGTGCAACACTCGACGTATATGTCAATGGTGTCAGAGCTTATCCTGATCTTAGCTGGGACGGCAGCGCTTATGTCAGACTGGAAGCTCTTTCCAGCACCAAAGACGGAACGGAGTCTGTACGACCCGACGAGTACATTCTTTATCAAAACTATCCCAATCCTTTTAATCCTCAGACGACAATCAAGTTCAACCTGCCCACCGCCGGCCATGTTGAACTGTCTATTTATAACATGCTGGGTCAGAAGATTCGGACACTGGCCAATGAGACTTATTCGTCCGGCGAGCATGAAACGATTTGGGATGGTCGTTCCGACGACGGTCAAATTATGGCCTCGGGTGTTTACTTCTATCGCCTGAAATCAGGAGACTTTATCGAAACCAAAAAAATGAATCTTATGAAATAAATTTCATAGCTTCATGCTTCAGGAGCGGGCCGTTTTGGCCCGCTTTTTTTTATTCATCAAGGTTTATTGCTCGCAACTCCTAAACTGTCGAAATCATACCGTTTTTGTCACGTTCGTGGGTAAAATAGGAGTCATTTAAATCGTTGTCCCGTAAAATATTCTTGACAAAGTAGACGGTTGTCATTATATTTGCGACCAGAGAAGTATACTATCCCATCTCGGATTGTGCTGAGTATCGGATAAATTTTACTGGAGTCTTATGTAAGGCGTAAGACCAAAATATTATACCATCGAGGAAAGGCTATCTGATATTCGTAATTTTAGTTAACTCTATGCACGATATAATGTTTATGCTCTGCAAGTAATCACCTAATTCGCTGAAAATGCATCAAACAGGACAGGTAATAAAACAATAAAAATATGAGGAAAACCGATACTAAAATTATAATGGATTCAATTGACTTAATTTAAAATTTTAAAGAGAAATTGAGTGAGAAGGAGGAAGTAATGATCAAAAAGTCTATGATTTTGTCACTGGCGCTTATCGTCATGCTCGGAATGACGGCGATAGCCGACTGGATCCCGGACGACGGACATAAAATGCATTTCCCCCAGCTTCCGAATGTGGTTGGCTGGGATGTTAATGCCACCAATCCGGTTGTCCTGGCTGATGACTGGATGTGCAGTGAAACAGGTTTTGTCAAGGATATCCACTTTTGGGGTTCGTGGATGAACGGGATTGAAGGTCAAATAGTATTTTTTAATCTTAGTATCCATGCCGATATCCCGGCTGATCCGCCGGGTGTTCCGTACAGCCGTCCGGGTACGACTTTGTGGGAACGTGAAGTGACCAACTTTATTATCGCACCGCCGGTTGATCCTCCCGGTATGCAGGGCTGGTACGATCCCGGTACCGGTCTGTTCATTATGGAAGATCATGAAGCCTATTTCCAGTACAATGTTTTTCTGCCTGAGCCGGACTGGTTCCCGCAGGATTCCGGAACAATTTACTGGCTGAATATTACGGCGACCATTGCCGGGCCGGTATCGCTTTATATACCGGGTGATGTCAATTATGACGGTATTGTCGATACGGCCGACGTGACTTACCTGTCAAATTGGCTGTATGCCGGAGGTCCTCCACCACCGTATAATGTCGGTGGATTTTATCCGGCCGCTGATGCCAATGGTGATTGCATGAACGATGCGGCCGATTTAGCTTACCTGACCAATTACTTTTATGGCGGTGGCCCGGCGCCAACATTTTGTCCACAGTATCCACCGACATTCAATCCCCAGTGGGGTATCAAATCAACTCTGGACCGCTGGAATGATGATGCTGTCTGGGCCATGTGGGGAGATCTCATGTGGATTGATATGTGGGAACCGCCTGATTTTGATACCTCGCTTAATCTTGCGTTTGTCATAACCGGAGGGAAAAACGTGGTCGGCGCCTGCTGTTATCCCGATCCGACCGGATTGACGATGCTTTGCATCCAAACCGATTCTATTAATTGCGTCGATAATTTATTCGGTATTTATGAAGGCGACGGCACTGTTTGCGGCGGTATGCAAGCCTGTTGTTTCACCGATGGTTCCTGCCTTGATGCCGATTCATTATGCTGTATTGATGAAATGGGCGGCACGCCTCAGGGTACCGGTTCACAATGCGGCCAGTTTGAAGCTTGCTGCTTCACGGACGGTACCTGTATGGATCTCGATCCGCTCTGTTGTATAGATCAGGGCGGTAATCCGCAGGGTCCGGGGACACAGTGCGGTCCGCCTGAAGCCTGCTGCCTCTCGGATGGAAGTTGTATCATGCTCGATCCGCTATGCTGCACGGATCAGGGAGGCAATCCTCAGGGGCCGGGAGCCGTTTGCGGTCCGCCGCAGGCCTGTTGCTTCACCGATGGTTCCTGCCTGAATCTGGATTCCCTCTGCTGTCTCGATCAGGGGGGTGACCCGCAAGGTCCAGGAACCGCCTGTATGGGTGATGGTAATGGCAATGGCACCGACGATGCCTGTGAGCAGCCGGTTGACACCTGCGACCATTACAAGCAGGGTTATATTGATTATGCTCCGAATGGTGTTCCTGATTTCGACCAGAAACAGGATAACTGGATCGATCCTGCTTCCGGAGCCTGGTCGCATTGTGGCCCGGTCGCATTGGCGGATTGTTTCTGGTGGTTTGATTCCAAATTCGATACTTGCACGACACCGCCACCGACCATCTGTAATACTTATCCGCTATTAGATCCGTTCGGTGCCTGGGATGATCACGATACTAATAATGTTATGCCGTTCGTTGATTCGCTGGCTTTATACTGTAACACCAACGTCGGTCATAGCTGTACGTATGTCTTCTATCTGTCTACCGGCGCGCAAAACTGGCTTAATAATGTCGTTTTGGTCAGTAA
>CAYVMO010000025.1:0-47084 GCA_964452645.1 uncultured Ignavibacteriaceae bacterium
GTACAAAATCGGCGATAAGATGAAAGAAGAGACCGATATGGGCCCGATGATTACCGAAGATGAAGCAATTCGGGTCGAAAAGTGGATCAAGGAGGCGGTCGACAAAGGTGCCACCTTACTGACCGGCGGCGGAAGAAACGGCGCCGTGGTCGAGCCGACCGTACTCGAAAATCTTTCGCCCGATATGACTATTCACTGCGAGGAAGTTTTCGGCCCGACGGTCAACCTGTATAAAATCGACAATCTGGACAAAGCCCTGAAAGAAGCCAATTCTCTGCCGTATGGACTGCTAACCGCCATCTTCACGAAGAATATCGACATTGCCTTCAAGGCGGCCTATGAGTTCGACTGCGGCGGCGTCATGATTAACGACTCGACCGATTATCGTCTGGATTCGATGCCCTTCGGTGGTGTCAAATATTCCGGATTGGGACGTGAGGGTTTGAAATTCTCTCTGCAGGAGATGACCGAACCGAAAGTGGTTTGTTTTAACCTGCCCAATATGTAGGCAATATGCGGCCGATCGGATTATGATTCGGCCGCTTTTTTGAATCGGCAGATATGACAATTTTCAGCATCATCGCTGTCTTTATCAGCGTTGCCGCAATCGCCAGCTATATCAATTATCGTTATTTCAAATTGCCCTCGACGATCGGATTGATTGTTATCGGTCTCGGTATGTCGCTGGCCATAATCGGTCTGGGCGCATTGGGGGTCGATATTCGAAGCTCGGCTGAAAAATTTCTGAGCGGTATCAGTTTCAGTGAGACATTGATGAAGGGGATGCTGTCGCTGCTGTTATTCGCCGGGGCGCTTAAGATTAATCTAAATGACTTAGCCAAACGAAAACTGGTGGTTATTTCGTTGGCGACCGGCGGCGTCGTAGCGACTACTTTTGTTGTCGGGACAGCCGTATATTATATCCTGATTCTTCTCGGTTTGTCGTTACCGTACATCTATTGCCTCATCTTCGGTGCCCTGATTGCACCGACCGATCCGGTGGCGGTGCTGGCGCTCCTAAAATCTGTTAACGCCTCGAAATCGCTCGAGATAAAAATCGCCGGGGAAGCATTATTCAACGACGGCGTCGGCGTGGTGGTGTTCACAGTTCTGGTCGGAATCGCCGTGACCGGGCATTCGGTTTCTTTCGGGTATGTCTCGCTTTTGTTTCTTGAGGAAGCTGTCGGCGGCATCGTTTTTGGATTGATTATCGGATGGATCGCCTATCGCATGCTGAAAAACGTCGACGATCACTCGGTCGAAATCCTTATGACCCTGGCGCTGGTTATCGGCGGGTATAAACTCGCCTCGATGCTGCACACATCGGGGCCGATTGCAGTCGTCGTCTCCGGACTGCTGATCGGCAACTACGGCCGTGCCTTTGCGATGTCGGCCGAGACCCGCGATCATCTTGACAAATTCTGGGAACTGATCGACGAAATCCTTAACGCCGTCCTGTTCATCTGGATCGGACTTGAGATTCTGGTCCTGTCGTTCTCGTTTGATTTTTTCATCGCCGGCCTGATCGCTATCCCGGTGGCATTGTTCGCGCGTTTTTTCTCGGTCTGGACAACGATATCATTGCTGAAATTCCGTCAACAGTTCAGCCGTAATGCTGTAGCGATTTTATCCTGGGGCGGATTGCGCGGCGGGATTTCGATAGCCCTGGCGCTGTCGCTGGCATCAGGCGACGCCCGCAATCTGATTGTCTCGATAACTTATGTCATTGTCGTTTTCTCCATTCTGGTACAGGGTTTGACGTTAAAGAGATTGATCAAAGCCTCGCAGTTATGATTTGTCTTTTGCAATAGGTTGGTGTATCCTTTCTGCGTCAGGACCTCGCGAGGATGCCCACCACGAATCGTAGGGGCAAACCAGTGTGTTTGCCCTTGTTGATTTATCGAGGGCGCACACGCAGGTGCGCCCCTACGCTTAATTCGAGCGCGGTTCACTCCGGGCAGGGTTTGATGGTCAAGCCGGGGGGTAATATGGTTGTACTATCCCCGCAGGCTTCATCAAGTTGTGCCTGAGTGAGACCCTTGGCATTGGTAAGATTTGCTCCTTGTAGTTTGGCCCCATTAAGAATGGCTGAATCAAGGCCGGCCCCCTGAAGATTGGCTTCAATAAGAAGAGCTCCCCGAAGATCGGCCCCCTGAAGGATGGCACCACCAAGATCGGCACCTTGAAGGTTAGATCTACTAAGATCGACGCCCTTAAGATTGGCGGATCTAAGAGTGGCACTTTGGAGATCAACGTCATCGATTACAGCTGAATCAAGATCGGCCGAGCGGAGGTTAGCACCCCTAAGATTGGCATGCCATAGAAAGGCCTTCTGAAGATTGGCATCGACTAGATAAGCGCCCTGGAGGTTAGCTTGAAATAGATTGGCTCTCTGAAGATTAGCATTGCTAAGGTTTGCTGAATCAAGAGTGGCCCATCTGAGTTCGGCTTCTTGAAGATATGCCGTCTGTAGATGGGCCCCTTGAAGATGCGCATACCAAAGAATTGCCCGCTTAATGTTAGTATTCCTTAGGTCCGCATTTACTAGAAAGGCATCCACGGCATTAGCATAGCTCAGATTGGCATCACTTAGATTGGCGCCAGTTACCGCCTTGAGTCTATCCACATCACGCAATTCCCAATAATTATCAGGTTTGATTGAAACATCTTTTTCACGAATATTGGCAAATACTTCATAGCCAAACCATTTAAATAATCTAGGTATCTGGGCCTCAAGAAAAGAGTAAGCCGGTCGCTTGATACCGATACCGTAATAAGAATACCCATAATAATAACGCGTTCCATTGATTGCACCTGTAGACAGTACAGATAGCCCAATCGCCAGCAATACTATTAAAAATAACTGATAAGTTCTAAAAAATTTCCATATTTTCCATATCCCAAAGTTTTCTCTTTTCCCCCTAAGCGCGCAGGAATGGGTACGGTAGAAAAGAATCCCCATGATAATCGATAAAATGGCGAGGGCTATATGAAGACAAGTACCAAACCAATCATGGCGGGGGATATATCTTAGCCAAAAGCCGAACAATGTAATCGGCACTACCCACCAGGCCAGAAAAATACTTACCAACTCTTCAAAGCGATCGATTAATGATCTTCGGGTTTTAAGTTTTTCAAAATGTCGGCGAACGAGGCCGTTGAGAAGCCAGGGATAGGCGCGCTGGTCAAGCCGTTTACCGTCTTCGAATATAGCCGGTAGAGAAGACAGATTTTCCCATAGCCTTTGAAGATAAAAATGCAGATAAAAATAGAATCCCAGCAACAGAATGGGTGCAATTAGCAAAAACGTGGCAATCTGTATCGGGGTTCCGATAATCGGCAGCGGGGAGGATGAAGAATTGGTGAGCAAGGCCACATCATCGGTCGAGCCGATAGTCAGCCATGAATAAACACAGGCCAGAAGCACCGCCAGAAAAATCTTGCGGGCGTTTTTGGAGGTTTCCTCGACAATATCGAGAACCTTAAACTCTTTGATATCGTCAGGCAGTTTCGCCCCGGTAATATCCGCCCCGGCAAATTCGTTACCCTTAAGTCCGGTGGCACCCTGTAAATTGCAATCATTTAAAATGGCCTTGTTCAAGTTCTTTACACCGTTCAGATTAGCGCAATTAAAACTTGCTTTAATGAAATTGGCATCCTCGACATCTACATCCATAAGATTAGCATTGTCTAGATGCGCTTCTTCAAATATCGTATTCTTGAGATTGGTGCTGATAAAATTTGCATGCTGACAATTAGCTTTATTTAGGTCGGCATATTGTAAATCGGAGTTTTGTAGTATTGTGCTATTGAGTTCGGCATTACTGATTCTCGCTCGCTGTAGGTTTACATTATCAATATACGCTCCATTAAATCTGGCTTTATCAAGTTGGGTTTTTCCCATGTCTACATTTTTCAGCTCCGCACCTTCCAATCTTACCTTGGGGAGTATCGCCCCCTGAAAATTGACATCAACAAACCAGGCGTTTCTTAGATTTACTTCATTGAGCATTCTCCATTGTCGGATTGAATCAACTTTATTTTCTGTGCTGAAATCAATATTTATGAATTCGGCCTGTCTGCCTTCTTTTCTATCAGTCTGAAGCCATCTTACATGGACTTCGAGAATTATTTTTAATTCTTCATCGGTTAGCCGACGGAGAGGTTGCTTGTCTTCGTTCGAGGTCGGCATATTATATTCCTCAACTATAATCTTCTGGCTGTCGTATCTATGAAGCAAATACCACTACGATTGTCTGAAGAACAGTAACGTAATCGGTATATTAAATCAACAATAAAATTCATATATGTAGCGCGATTGTCGGGATCACCCTTCACTTCGCTCACTTCATTTTACTCAGCATCTTCGACGGGCCCTTCAACGCCTCGCGAGGCTCGGTGTCTCAGGCAGGGATCGTGACTTACCTATGAGTCAATTTCCCCACCAAATCAATGTTGATTCTGTCTCCCGGCCGTTATATAGAAACATGAAAAAGGATTGATTTAGAAATGCCAAATTTTACGAAATCATTCGCCACCGCCAAACAAATCTATCTTTTTAAGAGGGAAGAACCAAAAATAAAGATGTTAAAATATGCGATACGAACCCAATTCATTGGACTATCAACCGCCACAACCGGTTACGAGGAATTTTCGCGATAAAAATGACACAAAATGACATTTTATTGGTGGGCCAATGCACCTAATTCGAGTCCATGAACCATTCGGGGGCTAATCTTTCGGTGATTTCGATAATTTTAAGGTTACGCTCTTTTAAGGCATCGCGCTCAATCAATGTCTGCATCGCCTTATGCAAAACGACCATCTTATCACCCACCGGTATCAGGGCCGGGTAGTACTCATTGTTGAAAAATATCCGAAAGCGTTTGCGAAGTTTGGTATCGACCAGCATCTCACCGATAGCCTGTTCCAGCTTGTCGTCGCTTAACTCGTAAAATTTTTCCTTGGGTGACACCATCATATTAACGGTATACTCAATGCCCCGCTCGCACTTAAAAGCCATCTGCCAGCACTCCATTATACCCAGCGAATTAATCGTCAGGACATTGACACTGATGCGATCGTTCTCCGAATCGGCCGTGACACCCTGCATGAACGGTATATAATAATTATCGGTGATGGCACCGAAGGCGCTGATGCCGCCCGCGAAAGGATCCTCGATAATATCCGAGATTGTGAAATACGGTTTGCGTTCGAAGCGGGCATCCTGGATGAGCATGAACTCCTCTTCGGTGAAATGAAAACGTTCCCGCCACTTTTCTTCGGCGCTGAGGCTTTCGCGTGTCAGTGACGACTGACTGGTCAGCATTCCCAGCGCCTGACCGCCGCGCCAGACCAGCGGAAGAACACCGATGGCCCATTCGGCCGAACCGCCGATCTCACCGATCATCGAGTTCAAGCGACGCTTTTCGGAAAAGCCGATATTTTCCAATCCCAGCACAATGGCCGGCATCAGGTCGCCATCTTTATCGAACGGCGTCGATACTTCCGATTTGTTCAACATATCCATCGCCGGGTAATGACGCGGCCGGTCGAGGAAAAAGGCGCTGAGGCTATTGATTCCGGATGTACCATACGATGACGCGATTATCTCGGCGGCTTCCAGCAAATCGGACTCACGCGGATTAAACTCGTCGAAATAAGCGCCGCTCATCCACCGCTGCACGTAAATATCGGGTAGATGTCGTTTGACGCCCGACTCGGTGACGAACAGAGCGGTCATACTGGAATGAAGACCCTTGACCGATTTCGTCGTGCCCTCAACGACGTCACTCCCCATCGAAAGTAATGTTACGGTACTTGGCATGGTCAGGCCGTACTGGGCGCGATGTTCCTTTTTACCGAAAACGGCGCCGACCGCAATCGTCGGATTGCCGCCCGGCTCTTTACCCGGTTTGGCCCGGACACCTTCGGTGATGGTCGACTCAATCAATACTTCCTCGCCGACCGGAAGCATCTCGGTCGTAGTTTGAAGAACCTCGGCCATAATCTGCGCCGCCGTACGGTCATTGGCACGCTTTAAATCATTGGTTAGTTCTTTGGTCAATTTTTCTTTAGGGTAAGTATTAAGGCTTCCCCGACCATGTAATCCGACCGCCACCGCCGAAAGGGCGGCGGAAAGAATCACCGACTGACGCACTTTGCGGTTACGCAGGGCGCCGAGATTCGAGCGATAGTTGATACGATCGCAGAGGGTGAGAATCCGGCATGATTCCATGGCAAGATCATAGCTCGATAAAACCGCTTTATGGCGATGATTATATTCGATAATACGGTCATCATCGAATTTCAATTCTTCGGGCGTTCCCTGATAGGTTAGCCGTCTTTCAGCGATATCGAAACGAAGATTATTATTCATTATTTTCCCTTCTCCCGTGAAAAAGCAATATAATCGAAAGATAAGATTTCATCAACTAAACATAATCATGCGGGCTTATGATTATCAAGTATTAATTTTCGGCTTTAAGTTCGACTTATGGATATTCGCATGTGACATTCTTGCGTTTGGGCGAATTGATTTCACCCGGAAGGCACGATCTTTACGAAGAATGCTCAAGATTAAGGTTTATGCCGTGCAATAAACGGGAAATATCCTTTTAAGAAATTAATAAGCGAACAAACCACAATTTATAAATCATCGGATTCAGTCTATTGTTTTTTTTTCTTTTCCCCTCTGAGCATTGAGAATTTCAATAATGGCGGGGTGACAAGAGTGGACACCATCACCATAATTACCACCGCAGAGTAAGTGCCGGAATTAACCACCGGTTCACCGCCGAGAATTAGTTTGGCACCAATAGCGGCGAAAATTAAACCGACCTCGCCGCGGGGAATCATCCCCAATCCAATCGCGATACGATTAATGGTCTTATCCGTAATCGCCAGGGCACAGGCCTGTTTGCCGACAATAGCCGCCACCGTCATGACCCCGGCGAAAGCAAGAATACTTGTATGTCCGAACGTGGTCAGGTCGACTTTCATACCCATCTGGACAAAAAATATCGGAATAAGAAAAATCCCGATCGGCTCCATCAAAGTTTCCAGTCCGGGTTCACCGCGATTGGTGAATTTTTCATAGGCGAGTTTATCGAGAATTAATCCGGCGGCAAAAGCGCCGACGATAGGGGCCAGACCGATCAGGCTGGCCAGATAAGATAAAAGAAAGCAGACCATCAGAGCGATGGACAGTAACACGCCCGATACTTTGAATTTGCTGCCGACATTGAATACTTTCGGCATCAACCACTGACCGACGATAATGGCTCCAATAACAAAACCGACCGCTTTGGCCACGATTCCCAGAATTTGCAGCGAACTGATACCATCGCCGCCGGTATTGGCCGCCGAAATAATCCCGGTCACAACCGCCAGAATGACAAGACCCATAATATCGTCAATGACCGCCGCCCCCAAAATAATTTTGGCCTCTCTGGTTTTTATTTTTCCGAGGTCTTTCAGAACCCGGGCGGTAATACCCACCGACGTCGCCGTCAGAGTGGCCCCGACAAATATATGGACATAGGTTGACTCCTCCGGCAGGAATAAAATCCCGACACCCCAACCCAGGAAGAAGGGGGCGATGACACCGAAAGTCGCCACCATAAATGAGGCGGCCCCAACTCTGCGCATCTCATCGATGGAAGACTCCAGCCCGACCGTAAAGAGCAAGATAATCACCCCGATTTCGGCCAGAACTTCAAGAATCTGACTATGTTCAAACGGTTCAAAAAACTGAACGCCGACCAACGTCATATTGCCGATAATCATCCCGAATACCAACTCGCCCAAAACAGCCGGCTGTCGGAAACGTTCAAAGACGTCCCCGCCCAGTTTGGCGGCCAATAATATGACAATTAAACCCAAAAGGGTTTTTTCCACTTCGTTGCTGCCGTGTCCGGTCGTTTCTTCATCGGTGTGATTCGTTTCGGAAGTTTCAGTCGAATTTTGTAATTGCGGCGATTCGGTCTCATGCACAATACCAATAGTATCGATAATATCAAGCGAATCGGGATTTCCGAAGGCCATCGAATATATCAAATAACCGAGAGCAATAATAATTGCGATAGTTGTTCTTTTGGATGTTAAAATTCTCAAAGCGGTGCACTCTCCGTAATATATTAAAATTTGCAGAAGGTATATAATTCGAGCCGCTTTGACAAGAAGTTTTTGCGGTTCCCCGGTCGGGGAACCGTGCTGTTAATTTAAGCTATCGCATCGCATTTTTGATCGGATGCTGCATGGATGGAACTTTCTTTCTCCATATACATTTTTTCCAGCGAAAAATAGAGCTCGGCCATTCTTTCGTTGGCTTCGGCGAGAATATCGATAATCTCTCCGATATCAAGCTCCAGGTATTCGGCCAAAGTCAAAGCCTGACGAGTGGATACCTTTCTGATTCTATTGGTCGCTTCCGAAGAAAGACCCAGCCTCTTCTGAATTTCAAAAACCAGTCTGATATTTTCCTGAATATCGGGGAAATACTCGTCGAAGGGGCCGGATGTCAGCCTGTCGGCCATCGTAACTATATCATTGAGTCTCGAATCGTCTTCGACAATACACGGTCCGCCGGAAGTATGGTGATTCTGGATTACATAGACAAGCCGCTGCGGGAGCTTCCAGGCCTCAATCATTTCAGCGCCGATATCACAATGGGTAAACCCGAAATTAGCTCTTTCCAGCTTTATCAGTTCCATTTTTTGCTTTTTTATTTTTTCAATCACTTTGATATACTCATTTTTAAAATGCAGCAGCATAATTATGATACCCAAATCGTGAAGGATACCGGCTACGAAAGCTTCTTCCGGTTCACGGTACTTCACTTCATCGGCGATGTTCCTGGCATTGACGGCGGTTTCAATCAGGTGCAGCCAGATGCGTTTTATATCGCATTTCTCCATTAATTCCCCGTCGGGAATCATACCGAACACAGAGCTGCTCAGGGTCAGCATTTTTATACTATTCAACCCCATCACCGCCACCGCTTCCGATATTTTCATCACCTTGCGGGCCCGGCCGTATTGAACGGAATTGACCATTTTGAGAACTCGAGCAGTTAATGATACATCCTTTGAAATAACTGTCGCTATTTCGCCAGTATCGGCCGACGGATTGTCGAGAACTTTAAGAACGGAAGCCAAAGACTGGGGGAGGCTCCCGATTTCGCATATTTTTGAGATGATATCTCGAGGGGTGGGGGAACTCATTAATTAATCCTTTCGTATTAACTAAATTCCTATGAAGCTGTCAATATTTACATATCGGAAAAACGGGCTAATTGATTAGTACGTAATTGATACGTAGGTTAAAGATTTTCTGGCTATTTCTCTTTAATTGAAAAGCTCTTTTATGTTATAATAAAGCCTTATTCGTGGAAAATCGACAAAATCGATTAGTAGGTATTTTATACGCAGTTTTTACTTATTAGCCCGCCGTCAAAATTATTGAGTTTAGCCGACGATTTTAAGTTTGGCATATTTGGCCATAATTTTTTTGGTGCCTATGCCGGTAAAAAAAATCTCTAGAAGAAGCGACTCGCCGCTGCCCTCGACTTTCACAATTTTGCCTCTGCCAAATGTCGGATGCTGAACAATCCGGCCGATACTCATGATTTCACCGCTTTCATATTCATAGTAAGGGTCGGTTTTATTCGGCAGCCTTTCCGATGTATCGGATTCGAAAGACATAGTGCCTTCGCTGTCGGACTGATAAGTTCGATATTCGACCCTTTCTACCAGCGCCGGAGGGAGTTCTTTAAGAAAGCGGGAAGGGATTGATTCGGTGTAACCGAAGCGATTTCTGACCGAAGCCATGGAAAGTAAAAGATTCTTTCGCGCGCGAGTGGCGCCGACATAAAACAACCGTCGTTCTTCTTCGAGTTCCATCGGATTTTCGAAAGTTCGGGCCAGCGGAAAGAGCCCCTCCTCCAGGCCAACCATACAAACCAGGTCGAATTCCAATCCTTTGGCCGAATGTAATGTCATTAATGTTAATTTGTCGTCGATCTCGCTATATTGATCCAAATCTGTATAGAGCGATATCTCGGCCAGAAAATTATCCAGCGTTGGCTCGGCATATTGCGAGGCAAATTCATTTGCGGCGACAATAAATTCCTCGACATTTTCGGCGCGATTTTTCCCGACCAGCGGATCCTCGGCGATGAGAAGTTCCGGCAATTTCAATTCATCGATCAATTGCTGGGTCAATTCACCGATATCAAGATTTTCTTTTTTTCTCATATATGGGTCAACCAGCGTTATGAATTTATTAATCAGATTGGCGGGACGACCGCTTAATTCCTCGAATTTATCAATCTCACGACAGACCTGATACATCGATTTACCGGCGCGATGAGCTATTTGAGCCAGCTTTTCAAGAGTTGTCTGACCGATACCCCGTCTGGGGTAATTGATTATTCTTCGAAAGGAAACATCATCATTCGGGTTGGCAATCAGCTTGAGATAGGCCATCACATCTTTTATTTCCTTGCGCTGATAAAACGAAACGCCCCCGACAATCTGGTACGGCATATTCCGGCGACGAAGCGCTTCTTCAAAGGTTCTTGACTGGGCGTTGGTACGATACAGAATGACCATCTCCTTTAGGGGATACCGCTTCAGATTCTCCGTGATGCAATCGATTATTACAGAGGCTTCTTCGGAGGCATTATCGGTCATAAACAATTGCAGTTTGTCGCCGCTTTCCGTCTCGGTCCAGAGTGTTTTACCCTTGCGGCTGATATTATTGGCGATGACTGTCGAGGCGGCCTCAAGTATCACGTTGGTCGAGCGATAGTTCTGTTCCAGCTTGATAACTCTGGCACCGGGAAAATCTTTTTCGAAATTAAGAATATTGGAAATATCGGCGCCGCGCCAGCCGTATATCGATTGGTCTTCATCGCCGACAACGCAAATATTCCGATGCTCACCGACCAGAAGTTTCAATAACCGATACTGACTGTGGTTGGTATCCTGGTATTCATCGACCAGAATATATTTAAACCGCTTTTGATATTTTTTTCTAATCTCCTCGTTTTCGATCAGAAGTTTGACCGTCTGAAATATCAGATCATCGAAATCAAAAGCGCCGCATTCTCGAAGTCGTTTCTCATAAAGGGAATAAATTTCGGCGGTCCGCGTTTCGAAATAGCCGCCGGCTTTCTCGGCGAATTCATCGGCACCCAGTAGATTATTTTTGGCGGCTGATATTTTCCTCCGCTGGGCCGGCGGCGGAAATTGATTGCGGGACAGATTTAATTCATCCATGCAATTTTTGATTAAAGAAACAGAATCCTCCTCGTCGAAAATTGTAAAATTTGAGGGATAACCGATCGCGGCCGCTTCTTTTCTCAGCAACCGGGCACAGAACGAATGAAAAGTCGCGACCGTGAGTTGAAAAATTTCCGCACCCAGAAGCATATTAATCCGCTCTTTCATCTCGTTGGCCGCCTTATTGGTAAATGTCACAGCCAGAATGTTATATGGTTCAGCCAGCCGCTCGGAGAGTATATGGGCTACCCGGCAGGTCAACACCCGCGTCTTGCCCGATCCGGCTCCGGCGATAACCAGAAGCGGCCCTTCGGTGGTGGTCACCGCCTCATACTGAACCGGATTCAATTGTTTAAGCATCTGTTCCGTCATAGCAAAGAAGTTGAATATAAGAATAACATATTTTTTCGCAATGGAGAAACGACCGGGCTTGAAATTTTATGTTGCCGATATTATTTTGTTTGTCTATGCCTAAAGCAAAAATCATCTTAATCGCTATAATCGCACTATTTTCGATTCTGTTTATTTATCATGCGCTTTTGGTCTGGTTCACGCAGGACGACGCTTATATTTCTTATCGCTATGTCAAAAACTTCCTCAACGGCGACGGCCTGGTGTTCAATCCGGGGGAGCGGGTCGAGGGTTATACCAATTTCTTTTTGATTATTCTGATGATATTTTTCAACCTTTTCGGGCTGGATTATATACTTGTCTCCAAAATCATCGGGATTGCCTCGGGGATTGGAATATTCATATTGATGGCGCTATGGATAAGCAAAATTCCACATTATAAGACGCCCGCAATATTGACTATTGCCGCCCTGTGGCTTTTGGTAACCAATGGTGTGTTTGCGCTCTGGGCGGTATCCGGTTTGGAAACGCTGATGTTTACCGCTTTGATTTTCTGGGGACTATATCTGGCCTCGAATAAAAATATGCTGTTTGTACCGATTATGGCCATCGCTACTCTGACCCGGCCTGAGGGCGGGCTGGTTTTCATCCTCATTTTATTATATTACTTACTGACAAGAACCTGTCGCCGGATCGAGGTTGGCAAATATTTCATGCTTTATGTATTGCTTCTTGTGCCGCAGTTATTATTCAGACTGTACTATTATCATGATATTTTGCCCAATCCGTTCTATGCCAAGACCGGCTGGTCAATGGAATATTTTGTGTCGGGTGCTCAATATGTGTGGCTTTTTTTACGGCACTACGGATTTTATGGGATATTAATATTTTTGCCGCTGGTGTTTTATAGATTTCTCCCGAACCGAATGCGGCTGTTATTATCAGTTATCTATGGATATATCATATATATCCTGTTTATTGGCGGTGATGTTTTGCATGGTCATCGATTTTTTATTCCGCTGCTGCCGCTGATGTACCTATTGTTTACATACACGATCTGTCAACTTATCGATAGATTAATGCCTGGCCGTCGATTCTATGTGTCGACAATATTATTGGTGATTTTTCTGACAGCCGGAGTCCTGACTTTTGCCGTACCTCAGGCATGGATTCAAGAAATCCGGTATGCCGAAAGCAGATTGGTTGCAAATATGACAGAGCAGGCTGAAGTTATCAATCAAGCAAGGAAAAAAGATTTCACTATCGCATGTTCGACTATCGGCGCTTTCGGTTATTACAGCAATGCCCGGGTCATTGATATGCTGGGTCTGACCGATAAAACCATCGCCAAGAATCCCGGAACTATCGCCGCAATTGCCTCGACCTGGAAAGAGCGAAATTATAATATTCCGTACCTGATGAAACGCAATCCGGATTTGATTTTATTTTCGACCGGACTGAAACCATCAGCACCCGCCGAAAAAGCGCTGTTCCTTTCGTCGAAATTCCGCAATGGCTATTATCCGATTTACCATGAACAGGGAAAAGGAATGTGGGTTATTTACAGGCGCAAAGCCGGATACGAAGGCGAAGATAAATATTATCCGGATCCGGAATTTATCAGTTTATACGGCAAGGCGCTGGAGCACAATCTTCGGCGGGAATATGATACCGCATTGAAATACGCCCGCCGATCGATAGACCTGGCGCCGGATGATTTTTATCTTCCTTACGTGCTCATCGGCACCATTTTATTGGAGAAAAACAAACAGGATGAGGCGGTTGAGTACTTTAAACGGTCCTTTAAGCTATCCGATGGTTACGATATGCATGCCGGCGACATGCTGCAACGCTATTATAAATTGGAAAATGACACCGCACGGGCGAATGAATATTTCCGGCTGCTGTATGAAAGAAACAAATTATACTGATTGAACCTGAAAACAATCCCAACCCAAGTCAGCTTGCTATTTATAAGGCAAGTGATTATTTTCTTAAATTATGTTAAAGCGAAACGTCATTCTGATTATAATTCTGTCGATTTTTTCGGTTTTGTTTGTTATTCACGCGCTTTCGCAGTCCTTCACGCAGGACGACGCCTTCATTTCATACCGCTACGTCAAAAACTTTCTTCATGGAAATGGTCTGGTTTTTAATCCGGGCGAAAGAGTTGAGGGTTATACCAATTTCTTTTTAATCATCTTAATGATTTTTTTCAGCCTATTTGGACTGGATTATATACTTGTCTCCAAAATTATCGGGATCGCTTCCGGCATCGGAATATTTATTTTAATAACGTTGTGGATGATTAAAATATTCGAGCGCAGGCAATCATATATACTTGCATCGGCGGTGCTGTTTTTGCTGATCGCCAACGGCGCTTTTGCTTACTGGGCCATATCAGGTCTGGAGACACTTTTATTCACGGCCTTAATCTTTTGGGGATTATACCTGGCCTCGGATAAAAATATGCTGTTCGTGCCGATTATGGCCATCGCTACTCTGACCCGGCCCGAAGGCGGGCTGGTTTTCATCCTCATTTTATTATATTACTTACTGATAAAAACCTGCCGCCGGATCGAAGTCGGTAAATATTTCATGCTTTATGTATTGCTTCTTCTGCCGCAGCTAATATTCAGGTTGTACTATTATCATGATATTTTACCCAATCCGTTCTATGCCAAAACGGGCTGGTCCGTCGAATATTTTTCATCCGGTATTCAGTATGTTTGGCTTTTCCTGCGGCATTATGGATTCTACGGGATATTGATCCTTTTGCCGCTGCTGCTTTATAGATTACTTCCGAAACAAACGCGCCTGATATTATTGGTCGTTCTCGGATATGGGATTTATATTCTGCTGATAGGCGGCGATGTTCTTCACGGGCATCGGTTTTTTATCCCGCTTTTGCCGCCGATGTATCTCCTTTTCGTAATAGCTCTTTATCGATTATTCGGAAGAATAATCCCGCGCGGCGGGTTGTACGTATATCCGATCATGATAATAATCATATTGGCCGCCGGGATATTGACCTTTCTGTTGCCGCGTAATTGGATGCAGCAAATTCATTACGCCGAAACCAGACTGGTAGGCAAAATGATGGTTCAGGCCAATGTTATCAAAAATGCGGGCACAAAGCGTCTTACTATCGGCTGCACCACGATTGGCGCCTTTGGTTATTACAGCGATGCCGATATTATAGACATGCTCGGTTTGACCGACAAAACCATCGCTAAAAATCCCCAGAGTATCACGACCATCAAATCGACCTGGAAAGAGCGCAATTACAATATTCCGTACCTGATGAAACGCGCACCCGATTTGATATTATTCTCGACCGGCCTGAAACCCTCGGCGCCGGCCGAGAAGGCGCTGTTTCTGTCCTCAAAATTTCGCGAAGGATATTACCCGGTTTACCATGACGTCGGAAATAAATTGTGGGCGATCTACAGACGAAAAGTTAATTTCAAGGGCGAGGATAATTATTACCCCAGCGCAGAATTTATCGATTTATATGCCGATGCTCTGGTGCATTTTTTCGAGGGTCGCTATGATCTTGCTCTGGAATATGCGCGCCGGTCAATGATAACGGCCCCGCCCGATTTCTATCAATTGTATACTCTGGTGGGCGGAATAATGATGGAAAAAAACAATCCCGAAGAAGCGCTGAAACTTCTGCAGCAGGCGGTCTCGATGTCCGACGGGTACGCTATGCAGGCCTGTGATATGTTACGGAGGTTTTATGAAATGGTCGGGGATAGCGCCAGAGCCGAGGAGTACTACCAGATAATCCGGGAAAAAAATCGCCTGTACTGAACCTGACAGTCTTCCACTAATACCGGGCTGATAAGGGCAAAACATTAAAAGGAAGCAATCGCTTCGTCGACCGAGTCGTGTGCGTCGAAAATCGTGGCCAGCCGGGTTATTGTCAGAAGATTGCGTATACCCTGAGTGATATTGGCCAGTTTTAATTCACCACCGTTATTTCTAACCGTCGTCAGAGCCGAAATCAGCATCCCCAATCCGACCGAACTCATCCACTCCACTTTTTTCAAATCAACAACGACCTTTTTTTTGCCGCCGTCGATATACTCATGCAATTTGCCGTGAAACATGGTGGCGTCATTACCGCCCATAACCTTTCCGCCCAGACGAAAAACGACAGTGTCATCTTTAACTTCATCGGAAATTTTCATTTACACACTCCAAAATCTATAGAGATTACCCGTTTTTTCAAAAATCTCATCCATCGGGGCTCGCAAGGCAATAACCTACACGAGAATAAGGTAAAAAGCAAGGAAAAGTTAGGCTATAGACCATACTGATCTTATTCTAATATTTTAAAATAATCGGCGCGTGTCTCTTTTTTGACGTTTCCGACGGGAATACTCTTTATTTCCGCCGTTATCGGGCGATTGCCGCCAATTTGAATAATGTCACCGATTTTTATGAACGTTGACGGTTTCGAACGATTCCCATTGACCCTAATTAAGCCGTTATCGGCCATTTCCTTAGCGACAGGGCGGCGTTTTATAATTCCGACACGGGACAGATATAAATCAAGACGCATTCTTGGCTATCAGCCCTTAGTGAGCAGTTACCGGTTTAATTTAATTGACGGATTTCGACATATGTCCGATCTTTGATTTCATTAAGCCATTTATCGACCACCTCGCCGGTTTTCATCTGCCGCGCCATTTCTCGTATTTGATCGAAATCATCGGTTGGATTGAGCTTCCGTTTTTCCTTCGAGTCGATTTTTTTCAGGATATGTAAACCGTACTCAGTCAAAACCGGCCCGTAGACATCTCCGTTTTCGGGCATTTTATCCATGGCTGCAGCGAACCCGGGGGGCAGATCCTCAATCGCAAACCAGCCCAACTCGCCGCCCTGGCGGCGCGAGTCATCATCGGCCGAGTAGATTTTTGCCAGCTCCTTAAAATCGGCACCATTGTTTATTTCTTTTAGCAGCGAATCAGCCAGTTTGTAACTCAACATTGAATCGGCGGCGGTCGGTTTTACCTCAAACAAGATATGTCTCAGGTGAGCCCTTTTGCCCTGTTTCTCCTCGCACTTGATAATATGATAACCGAATTGAGTTTTCACCGGACCGGAAACATCACCCGGAGAAAGATCAAAGGCGACACGGCCGAATTCATCGACAACGTCAGTTCTGGAAACGAATCCCAGATCACCGCCGGAGAGAGCGGCCGGTCCCGAAGAATATGTCGCCGCCATCGTGGCAAAATCGGCCCCGGCGGCTATGTTTTTTCGAACCGCTTCGGCAAGTTGACGGACCGAATCCTCGGTCCCGCCGGAAGGCTGAAAAGTAATCAGTATATGCGCCAGCCGTACCGCCTCCGGCTGCTCCGGAATCGAATCTTTGTACTTCTCATAAAATTCCATTACTTCCTGCTTGGAGACAGAAATTTTCGAGAGTTTCTGCGCAACCAAACGCTGTTTAAGCAACTGACTCCTGATGTCGGGTCGGAGCCGTTTCTTAAATGAATGAAGCGTCAACCCTTCCTGAGATAATTGCTTTAGAAAATCATCTTCGGAAGAAAATTGAGCTGAAGTCTGAGCGACATGTTCGTCCAACGCCTGTTCGACTTCATCATCACTGACTTTAATCGTCGTATCTTTCTCAGCCTCGATCAAAAAGAGCCGTTCGGTTATCATTTGATCCAGCACCTGGTTCTGAAACTTTTCAAGTTCCTCGGGGGTTTCGGGTTTGACATTATTCTGAACAGCTATAATCTGAAGCTGCGCGGCCAATTCCGACGCCATAATCGGTTCTCGTCCCACTATGGCGATGATACCGTCAACCGGTTCCAGTTCCGATGCCGGAGCAGGCAAGATAGGGAATGTCAGTATCGCAAAAAGAGCAAAAATGATTTTTCGCATTATTCGATCCCTGGGATTATTAACCTGCCGTTGAATCGGGTTGTGCGTATTGCGCCTCGTCGATACTGGCTCTGATCTTGTTTTCATTTATCTTGATATCTGAATCAGCCTTCTTATTTTTAACCCATTCGGCAAAGCTGTCTTTGCGCATCTTTTTTTCAAGAATATCTTTTATGTCCGCTTTAACCATCAGGAAATCTTTAACCTGTTCCGGCTTTTTGTCGGCCACATAAATAATGGACTGCTTTGAACCGACCGCAACAGGCCCGGCGACCTTGCCGACATCGATCTCTTTCGCCAGCTTAAACAATTGCGGATAAACTTTTTCTTCGATATAACCGAGATCACCGCTCGACTGCTTTTTACCGGTTCGTTCCGTATATTGCGATGCCAGAGCCTTGAATTTCGACAGCGTTTTGGTTTTTAAGGCATAAGTCTTGGCCAGAGAGTAATCGCTGAACATCACTTCGTAAACATGTATCTTTTCCGGGACTTTGAATTCGTCCTGATTATCTTCATAGTACTGACGCATCTCACCCTCATCGGCCTCACCGGGATATTGAAGCGAATCGTTCTGCATCACGTCGGCCATAGCCAATTCTTTGAATTTCCGAATATTTTCTTTATAATCGGGGTCATCCTCCAGACCGAGATTACGCGCCTCGACGCTCAAAATATCCATAAAATTCATCTGGAAAATAAAATTGGCCAGACCTTCATAATCATCAAAATCAGGCGCTTGCCTCTGGATTCGAAGCTGGGCGATACGGGCCAGATATTGACCGACCGTCATCTGCCCTTTCTCCCACGTTGCCAGGACCAATTCTTTCTCATCGCGATCAAGCTGAGTGATATCAAAATCGTTTTTGGGCAGCGAGGCCAGCAGGGACGGCGGATATAGAAGCGAACGCTTGTGCAGCAGGTAGTCGCAGGTGACGGTATCGACCCGGACAGTATATTTCGCCTGTAATTCATCCTTGTATTCTTGGAGTCTTTTATTTCTTTTATAATCTTCCACTTTGGCTCGGATCTGATCGGCCATTTCTTCGTATGGTCCTCTCAATTCATTGGGCGCGCGGTCAACCATCTTGACGATATGCCAGCCGAATTTGGTCTGGAACGGTTCCGAAATTTCACCCGGATTCAACTTAAACACATTTTCGGCAAAAGTGTTATCCAGCTGTCCCCAAATAAAATAGCCGAGGTCGCCCTGATTGGTTTTGGCGGTCGGATCGATCGAATAATTGACCGCCAGATTTTCGAAATTGCCGCCGTTTCTAAGACTGTCAATCAGCATCCGGGCGGTATCTTCCCGGGGTACCACAATATGTGACGCCCTTACCTTATTCTCCAGTTTAGCGTAATAATCTTTGACGTCGGCATCGGTGACATTAACCTGATCGGCCACTTTTCTTTGATAAAGAATATCCAGGAGAAATTTATCTTTATTGGCCAGGACAATACGATTAATCTCTTCGGATTCGTCGATATTCAGTTTATATGCTTCCTGAATTAAAAGCTGCTGAATCACCAGCGTATCCAGAATCGCCTTGCGAGCCTCGAGTTCCTCGTCGAATGAGCGAAATGTTTTGCGATTGCGGGCAATATAATCATCGAGATCCCGGGTATATATTTTATCCCCGTTGACTGTGGCCATAACCGTATCGCCGCCGCCGCTTCCGCAGCCCCCCGTAAGAAGCGGTATTATAAAGAAAACCGAAAGCGACAGTATCGTTAGCACAGATTTTTTCATAAATTCTTTTCCCTTTGGCTTAATAATTTTCACGAAGTTTATACGGTTTGGCAGCAATTTCGTTCCTCATCGCAGATACAGGTTTCAACTATACAATTCCATCCGCCATTTGGCAAGCGGTTTTTGGACAATTTATTAGATTAGAAGGAGTTATATTAGCTAAAAAACGCCTATTTTAGTGAGAGAAAAAAGGGCTTTGGATTATTTAGGACGGCTGGCTTGTTCGGTTATGGGCAATTCGGTTCGGGACCGTTCAAATATAAATATGTAATCAGGTAAACGATGTCGAATAGGTTCAGGTCACCATCGCCGTTCACATTAGCCGACTCAGGATATTCCGACGGCGGGCCACCCAGATATAGATAATTAATTAGAGAAGTAATATCGAAAATATCTATCGAATCATCAGCATTAATATCACCGCAGGGTGCAGGGTAGTCAACATGTAAAATTATCATTCCATAATAATCAGTCAAGTAAACATATCGGCCTCGCGATTTAACACCAACAACAGCATCGTATGGAGTATCATATACTCCTACAACATGCATATTGGAATAATCTGAAATGTCAATCATAAGAAGCCCATATCCAATGCAAAAACCATTGGCTACAAAAGCATAATTTCCTGATATTGCTATATCCTGAGCATCGTCCCAATATATAGAATGATCAGGGTGAGCATACTCACTGATCGTTATCATGTTTGAAGGATCGGCGACGTCGACAACCACAATCGTCAATGAATCCGAAGGTGCCAGCGCCAAAAAGGCCTCTGAACCCCGCAGGACAATCCGTCGCACTCCCTGTCCGGTCGAAACAGAAAAATCGCCGATTTTGACGGGATTAATTGGATCGGTTATATCAAGTGCCCGCATTCCCCAACTGTCGCCAACGAAAGCAATGTTGTCCCGAATCGTTATTGTTCCGGCGATATGAGATTCATCGACATAAATATCATCATAATAACCGACATGGACCAAATCCCAGGGATTACTGATATCATAAATCTGTATCCCGGCCGAATCGGCAGCTATGTATGCATAATTACCAGAGATATCAACATCCCAATTCTTATTGTCAGTATCAAAATATTCGATCGTCACCGGATCGTATATATTTGTCATGTCGACACTTCGGACGTGCGAGTTTTTTCCATGGATTATGCAAGCGAAATCATCCTGCACATCAAAGTCCCGTCCATTAGTATAATTATCGCAGCCTAAAGCGTAAGGGTTGGCCGGATCAGCGATGCTTATGGGCATAATCGCGCCTTTGTTGAGAATATAGGCGAAAGTGTCAAATAATTTAATGTTATAGGCCGCACCGGAAAAGCAATCGCCGCCCGCTTCACAACTATAATTGCTGATACGATAGGAACTATCAAGGTTTCCAATGTCAAAAATACCCATACCGGTACTGCTGCAGGTAACGTAGAGGAATGAATCTGCAATATCTAATTCGAAGGCATCTTCATAACCGGCTATAAATCCACGCCAAATTATCTGCATTGGGTCGCTGATATCATAAAAATGCACTTGGGGAAGTCTTCCCATCGCGACAAAAAGCGTATCACCAACTATTTTGGCATCCCAGAGGCAAAAATCCATCGATAGACTATCGTAGGTTGCCACAATCGTGGGATTGTAAACATCTGAAACATCTATGGCCTGAATCTGAGGTGGTATCCAGTCATCAATGTGACCAGCTTCTTCAATTACGTAGATATAATCTCCCTTTTTAAGCAATTTCCTTGGTCCGCCAGGTAATACGAAATAATTATATCCATAAAAATTCGAATAATCAGTAACATTTAAGACTACAAATAGCTGGGTCTGGAGGTCAATAACATAGGCTGTATCCCCATCTATCAACACATCCCGAGCATCGGGTAGATTATAGTGTGATAAAAATTGCGGATTAGCCGGATCAGAGATATCTACAAAATGAACTCCATGGTCGCCGGCACATACGGCAGCAACCAGTGGTGAATTGGCGGTATCGATAGTTATTTTCCAGCCAGCAAAGTCTTCGCCATACTGCCCAACCTTGACCGGATTATATTTATCTGAAATATCAAATATCATCATAGCAGCCCCGCCCGCGCCACTTCCACCGGCTACATAAGCATAATCACCATATAACGTAATTTGCTCGGGTGAGACTTGGGTGTAATATTTGGATAAATATTGAGGATTATTTGGATCGCTAACGTCGAGAATCACCAATCCGGCTCCGAAAGTGCAATAAGCAATATTGTCTCTGACCTGAACATCCTTGCTCTCTCCCCATGCAGCGCTACCCATATAATCAAAAGCGAATTCGTATTCCCTTGGTTTATTTGCGGGTTTTGAAAGATTATTCTGAGAATGGTGTTGAGCTGATAGATAGTCCATCATTTCATGATCGAAATAAAGGCTGTCTCTTTTTTTATAATTCTCCGGTATGTAAATGGTCGTATCCCGATCGATAGAATCGGCTGAATATTGCGTTATATTTACATTTTCACCGCCGTAAATCGGTGGCAATGAAAGTAAAAGCAGGATCAACGATGATATAAAACGATTACCCATAACCTCCTCCTGAGGTTGAGGTGCTTTATCAAAATTTGCGATTTATTAAAATAAAGCCAACCATATACAATTTAATCTACTTAATGTTTTTTGCAAGCAAAAAGTCCGCTATATATGCCATAAAATTGGCTATCACATTATCTCATGAGCACTTACTTAATTGATTCAATCTCAAAAAAACGCTAACCACTCGCCCGGAAATTGATTAAATTTAGAGATGGTGTGGAAATGACATTTTGCTTATGAAAGCGAATTATGAAACTGTATTACGGCAATGAGCAGATAGATATTCGCAGGCGGTTGCCGGTACTGCCGCTTCGAGATACCGTTATATTCCCGCATATAATCTATCCTCTGATGGTCGGGCGGCAGTTCACCATATCAGCCATGCAGCAGGCGCTGGTTTCGGATAAGCAGATATTTTTGTGCACTCAGAAAAATCCGGAAATAGAAATCCCGACACGCGATGATGTGCATGATATCGGTGTCGTGGCACGGATTCTGCAGGTCATGAAACTGCCCAACGGGACGATGAAAGTGCTGGTCGAGGGATTAATCCGCGGCCGAATCAAATCGTTCAGAAAGACACGCGGGGTTTTCTTTACCGGATTGGATCTGATTGCGCCGGACGAGCAAGGCGGTAAGGAAATCGAAGCTATCTCCCGCTCGGTAATTGAATTGTTTACCGAGTACGTCCGGCTGAATCGGCGGATACCGGATGAGATGCTTCTCTCGATATCGTCGATCGATAATTACCAGCGACTGACGGACACTATCGCCAGTAATATCTTGCAGAAAACGGCCGTCAAACAGCAGATTCTTGAACTGGAGACGATAAAAGCACAGCTCAAAAAAGTTTCCGGAGTGCTACGTTCCGAAATCGAGATACTTCGCATCGAACAACGAATCGAAGGAACGGTCCGAGAAGCGCTTTCCAAAGATCAGAAGGAGTTTTATCTTCAGAAACAGCTTAAGGCAATCAAAGATGAACTCGGCCAGCACGAGGAGTCAACCAACGAGGTCGCCGATTTACTTGATAAGCTGAAAAAAATGAAAGCACCCAAAGATGTTATCACGAAAACCGAAGACGAGATAAACAAACTATCCAAGATGCATCCGTACTCGGCCGAATCGGCGGTTGTCCGGGGATATATTGAGTGGATTCTGACTTTACCCTGGGACAATAAAACCGAGGACCGAAGTGATTTCAAGGAAGTCGAATCGATTCTCGACGGAGATCATTATGGTTTGGATAAACCGAAAAAGCGAATTCTGGAGCATCTGGCGGTTTTGAGAATCGCCCGCAAGGTTAAGGGTCCGATTCTCTGTTTCGTCGGGCCGCCCGGTGTCGGGAAAACTTCGCTGGGACGCTCTATCGCCCGCGCCTTGAATCGCAACTTCGTCCGCATGTCGCTGGGCGGTATTCATGACGAAGCCGAAATCAGGGGGCATCGTCGAACATATATCGGCTCGATGCCGGGGCGGATTCTGCAGTCGCTTAAGAAAGCAGGATCGTCAAATCCGGTTTTTTTGCTTGATGAAGTCGATAAAATCGGAACCGATTTCCGCGGCGATCCGGCGGCGGCGCTTTTAGAAGTTCTCGATCCGGAGCAGAATGTCGCCTTTTCCGATAATTATCTCGAGCTTGATTTTGATCTATCCAAAGTGCTCTTTATAACCACCGCCAATTCCCTGTCCGGGATCCCGCCGGCACTTGATGACCGCATGGAGACGATTCGCCTCCCCGGCTATCTCGAATATGAAAAAATCAAAATCGTGCGCGGATATTTGCTTCCCCGGCTAATTAATGAAATGGGCCTGGGGGGTATCACGATTGATATCGACGATAAAGCTCTGGTATTTATTATCAGGAATTATACGCGGGAATCGGGTGTCAGAGAAATCGAAAGGCAGCTGGCCTCGATTTTAAGAAAAATAGCCCAGATTATAGCGAAAGGTTTGAAGCATAAAAAATTCAAGATCGGAATCAATAAGATAAAGGAATATCTCGGAGCGCCGCAATATATATCGACCGATATAAAAACAATACCACCGCCGGGATACGCGGTCGGTCTGGCCTGGACGGAGGCCGGAGGCGAGGTGCTTCCGGTTGAGGTGTCGCTGATGAAAGGGTCGGCCAAACTGACTTTAACCGGAAAACTGGGTGAAGTTATGCGCGAATCGGCTTCGGCTGGACTGTCGTATATCCGCAGCCGGGCGGAAAAATTCGCCCTTAAACCGGATTTTTATGACAATATGGAAATACATATTCATGTCCCCGAAGGTGCCGTTCCCAAAGACGGCCCCTCGGCCGGAATAACGATTCTTCTGGCGCTTCTTTCGGCTTTGATCAAAAAACCGATCCGGCCGGGGATTGCCTTTACCGGCGAGATAACATTGAGCGGCGATATTCTGCCGATCGGAGGTCTGAATGAAAAACTGCTGGCCGCCAAACGCTCCGGAATAACCGATGTAGTCATTCCTTTCAAGAATAAAAAGGATATCCCGGAATTACCTAAAGACTTAATAAAAGATATGAATTTAATCCCTGTTAAAAGTGCGGGTGAAGTAATAAAGATTGCTTTTAGCAAGGCGGCCAAGCTAAAAAAAGTCGGATCAAAATAAAAAAGGTGCAAAAAAAGCTGTTAATTTGAGTTAAACTTTCCTATAATTGCCCGGCTATTCTGAAATAGAAAAATGAAAAAGTCGATTAACGCGACATTTGTCGGTTCCTATAATGATGTCCGGAGAATACCAGCCGATAATCGCCCTCAAATTGCCTTCGCCGGACGCTCCAATGTCGGTAAATCGACCCTTTTAAATAAACTGGTCGGCCGGAAAAAACTGGCCAAAACCTCGAAAGTCCCCGGTCGCACGCAAATGATAAATTTCTTTCTGATAGACAATAGATATTACTTCGTTGATTTGCCGGGGTACGGTTATGCTAAAGCGTCGCCCGGAGCAAAAAAAGAATGGGGCCTGCTGGTGGATAATTACTTCGAAAATTCGCCCCGCCTCAAAGGCATTGTCTTTCTTCTGGATTGCCGCCGCGATCCCAATGAGGATGATTTAATGATGATTGACTGGATCGAATCCCGGGCAATCAAATATGCCTTTGTACTTACCAAAACAGATAAATTAAGTAAAAGCCGGATAATAAAAAAGACTGATAAAATAGAGAATGCATTCAGAGTGAAACCGATACTTTTTTCGTCATTGTCGGGTATCGGGAAAATTGAATTGTCACGATGGATTGAAGATATTGTAAACAATTAGATATAATTTTATGATGAGAAAGTATGACATGAAAAGAAATATTATCGTACTCGGTTGCCAGTGGGGTGATGAGGGTAAAGGGAAAGTCGTCGATCTCCTGGCGAATGATGCCGATGTCATTGTCCGTTTTCAGGGCGGCGCCAACGCGGGACACACCATCGAGACCAGCGGCAAAAAATTTATACTTCACCTCATTCCCTCGGGCATAATCCATCCCGGAAAAATATGTTATATCGGTAATGGCGTCGTTCTGGATCCGTTCGGGTTGATGGAAGAGCTTGATATGCTACATGCCGAGGGTATCGATACCGACGGCCGTCTGTTTATTTCATCAGTAACAAATCTGGTACTGCCCTTTCATAAAATGATTGATGAATACGAAGAGAAAAAACGAGGAGGGTGCGGTCTCGGAACGACACTGCGGGGAATCGGCCCGGCTTATCGGGACAAAGTCGCCCGCTGCGGTTTTCGTCTATGCGATCTCTTTGCGCCGGAAAGAATAAAGGATAAATTAGCCGTCTATCGAGAAACGAAAGCGGAATATTTTGTCGATTCTACCGACGAACGCGGAGATATTGGTAAGGTTTTCAACGACCTGATGAATATTGCACCTATATTAAAAGAATATATGGTCAATGTCCCGATCGCTCTCATGAAACATCACAATGACGGCAAATCGATTCTTTTCGAGGGCGCTCAGGGGGCGCTTCTGGATGTCGACCACGGCACTTATCCATATGCGACGTCTTCCAATACAACCATCGGCGGAGCGCTGACCGGATCGGGCGTAGGGCCGAAGATGTTCGATGATATCGTCGGTGTAGTCAAGGCCTACACGACGCGAGTCGGCGAAGGTCCTTTCCCGACTGAACTGAAAAATGAAACCGGCGCGAAACTGCGCGATATCGGCAGTGAATATGGCGCTTCCACCGGCCGGCCGCGACGGACCGGCTGGCTTGACCTGGTTATACTAAGGCATGCCTGCCGGATTAACGGTGTCGAAAAAATTGCCGTCACCAAGCTTGATGTGCTCGACAGTTTCGAAAAGATAAAAGTCTGTATCGGATATGAACTGAAAGGCCGGAAATTATCCGAAATCCCGCTGGACCCCGCCGAACTCGGCAATGTCAAACCTCTTTACAAGGAATTCGACGGCTGGCAATCGGAAACAACAGGAATTAGAAATTTCGATCAATTACCGGATAACGCCAAAAAATATCTCAAGTTTATATCCGATGATTTGGGTGTCGGAATTCTACTGGTTTCAACCGGAGCCGGAAGAACTGCCACGATAATGGTTTAGCAGAAAACGGACCCGGGAAATTTCGATTTTTCAGGACAAAAACAACATCGCTACTCCGGCAGCAGTGATAATCGCGCCGATAAAAGCCCTGAATGATACTTTTTCTTTAAAGAATATTATCACCAGTGGAATTACAAGCACTGGGACGGTTCCCATGATAGCCATGGCCACACCGGCCTCGGTGTACCGCACCGCTGTTAATGATAGCCAGACACCCAGAAACGGCCCGCAAATCGAGCCGCCCAGAGCCAGCAGCATGACTTTTCGATTTTTTATTTTACCGAACGTTAACATTGTATCGCCTTTGAAAAGACTGAAAAGCCAGATGGCCGCCGTGGCCGCAACCATTCGTATAAGCGTCGCGGGCAAAGGCGCCAGGGTATCACCCATCCCCGCTTTGGCTAATACCAGACCAATCGCCTGCCCGGCGGCAGCTCCAATCGCCAATATTATTCCAAGACCTTTTGAGGCGGATTGGTCGATTATTCGATTATTATTCAATTGCCTCTCGGCCGTCACCCACCATATGCCGGATATGGTAACAAGAATGCCGAAAATCGCGAATAAGCGCAAATGCTCCCCAAGCATAATCCAGGCGGTAATAGTGGCAATTATCGGCGAAATGGCGAATATCAAAAGTGTCAGGCGTGTCCCGATTACCACGAAAGCTCGAAAGAGACATAAATCACCCAGCGTAAGACCGATTATTCCGCTGATTATTAAATAAATATAGGCCTGACTGCCGACATTTGCCGGCCAGAAGCGGCCGGTGGTGATAAATAACATCCCCAGCAGAAGAATCGCCGCTATCGGAATACGTATTTTATTGAGTTGATACGAGCCGATCAGTCGGCTTGCCAGAGTAAAAAAAATCGAGCCGAATGACCATAGTGTGGCCGTTCCCAGAGCAGCAAATTCACCTAAAAATGACATGCGCCAATATAGCATTCGAGTAAATAATTTCAATCGGATATCCTGAAATTTCCAACCTAAAAATAATAAACTAAACCTGAAGCGAATCTGGGCCGTATTGACAATCACAGATTGATTGGCTATTATCGTAACTATTTGGCCGGAGGAAAAAAATATGCGTCACGTTTTACCGCTTTTTTTCTGCTTATTCATGTTTGCCTTGCCGATAACGGCCGAGGACCATTCGGCTGTTTCACAGCCATCGGACACGAACGTACAACTAATCGATAGTGCCCAAGCCGCCGCCGCAACCGAATCGGATTCGGGCTTTATTTATCCTATGTCGGCCGAGCGAAAAGCAAAACTTATTGCGTATTCGAAATTTAAAAATATCTGGCGTTTTGCCTCATTTTTAATTGAGATAATTATTATGGCAATTTTGCTGTATACCGGCCTGTCAGCGAAATTTCGAACGTGGGCCGAGGCCATTTCCCGCAAGAAAGTTCTCATGTACCTGTTTTATATCCTGTTCTTTTCACTTTTTGTTTTCGTCGTCAATCTTCCCTTCGATTATTATCGCGAATTTATTGTCGAACATAATTACGGTTTTTCCAATCAGACATTCGGTCAATGGTTCACTGAAGATTTAAAATCGCTTGGAGTAACTTTCGTTTTCGGATTTATTATTATTTCCATTCTATACTGGTTAATAAATAAGTACAAACGCTGGTGGCTCTGGTTTGCGATCGGTTCGCTGCCCTTTATGGTGCTGATAATTATCGTTTTCCCGATTGTTATCAGTCCGATGTTCAACAAGTTCGAACCTCTGAAAGATCGGCATCTCGCCGACGAAATGACGCAACTAGCTGCCCGCGCCGGGATATACAATCCTGATATATTCGAAGTCGATGCTTCCAGGCAATCCAACAAATTGAACGCGTACTTTACTGGCATGTTCGGCACCAAACGAATCGTTTTGGCGGACAATATTATTAAAGCCTTCACGGTTGATGAGTTGAAATTCGTTATGGGGCACGAAATAGGGCATTACAAAATGAACCATATCTGGAAAGGCCTGCTGCTGGCGATCTTAATCATTTTTGTGGCGTTGTTTCTATTGGATAAATCGTTGCATGGTATGATAAAACGCAATAGCAAACGATTCGGTTTCAATCGGCTCGGAGATATCGCCAGCCTGCCGCTGATATGGTTGTTCGTGACGATTTTTGGCTTTGTCACCCAGCCGATTAATAACGGAGTCAGCCGAATTATGGAATACCATGCCGATGAGTATGGTCTGAAATTGTCAGGTGTTACCGCCGAGACCGCCGTGACCGCGTTTGATAAGCTGTCGGTTTATAATCTGTCCGATCCCAAGCCGCCGGCCATTATTGAATTCTGGTTTTATGATCATCCGGCACCGGCCAAAAGAATAGATAACATAAAAAAATTGTATAATGAATTACAGACCGATTCGTAAACAATGGTTTTTATATAACACTTTTTCGGAGAGCAAAAAATGCGTGAAATAAGTACCGAGACTATCATCGATGCGGTCCGAACTTTATCAATGGATGCCGCCACCGATTTGGGTGAGGATGTCCTGGCGGCGGTGGCCAAAGCCAAAAAGGTGGAGGAGTCGCCGGTCGGGCGCGATATCCTGGAACAGATCGAAAAGAACGCCGAAATTGCACGTAAGGAAAAAGCCCCCATGTGTCAGGACACCGGTTATGCCGTCCTGTTTATCGATATCGGACAGGATGTGCATATTACCGGCGGTGATTTCTACGGAGCCATCAATGAGGGTGTCCGGCGCGGATATATGGATGGTTACTTGCGGAAGTCGGTCCTGGCCGATCCGATCGAACGCAAAAACACCGGCGATAATACCCCGGCGATAATATATAGTACAATCGTGCCCGGTGATAAATTAAAAATTATCTTCGCGCCCAAAGGCGGCGGTTCGGAAAACATGTCGGAAGTCAAAATGATGAAACCGTCCGACGGAATCGAGGGCATCAAAGAATTCGTTATCGACCGCGTCCTGCGCAGTGGCGGGAAACCATGCCCGCCGGTGATTATCGGCGTCGGCATCGGCGGTACCTTCGAAAAATGCGCCATGATTGCCAAGCAGGCGCTGCTTCGCGAAGTCGGGAAACGTCACCCGAATAAATTCTACGCCGATCTGGAACTGGAGCTTCTGGAAAAAATCAACCGGCTCGGTGTTGGCCCGCAGGGACTGGGCGGCACGACAACCGCACTCGATGTGCATGTCGAGGTGCACCCGTGCCATATCGCCAGCCTGCCGGTGGCGGTTAATACGCAATGTCATGCCGCGCGGCACAAAGAAATAATATTATAAGCGAGGGAGTATAGTACAATGGCAGATAAAAAAATATTGACGACACCGCTCACCGATGAAGCCGTGATGAATTTGAAAATCGGCGACAACGTTTTGATAAGCGGCACCATTTTCACCGCCCGCGATGCCGCACATAAAAGGCTGGTCGAGTTGGTCGAAAAAGGCGAGGAACTTCCATTCGATATTAAGGGTCAGATAATATATTTCGCCGGCCCGACCCCGCCCAAACCGGGACAGGTTATCGGCTCGGCCGGGCCGACGTCGTCGTATCGCATGAATATTTACTCACCGACCCTGATTAAAGTCGGACAAAAGGGATTGATCGGTAAGGGCGATATGAGCGATGAGGTGATGGAAGCGATGAAAAAGCACAAAGCGGTCTATTTTGCCGCAGTCGGCGGCGCGGGTGCGCTGATATCGAAATCGATAACTGCGGCCGAAGTTATTGCCTACGAAGACCTCGGTGCCGAGGCGATTCGCAAATTGACCGTGAAGGAGTTCCCGGCTATAGTCGCGATGGATTGCCATGGCGGCAATCAGTATAAAGAAGGCATCGCCTACTACGGGAAGAAGTAACATTAGATAAAAAATGCAGGTCGAAATCCCGCTTCGGGTTTCGACAATTTCGCGAAGCGTAGTAGCTCCTGACGGGGTGGGGGAAGTGTGAATGCAAGCGCGCTTGTCAGGATCGCCCTTCGGGCCCCTCGACACCTCGCTGGCGCTCAGTATCTCGGACACGGATCCTGACCTACCAGGGCTAATTCTCTATTTTGTTTAATAAATCAAAAACGTTTATATTCCCCTTATGCAAACCTCACTCCATATATACTCCCTCGCGCGGGAATTAAACGATTGTATCAAAGGGGCTGTATTCAGAGGAACTGAATTTTATAAGAAACAACGTGAAGCATACCTTTTTTTCAAAGGTAAAAAAGGTCTCTTCGCCCTGGGATTGGTGTATCATCCGCACGCTTTCGGGACTTTCCTGATACCGCGCGGCAAAATTAAAATCGAAACGACCGAAAAACCGTGGCCGTTTTTTCAACCGGCGTATGGCGGTATCGTAGAATCAATAGTCCAATTCGACCTGGATCGTATTTTCAGAATCAACCTCGCGAAAAATGACGAAACATATTCTATCATCACCGAAGCGATCGGCCCCAATGGCAATTTCTGGCTGCTGGATAACAAAGACAAAGTGATGGCGACGCTGCGTAATAAGAAATATGATAGTACAGAACCGTATCAACCGCCGAAAGCTCCGGATAGGTTAAATCCGTTTAATATCGAATTGCGTCATCTGATCGAAATCCTGAGCGGTTCCAATCAATCACTTGATAATATTCTGCGTAAAAATATTCTCGGACTGGATAAATTTCTGATCGAAGAAATCATTTTCCGCGCCGGATTGGATCCCGATATTCCCGGCGGCGAGCTGGAAAAAGAAAATATCAATATCATTCAATCGACTATTAAAAATATTACAAGCAGTTTCGACGACTATAATCGTGGTTACTGGTATGCACACCCCGCCGGTAATTTCGCTTATCCGATAAAGCTTCGTACTATAGGAGATGAAGGTAATAAGTGCAAATCTCTTTCATTGGCAGTGCATGATGCCATCAGGTCAAAACGAATCGCCAAGGCCGAAGTCGATGAAAAGCAGGATGTTCTTAAGACTGTCGAGCGGTATGTCAAGCGATTAAGGCGTAAAGTCGACGGCATAAAAAAAGATTATGATGCCGCTCATGATTTCAAACAGTACAAAAAATATGCCGAACTTATCAAAATATTTCCGACGCAGGTTAAAAAGGGAATGGAGTTTGTCGAACTGAATGATATTTTCTCCGAAAACGGCGGGAAAATAATTATCGAGCTTGATCCGGCCTTGCCGCCTATGCAAAACGCGGAAGTCTATTTCAAAAAATACCGGAAAGGTAAGGACGCCCTATCACTTCTGGAGCGGCGGCTGGAAATTTCCCAAAAAGAACTCGAATCCGCGCTTGTAATGCAGGATGAACTGATCGACAATTATGAAGCGGCGGTAAAGAAATATGAGCCGGAAATCGGCGGTATCACCCCGAAAGATGCCGACACTCGAACACCGGCGGTTCGGTTGCCATACAAGGAAATGACGCTCTCGACTGGAGTAAGAATATTTGTCGGACGGGATGGCGCCGATAATGATAGTACTACGTTCAATCATGCCAAGCCGTACGAACTGTGGTTTCATGCGTCGCAGTGCCCCGGGTCGCACGTTGTCATGAAATTCCCCGATAAGAGTTTTGTACCGTCAAAAGGTGAAATCGCCGAAACGGCCGCCATTGCGGCGCATTTTTCAAAGGCCAAAAATTCCAAAACCGTTCCGGTTATTTATACACAGAAAAAATATGTCCGGAAGCTCCGCAAGGCCAAGCCGGGACTGGTGACGGTCGAGCGTGAGAAAATGATTATGGTCTCCCCGATGAGACCGGACCAATAAAACCGGAAGGGATAAATATGAAAATGAAAAAAACATGGCGGGAAAAATTGGCCGACGATAAAAACCTACTGAAAGTCATCAAAATTGAAGGCAAAATGAGCAAGCGGTGGGGCGGGGGAACTTGCGCTATACCAGTTTGTGTAGGGCAGGTCTTTCCGAGACCTGCCGGAAAAAAAGGCAGGAGTCGGCGACTCCAGCCCTACTCGAACTATCATAAAGAATCTATCGAATAGTGTCAAATACTGACACCGTTATTTCACATTTTTTTTATTAAACTATTGACAAAATCGATATTTATACGTTATTTTAGAAGATAAGGCATCTTCGAAAAATCATCAGGATAAAATAATATATCGGGCATCCCGCACCCGATAAGACCGGTTTGTGGAAGTATGCTTATGATGCAGAAAATCACTTTCAATCGGCGCGGTGGTCGTATGAGACGGCTGTCGGGCCGCCAAACAAAACGAACCATTTGGTTGGGAGGTATTTAATGACAAAAGGCTTTTTACTTTTCGCGGCGGCTGTCTTTTTAATCGGGCTGTCAATCCTGATTTCCTGCGAAGACGGAATCACACCGCCCGAGCCGATTCAGCCGGAGGAGCATTTGTTTTATATTGGGGCTTTCAAAGGCGGATTAGTTAGGGTTTTTTCGGTCGAACAGCAGAAATTCGTCGACTCAATCGTCTGCGACGATATTCCGGACACCGAAAAAACAACCCTTAATGTTATCGGCGAAGATTCGCTATTGGTAATATCGTATAATCGCGGGACATATCTGATCGATTTGAAAACCAAAGAGGTTGTCGATACCTTGAATTATTCCAACATGATTGTATCGCCTAATTCGGAGTATTTTATCGCCGGGAATATAGCGTCCGGAAATAAGAAGGAATTGCGCAAATTCGACGGGCTTGAATATATTACTGACATACCGGGATTATTCGAACACTTCGATAACAAATCCGCATGTGTAACATATTCACTATTTTATGGTGCTGATTCAACGACGATTTCGGTCTATGATTTGGAAACAGATACAATAATAACCGGGCAAAAATATTCTTTGGAGCAAGGAATTCAATTTTAGCATAGTTACCCGGTCAGGAGATTAAATAAGATATTTTTCGGTGGGAATGCGTATGCATACCGATACTTTACCGGGGTTACGGATTTTAATTCCGACACAGCCAGAATATTAAAATACTTCCCGCTGATTGAGTATGGCGGTGCGAGCATTTCAGTACCTATTGTTAGTCCCGATGAGAAACACTTATATTTTTCGGCGACTATCAGTACCTTTTGGGGAGGCTTCCCGGATGAGACAATCTATGTTTACGATGTCGAATCAGAAGACTCCATAAAGACAATAGCCTTGCCGAGCGGATTCGTTCCCAGCGCCTATACAATGAGTTATGACGGCAAATATTTGATAACAAAGGCACTTGAGGAATCAACGTCCGATGTTAAGACTTCATTTTGCCTGGTTGATGCAACCAATTTTTCGGTAATGGGCACTTATAGTTTTGGTGGTCCTTTATCTAAGATCGCAGCCAAACATAATATAAAAATAGGAATTTAAACAATGAAAAAAACAGACTATCTAATCATAGTTTTTCTAATGATTTTGGCCTATTCAAAGGCTTTTCCACAGCATTATTATTCGGCCAATCAACAATAATCTTTATCGGTAGATACAACGAAAGTCTCGATCTTATTCAGTGATGGATATAACTTTTATTGGGATAGTTTCTATAGCGACCATCCGCAAATCGACTCGCAAATACTTGCTGGTGTTGATCAAGACAATTTTTACTTTTTTTCGGTTACAACAGATGATTATTATTTACTAATCGACAGCCTTATCATGGATTCTCGGGTAGCTTTGGTTAATCCATATTTTCTAATTGGCCCCAATAAGCCGATGTTAGTCGGCCGGACTATCTGCTGTAAATTCAATGATAATGTCAATATAGATTTTATCGATAGTTTAAATGAAGTCTATCATGTTGAAATTGTTTATGAAAGAGAATATACACCCAATCAATTCTTGCTGGAAGTCAGAAAAGATGCGACTTTGTCGACGCTTGAAATTGCCAATATATATTATAATTTAGATGAAACCGAATTCTGTCATCCCAACTTTCTCGGCAGCTATGAATATCATAATTACGATATAATCGATTATTATTGGGAAGAACAATGGGCGATGCAAAGAATATTCGAATCATCGCCGGGGTCGCCAAGACATAAGGCCTTCGAAATTACCACCGGGGATTCTAATATCGTTATTGCTTCCCTTGATCAGGGTGTTGCGCCTCATGAAGATCTCCCGGCAGAGAGGCTGACAATGGGATATGATTTTGAGAAAATGGATAATGATCCAACGCCGTGTGATTGGGGTTGGTTTGGTTTTCACGGTATGGGGGTTGCGGGTATACTCGGAGCATCGCATAACAGAGATTCCGGTTTAATAAATGATAACAACACAGGAATTTATGGCATAGCACCAAGCTGCAAAATAATGCCATTAAAAATCGGCTCCGGTATTCCGATTGATTCTCAATATGTTCCGGACACAGGATTTACTCCGAATTGTTGGGGAGATTTTGCATCCGATGAGCGAATTGCAGCTGCAATTGCGTATGCATGGGCGATGGGCGCCGATATAATTTCCTGCAGTTGGGGAGGCCCGTTTAGAGTTGATGTAATTGAGACCGAAATTCAGCAGGCAAGTACAGCTGGCCGCGATGGAAAGGGCTGCGGGATATTTTTCTCGTCTGGTAACACGGGAAATGATACAACAATAATCTATCCTGCTGCCATGCCGGAAGTAATTTCGGTAGGAGCATTGCATCCCGACGACAGCGTATGGTAATATAGCAGTTATCATAAGGTTGACGTCGTTGCACCGTCGGGGATGAGTACTGACCATCCAATCTTAACATTGGACCAAATGGGTTTTCTTGGATATAATTTCCAGGGTCACGATTGCCTTGATCCTGGGGACTTGGACTATAATTGTCATTTCGGGGGTACTTCTGCGGCGCAGCCGATTGCGGCCGGAGTCGCGGCGTTGGTATTATCAAGATGTCCCGATTTGACAAGGGAGGAGCTATACGAAGCGATAGAATGTTCAGCAGACCGGAATCTTTACGATACCATTACCGATCCTCCAGCCCAAAAATACGGCTATGGAATGGTGCATCCGCTTCGCGCCTTGCTGACTGTTTCCAGGGGCGACGCCAATAGTGATAAAATATATAATATATATGATATAACACGTATTATAGGGTACCTCTATTTGGAAGGACCGCCTCCGACACCTGATCTTTTAATGGGCGACGCCAATTGTGATGGTTCTGTTGATATAATGGATATATCATATCTTGTCGATTGGCTTTACCAGCAGGCCAGTCCGCCGCCGGTCCGTGCTGCGTATTCAACGATTAAATTCGAATCCATTTCTTTTTCAGCGCAGATTTTTCAGGGAGCGGGTGTTCTATTGAATGAACACCCCTCCCTTCTACCAAGGAGTATATTTTATCTCAGCACAAACAAATGTCTGCCCAATACAAACAACCGTCCGCTTATGCCACCGCGACCGTCAAACCGTAGCGCTTCATTTTGGCGCGGAAGGTCGACTCGTGAATCGAAAGCAGCCGCGCCGCCTCCGATTTGTTGCCGGCGGCGGCAATTAGCGCTTCCAGCAGGAGCTGCTTCTCGAACCGCTCAACCTGGTCGGTCAGCGACCGGCTCTCTTCCTCCTTTTTCTCATCGAAAAAGACCCGGGACAAATCGACAATCGAACCATCTTTCGCCAGCGCCGACATTACGGCCAGTTGTTTGACTTTATTTTCCATCTGCCTGACGTTACCCGGCCATTCATAACCGACAAATTGCCGGATCAGTTCCGGTTCCGGTTTTTTGCGACCGTTAAGCAATCCATTATCGCGCAGGAAAAGCTCCAGCAGATAAGGGATATCCTCCTTTCGGTCACGAAGCGCCGGCAGTTCTAATGTCATGCACTCCAGCCGATAGTACAAATCGCGTCGGAACGCCCCGGTCTCGACCATTTCGGATAGATTCTGGTTGGTGGCCGCAATAATCAGAACGTCCAGTTCGATCTCGCGGGACGTTCCCAGCGGCCGCAGTCTTTTTGTCTCGAGAATGCTGAGCAATTTCGCCTGAAGCAAAAGCGGTAAATCACCGATTTCATCGAGCAACAGAGTCCCGGTGTTGGCCACCAGGAATAATCCACGACGGTTCGTCTCGGCTCCGGTAAAAGCACCCTTGTGATAACCGAATAACTCCGATTCAAGCAATGTATCCGGAAACGCCGCGCAGTTTACAGCCACGTATGGTCCTTTCGGTCGGGCAATCGAATGAAAATAACGTGCCAGATGATCTTTACCGACCCCGGTTTCACCGGTCAGAAGAATCGGCAAATCGGTGTTTCTCGCCATTTTCAACTGCTGGACTATTTTTTTCATCCGCGAATTAAGGGTCGGATAATAATCCGCGAAACCTTCAGGCTTATTGTCCACTGAGTCACGCCGAGATGCCGTGCTGTGAGTCGCAACCTCAAGAGATTCGATTCCTCTTTGAATTTCGGTTATTTTCGATCGGATATTACAGTACGTGTACAACTCATCGGCCCGGCAGAGATACATTGTGCGCTGGTTGGGTCCGAATACCGATGATTGACCGGCAGCGGCAAGCGCATCGGCCAGTTCGACCTTCGCCTTGCACTCTTCCAGGGTCGCGATTGAATTGATATAAGCCTTCTCCGCCTTTTTCTTTTGATTAAGATTTTCCAGGCAGATTGCTATAATCCGCTGCAAAGCGCCGACTTCGACCGAATCATCGAGCCGTTTCATCAGTACCGTCGCCTTATTGGCCAACAAAAGAGCCTTACGATAGCTTTTTTGCAGTGCTGTCACTTCCGCCAGATGACGCAGAGGCCGCGCGGCCAGAAGCGATTCAGGTGAAATCTGATTGGCGCGATTGAAGGCCTCATTCAGCGTTTGCTCGGCTTCCTTAAACCTTGCAGTCTTAGCCAATAATTCACCCAAATACGTCAGATATATGACCGCTTCTTTCTCCATATTGTTACTCCGGATATACTCATACGCGGAATCCAGAGTATCTTTGGCAATATCGAACCTGGCCTGCAGTAGATACACATAAGCCAGCGAAAGGTATGCTCTTCCGGCTTCAACTTCGTCCTTCAATTCTATTGAAAGCTCAACATTAAGTTTAAGATTTTCCGACGCCGCGGATAATTTTCCAAGAAGAGTATATACCCGTCCGATATTTCCGAAAATATATGCTACTTTTTTCTTATCATTCCCCTTTCTGGCATATTCAATCGCTTCCAGCAGGCACTTCAGAGAACCATCCAGTTCACCTCTTCTGAAATAAATGGCTGCCAGTCTGTTCAGCGCCACGCCCGCCTGTGATAAATTGTCATTTCTTCTAAATATTGATTCCGCGTCACGGTAAGCTCTTTCGGCTTCATGGAATTTGCCCATATCTCTCAATATATTGCCCAGAATAATATAGCATTCTGCGGATTCTGAAGATTCTCCACTAAAACTTGAGATAACGGATATAGCGGTTCTAATCAAGGTCAAACCCCTTGATAGATTTCCTGATAAACCAAACGCTTTGGCACCGAGACGTATGATAATACCGCTCTCCATATCTGACTTCCCGCTCCAGACACCCTGCACTGAATCGAAATATCGGCAGGCGGCGGTGAAATCACGACGGGCTATCATATCTTCAAGATATTTTCGACAGCTCCGGCGGTATTCCATATCGGGATTATGAGTTTGGTTCATTTTAATTACCTCTTACAGGCAAACTCTGGTTGTTGTAATCGGAATTGTTGTAATCCTCCGGCAAAATTTGGTCATTTTGCTGATTATCCTGATTCGAATCGTTTTTAGATCTAAAATCGCCAATAATAATTATGTGATAAATATCGACATAAATAAATGGTATGTCGATCGACTCAACCGGTGCCCCGCTGCGATCCGGTACATTGTGAGTGGGGACAGCGTCACCACCCCAGGGATGATCATCGATCATGCGTTTGATCAACTGATTATTGTCGTGCGGATTGGACATGGCGCCGGCAGGTACGGCGATGGTAAATACCAGTATTAACACCGCCACCAACATAAATTTTAATTGTTTCATAATACCAACTCCTTGGTTTAAAGATGTTTAATAATTAATTCTAATTAATGCTTTTCACCTCTATCTGCAAAGACGGTGAGAAGTTATTGAGGGGAACCACTACTATAAAATACGTTTAAGGGCTCGTTTTGTCAAGAACTATTCGAGTTGGTCAGGAATCCGCTGATTCAATAACTGGATAACTTCTTGACATAACCGATAAATATCTTATATTTTAAAGGATTATAAGAACGGAGGTTAGCGTATTAAATAATCGGAGCATATGATGAAAAAAACGTCTATTATTATTTTGAGTGTAATGATTCTTTTGCTGTGTTTTGGTTCAGTCCTGGCGTACGATACTCCCGAAGAAGAAATCGCGGCAATTAAGAAAAAAATCGCCGAACAGGGATTGGATTGGGAGGCCCGTCTGAATCCTATTATGACTCAATATACGCCTGAAGAGCGGAAAAAACTCACCGGTTTGATGCTTCCCGACGATTGGGAAGAAAGATGGCGGAAAAATCTTCCGGCCAATTTTATGGCGCTGGAATCCAAAGAATTGCCGCCGACTTTCAACTGGGCCGATTCCGGTAAAGTAACGCCCGTGCGGAACCAGGGTTCCTGCGGTTCATGCTGGGATTTTGCCGCGGTGGCGGCCCTTGAAGCGATTTATAAAATCCAGCGGCAGATTGAATATGATCTGTCCGAACAGCAGATATTATCATGTGTCTCCGGCGGATGGGGATGTAACGGCGGCTGGATGGAATATGCATACGAACATTTCCGTGATTTCGGAGCTATTCAGGAAGCTGACATGCCGTACCAAGCCGATGATGAAGTCCCCTGCACCGAGCAGGCTTCTCAGGTGGTGGCCAATATCGACGGGTGGACCTCGATTCCCAACGATGTCAACTCGCTGAAGACCGCCCTTCTGAACGCACCCGTAGCGGTCGCGGTTTTTGCCTATCATGATTTCCAGGGCTACTGGGGCGGCTGTTATTCGCACTCCAATGACTCGGCCGGGGTAAATCATGCCGTGCTGCTGGTCGGCTGGGATGACAACATGTGCGGTGGTCAAGGCGCCTGGCGCGTTAAAAACAGCTGGGGCGGTTACTGGGGTGATGACGGTTATTTCTGGATCAAATATAATACCTGCAATTTTGGCACGGCCGCGGCACTTCTGGATATCGACGCCGTTTTGATAACCACCGACGTTATGCTTCCCGATGGCAACGCCCTCTGTGATTCGGCCGAATATCAATTCCAATTCGAGGCTGTCGGCGGAACACCGCCATATACCTGGACCAAACAGGTCGGCCAGCTTCCGATGAATTTTACACTTGAAAGCGACGGTTTTCTGCACGGCTTCTCGACACAGATCAAAAATTCGGTTTTCGGAATTCGCTGCGAAGATGCCTCCAATCCGGTGAAGTTCTATCTTAAATATTTCATGCTGAAAGTAAAAGACGGCATATCCGGCGATGCCAATTGCGACTGCGATTATAATATATTCGATGCCTCGTCGCTGATTTCCTACCTCTACCTTGAAGGCCCGGCGCCAACCTGCGCCGAAGGATTCGATGCCAACGCTGATGGTATTTGCAATATTTTCGATATTTCATACATGATATCTTATTTGTATCTGGGCGGCCCACCGCCGGGTCAACCGAATCAATAAGAAAATAGATTTTCGCTGAAAGAAACCTGCGTTATAAGGCGCAGGTTTTTTTTCACTGTTTTTGATTCAGAATAAATATTCCATAAACAAATGCGGCCAATAAAACTAAAAGGGGCCACTGCCCCCGCCCCCTCAATTTTATCTTTACAATATCCGACAAAAGAATTAAATTATCTGGCTTTATAATACGGAGTTACACGGTTTAAAACAAAGAGCGAGGACATGAAATTCGACCAGCTGAAAGATTTCGACATCCCCAAAATAGAAAATGAAGTTCTCAAGTTTTGGGAAAATAACAAAATATTCGAAAAATCGCTCGAAGCGGCTAAAGATAAACCGGCTTTTGTCTTCTACGAAGGTCCGCCGACAGCCAACGGACGCCCTGGGATTCATCATGTCATCTCGCGGACTATTAAAGATCTTGTCTGCCGTTATAAGGCGATGAAAGGATTTCGTGTCGACCGCAAAGGCGGCTGGGATACTCATGGTTTACCGGTCGAACATGAGGTCGAAAAGGATCTTAAACTCGATACCAAGGCTCAGATTGTTGAATACGGCATTGACAAGTTTAACCAGAAATGCAAGGAGTCGGTTTTCCGGTATATTGACGATTGGAATGAAATGACCCGCCGCATCGGATACTGGCTCGACCTCGATGACGCCTACATCACGCTGACGCCCGACTATGTCGAAACGGTTTGGTGGATTTTAAAGAACCTGTTCGACCGTGATTTGATTTATAAAGGCTTTAAGACCGTTCCTTACTGTCCTCGCTGCGAGACCCCTCTGTCCAGCCATGAAGTCGCGCAGGGATATGAAGAAGTGGCCGATCCTTCCGTTTTTATTAAAGTAAAAGATACCGAAGGCGATTTTTCCTATCTGGTCTGGACGACCACCCCCTGGACATTGCCTTCAAACGCCGCCCTCTGTATGCTGGCCGATGCCGACTACGCCATTGTCGAATTCGAGGGTGAAAAACTGTGTCTGGCTGAGGCGTTATTATCAAAAGTACTCGGTCCCGGGTATAAAATTATAGAGAAGAAAAAAGGATCGGAATTCATCAATCGCAAATACGAGCCCATTTTCGATACTTTCAAGGATAGTAGCGACAAAGCCTTTTTTGTTATCACCGGTGACTTTGTCACACTCGAAGATGGCACCGGTATTGTTCATATTGCGCCCGGGTACGGCGCCGACGACTATGATATCGGCCAGGAATATGGGCTTCCGGTTCTTCAGGCGGTTTCCGCCGACGGGCATTTTGTTCCCGGCTCGGGCAAATATGAAAATATGTATATCAAAGATGCCGACCCGATAATTACAAAAGACTTGAGGGATTCCGGCAAGTTGTACAATACCGAAGAGTATGTGCATAATTATCCTTTTTGCTGGCGATGTGATTCGCCGCTAATTTATATCGCAAGGCAATGCTGGTATATCAAAACGACGCAGTTCAAGGAACAACTTCTGAAAAACAGCAATATCACCCACTGGTATCCCGACGAAATCAGAACCGGCCGTATGCGCGACTGGCTGGAAAATAATATCGATTGGGCGCTTTCGCGCGAGCGCTTTTGGGGAACCCCGCTCCCGATATGGATTTGTGATGACGATTCCTGCGGGCATATAACCGCCGTCGGATCGGTCGAGCAGTTGCATAGGGACGGCTTCGATGTCCCTGATAAACTCGATTTACATAAGCCTAAAATCGACGATATCAAACTCCGCTGCGAAATATGCGGCGGAGAAATGACGCGTGTCCCCGAAGTAATCGATACCTGGTTCGATTCCGGCTCGATGCCTTATGCCCAGTGGCATTATCCGTTTGAAAATAAAAAGGAATTCGAATCGAAATATCCCGCCGAATTTATCTCTGAAGCGGTCGATCAGACACGCGGCTGGTTTTACACCCTTCTGGCCATATCGACCATGCTTTTCGATAAACCGGCGTTCAAAAATGTCATTGTTATCGAGATGATTCTGGATAAGGATGGCAAAAAAATGTCGAAAAGCAAAGGTAACGTTGTCGATCCGTTCGAAATCGTCTATAAGTATGGTGCCGACCCCCTGCGCCTGTATATGCTGATTAATTCCAATCCCTGGCTGCCGACCCGGTTTAACGAAGATGCGCTTATGGAGGTTATCCGGAAATTTTTCGATACACTAAAAAACTGTTACGGCTTTTTTGCCCTTTATGCCAATGTCGATAATTTTGCCGATCGAGCCGTTCAGGAGAAGAAATCGGTCGAAGAATTCCTCGCGGAATTTGCCGGTGAACCGGAACGGACCGACCGGTGGATTAACTCGAAATATAATACGCTGGTGAAAAAAGTCGGCGAGCAGCTTGATGATTACGACTTGACACCGGCGGCCCGGATGATAAGCGATTTTGTTATAAACGATTTATCCAACTGGTATATCAGATTGAATCGACGACGTTTCTGGGCGGGTGGCAATGACCCTTCCAAAATGCGCGCCTTTTTGACGTTATATCGAACTCTAACAGGCCTGTGTAAACTTGTCGCACCATATATACCATTTATCTCCGAATATCTCTGGCGTCAATTGACCGCCCCGAATAACAGTTCGGATAAAAGATCGATTCACATGGAAAGTTACCCGGTCTCTGAAGATGACGCGATTGATTCCGAACTCGAAGAATCAATGTCGCTGGCCCAGGAGATTGTCTCGCTTGGACGAGCCGCGCGCAGCCGCAAAAACCTGAAAGTCCGTCAACCACTCTCTGAAATTCTGGTGAATATCCCGGGTTTAAATCAATTCGAGAAAATCAGTTCCGAAACCACGACGATTAAAGAAGAGCTCAATGTAAAATCGATTAAAGAACTGAAAGATGTTTCGGCGGTCGTCAGCTACAAAGCTAAACTTAATTTCGCCAAGGTCGGACCGCGCCTTGGCTCGGCGGTTAAAGCGGTTTCGGCCAGAGTTGCGTCGCTTGATGATGAAGAAATCGAGGCCTTTTTAAAAAATGGTCAAATCAAGCTCTCTTTTAATGACTCCGATTACGTATTAGCAGAGAATGAAATTGAGGTCGAGAAATTGGAAAAAAAAGATTATGCCGTTGAAAGCGATAACGGAATAACTGTTGCTTTATTGACGGAAATTGATGATACTTTGCGCGACGAAGGATTTGCGCGAGAGATGGTAAATAAGATTCAAAATATGAGAAAATCATCCGGCTTTGAGGTTACCGACCGAATCGATGTTTTAGTCGCAACTGCTGACCCGCTTTCATCGGCGGTGAGCAAACATAATGATTTCATCTGCCGGGAAACTCTGGCCGACAAAATCGAACAGGTAAATACCGTGCCCGCCGGCAGCACATCCAAAAATTGGAATATAAACGGAGTAAAGGCGAATATCGCCGTTATAAAAAAATAGTCAGGAGCTAAAATGAAAAAATCGGAATTGGAAAAATACGAAAAGCTCCTTTTGAAGAAGAGAGAGCAGCTCTCAGAACAACTGCAGATACGTAAGGGATTGGTAGATTCTACCGTCAAGGAATCCTCCGGCGATCTTTCGAGTTATTCTTATCACATGGCCGACCTGGGAACCGACGCGATTGAGCGCGAAAAGGCTTTCCTGTTCGCCTCCAAATCGGGACGATTGCTTTATCATGTAAACGAAGCCCTGAGACGAATTCGCAAAGGCGAGTACGGTAAATGCCAGATCTGCGGCAAACAGATTCAAAAGGCGCGACTGGAGGCCGTCCCCCATGCCCGATTGTGTATCGATTGCAAGGAGCAGGAAGAGGAGGCCAAGGCAAGCCGGCGTGCATAATCGTCCGTTAGTTCTTCCGTTTCTGATCTTTGTTGCTGTCGCCGGCGTCGATCAACTATCCAAACTCTGGATGATTGGCTATTTGGAAAACCGCGGCACAACTCAAGTCCTGGGGCAATTTTTTCAACTAAAATTGGTATTTAACCAAGGCGGTGCATTAGGTACCGATCTGGGCGGCGGCTGGTTTTACCTGATTACCTCGCTTTTGATTCTCGGCTTCGTTATTTACTTCACAATTGCCAACAAATATGTAAAATTGATAACGATTCCTCTGAGTGCTATCGCCGGCGGAGCGGTCGGCAATATTATCGATCGAATCCGTCTCGGTATGGTTGTCGATTTCCTCGATTTCGATTTTTTCGATTTTGATATTATGGGACTACATGTCGAAAGGTGGTGGACTTTTAATCTGGCCGATAGTGCTATAACGCTCGGCGTTATCGGATTGCTTATATATATTATCTTTCTCTCCAAATCCGGTGAATCCGACAATTCCGAAATAATGAAAGTTAATCCATAAAGATACATAGTTGTATGCATAAACTACTTATAAAATCCCCGGAAACATTCGTAGGGTTTACTGTGTTATAGTAATGATAAGTCCATTAAAGACGAGGTTCCACGATGGCGAATAAAGAAGAGGTGATGCAGGTGCTCCGGCAGATTGAAGACCCGGAATTACGAAAACCGCTGACTGATCTGGATATGATTAAATCGGTGGAAATTAATGACGGGCAGGTCAGCGTCGATGTTCTTTTGACCGTTTCCGGTTGTCCCTTGAAAAAGAAAATCACTGACGATATAACCGAAAAAGTCGGTCAACTCGAAGGTGTCAAAAAGGTCGAAGTCAACTTGGGCGTTATGAGTGATGAGCAGCGAAAAAATCTGGCGGCAAAAGTGTACGGTCAAGATCACCGTCGCGCAGCCCCCGTAACCGATAAGCCAACCCCGATTGCCGGTGATTTCGCCGGAAGGGTTATCGGCGTCGCCTCCGGTAAAGGCGGTGTCGGTAAATCGACCATTACCGCCAATCTGGCGCTGGCATTCAGTCGCCTCGGGAAGAAAGTCGGTATCCTTGATGCCGACGTTTACGGCTTTTCGATTCCGCGGATTCTGGGTGTCAGCGGTCAGCCGACTGTAATAGACGATCATATTATTCCCCATCGCAAAGACAATATCCAGATTATGTCAATCGGCTTTTTTGTCGATGAGAACACGCCGGTTATCTGGCGCGGGCCGCTTCTGCATAAGACAGTAAATCAATTTATCAATGATGTGTACTGGGATAAGCTGGATTATTTCCTGATTGACCTTCCGCCCGGAACAGGTGATGTCACGATATCGATTGCGCAGGCATTACCCAAAGCCGAGATACTGGTCGTGACCACGCCCCAGCCGATGGCTTCGCATACGGCCGGACGGGTGGCCGGAATGGCCAAACAGACCAATCTGGCCGTGCTCGGTGTCGTGGAAAATATGTCGTACTATGAAACCGATGGACATCGGGATTATATTTTCGGCAAGAACGGCGGCCGTGAACTCGCCCGGGCGCTCGAAGTCCCGTTTCTTGGTGAAATTCCGATCAAAACCGAAATCCGTCAGGCGGCTGATACCGGTGATACCAGGGCACTTTCCGAAAACAAAGAGATCGTCGAATACTATAACCGTGTCGTTAAACAAATAATCGATCGCGAAAAATGATGTTTATCGCTTGAATCGGTAAGGCTTATAAAATTCAATATTTTTTTTATTTCGAGCATCACAGAATAAAGTATCGTTATATAGAAGCTGTGCCTGCAATCGTCTGTCGGACATGCAATTTAAATTTTTTTCTTTTTTTCCGACGACGATATTGACTTTCTGTCGTCTGTTTTGTAAAAATATTAAAGGAAATTTCCTTATATCGACGGTTTGTTGACAGTTTGTGGGTAGCTGTCTCTGTCGCTATTTTTTCTATTGCTGTTCAACTGCTTAGAGGTTTTAAACCGTCGAGAAATGTGAGTGTTGATGTGGACAACTTTATGGCCGGATTCTTTGGGCAAATAATCAACGGCGATATGAAAACGCTCGTGTTAATTCTGGGCCTGTTTCTCATTTTATATGTAATCGGCCGGCAGCCGTTGATACGATTGTTTATGAATATTATCCGGGGGGCGGCCTATCTCCTTATGGCGGCAATTGTTGTTTATATAATCAAATATTATCCCAAAGAAATGCTCTATCATGCCCATCGTTTTTGGACAGATCTTAATAATTTCTTCGGCGCCGGATAATTACGATTGATTTCTCAAGTATCACATTTACTGATAAACGAAATATCGGAATTTCCAGCTTTCAGCATTCATGAAAATATTTGATAAAGACAGAAACAAAATTTTGTAACAGCAAACGCACAGCATGAAAAATTTCCTGAAGTACTTTTGTACTATAATAATGCACTATAAAATTCTTAGAGCAAATGATATAGCGGAGGACCCGGGCTTCTTTTCGTATTCGACGGTTCTGTCGGAATGATTGCCGGGTTGTACTGCTTGTTGTACTATGTCTTACAATTTTTAATAATATATTTTACTTGTGTTAATAGTCCGGTTCGCTATTCGACCATGAATATTTGTATCCCTAATTTGTGTATTATGAAGAGCTTCCAATATTTTATAATAATACCGTGGAAGAGCTTGACCCGGGGCCCGTTTTGGATATTTTATCGGTAATTCAGCGTTAATTTTTGTTAAATGTATTTTGTGAATAAGTTAAAAATTAGTATTAACATTTAAGTGATATTAAAGCATAAATATTGTCATAAATTAATATTTGATAGTTAATTATTTGTGGGCAGGCGGTGAACTAATTTATACTGCTGTGATGGACACGCCAGTTTCGCTCACCGTCTCTGAAAGGGTAAACTTTGCAAATTCATACAACGGGGGGTTGCTATGGCAGCAATGCATTCGGCTGAAGGTCAGCAATTATGGAATAATTGTCTGGAATATATGTCGCTACGAGTCAAAAAACATTCATTCAGCACCTGGTTCAGGCACACCAGGGGATCTTGTTATAAGGAAGACGAACTACTGATTGTTGTTCCCAATCAATTCGTGGCCGATTGGTTAAAAAACAAATATTCCGACCTTATATGTGAAGCCATTAAAGAGGTTTCCGGCCGGAGCCTTGAATATAATTTCGAAATCAGAGAACCGCGTGATATCCAGGGACAGACT
>CAYVMO010000026.1:0-46247 GCA_964452645.1 uncultured Ignavibacteriaceae bacterium
TACACACCTGGCTGGGTAATGTTGGCGTCGATAACATTGGTAGAAGTGACGACCGATCCGCCGATGTTCTCCCAACCGGTGGCAGCATCGACCCAGTGCTAGATTGTCAGCGACAGCGTCCGCCCCGCCTGAGCGCCATCGGGCCCAAGACCGGTGCAATCTGCGGCTCTCAGGCTGGAGAGATAATCGAATCCATTTGGCTTATCGTATGAAGATGCGCCTTGGCGCAACTGGATCGTGACATCATTCCTCGGCTCCCGCGATTCGAAATCCTTGATTTTGCTATGAGAAGGTAAAGCGAGCATCAATGTATGGCGTATCTTAGAATAGATGCCCTATCTGAAGACATACAGATTTCTCTTGCATCAATTCCAAAGGCTTTCATATATTTACTTCGTGTACCGGGCATGTATTGTGCGCTTTGGACGAGCGACTCTGCAACCACGACTATGCTTAACAACCCAACAAAACCCCGGTCGCAGGAGGTTTTCTAATGGCGCTGACAGTCGGAACCCATCTGGGCCCATACGAGATTCTCGCCCCCGCAGGTGCGGGTGGCATGGGTGAAGTCTACAGGGCCCTCGATACCAGATTAAACAGGACGGTGGCGGTGAAGGTCCTCCCTGAAGCCATTGCCAGTATCGCCGATCTTCGTTCTCGGTTTGACCGGGAGGCCAAGGCGATCTCCAGTCTAAATCACCCCAATATCTGTACTCTTTATGATGTCGGCCATCAGGAAGGAATCGACTTCCTGGTGATGGAGTATCTTGAGGGGGAGACTCTGGCGGAACGATTCAGGAAAGGTCCGCTCCCGATTGAAGAGCTGTTCGCCTTCGCCATTCAGATCGCCGATGCCCTCGATAAAGCCCACAAGATTGGCTTAGTGCATCGGGATCTCAAGCCATCGAATATCATGCTCACTAGGGCAGGCGCGAAACTGCTCGACTTCGGGCTGGCGAAGTTAATTTTGGCCGGCGCTTCCGGTTCATTCCCGGCCACCATCACGATGACCACACCCGTTACCGCCGAGGGGACAATCATCGGGACCCTTCAATACATGTCGCCTGAACAACTTGATGCCAAGGATCTCGACGGTCGCAGCGACATCTTCAGTTTTGGAGCCATACTGTACGAAATGGCGACCGGCAAGCGGGCGTTTGAGGGCAAGAGTCAGGCCAGCCTGATCGCGTCGATAATGAAGGAGCAGCCCCGCCCCATCTCCGAAATCATACCATTGTCGCCGCCCATGCTTGAGCGGGTGGTCCGGCAGTGCCTAGAAAAAGATCCCGAGAATCGCTGGCAATCAGCCGGTGATCTCAGGCAGGCGCTGCAGTGGATTTCGGAAGGCGGCTCGCAGGCCGGGATACCCGTCACCCTCTCGGTTCGCCGGAAATTCAGAGAGCGCGTCCTGTGGGGGACACTGGTTATCTTGGCAGTGGCATGCCTCGCGCTCGGGTTCATGATTCTCACCCGAGCCACGCCGATGCCGAAAGTCGCCCGGTGGAACATCTCTCCCTCGCCGGGGTTGGCGTCTATAACGTGGCCCAGATTGTCTCCCGATGGCACCATGATCGCATTTCAGGCCTTTGACACCACAGGTCAAGTATGTATCTACATTCGACCTCTTAACTCGCTGGAACCGCATTTACTGGTCAAAATAGAAACCCCGCAGTCTCGCCCGTTCTGGTCCCCGGACAGCAAGCAGTTGGCGTTTTTTGAAACGGGGCAGTTAAAAAAGATTTCCATTGCAGGCGGTCTGGCGCAGATTGTCTGCGAAGCGACCGGGGTGGATGGAACATGGGGCAAAAGTGGCATTATCCTCTTTGACGGCGGTGCGGCCGACTCGATCCGCCAGGTTCAGGCTTCAGGGGGCACTCCTTCCGCCGCCAGCCGGATCGACCATGACCATGGCGAGCACATGAGTGCCTGGCCCTGCTTTTTGCCTGACGGCGAGCATTTTCTGTTCATCGCCGACCGGGATTCATCGGGCGGAGAATGGAATCTAAAGGTGGGTTCCGTTCATTCATTGGATGCGACCATTCTCACTGGTGTGAATTCGCGTGTTGAATACACCGATGGATATGTTCTATATATCAAGAATGGGTTGCTTGTAGCCCATCCATTCGACCCTGGGGAACTGCAGTTTACCGGGGAACCGATACCGCTCTCGAGAAACATCGCCAGGATCGATACGCGGGCTTTGTTTAGCGTTTCGGAGGAGGGTGCGCTTATTTATCAACGAGGGGAATCGGGAAGTTCACGATCGATAATTCGGGTGACTCGTAGTGGTGATTCGGCCAGTGCCATTGGTCCTCCCGGGCAATACGGTGACTTGTCCCTTTCACCCGATAATGCCCGGATTGCCTACAGTCTTCCGGCAGGGCAGGCGAATTCTTCGGACATCTGGATTCGAGACCTCAAACGGAATATAGCCTCCCGGCTGACTTTTGGCCCCTCATTCAACGAATGGCCGAGATGGAATATTGACGGCACAAAGGTCATCTTTATATCCGATCGCGTCGCGGGACGATATTCGGTATGGCGACGAAATGCCAACGGCACGGGAGGAGACGAGAAGATCTTTGCACTCGACAGCTGCGATGTCAGCGTCAGCAGCATTTCGTACGATGGCGCTGTTGCTGTCCTTGAGGCTTATTGCGGCAGTAGTTTCGACATCTGGATGCTTGAGACCGCAACCGGTAAAATGGAACCGTTCCTAACTCAACCATATAATGAATTCCGCGGGGCGTTGTCGCCCAATGGCCGCTATCTGGCCTATGAAACCGACGAAACCGGCAGATCGGAGGTATACATCCAAGAACTTAGTCCCGCCGGCGGAAAATGGCAAGTCTCCATTAATCGAGGCAGGGCGCCCCAATGGCGCGCCGATGGCCGCGAGCTGTATTACGTAACACCCGACTACGACTTCATGGCCGTCCCTATTTCATACGAGCACGGACTGGAAATCGGAAATCCAACGACGCTGTTCAACCATCGCTACGTTTATTTCGGCTACTACACACTTATGCCATACGCCGTCACAAGCGATGGGCAACATTTCTTTATTTTGTCGCCTTCCCAGCAAGGACAATCGACGGAGTTCATTATGGTGCAAAACTGGGCGGAGGAGTTGAAAAAACAGTAGTGCCCGATTATAGGATCATTCGCCGATCAATCGTGTTAACCTTTGACAGGATATCCGGCCGTCTGACCGAAGAGCAGCCGCTGGCCGGACCGCCGATTTCAGGTCGGGTGGATTTTCCAGCTCGTAGATGCGGCTGCAGCAGCGACATCGGAAATTAGTTTGGATCTGTACGGAAGGCCTTGATTCTCGGCAGTTTAGTATATTGTAAGCCCTTTATTCATAGCGACTTATAGTGATTGCTCCTCCTGACTGTGCAGAAATCAGAACCTTTGAACCGGTTTTCGCGATTTGAAGCATTCCGTCAATATGATTTCCGGCACCCCCCTCACTCTCCCCAAACTTTTGTCATATCCAGCTTTCAATTTACAGCTGGCTACACCATCATCGACGGAAACGGTCGGAAGATAATCAGATGCAACAAGTGGAAAACCGGATATATGCGCAGAAAAAGAACGAAACCTGACACCTGAAGTATCCGTAAGTAGAAAAATAACATGCTGGCCGTAAAAGGAAACTGAGGAAGTTTAATCATGCGTCTTTCTTATGTCCGTTCGTTTCTGTTTGCGCTTTTTGTACTCATAGCATTGGCGATAACAACGTCCTTTGCGCAGGATAACAAGAATGATGTGTTTATTGACAACGTTAACAACCTGCTCGCTCCTGAGATAGTTCCCGACGGGCCCGGTGCGGCAGTAGCTGTCATCCAGAATGGTAAGGTGATCTACCAGCGTTGCTTTGGCCTGGCCAGCCTTGAACATGGGGTCCCCATAACACATGAAACCGTCTTCAATCTGGCTTCCGTAACCAAGCAGTTCACGGCCCTGGCCATTTTGCTACTGGAACGTGAAGGTAAACTGAATCTCGATGACGATATTCACAAATATTTCCCTGAGCTTCCCGACTATGGTACCGTGGTGACACTCCATAATCTTTTGCACCACACCAGCGGCATATGGGAATATAGCACAATGTTCATGTATTACGGGGGCCGTAATGCGGTTGATTATACTTCAGTCGAAGATGTCCTTGCCTTGTTGAAGGGTCAGAATCAACTGCTTTTTGCTCCCGGCAGCCAGTGGAATTATTGCAATACCAACTATGCGCTTTTGGGAGAACTCGTGGCGCGGGTGACCAGTGAGTCCCTGGCTTCCTGGACGAAGAGGAATATCTTCGAACCACTTAAAATGAAGAACACATTTTTCCGCGAAGACTGCAATACCGTAATCCCTCATGGAGCCAGTTGCTATTACAAAACGAATGGAATCTACAAGAGTAATTTATCCAACAGCGAAGTGATCGGTGAAGGGTACCTGTTTTCCACCATTGACGATATTGTCCTCTGGCTCGACAATTTTCGTCTTCACACAGTGGGTGGCGACAGCCTGATAGAAAGTATGTTCCAAAAAAGCACACTCAATGACGGCAGTGATAACTTCTATGGATACGGACTTGGTGTCTCGGAACACGATGGAAGGCTGACTGCAGGTCATTCGGGCCAAACCGGCAGTTTTATCTCAATGGTGATATACGTTCCGGAGGATGAAATCGGCATTGCCGTATTGGCCAACAGTGGACACATCCGAGCGGAGCCGCTGGCTTACCGGATCCTGGATCTCTTCTATGGTAAGCAGGATGAGAAGGAAGAGGAGATTGCAGCCGAAGAACCAGAACCGTTTATCAGTCTCGATTCGATTGATACGAGTGGATTGGAAGGAGGATACATCATTGACGGAAATATGGGCAGGCTCTATTTGACTCGTATTGAGAGCGGCTTCTATGGAATATTCGACGGCCTTGGCTCAGATTTATTCCGTCCTGTCTCCGACTCGCTACTGGCGACTCCGCGCCGTAACGTGAGTATCAGCATACATCGGGCGAATGACGACAAAGCTCTTCGCATAATGCTCGACATCAAAGGCGATACCATGTGGGCGTCACACGTTGAGCAACCGTTATTGACAACGGAACAGCTGGCGGCTGACTATACAGGAATGTATTATTCTGAAGCCCTCGGTACAGCTTACCACGTGGATGTAAAAGACGGGAAACTCGTTATTCGGCATCCTCGGTACTCTGATCGCCCGCTTCAACCAACTGATAAGGATGAGTTTGTTGGCAGTATTGGAATCGTACGCTTTTCCAGAGATGAGCAGGGATTAATAAGAAGTTTTGCTATATCGGATGAGGACACAAATTTTAAGCCGTTGACTTTCAGGCGAATACAATAGCCTGTGGCTTCCTACAATAACAGAAGGCCCCGATAGTGACCGAGGCCTCAAAAGTCTCTGGCGGGGTTTACGAGACGGCTTCCGCAACTGGATAATCGAAAATGCGGCGGCGTAAGTAGAATAGACGAAGCCATTTAGATTAATTTCGCGACTTTTTATTCGATCAATCAACTCAAAGGATCACCGGGCAGTTGAAAGCGATAACCACATTCTAATCGGTGGAGAAGAAATGAATGTTCGGGGCGCCCCCAAGGGAATTAGATATATTATTGCAATATTTTATCCCGACAGAATTTGAGATGACGTCTTTCTTTAAAACCAAATCAAAATTGATGTAATTCAAAGATGAACAGCAGATCATATGCAAATGCAATGGAAAAAGTCCGAACAAATCATTCAAACTCTTTACACCCCATTAAATCTATTTGAAAACCGTAATTAATACTAAAGTTCTTCGTCTCAATCAAATTGAATCTAATCATCACGCGAAAAAGGCTAAAGAACTATTTCGAAAAAAATATGGGGTGAGAATTATTAACAATTAAATGAGTAGCAACTATCCATTGTCATACTTGATTTTTGTTGTTGCACACCCGACGAAATAAGCCTATTTTATAGTTGCTTAAGTGTTTCGAAATTATCGGGAGTATTCTAAAGGTCGGGATAATGACCAACAAGGACAAATCAAGAGATATTTGGCCCCCCGACGCATTCATTAAGAAGGGACAGGTCATAACTCGGTATAAAATCACGGATTACGTTGGTTCCGGCGGCATGGGCGATGTTTATATAGCCGATGATATAGAACTTAATCGAAAAGTCGCCTTAAAGTTCCAATCGAAGAGAGATTATGTCATTCCTGAGATGAAAAAACACTTCATTCGGGAAGCACAAAACGCCGCCTCTTTAAATCACCCCAATATCGTCACCATTTATGAAGTAGGCGAATATCAACATCGCCCTTTTATTGCCATGGAATATGTTGAAGGCTGTTCTTTGCAAAAATTAATAAATAGCGAAAACTTGGAAAATGAAAAAGCAATTGATATAATTATTCAAATCTGTAAAGGATTGCGCGAGGCGCATCGACATTCCCTGATTCATCAGGATATAAAGCCGGGAAATATAATTATTAATAATTCCGGACAAATTAAGATTATCGATTTTGGCCTGGCTCAGGTCGAGGGTGGCGTACGATTATCCAGCTCGACATCACATATAGGTACAGTCTCATATATGTCACCCGAACAGGCCAAAGGAGATAAAGTCGACGTACCCTCTGATATATTTTCGACAGGAGTTATTTTATACAGGCTTTTAACCGGTTGTCTGCCATTTGAAGCCAATTATGAGGCGGCAATTCTTTATGCAATCGTATATCAGGAATTGCCTCAAATAAACGGTCTATCACCGGATCTGCAAAATATCGTCAACAGGGCGCTTGAAAAAAATCCTAAGGATAGATATCAAAATATCGATGAGATGTTATCGGATCTCACAAAGCTCGGGAGCGATAGGCAAAAATTAAAGCCATCAAAAGAGACGTTACGTTCCGAATTACCTTCAATCGCTATTCTTCAGTTTTCCGATCTCAGTCCCAAAAAAGATCAGGAGTATTTTTGCGAGGGTATGACCGAGGGAATAATTAATGCTCTTACGAAAATAGACGTGTTAAGAGTTGCGTCGCGAACGTCCGTTATTCATTTTCAAAAACGGGATTATGATATACGTAAAATCGGCCAGGCTTTGAATGTCAATACGGTTCTTGAAGGAAGTGTTCGTCGCGAGGGAAATAAACTCCGGTTAACGGTACAATTGGTGAACATCGAAGATGGATACTACCTTTGGTCGGAAAAATACGATCGGGATATAACCGACCTATTTGCAATTCAGGATGAGATTTCGCGATCGATTGCGGATAAATTAAAGCTACAATTAAATGATATTACGGACAAGCCGTTGGTAAAAAGATACACGAAAAACCTCGAAGCTTACCATCTGTACCTCCGTGGTCGTCATTATTGGAATAAGCGATATGAGGGTGGACTTCAAAAAGGTATAGAATATTTTCAGCAGGCAATAGAACAGGATCCGGCTTATGCTTTACCGTATGCCGGTTTGGCCGATTCCTATAATATAATGGCCTTTTATAATTTCCTTCCCCCCCATGAGGCCTGTCCCAGAGCCAAGGCGGCCGCGGAAAGGGCGATAGTAATTGATCCTTATCTTGCCGAAGCCTATACCGCTCTTGGCTGGGTAACCACATTCTATGATTGGAACTGGGCGGAGGCGGAAAAGAATTTCAGACGGGCTATAGAACTAAATCCGAAATACGCAAACGCTCATCATTACTATTCATTATTTTTAATGGCAAATAATAGACTCGATGAGGGCCTGCTTGAGGTTCAACGTGCATTTGCATTAGATCCTCTTTCGATGATAATTAACACCAGCCTGGGAGTGGCATATTATTTCAGGCGGGACCATGATGAAGCTATAGAAAAATACCTCAAAGCACTGGAGTTTGACCTCAATTTTGCACCGGCTCACGCCTATTTAGCCGGGCCGTACGTTTGCCAAAAAAAATATGATGAAGCCATTATTGAATGTCAGAAAGCCAGCTCCCTGTCGGGAGGAAGCACCTATGCAACAGCGTTTTTGGGTTATGCTTATGGCGTCGCCGGGGAAATAGATAAAGCCAAAAAAATACTCAAAATGCTTAATAGTCTCTCTATCAGGGTGTATGTTTCATCGCAACTTATGGCCTTAGTCTATATTGGTGTCGGTGATAAGGAGAACGCCTTCAAATGGCTTGATAAAGCTTGCGATGAGCGAGACAACTGGATGGTATGGCTTAATGTCTACCCCGTTTTTGATAACCTGCATTCCGATCCGAGGTTCACTGAATTATTATCAAAGGTAGGATTGAAATCCTGATTTTATAATAAAGTCTTTTGCTAAATTATTCCCGATTTGCATTTATACCATATCGATTTATTTTATCTTTAAGACCCTTGCGCGTGAGACCAAGTATCTTCGAAGTCCTCATAATATTGCCATCATTATTTTTAAGTGTAGCGGAGATGATATCCTTTTCGACTTTTTCGACCATTCTTTTCAAAGGCCCCCTGTATAAACTATTGTCTATTTGCGATAAAGTAGAATCAATTATTTCTCGTGAAAAATCGGTTATATCTATGGCATCCGAGTTGCAGGTTACGGCGGCTCGCTCGATTTCATTTTCGAGTTGCCTGATATTGCCCGGCCAGGAGTATTTGGATAATAAATCCATCGCCACCGGGGAAATCGAAAGATTGTCGTTATTTAACTTAACTTTTAGTTTTTTCAGGAAATATTGTGTGAGAAGGGGTATATCTTCGCGACGCTGCTGCAATGAGGGTAATTCAATTGTAAACGTGTTCAATCGGTAATAAAGATCCTGCCGAAAGCTGCCGTCTTTTATCTTTTTTTTCAGATCCCGATTGGTCGCTGAAATAACCCGGACATCAACATATTCGGTTTTAGCGGCTCCCACCGGTCGTATCTCTCCGTTTTCAAGCACTCTTAGAATGGCCGCCTGGGTCGATTGCGGAGCATCACCGATTTCATCAAGAAAAATAGTGCCGGTATCCGCCTCTTTGAGTAAGCCCGGTTTATTTCTATCGGCTCCGGTAAAAGCTCCTTTTCTATATCCGAAAAGTTCCGCCTCCAGAAGCGATTCCGTTTTAATGCCGCAGTTTTTTACAATGAACGGTTTGTCACGGCGCGGGCTGTTATAATGAATGGCGCGAGCCATTAGTTCTTTTCCGGTTCCGGTCGCCCCGGTTAATAAAATCGGTGCATCGTTGGCACTGACCTTGGAAGCCAGCGTAAGAACGTCCTTCAATGCTTTGGAGTTGCCGACTATTTTTTCAAACGAAAACTTGGTCCCCAACTCAGCTTTAAGGCTGACATTTTCATCTTGAAGTTTTTCTTTTAGTATTTTAAGATATTCATTTTTTCGAGCCAGTTCCTCCATCAAAAGGGCATTGTTTAAAATATGTGCCGACTGGGAGACAATTATGCCGACCTGCCGACATTGATCGTCATCAAATGTGCCATTTTGCGCCGATTTGACCAGGCTGGTAAGACCAATTGTCTCCCCCCCGACGACCATTGGAAAGCAAAGAATCGCCTTGAAACGCCCATCATCAGATGATAAGTCTTTAAACCTATCATCATTGTCAAGATCGTCGACTTTTAGAAACCTGTTTTCTCTTAACACCCAGCCGGTCAGCAAACTATTAACTTTGTAAGGGATTCCGTTTTTCGATGTCATATTTTTTCGAACAACAGTTATCAGGTCTTCCTCCTTGTGTGGTGAAACCAGATTTATAACTCCCTGATCAGCACCAGTGGCGGCAATCAGTTCATCGATAATAACTGACATAATATGATTGGTCTCTCGGATCCGACATATTTTATCAATAATGCGATTAATACATCTCAGTTCATCCATATCTTTATGAATGTCTCTGCTGTTCGAATCTCTATTCATTATAATAATCCAACTCTATGATAAAGTTTAAACCGGTCAACTAAAAATACAAATTCTCCTTTGAATGTCAAATGTAAAGGATCTGGATATTTTTTATCCATCTCGAATAGCCCCTTAAGCTGTTTCCAATCATTCAGTTATATTAGTTAAGCACCATCTATTTAAAAGATAACATATAAATATAATTAATTACTAACCACTTTATAGAATAATTCTTCAAAATCTGAGGCGAGGCTAACATTATGCTATTCAATAGAATAGTCATGCCGACCGATTTTTTTTAATTTCGGCATTCAGGATGCTAATCCGGGATATAAAGATTAAAAAATCCAATATGAATGTGAGGAGAGAATCATGAAAGGAGGTAAGCCTGAAATTCTTGACGGTGAAGAAATTAAGAAATCAAAACAAATGTTACGGAGGTTTATCATGAAAAAATTATCATTGCTTTTGGTCTGTCTTTTAATGCTCGGCGCGCTTATTGCCGGCTGTGGAAAGGCAGTGGAACCGCAGGTCCCGGGCGATAATCTGGAAGCGGAAATTTCCGGGCTTGAAGATGCCGCCATGAAATCCGGCACCTATGCGCCACCCCCATCGCCGCTGGTAACTGTTAATGTTGGGGAGGAAAGCTTAAACTTCTGGCCTTACACTGGTACTGACTTTTCCTCTGATCCCGAATGTCCCATAAATCTGATTTTTTTCGGTTTGGCCGATCCCCGCGATATCCGGGCCGCCCTTTTTTCTTTGGATGGCGACCGTTCGGCCGCGGGCTTTCCTGATGTGCCACCTTTCAATGATACCTGGCAGGATGCAATAGGATTTGTGGAGACAGGTTTTGGCGGCGACGGAGGATGGTCGGGCAGTTCGATTCAATTGTCCTGTGGAAATTACGGACCGGCTCGGTTTCATTTGCGGCTGTTTCGTATGGGAAAATGGACCGTGGCCAATGTTCATTTTGAAATATTGATTCCGGGAACTACTGATCATCAGGTAATAAGCTGGGAACTGGCCGAACAGTTTGTCATTGCCGATCTTATGCGGAGTAGTTTGCTGGATCAGGATATTCCGATGATCCCCACCGATGCCATTAATGAAGCGCCATTCAAAACCATCCCGGCCATTATTTATAACGGCCTGCCCCCCGACCTCAGATATGCTATAGGCGGTCCGATGGATGATGTGGATGATGACGTTCCGATCGGTACTGACGGACATGCCGTTATTTTGAATCTGGCGGATAAAGTGGATTGGACTGCGGAAACATACCAGAAAGATTTTGTTCTTGAATTCGACCAGACCATTCCGAAACCGTTTTGCTCTACGAGTCCGATGGATTATGTCTACGTTCAAGGGCCGGTCTATATGAGCCAGACAATAACTCTTGGTGATAATGGTGTATACCAGATGTTATTCGCCGCGCATGGGGAACTGAGTGTTACCCCGGTGAATCCGATGACCGGTGAGCCGACCGGCGAAACATTAGTAGCCAACGCGCGTGAAAATTATAAGAGTACATTAACAGATAAACTCTCCTCAGCATCAAGCATGTTATTTCAAAAGATTATCCCGGCTTCGGATCCCGCGGGAGGACAGCTATTTAGATTTCTGCATGTGAGTTCGAGCGGCACCAATATCGCCTGGGAAGATACAAAATGCCCGTTCGCCGAGATGGAATAAACGTCTAAATTCATGCTGAACCGAAAGCATCACGGCAAAACAACTCGACCGGAAAATAAAACCGGTCGAGTTTTATTTATTGGTATAATTAATATATCCTAAGTCATTTGATATTTTATATCCATCCGGGTAAAGTAAGTATCCACGGTTTAAGCTAATCCAAAAATCCTCATGCCTTCCTAACTCTTTATGCTCCTAGGGATTAATACGCCATCCTTACTTCGGCATTGAGGTTGCTTAGTACATAATTGAACAAATTTAAAAAGGAGGAAAAGATGTTTAAGATAATTAAATCCATATCGAATACTCTAACGCATTTCGCCTTTGCATCATTCATACTTGTATTGCCCATCGGTTATTATTATGAAAATTCTGATTCAACAGACTTAGTAGTCGGTCTGCATGGCGGTAAAGGGCAGGTCGCAACAGTCCTGCGCGGGTGCGACGGCGGTGTGATTAGCAGCGAAGGCCATAAATTTAGTGATGTTAGCGGTTCCGCATATATCTCCATTCCGCCCGGTAGCCAATCACCCCTTATTTTGGGCATCCGAGGAGGAAGCTGGGAAACGAAAGTGCAACTTATAGACTATTATACGGCTGAAAAGTATCAGAAAAAGGTCAGACTGACTTATTTTAATCCCAACATAAACATAGAGACCAAATACTTTGGCTTCGGATTTGGACAGTTTTCCGGAAATTTTAAATACAAGTTCGACGACTATGATTATATCCATGATTTTGGAGTTAATAATTCAGATAATGTAAAATTCTCGGGGCATCTTCGTTTCGGAAATGTTGAACGCTTTTATATTGCTATCAGTTACGCCGAAAATACTCCATTAATATCAGGTGGGGGGCTTTTGGATTTAGGCCTCGGCTACAAAATCGGCAAATCAGTCTATATGTTTACCGGACTTGGGGCTGGATTCTATGATGCATCAGGATTTGCCCAGCAAATCAGATTCAAACCATCAAGAAATCTGGCATTAGATTTTGCATTCAGGCTCGGTTCATCTGCTGGTATATCGGAATCTGGCGTATCGGGCGGCGTTATCTATCAGTTGGGCCTTTTTAAGTAAATAGCATAATAAAGCGAAGAATCAAACACGATGGCAAAAGGTACAAACTTACGATGAAAATAAAGCTGATTGCACCACATAATCATAATGAGATCAATTCATCAAGTGCCGAGTCATTTAAGATTCAAAGGCTAAGTCTGCCAATTCTCGCAGCATTGACTCCTTCCGAGCATGAGACTACAATTGTCGATGAGGCTTTCGTCCCTGATAACATAAGCGAGGATGTCGATTTGGTCGGTATCACGGTCCTGACGGATCTGGTAAATAGGTCATATTATCTGGCGGATCAATATCGAAATCGCAGTGTGAAGGTCGTTCTGGGGGGAATGCATCCAACCGTATTACCTGCGGAAGCGCTTGAACATGCCGATGCGGTAGTTGTGGGTGAGGGTGAGAAGGTTTGGCCAAGTGTTGTTTCTGATGCCGTCTCCGGTAAAATGCAAAAAATATATCGTGCCGAGAGAGCGACCGATCTTTATGACCTGCCGCGACCACGTCGTGATCTTTACACAACGCCTTTACACAGAGGATATACTCCACTGGCCTGTGCCGTTGAGACCTCGCGAGGCTGTCCTTATGATTGTGAGTTTTGTTCCATTAAGCGGGTGATGGGGCACGGATATAGAATAAGGCCGGTCGAAGATGTTATCGCCGAGATAAATGCCGTCGATATCCCCTATCTTTTTTTCGTCGATGATTCATTCGGTTTAAATCGAAAAGTCACCAAAAAACTCCTTCGTGAGATGATACCTCTAAATCGGAAGTGGGTAGGTCAGGGAACAGTGTCGCTTGCGAAGGATTCGGAACTATTGAATTTAATGAGACGTTCAGGATGCATGGCGCTCTTGATTGGGTTTGAGTCAGTCCAGAAAGATATTCAAAACAGCATGAAGAAAATCAGCAGCTCGGGAATTGATTATTCCGAGGCAATTCGCCGCTTTCATGATGAAGGCATCGCAATCCTGGGAGCATTTGTCTTTGGACTCGATCATGAAAACAAGGATATATTTAATCAGACGCTGGAATTCCTGATTAAACACCGACTTGATGGTGCTCAGCTTCGTACCGTGACTCCCTATCCCGGAACCGGTCTTTATGCTCGTTTTCTCAGAGAGGGGCGACTGATAGAACCTGATTGGTGGCTTCGCGGCTATTCTTCCGCAGATATCCTGTTCAGGCCAAAAGGAATGACGGTTGATGAACTTCGCGCTGGTGTCGAGCATGTGAAAAGAAAGACTTACTCCGCAGTCTCAATAATCAAAAGATTCTTTGGCATGAGTCCGAAAAAAAGATCCTCACTGGGCTCTCGAATATATTTGGGATTCAATTGGGCGACACGGAGACGGTATTTTAAGGAACTGAATCGCAAGTTGTAAAATATATTGTCTTCACTCCACCAAACATCACAACTATTTTCACGTAAATGAAAGGTCGACGTAGATTTTCCTCCATGGAGGAATTTCAATTGACGGGTAGACTGCTCCCTGAGTCCTGGTCCATTTCAGATGAGAGAATTTTTTTTCACCTCGATTTTATGTAATCCATTGCAAATCAACAAGATAAAGAAAGCAGAAGAGGGGCTCTGTCTCCTGTTCCCCCATCCCTTTCGAAAAATCAGGTTATAACCCTCAATAACTTAGAATAACTTGAAACGCCGGATGTCACGTATTTGTCACGGCAGGTTCAGAACGCTAAACTACATGTATTCTCAAATTCCACCCACAATTAATTTGGAGTTAACTTATTTTGTATTTCCCCAAATTGCCTACCATAGCGTTGTGGTATCATCAGTTCAATGTAAGATCATGGCACTATGAGATTATATTTTATAATATTCCCAATTACTTTATTGATCGACAATTTCCTATCTAGTATTTTCCGGACTATAGATTTCTCAATTTCATATAGACCCGCGGCTCAACCGAATGTCACTTTAACTTCCACATTTTTGATTATTTCAGCCCCCGCAAGAACAGATTGGATATCGGCCTCTCTGGTTTGGTTGGCATCCGGAGGAAGACTACCACTCACTATTACTTTCCCGGTAGATGAATCAGCGTCCACATCAAGATCCAGTGCCTTGGTTTTGGTCGATCTCAAAAGATAGGTTTTTACTATGGTGGCCAGGTGCAAGTCTTTTAATATTTTCAGAGATTCCTTGGTCGGTTGAAACGGCTCTTTTTTTACCTCGGTAACAACCATTTCAACGGCATCATCGATGCTTATTCTTTCCAGGTTCAGAACCAGATCGAAGAAAATCGTATCAATGACTTCGGCATCGTAAAGGAACTGGGTCCAGAGTCTTCTCCTGTTATCCATATCCTTTATCTTTTCGATGGCTCCCTCTCTGGAAATCCCTTCCTCTTCCATCAGCATTTTGACCCTATCGCCGAGAGGGGCATTGACCCGGACCCTGAGCACAAAGGGAACTTCATTAAGAAGGATATGGGCGAGATTTCCATGGTAAATGATAGAACCCTCCACCGCAAAGTCCAGCAAAGCCGTCTTAAAGCAGGTCAGGTAGTGCATTCTTTCATCAGATCGTTCATGCCAGTAACCGGGTGGATGCAATTCCATAATATCCTTTTCGCCCAAACCGGTTTCCTCTATTCCATAATGTCGGGCGGCGTCAATTACCTCCTCACGGCTGATGACTTTGTATCCCAGCCGATCCTTGAGACCCTCAGCCAGCTTTTTGGTGGCGAAGAGGGAGCCTCTTGATATTGCTATGACAGACATATGTATCACCTTTCACTTAATTATTTTAAATTTTCATTAGTTGTCCATACCGAGGGTTCCTGTCTTAAATATGCGGGCCACTGCCGGTTGGTATGTGTCTAACCGCTTTCAGGTGCTGTCAGCGTCACGACTGGTTGCCAAACACCGATATTAGGTCATTTCCGTAGGCATGTTATAGTCTGCGGGACTAATATTACAACGCGACATAATTTGACACCAACCATTAACCCTCAAAATCAGTAGGTCATAACATTGGTTGCCTCCAGTATCTCCATAACGGCCCTGGCAGCCTTAACCGGCTGAGCAATTTTCACCAGCATATCCGGCGTTATATGCCGTTCCTGAATGCATGGCGTACAGATAAGAAGTGTCCCACCCTGCTCGATGAAAGATTGTATCAAATCCCTGAGGGGCGGTAATCCGGCCGCAAAAACATGTTCATAACAACCTTCTTTGGCAAGAAAGACAGCCCCCCCCTGAAGCATGATAGTTACCTGTACCTCCATGACCAGGGCGGCATTGCCGATAACAAAAGGCAAACAGGCTCGCTCCGGATCTTCAGGGCCGTGGGTTCCAAAGATAACGAGCTTTTCTCTTTTCTCTTCACTCATAGTTTCACCTTGTATAGATGTTTGGGGCTTTTTTTCGGTTTTTAGGAATTCATTTTAGAAATGCTAGAATCTGTCATTACATCAGGATACCCTCCGCAGGTTGAGGTTCGCCACAATAAGCTTCCACCAGGTATTCGGAAATATCATTTACTTCAATATTTTTGTCCTTAGCCGCATGTTTAAGATTAATCAGACAGATGGGACACATAGCGACTATGTTGCCTCCGGCGGCGGCCAGCTGATCTATTCTCTTTTCGGCGATCGCCTGCGCCTTACCGGGAAAAAATGATTCAATCGGACCTCCGCAGCAGTGCGTTAACTTCCCGGCCAGGTCCGGCTCGATGATTTCTGCTCCGCCTTTGCTGAGCAGGAAGCGGGGTTCGCTGACGATATCCTCATAACGAGCATAGACGCAGGAATCATGAATAGTTATATTGCGGTCAAGAGCCCGGGGGGCCTCGATTTTGCTGTCAACGAGTACTTCAAGATAGCTTTTTACTTCCAGATCATAGCCGGGAACATATTCCGGATAAACGCTCCGGAGCATATTGGTGGTGTGGGGATCGACAGTGATAACCGATTTGACGCCGTTATGTTTAAAAACCTCGAATACTCGCTGAGCGTGTTGCTTGAAGGCGTCATCCACGCCTGCGTCGTGGACCAGCGCCCCGGAGTACATTTCTTCTTCATAGAGATAGCCAAAATCGACCTTGGCCGCCTGCAGTAACCGTGCAATTTTGCGCAGAATATCGTTGTACTGCTTTACTTGATCGGAATCAGTTCGAGCCATAAACCAGGCCAGATTAATAAATTTATTTACGAACCGTCCCAAACCAAAGAATTTTGTAATCCAGGAGTTTTCGAAAAACGCCATTTTGTCTGCCAGCGCTGATATAGCCGGTATTAACTGATACATATGACCAGTATAGAGGACTGTTTCCCCCTCGCGGGGGATGTTTAATCCCTGCGCCCACCTGGTCGTAGTACGAGGGGATAATTTAAGAACGCTTTTCCTCTTCAGCAGGTTATCAACCAGTATTCCCAGAACGTATTGTGTCGGTAACGGCATAGTCTAATTCCTCGATAGTCCAAAGACTTTTCGGTTAATATAGCCGCGGAGTGTCCTGACATTTTCCGCGATGTTAACTTTGGCAGGGCAGTTTTGCTCGCACATTTTGCACATGAGGCAGGAAAAGATTGTCTCCTGATTTTCCAAAACCTTATCTTCCACGCCGATTATCACGTAGCGAAAGAGCTGTCGGGGCAGAATATCCAGTCCCATCGGACAAACAGCGGTACAAACACCGCAATTCATGCAAGCTGTGGCGTTAAAAGATTCCGCGGTTTTTATTTCGTCAATAAATCTTAAATCTACTCTGGTCATAAGATATCCTTATTTCACCGGTCGATATTTATAAAAGCCTTCATCGTTGGGTTTGCCGACCTCTTCGATAATACCATATCTCCACATTGTCATTATCCAGAACATGACATCAACTGCGGGATGTTCGAGCACCTCGGCAATTTCAGGAATAGTCGCGGGTTCCGCTCCTAACCGGGAAAGAATACGCTCTTTCATAACCATTTCATCCCTCATAATCTCACCCAGGTCCCGATTGATTTGATTTTTCATCAGCAAACCTCTTTAATGAGCGAATCAATCATGGCAGTTATCTGGACATCAGTGTACCCCTTAATATCGATTGCGTCCCGAGGACAAAGCGGCACACAGGCCCCACCTCCTTTACACAGGGAAGGTATAACCCTGGCCACCTCTTTGCCGTCGGTGGAGACTTTCTCAATGGCGTTATAAGGGCAAGCTTTGGTACATTCATCGCACCATTCACATCGCTCCGGATCGATTCTGGCAATGAGAGGTTCGAGATCGACGTATCCTTTCATCAGCAAAGCGGCGCTTTTGGAAACGGCCGCCATTGAGGACGTGACGCTTTCGGACAATGTTTTGGGTCCCTGGGATGCTCCGGCAATAAATACGCCATCGATGACCGTCTCCACCGGTCTGAGTTTGGGATGAATTTCATTGAAAAAGCCATCGGTGCCGATCGGAAGCTTCAAGATATCGACCAGTTTCTTGTTTTCTCTGGGAATCATGCCGGTTACCAGTACCAGCAGGTCAACATCGATTTCAAACTCCTCACCGTGAGTAAGCTGGTCTTTTACCGTAATGCGTACCTTATCCCCGGCAGAGGCCACTTGGGGAAAGTCATCGTCAGCATACTTGATAAAAACCGAGCCGTTATTAAGGGCGCAGTTGTAGAGAAGTTCATACCGGCCGTAAGTTCTCATATCACGGTACAAATGAAATTGATGAATCGACTTATCTTTTTTGCCAACTTCAAGGGAGGCATGCACGGCCGCGGTACAGCAATAACGGGAGCAATAGAGATTTGGATTCTCCATTTCCTGCGGCTGGCGACTGCCGACACAATAAATGTAGGCGATATCTTTAATGGTTCGTCCCTGATAGGTGAGAGAACCGTTTGAGTTATCCAGCAGTTTTTTGAAATCGGGAAGAGCCACAACTCCCTGCAGGCCGTAGCCAAATTCATTCTGAGAGGGCTGGTAAGCATCAAAGCCGGTGGCGACAATGATTGTCCCGACATTGAGAGATATTTTCTCTTTTCTTTTGACCTGGACGACTACAGAGAAGTCACCAACACTACCACCTTTTTCTATCAGTTCGGCGCTGGTGAAAATCGTAATATTCTCTCTCCGTTTAGCATCATTATAAAGCATTCCTATAAGATCTATGCCTTTTCGGTTATTGGGGTACATGGGGCCGAATTTTTCGGTCCAGCCGCCGACCTCGGCCTCTCTCTCAATAACATATACAGACAGCCCCATATCAGATAGGGACAGGGCGGCGCGTAATCCCGCCACACCGGCACCGATGACAAGAACCCTTGGGGCAGTCTCGATTCTCATGGTGGAAAGAGGTTCGGTCAGGGTGCATTTAGCTATTCCCGCTCGTACCAGTCGGATACCTTTTTCGGTGGCACGTTCCTTATCATGCTGATGAGCCCAGGAATCCTGTTCTCTGAGATTAACCTGAACATACTGATAAGGATTCAATCCGGCCCGTTCCGCCATGGCCCGGAATGTGAAGAGGTGCAATTTCGGTGAACAGGAGGCAACCACCAGACCGTCAAGATCATTGGTCTTGATGTCCTCTATCATTTCCTCCTGGGCGGCATCGGAACAGGCAAACATGGTTGTTTTAGCAATCGCCACGCCGTCGTCACGGCTAATAGCATCTTTGACTTTTTCAACATCAACATAGTCGGAGATATTTCCGCCACAATAGCATATATAAACGCCGATTTTTCTACCGGTCATTGTCCGGCCCTCATTCTCTCTATGTATGCCGCTGTCTGGGCCACGGCCGCGCCTGAGTGAAGAATACTGTCGGGGATATCGCGCGGGGCGGAGGCGGCTCCGGCCACAAAAACACCATCAATACTGGTTTTTCCCGGATTGATATCTTCATCGATTTCGGCAACATAGGCAAATGGGTCCACTTCAAGTTGGCTGTTTTTGAACATACTCAGGGAATCAATATTGGGTGAGAATCCGGTGGATAGAACAACCAGATCGTGTTCCATTTGTTTGAGACCGCCGTCTCCTTCAATATCCTCATACCATACTTCCAGATTGCCGTTCTCTTTCTCGCCAATCTGAGCCACTTTTCCCTTAATAAAGTAAACTCCCATGCCTCTGGCCTGCCTGTAGAATTCGTCATACCCTTTGCCGAAAGTCCGAATATCTATGTAATAGATAGTTATATCTGCCAAAGGCAAAGCTCCCATAATCAGCTGGGCTTGTTTGATTGAATACATACAGCATACCCTGGAACACAAGGGATTATTTATGGTATTATCTCGAGAGCCGGTGCAAAGCACATAAGCAATATTGTCAGGGTCCTTACCGTCCGAAGGCCGGATGACATGATTATAAGGTCGCGTGGGGGCCAGAATACGGTCCATTTGCATGGCCGTTATAACGTTGGGGAATTTCCCGTACCCGTAAGTAGGTTTCAGGTGGGCATCAAAAAGATTGAATCCGGTCGATATGATAACTGATTTCACCTCAACGGTTTGTTCTTCATCACGCAGGTTGAAATCAATAGCATGGGCGGGGCAGGCTTTAACACATTGCTGGCACTCAGAGCAGATACCGCAGTCAAGACACCGGTTGGCACCGTAACGAGCTTCTTCTTCACTTAAAGGAAGCTCCACTTCAACCGTACTTTTAATGCGTTCCGCCGGCGGGAGTTCTCGTTTTTCGGTGGGAGGGCGGTTCGAAATTGGGGCCCGGGGCGTGGCCATTCCAACAACAGGAAGCAATTGGTTATTCCCATAACCATTACCATTGTTGCCATCGTCCGATTGAAATCGTGAAAGCACCGAAGAAGCCTCCGTCGCCGGGAGTCTGTTTTCGAATACGATACCATCGAGTGATTCGCCTTTTATAAGACGATCTATATAAAACGCCGCACGCTTCCCATGCCCGATGGCACTGACAATCATGGATGGTCCCGTCACGACGTCACCCCCGGCAAAAACCGAAGATTGCGAAGTTTGCAGGGTTTCCTCATTAACCTGAATAGTCCCATTGCGGTTAAGTCTGAGTTCATCGGCAAAAGGTGAGGTACTCGGTTTTAGACCGATTGCAAGGATTACCCGATCAACAGGGATTACATGTTCTGATCCGTCCACCGGAATCGGCCGCCGCCGTCCGCTATCATCCGGTTCACCAAGCCTCATGGTAAGACTTTCCACTGCCTCCAGATGACCGTTTGATCCGATAAAACGCTTTGGATTATTAAGAACCTGTAATTCGACGCCCTCGTCCAACGCGGCACTGACCTCCCAATCATGTGCCGGCATTTCCGCTCGACTCCGCCGATACTGGATGATAACCTTTTTGGCGCCTAATCGTATTGCCGTTCTGGCAGGATCAATGGCCGCATTACCGCCGCCGATAATCATCACTGTCTTACCGCTTAAGTCTATCTTATCGGAAGAATTCGTCTGCTTGAGAAACGTCATACAGTCGGTGACGCCATCAAGATCCTCGCCTTCTATTCCCATTTTGAAGCCTTCCATAGTCCCCAGAGCCAGGAAGATGGCATCAAATCCCAGATCCTTTAGCGATTTGAGAGAGACAACAGGAGATTCCGTTTTAATCGATACGCCAAGAGCGGTGATATTCTTGATGTCCCTGTCAACTACACCTTTCGGCAATCGGTAGGCAGGAATTCCGTACCGAAGCATCCCGCCGGCTTCAGGCGCTGATTCAAATACTGTTGTAGAATAGGCTTTTCGGGCCAGATGATATGCTGCCGATAGTCCGCCCGGACCTGAGCCGACTACGGCTACTTTCTTACCTTCAATTTTTTCCGGGGGCCCATATTCCGGATCGGGGTGTTTTTCATAATAACGATCGACCATAAACCGCTTGATTGCCCGGATAGGAACGGTTCCCTCCAGTTTGCCTCTGGTGCATTCACCTTCACAAGGGGCATAACAGGCTCTACTGAGACTACCGGGTAAGGGTGCATCTTCCATATGCAGGTGGAAGGCCTTCTCATACTTGCCGCTGCGAACAAGAGAAACATAACCATGGGCTTTGACCCCAGCCGGACAGGTAAAAGAACATGGGGATGTTCCCTCGCGCACCATGACCGCCTTTTTGGGAACCGCCTGGGGAAAAGGAATATGTATAGCCCGATGGGCCACCAGATCAAAATTAAAAGGATCCGAACGGGCCACCGTACAGGCCAGCTCACACTCTCCGCAACCGGTACATGCCGCCGAATTAACATAGGTGGATTTTCTATGCAATCTGACCAGAAAACCGTCTTTGTTCCGATTGATGATTTCGTCGATTTCACTGGATGTGGAAACTGTAATATTGGGATGGTGAGCGGTCGAAGCCATTTTGGGAGTGGAAATACAACTGGCGCAATCAAGGGTCGGGAATACTTTGCTGAGAAGAACCATTTTACCACCGATACTGGCTTCTTTTTCCACGAGCAACACTTTGTATCCCATATCACCCAGGGTTAGTGAAGACTCCATCCCTGCGATGCCACCGCCAACAACTAAAACGTCGTAGTTCATGTTTTTATGCCTTCCACAGAAAAACCCGACACAATTGGCATTTTGTGAAATAAATCACATCGGTATTCAAATGAATCAATCATTTGGCGACTGTTTCTTTCAACGTACCGAGTTTCATCAAAGCTGTTTTAAATTTCTCCATATGTGACTGGAAAGATTCAGCACAGACTGAACATATCGCCGCCATCTTGAGCCTTCTGGGATCATGGTTGAATTTCTCTAAAAGAGCCTGGGCCTTTTGAACAACTTCGCCGGTTCTTTTGGTACAATCCTGCAAATAGGCACAGTCCGTTCCGTCGGCTGCTATAAAAACACCATCGAATCCCGCATCGATAGCGTGAAGCACCCAGGATGGTTTGATGCCGCTGGAGCACGGAACCGGTACCACCATAACAGAAGGAGAATAAGGCATGTGCGAACCGCCGGCCAGGTCGATCCCGGGATCGGAAATATTGTTAGTCGAAAACACCAGGATCTTCGGATCACCGCTGTTGTCTGCATTTTTAGCCGGCATTATTTCATCCGGCGCACAAAGATTCGCCAATGACCGGCTTCCTCAATGTTTCCAAGATATTCGTGGCCTACTTTTTTGCACCAGAGAGGAATATCATCATTGGTACCTTCATCCGATGAAAGCACTTCCATAATCCCCTTTTGGGAAACGGCAGCAATCCCCCGTTTCGCTTCAAGCAGGGGTCCGGGACAAGCTGTTCCTCGTGCATCGACAACTTTTTCAATTTCCAGTGCTTTAAGTTCATCCGTATTCATTTTCATCACCTTTTAAATAAAATGTTATATGGTGCAATAAATCGTATATGCGCACTAATGCATATATATTTGAAAAAAATTTATTTTTATCTTTTTTTAATTAATCCTTTCGCTTTTTTCCCTCGTTGTTCCATCCCATCCAGCAATATTGATCGTATCTCAGCACAAACCTCCGCCAATCTTGAATTGCTTAACCGATAATATACGGTCTGACCCTCTTTATGCGACTCGACGACATACCGCGACCGCAGGACTCTGAGATGTTGACTGACATTGCTGTGTTGTATATTTAAAGCCGTTGAAATTTCGCTGACGTTCATTTCTTTTCTCGCCAGAAGCTGAATAATCATCAAGCGCTTTGAGCTGGAGAGAATCTTGCAAAAATCAGCGTGAAGCTCAAATAATTCGGTTTCATCTATTCGCATATATCCTCATATTCGTATCTACGCATAGATGATATATAGATTATTTTATTTGTCAAGCCCCAAATTCGATTTTTTATTTATTTTGATTTATTATATTCTACATGTGAAAATAGTTTTAATGGATTTGACGCTCGCTTTCAAATCATATCGGTTACTTGATTTCAAAATATTTCGTATTATATTGGCAGTTGTGAAAGTATATCCTGGTTGTTTGGCATAATTGTCGCTTGAAAATATGAAAAAAACAAATGAAAAAGAAATCCTTTGCGATAAACTCTTAACGATTGTGGAGAACATCTCTGACGGGGTATTTTCGGTCGATCTGAATTTCAGGATCACATTCATAAATAAAGCTGCCCAAAAGATTACGGGATTTTCAGCAGAGGAAGCATACGGAAAATCCTGTAAGGAGGTTTTTCGGACCAGTGCCTGTAACGAAGATTGTCCTCTTAAGGCGACTTTGGCGACCGGAAATCCGGTTATTAACAAACCTGTGTGCATAATGAATAAAAAAGAAAAACGCATCCCGATAAGTATTTCAACGGCGTTACTAAAAAACGCACGGGGTAAAATTATTGGGGGCGTTGAGACCTTTCGGGATCTTGATCTTGTCAGACGACTTCAAAAAGAATTTGAAGGCAAATTTACATTCGAGGAAATAATCAGCCGTAATCAAGTAATGCTGGAACTTTTCGAAATTCTTCCCACTATTGCCGAAAGCGGCAGTTCAGTGCTTATTGAGGGGGAAAGCGGGACAGGCAAGGAGCTTGTAGCCAGGGCTCTACACAATCTGAGTCCGAGAAAGGCTGGTCCGTTTGTCGGCATAAACTGCGGCGCCTTACCGGATAATCTGCTCGAATCGGAGTTATTCGGCTATAAGGCGGGGGCTTTTACCGATGCCAAAAAAGATAAAAAGGGACGTTTTGCCCTTGCGAAAAAGGGATCTTTATTCCTTGATGAAATCGGCAATATATCACAGGCGATGCAAATCAAATTGCTTCGTGTTCTTCAGGAAAAGGAATACGAGCCTTTGGGCGGCACCAAATCCATACAATCAGATGTTAGAATCATAACCGCATCAAATAGCCGTTTAGACCAATTGGTTTCGGAGGGGTTATTTCGCGCCGATTTATTCTATCGAATAAACGTCGTTAAGATTGTTCTGCCTCCTTTACGGGAAAGAAAGGAGGATATCCCCTTATTAATTGACCATTTCGTTGAGCAATTTAATCGTCTTCGACAAAAGGATATTCCAGGAGTTTCACAGCCGGCTTTGGAGATCTTGATGAATCACAATTATCCCGGCAATATCCGTGAACTTGAAAACATCATTGAACATGCGTTTATTATTTGCGGCGATGGCATTATTCGTCCAGAGCATCTTCCTGAAAACCTGCGAATGAGAAAACCGGTCCCGGTTGTCGAAATCGCAAATTCTATGAAAGAAATGGAATCACTATTCATCATAGCTGCCTTGAAGAAAAACAACTGGAGTCGCAAGGATACCGCAAGGGAACTCAGTATTGCCCCATCGACGCTTTATAGAAAAATTAAGAAACTCGGTATCAAAATTTCCACGCCGGATAAACGATAATCCTTTCTTAGAAGATAGTGCATTATTGCATGACCATTTAAAATAATCGCGCATATACGCACGATCGGCCTCCGGAATATTCTCTCATTATCGGTTCTTTTTAAAAAAATTGTCAATATAAGTATCAGCATTATAACGAAATAGCATGGTTTTCAAATCTTGGAAACATATGTTGGCATATAATCTGCTTTTAAATCAATCAGAAAAATAATTAGAAGGAAGGAGGCTAATATGATCGGGCTGGATAGACTGATGAAAATAGACGGAGTTGTTGCGGCTGGACAATTCTCCGAAGATGGCAAAGTCATTCGTAAAGTGGGTGAATTGCCTGAAGATATGATGGAAAGCGCTGAACTCTGCGTCCGCCAAAACCAGGCTTGCAGTGATTTTCTAAATTCACTAAATGATCAATTGCCTCGAGAGTACGGATCATTAGTTGGCTGGACAGTTTGGGGAAGTAAGTATTCGGTGGTCGTGGTCGGAAATACGCGCGTTTTTGTCAAAACCAATCGTGGAGATTACAACCAGCTAATGATAGACTTAGCTGGTTCGGAGGCTACCGGTCCGCGACCCGGAAACTATTAGGACTACCGGATGGATCACGAAAAATTGCTTTGCAAAATATTACAATGTAACAATAACGCAATGAGGAGGTGTTTATTATGATTAATCAAAATCAGGAAAAACCAAGGCTCGGTCAAGGTGTATATCATCCCGGTGCCCGGCCTATGAAAGTTTTCCGTGACAAAGATGGCTGTCTGTGGCTCTGCGATAAGGGCGTTGACCCAAATGGCAGTCTCGAAGATCAGGGCTGCTGGCGATGTAAAGATTTGGCATTCACGCGAAATGATTAATGAACGTTCTGTGTGAGGGATGCAAAAGATATCCCATTGTTGGAATCGCACTGGGAATCCATGCTTGGACAACCGCCCCGCTCGAAATCGGGCGGGGCGGCAATGGAAGGAATCAGCCTAATGGGTTTTTTTGATAGGCTTTTTAATCGGCCCCCTAAATCAGCCATGAATCTCGGTCGTAACGATCTCTGCTGGTGCGGAAGCGGCAAAAAATATAAAAAATGTCACTACAACTCGGATCGGAAATACTTTGGTATCAAGATAATGAATGCAACTTGCAGGTCTTCCGGGTGAAAGAGATAGGAGAGATGAGTTTCATCTCTGTCATGTCAACCGAATCCAAAAGTATGGATTAGAAAGGAATTTTCAAATGCCGAATAGGCTATTCTTGAAATCGGTTCGCATCATCCCCTGCGCCGTGAGCAAGCAGTTGATATAGAGAAGGAATTTTCCAAAAGTGGTGTAGTTTTGCATATGCTTGAAAGCAAAGACTTAGTTCTTGTTAAGTATAAAGATGAGGAATATTTGCTTCCCGGGTGTTTTAAAATGAGTAAGTAAACTCTGTTAAGAAAGTTGGTGCTTAAGATGAATGCAGTAGATCTGAATGTAAATAATTTGAAGTGGCAGCCGGCCGAAGGTTATTCTACGGGAGTCGAGGCAAAAGTGCTATCCATTGGTGATGGTGTGGCGCCAAGAACTATTCTGCTTAAAATTCCTCCGGGGTGGAGTATGGAAAGCCATTCCCACCTCTATACAGAGTTACATTACGTACTGGAAGGAGAATATGAAAGTAAGGGTGAAGTATATCCGGTCGGGACTTTTCGTATAATTCAAAAAGAAGTAGAGCATGGCCCCTTTACATCCAGGACGGGCGCCACAATTTTGGTTACCTGGTGCGCCTTGTGCGATTGATAGAATAAAGATTCCATCATACTTAACGGGATAAAAATTATTCATACATACCCCGATTCATTTTTACATATTCCATCGATTAAATGTATTATACTTTAATGGTGTAAGCTACCGATTATGGCGGGAATATTATATAATGTCTTTTGAAAAACCGATAAATAATACTCAGCGTGGCGGTTTAATATATTAACAGCCTAATCAACAGGCAAACAGAGAGCTCGAAGAGATTTGGACAGATATCGGAATTGTATTTTGAAAATTAAAATTACAGGAAATACATCAATTGAGGATTTGGTCGAAAGCGTGCCGGAAGCTATCACTTACCTAAGTAAAAAGGGAATCAGGTGTATTTTATGTGGTGAACCGATTTGGGGAACCCTTGAAGAGGCTGCCAAAGAAAAAGGATTTGGCGAAAATGATATCAGACAGTTTATCAAAGACTTAAATGAGCTGGGCAATTGAATGAAAACATACCTCGACTGTATTCCCTGTTTTTTCGAACAGGCCCTACACGCCGGATGAATAGCCACCGATGATGATAAATTACTCAAACAGCTTCTTGATGAGCCGGGCTTGATGCTAAAGAGCATTTCTCCTGAAAGTACATCTCCGGAGACAGGATGATTGATTTACAGGATGGTAAGAGATATTACAGGGAATTCTGATCCGTTTCGGGAACTAAAACGTGAAAGCACGCAACAAGCTCTTATGCTGTACCCTTCTCTGAAGAAAACAATTGATGAATCCCATGACAGCTTATGGACAGCGATTCGTTTTGCAATAACCGGAAATATGATTGACTTTGGGGCTGACAAGTTTTGGTTGCTTAATATTGAGAGAGGATCAGGCGCCGAGTGGTATGACAATAAGGAAAGTCGTGTGAGAGGTATCGGGATATAATTATCATTAAGGATTCCCGCGAATATTAAGTATGGGGTTCGATTCCCCCCACCTTTTTGGTTCCTAACCGCCGGCCTTCCGGTTAAGAGCTCGACCGACAATTTCATCACGTTACTGGCGGTTTCTCCATCGCACTTGTATGAATATATTTCAATGTCCACTATTCATAATTAATGAGCATAAAGAGCAGCGAGAATCTGGCATTCTCGCATCCAATAATAAAATAACGCTCCATTTTGGTCAGGCGCAATTGAAAAGTTTAATCCTTTTCCATATTGAGCAATTCTTTATTTTTAGAAGATGTCATCGACCTCCCTTTGTATCTTATTGAAGTACAATAAATTATAAGTTTGGCGTCCCCAATGGGATTCGATACATTATTGCACCGAGAAATTCCAATAGAAATTGTCATACGGTCACCGCTTAAACGGCCTAAGAAATCGGCTTAATTGCATGATAGTTACCCATTTATATATATACACCCCGGAAAAATTCCGAGCTTACGTAAATTGATCCGCCCCCAGTTATAATATAGCTATTTAAATCAGTCGATTTTTCCCATGGAAATCTTATTTTTGATTTCTTTATATCGTTTGTTTGAACGGTATAATGGCACAAGGCTTTTAATAAAGCTGGGAGGAATTGGACCGGAATCATTACTTCTAATATCGAGCCCTTGATATAATCAGCATTATAAACATAATGCCACAACCTGCCCAATGCGGGCTGATTGGTTACTGATACCCGGATGTAAGCCGAAAATTCTCCTAATTCTTCATCAGGCCACTCATCAAGATATTCTTGATAGGACTTCTTATCATCTCCTGAATCATCGAATTTAAAGTCATTGGCGTTGCTAAGTATTAATCCTACCGCCTGCTTACAGATTCTTGGATTGTTTATTTCAAGTTAGACCTCAACTGACCAACTATGAACAGGTATGGTGAACATAATTGCTGCAACCTTGTAGGGCAATCTAACGCGCCGGCCGCCGTCACGTTTGCGACACCTGTACGTCTTCAAAACCTTTCGGACAAATTCGATTAAAATCTAAGAAATACATTTCCTTTTCGCAAGTCATTTAGATTACGGCTATTTCGTATTTTTTCAGGTTCTGATACTTTCTCAATCGCATTGTTTGCCTTTTAATTTTATCTATTGACATGATTTTTATGAATTGCCTAATTTTAGCTTGAAGTAGTTTAGATTGGATAACTATAGCGAAGGGATTCGATTGGTGCGCTGGGGGAAATATGCTACGCATGACTAAAGATAACCAAATAACACTTACGAAGTTGTTAAATCAAAAACCCTTAATAGGGTGAAGGGAGGATTTAGCCTATCGACCATAACTTAATGTGGACTTCTTAACCAAGGAGGGTATTAAAATTGATACCTAAAACAAACCTAATTTTGCTGGTGCTCATCGGGGCAGCAATATTATTGATGCCGATGAGCACGCTGGCCGGCACATCCGGGAAATTGTCCGGCAAAATTGTCGACGAGGAAACGGGTGATCCTCTCCCGGGGGTAGCGGTTTCTGTTGTCGGCACCGTCATGGGCGCTTTAACGGATGATAATGGGGAGTATTTTATATTGAATGTTCCCGTCGGCACATATAGTGTCAAGGCCTCATTGATCGGTTTTGCGCCCGTAGAGATTTCAAATGTTAAGGTCTCAGTTGACCTGACTGCGTATACCAATTTTACTCTTTCCAAAAAGGCGTTGGAACTCGGGAAAACGATTTCGGTAACGGCCAAAAGGCCCTTGATTATCCGGGATAAAACCGCGACTATTAAGGTCGTCGAAACCGAAGAAATTCAGAATATGCCGACACGCGGCTATCAGAATATTGTCGGTTATCAGGCCGGTGTGGTTGCCTTCCGCGACAATCCTGGTATCAGACAACGAGCGGGAAATACGGAAAGACCTATTTCCAATGCCCCGGAAATCAATATCCGTGGCGGCCGCCCATCCGAAGTCGCATATTTTGTTGACGGATTCTCGCAGCAGGATCCTTTATCGGGCTTGGCAACAACCGTGATTAGCAATAATGCACTTGACGAGATTGAAATCACAACCGGTGGATTTAACGCTGAGTACGGTTGGGTGGCTTCCGGTGTCGTCAATACGACCATCAGAGAAGGCACTGAAAAATATACCGGAGGAGTGGAAACGATTACCGATAACATCGGCGATCAGTATGATTATAACATATATGATGCTAATATGGGCGGACCGATACCCGGTCTGGAAGGATCGACATTTTTCTTTTCAGGAGAAAGACGCTGGCAGGGCGACCGTCAGCCATCGGCCGGCGCCGATTCGATTCTCCCTCATAATTGGCTCGGTGGATGGTCCGGTCAGGGCAAATTGTCAATCAAGATAAATGACAATATGAATCTTAAAGTCGGCGGTCTATATTCGAAGGATAATTGGTCGCAATATCTGCACACTTATTATTTTGATATCGAGCATACGCCGCATTATCTGGATGATAATAAATCGGGATACGTCAGGTTGACTCACACGCTTTCGCCCAGTACATTTTACACGTTAGCCGGTAGTTACTTCCAGACAAGTCGTATCCGCGGCGATGGCGTCTGGTTCGATAATGTCGATGCTTACGCCCGTCCTGACTGGAGCGGAGGCAATCCGGCTCAGGACGTAACCGGATTATTCTGGTCTTGGGATGATATCAACGGTGTTACCGATACTATCGATGAAGCACATGTTTGGGATGACCTTCTAAAGACTAAAACAAGTTACATCGGGATTGACGGTGATATCACAAGTCAGGTCACGCCGCGGCATTTGCTCAAAGCCGGATTTAATTTCCAACGGCATACTCTGAGATATTTCCGCTCGCTCTTCCCGGCCAATGCCGATACTCTTAATGTTGACAATTACGGCTACGATTTACATGGGAATGAGGTCGATCCGACCGGTAGTGATGCCTGGAAAAGCGAGGCCAAACATCCGGTTACCTGGGCTTTGTATTTGCAGGATAAGTTCGAATGGAACGATTTGATTATCAATGCCGGACTTCGGTATGATTATTTTAATACCAATACGAAGTGGGTAAAAGATATTCAAAATCCGTTTGCGCAGGGCGATCCCAGTCAGCTGGAATTGGTCGATCTTGAGGATAGCAAGGCCGAAACCAGACTTTCACCGCGTATCGGTGTTGGCTTCCCGGTATCCGATAGAACAGTCGTTCATTTAAGCTATGGCAAATTTTTCCAAAGACCGGATTTGGAAAGACTATATGTAAACTATCGTTATTACGAGTATAAGGTCAAATCGGGTGGTTATTACTACACTTTTGGCAATCCTAATCTTAAGCCGGAAGAGACCACTGCCTATGAGTTTGGTTTGTCGCATCAGTTAAATGATAATACAGCCTTTAATATTACCGCCTTTTACAAGGATGTTAGCGGATTGGCGGAGGCAACGACGATTAATAATGTTAATCCGAAATCGTATTCGATTTTCTTAAATGAGGACTTCGGTACCATTAAAGGACTGGATTTCACTCTGAAAATGCGGCGGACGCATTATATAACTCTCAACCTGAATTATTCGCTCTCATGGGCCACCGGTACAGGTTCCTATGCCACCACGCAGCGAAATGTCTCCTGGACGCTTTCGGAAGTTCCTCGTTATGCTAATCCTTTGACCTATGACCAAAGACATAAATTTACCGGAATAATCGATGTCCGTTTGGGCAAGGGCGAGGGTCCCAGGCTGGGTGATATATTTCCGCTCGAAAACGCCGGTGTGAATTTTATAGTTAATTTGGGATCGGGATCACCATATACACCTTCGCAGGTTGGTTATGATCCCGTTACTCTCTACGCCGTTACTTCGACACCGGCCGGAAGTATTAACTCAAGATATGGCCCGTGGAAATTCAGAATCGATTTGAAGGCGAATAAAACATTGTACTTCGGTAATGGCCTTTCGCTTGATGTATATGTCTGGATCATGAACGTCCTTAATCGCAATAACGTTTTGTCGGTTTATGAAACTTCCGGCGATCCTGATGCAACCAATTTCCTGCCGACCCAGGCAGGTCAGGATTTTATCGATACATATAGCACGCCGACCGATTCATCCGGATTGACCGGGGAACAAAAATACATATTGGCCTCTCATAATCCGGGCAACTATGATATTCCGAGACAGATTCGATTCGGTCTCAATATCAGTTTTTAGGCCAGGAAGGTAGGAGAGTATGAGAAAAACAATTTTTATTATTTTGGGACTTCTTTGTTATTGCCTGCCGGCACTGGCGCTACCGCCCGGGCAATTCGTTTCGCCCGGAACGCATTTGGCCAAGCCGTCGCATGCAATGATACAAGATACAAGGACCATGATTAACGTCAATAACCTGCAGATGTTCTGCACGAACATCGGCAGCTTCGCCGAGGATATAGCGGTGATGCTGGAAACAGCCAAAGCCGACGGATTATATTTCCCGGCAGGAACGGACCGGTCAGTCATTTATTCCGGCGGTGTCTGGATCGGCGGAACGGTTTATAATGCCGCCGCCGATACGGTCGGAGGTCAACCCAATGAAATCAGGTTGGCTATCGGGGCATATGACAGCCCGGAATATTTTCCTGGCCCGGCTGTTTCGACCGACGCACCGTTTTCGGTCTTTTCAGCGGATTTTGATCTCGACGGTTTTAATGATCTAGCCTATGTGGATTATTATTCCAGCCAGATTTCGATAATGATAAACACAGGTGACGAATCAGTGCCGTTTTCATCGACGGTCGATTACTCTGCCGGGGATAGCACCATCTTCGTGTATGGGGCTGATTTCGGCGGCGATAGTGCTCTTGATCTGGCGGTTGCCAACTATTATTCGGACAATGTCTCGATTTTGATTAATAATGGCGACGGGACATTTGCATCTGCCGTCGATTATACGGTCGGAACCGGTCCGTATTCAATCTTTGCCGGCGATTTCGACGGTGATAATGATGTCGATCTGGCTACGGCGAACATCGAATCCAATGACGTCTCCATACTTTTAAACAATGGCGACGGCACCTTCGCCACTGCGGTCGCTTATGATGTCGGAACCTCTCCCACTTCTATTACCGGAGGCGACTTCGATGGTGATTCCGATATCGACTTGGCGGCGGCCAACAATACCGATGACAGCGTCTCTGTCCTCCTCAATGCCGGAGATGGGACATTTGCTGCTGCCGTCAATTATGAGACCGGAGATGGACCGTTCGCAGTTTTGGCGGCCTATGTCGATGCCGGCACCGACCTGGATCTGGTGGTGACAAATATTAATGACGATAGTGTTTCTATTCTCATCGGCAATGGTGACGGAACGTTCGCGGCTCCGGTTAATTATGCGACCGGGGGTCAGCCAATGTCCGTCTTCGCGGCCGACTTTGACGATGATACTTTTAACGATCTGGCGGTCGCCGACAACTCTTCAGATAGCGTTTCCATTTTGATTAACAATGGTGATGGGACGTTCGCGTCAGCGGTCAATTACAGGGTCGGTGGAAAACCGATGTCGGTTTTCGCTGCTGACTTTGATGGTGATACAACCCTGGATCTGGCCGTGGCCAATAGTAATTATGAAGATATTTCCGTTTTGCTCAATAACGGTGATGGAACGTTTACCAGGGGAATGAAATTCGGACCCGGCGGCGGACTTCAGTCGGATCTGCCCGCTTACAAGATTTATAAAATATGGGGTGACAGCACAGTTTGGGAGAATCCCGTTAAAACCGGTATTGAACTGGCGGATGGAACACCATATACAAGGTTTGATTCGGCCCAGCATTTTAATGACTATCTTATCTGGCCCGACGATCAGGGTGCACCGCTGGACAGTACCGGAGCTCCGATGCTTATCGGCGATCAGATGCTCTGGGGTGTCTTTAATGATGGTGGAACTCATACCTATGACGGTTATGGCGGAGCGACCGATTCGCTTGGGGTCGAGGTTCAGGCGACTTATTTCGGATATGATCTTCCCGGAGCCCTGGGAAATACCATATTCATGAAATTCATATTCATCAATAAATCGCCCAATGTCATTGATTCGTGTTATGTCTCTTTGTGGGCCGATCCCGACCTGGGTGGTGCTTCCGATGACTTAGTCGGCTGCGATACTACTCTTTCGTTGGGATTCTGCTATAATGCAACCAATAACGATAACACCTACGGTTCCTCACCGCCGGCGGTCGGATATGACTTCATGCAGGGGCCGATTATTAGATACGGTGATCCGCTTTATGCCGATACCAGCAAATATCATTGGGATCAGCTCACGGCAACTCTTAATGATGGGACAGTCATTGATAGCGCTTTTATACTCGGATTAACTTCTTTTGACAAATATATCAATGGGACCGATCCGGATGAGCCGGTAGAAGCCTATGGATATATGAGAGGTAACGACTCCAAAGCAGGCAGCGGCGGCGATGTGAATACACCGCCCCTTGATAATAATAATGTCAGGACGAAATTCTATTATGCCGGCGATCCTGTCAAGGGTACTGGCTGGAACGACTCCAAACCGGCCGACCGGCGCTATATGTGCAATACCGGACCGTTTACGTTCAATCCCAACGATACCCAGATCGTAGTTGGTGCCATTGTTGTCGGTCAGGGCAAAGACAGACTATCCTCCGTGACCGGTTTGAAATTTTATGACAATCTGGCGCAATTTGCATATAATAGGAATTTCGATATCCCGGCTCCGCCGCCCAGACCGGTAGTAACCGCCCGGGCGTATGACGGTAAGGTTGCTTTAACCTGGGGTAATCGTTCCGAAACCGATTATAACGAGCCGACTCATAGGTTTGAGGGGTATATCGTTTATCAGGGTGAGACAATTGTCGGCGACGACAAAGGTAAATGGACCCCGATAGCTTATTTCGATAAAAAGAATGGCTACGGGCTTCTTTCGGATTTTGTTTTGGATCCGGATCTCGGCGCCGTCGTTTTTGTACCGACCGTTTATGGGACAGACACCGATCTCGGTTATGGAATAGAAATTACCGATGACGGTATTCTCGGCGGGAAGTTGCATAACGGAAGGACGTACTACTTCGCCGTAACGGCTTATTCTTATGATTTTGATGATTTCGATCTTTATCAGGCGGATCCGGCGCGGGCCGATTCAGAATACGCGATTCCCAAAGGATTGTGGTACCTTGAAAACCGAATTCAGGCTATTCCCGTGACCCCGATGAATCCGTTGGCCGGGGATGACTGGGATTACTCTGATGCACACACGCCTGATGTCGCAACTTTGAGTCTCGTGGATTCGCTTCTTGCTCCAGCGACCGATGTTGTTGAAGTTCATGTTATCGATCCTGATTCGATAACCGGCCACAATTATCAAGTTCGTTTCGTTCCGGTTTATCCCGATACTGTCAATGGAACGCCGGTATATCCGGATTCAGTAACTCCCGATGGCGAATTTGTTCTTGTACAAAACGGCTTTGACACGGTAAATGTGGCCAGCTTTTGGGAACTCTGGGATGTCACCAATAATGAGAGGCTGCTCGATCGCCAGTATAATAAATCAGGAAACAACGATTATCGGGTCATGAATGGTCTATTGGTTAAGGTAATTGGTGCATATCGACCATCTCTGCAGAGTGTCAATTATATAAATGTCGGTGCTCCACAAGCTTTATTCGGGGTCGAGGCCTTTGGTATGAATTATTTTGGTGGCGGTGTCGATGTTGGTGACGATGGATGGGGTGGCTATTTGAATCATACGACTATGCCCGACTCATTCACTACCGTGGAGCTTCGTTTTACGGGCGATAAATCTATCGGACAACGAGCGTATGGTTATTGCAGAAGCTGCGTTCCTAATTATGGTTATGAGGGTTATTTTCAAGTGCCTTTTATAGCTTGGGATGTGACGCGAAATATGCAGGTCAATGTCGCTTTTGTTGAAGATGCAAATGGTCTGACATACGATAGCACTTTTTCACCCAGTACTCTTGATGATAACTACGGGAACCGGGAATATTTGTTTATACTCCACTCAGCCTATGATGGCGATGATCCGGCTGACGCCGGAACCGGTGCTATCGATTATCCGAATGAGGATATTTCGGATGGTAGTACCTTTGACATCATGTATTTCGGGGCATTTTATATGAATCCGGCATTCAGCGCCGGCGGCGTTATCGACAGCGGTGACGTTCTTCAATTCCTGCAGGCTAATAAGGCCGATTCCAACGATATATACAGCTTCTCGACCACCAAACCGCTTAGACACAACGCCTCGATTGGGGCCGAAGCGCTCGATAAAATAAGAGTCGTTCCTAATCCCTATTATGCTTATTCCATTTATGAAAAGGACCAGTTCGACAGGCAGGTTCGATTCCTCGGTTTACCCGATAAATTCACCATGAGGATATTCAATCTGGCTGGTGATATGGTTCGGACTATGAATGAAAACGATAAAGTTACCGGCCAGAGCTGGATGCCCTGGAATCTGATGACAGACGAGGGGTTGCCGGTTGCCTCGGGTGTTTATATCTGGTATTTGGAATCCGATTTCGGTACCAAATACGGCAAGATGGCGATCATCCAAGAAGTCGAACAACTTAATACTTACTGATGAGGGAGGAATGATAGTAATGAATAAAAAACTAATCATAATTTGTTCGTTATCGATCCTTGCTCTTGCGACCGTAAGTATGGCTGGATCGGAAAGACGAATGGGAACGGCCGGTGCGCAGGAACTGCGGATTCCGGTAGGTTCTCGCGGCACCGCCACCGGAGGCGCGATAAGCGCCGATGTCTATGGTACCGAGGCAATATTTTTTAATCCCGCCGGCGTGGGTATGATGCCGGGAACCGAGGTGATGTTCTCGCATCTCAATTATTTCGCCGATATGGAGTTAAATTATATTGCCCTTACCACTGCGATGGGAGATTTTGGTTCACTTGGTTTTTCGGCAAAGGTCCTCTCTATCGGTGATATCATGAAAACGACTTGGGATGCCCCCGATGGGAACGGTGAAATCTACAATCCCAGTATGGCCGTCATCGGCGTTACGTACTCCAAGATCCTAACCGATAGGGTAACTTTTGGCGTCACTGGAAAATTTATTAATGAATCGATTGATCTGGTGTCGGCCAAGGGTTTGGCCGCGGATTTTGGCGTTCTTTATAATCCCCGATGGCATGGTCTGAAACTTGGTTTCGTAGTTAAGAATATCGGCCCGGAAATGAAATTTACCGGAGAGGGGCTTAGTTACCCGGTGCAAGCGACCGGAACTTATCCGCAAACCTCACCGGTGAAAACTTTCAGCGCCGAATCGGCCAAGTTCGAGTTGCCGTCGTGGCTGGAATTTTCAGCGGCCTGGGATGCGTACAACCAAGACATGCACCGCACAACATTCTTTGGGACTTTTCAAGCGAACAATTTTTCCAAGGACCTATATCGCGGTGGTTTTGAATACGCATATAATGAGCGATATTTCATCCGGGGCGGGTATACGCTTGACCAGGATCAGGTTGATTATCTTTACGGATTCACTTTCGGAGCCGGTTTAACCGTCAATTTAGGGGAAACCGAAGTAACATTCGAATATTCCTGGAATCAGACGGAATTCTTCGATAACAACCAGTACTTTACCGGAAAGATCAATTTCTAAGTTCTTTACGCCTCAATTGGGCCGGATAATTTAAATATTATCCGGCCTTTTTTATTTTCAGTGTTTAAAACTGATCCGGGATATAACTTTTAATCGTTTACAAGTGACCTAAAATATATATTATCTTTGATTATTACATAATTCAACGAAATATGATTGTATGAAATTCAGTTTCGTAATTTTGGCCATGGTTATAGTATTTATCGGATGCGGGGATAAGTACTACAATAATCGTATCCAGGATAGCAACGACGATAAATACCTGCCTCTGATCGAATCGGAACCATCGCTTTCGCCCGATCGTAATTATATTTACTATATCACTGTTGATACTGCCGATAATCTTAACAGCGGGATTTATCGGGCCGCCGTCGCCAATCCGATTCGGCAAAAATTGATGACCGGGATCGATATCCATTCGCCTTCGCTCGGATTCGATAATAATACTGTCGCCTACCTGGATGATTCGGGGAAGATTTATTATTACAATTTGGATGGTCAGACGACCGATACTTCCACCGTCGATGAACATTTTGAATCTATTTTCTATATCAGCGACAACAAATTGCTTGCTCATCGCGGCGACACGGGTGGTCAAAACGACTCGATATTTTTAATTGATAATACCGGTCAGGTTACTTATCTCGTGGATGGATGGGATCCGACGTACTATGCCAAGGATACATTCATATATATATATTCGGGCGATGATAGCAGTTATTGTATTTTAAGAAATAATATAATTTCTTATTCGCAGCCTGAAACACTGTTTACTATTTCATCTTTTCCGGCGATACCGCGCTGGCCCTCAATGGATCGCCAACTCAATCGTTTGACTTATTGCCTGTTCTGGGCGGATCAAAGATTTATCTATTCTGCTAAAGCTTATGAGACCGGTTTTAATTTTGTGGATAGTTCCGACTATCCCAAACCACTCATTTTGGGAAATGATTTAATAATTTATACCGGCTGGAATGGCCGCCTTTATAAATCCGATTTCCTCGGCACACAATTTGAATTGTTTACTAAACCATAACCATTAAAATTGGCAGATAAATCTTATTTTAATTCAAATTGCTACAGATTTGCGATTTTTCCGACCTTATAATAGTCGGTTTCAGCAAGATTTACCCAACTTGGCTATTCGTTTAAACAGTAACGCATGAGAGCCCAGTTAGCTCATTTTTTTTAACATATCATTATGAATGACAGTTTTGATTTGCCTTTCTGATTGCAGCGAAAATGATTATTTCTGGAAGTAGAAAAGTGGTTGATTTCGTAACTTATTTCTTGCCGGTTGATTCGAAAATACTTCAGGCAATCATTCTATCTAATTGCATAACAGTGGATTATATTATGGCGAGCCTTTATTGAAGATCTTCGAACTTTTTTAAGGGACGTGGCATGAAATTTAATATTCGATTTGCATCACATTTAATACGAAGTGATAAAATATTATGCCTAAGCAATACAATGACTTAGTAATAAAGTTTTAAAATAAGTCTAAAACTTGTTGGAGAATCCATAGTCAAATGGGTGATTTTGTCTATCATTTTTAATTTATTCCGGAGATAACGATTAAAATATGGCCCAATTGTATTGGCAACATTTACAATATGTTTATCCTTAATTCCATGTATACTCCTTGGTTTTGAATTCATAAATATAATTAAGATCAACTCCCAATTCTATGTCCACTATGCGAGATTAAAGGGCGTAGAATGGCATTCGGATTAAGATATTCTCTTTGGGTGGCGCATAGTAAGCACAAATACAATCGGTCCGAGCATTGCCAACCCGGGATGCTTGTCCTTAACGGAGAACTCCCAACTTTAAGCGATATCAATATATTAGAGAGGAGATAAGCGGGAGAGGGTAAAATGCCTATCGGAATGCCGCTGGTAAACGAAAAAACGAAGTCTTAATTTCAGGAAATATCTATCCACATTTTCTGAAGATATATTATTTGCTTGACAGGAAAACATACTGGCTTATTCTATAAGTATTGATAATTACCGCAGCCTTGTTTGCAGGAGGAATCAATATGCCGACAATCAATGATCCCGAGCACCCGATGTATGTACCAGAAGGGAACAGAAAGATCGCACAGGAGCGGGCAAATATATATGTGGAGATGATTTCCGATTACCTGGCGGTGAAGGACACAATTCCGACGGGGCGCAATTGTCAGGCGCAAATTCAGGAAAGCAAGAAGAAAATCCTTAAGGTCCTGAACGGATCCGAAGAGGATTGGGGCAATTGGAAATGGCATCTAAAACATTCCATCCGTGATACTGAAATTCTTGCCAAGATTATATCACTGACCGAAAGTGAAAAAAGAGATATTGAGAAAACGACTTCTCAATTTCGCTGGAGTGTGTCGCCTTACTATGCCAGTCTCATGGATCCGGAGGATCGCGAATGCCCTATTCGTCGGCAGTCCGTACCAACGATTCAAGAATACTTGAGTAAGGAGGATACCGAAGACTACTATGCAATTATTTATAACTCGCCGGCACCTTTAATTACCCGGCTTTATGCCGACCGCATCATTATCAATGTCACCAACATGTGCGCCGTTTTTTGCCGGCATTGCTTGCGCAAGAAGGACATCGCCTACCGTGACGAGGTTTATCCGCAGGAGGATATCACCGCCGCGATTGACTATGTTGCCCGTTCGCCGGAAATCCGTGATGTACTTCTCACCGGGGGCGATGCTCTCATGCTACCCGACGGGCGCCTGGATACAATCATTTCCCGGTTGGAGAACATACCACATGTGGAAATCATAAGGCTGGGATCCCGGATGCTGGCGACGTTACCGCAAAGAATAAATCAGGGACTTTGTGAAATGCTCGCCCGACATCATCCTGTTTATATCAATACACAATTCAACCATCCAAAGGAAATAACAGCAGATGCGGAGCAGGCCGTTGATCAACTTATCAGATCCGGAGTTCTTGTTGGTAACCAGTCGGTGCTTCTCAAGGGTATTAACAATGACATACATGTTATGAAAAAACTCGTCCAGGAGTTGTTAAGAATCCGGGTGCGGCCTTACTATATTTTCAACTGCAAAAAACTTCAGGGAATTCGGCATTTCCGCGCTCCGGTCGCGGATGGCTTGAATATTATGGAGAATCTGCGCGGCTTCACATCGGGGCTGGCGGTACCGACTTTTATTATCACCGCACCCGAGGGAAGGGGCAAAACCCCAATGGCGCCAACATATCTCCTCAACCCGAACAGGAAAGGCAAGCTCCTTTTTAGAACCTGGGGGGGGTATGTATGTGAATATGAAGATGAAGTTCCGGACATGGAGTAGCACATCATAGACAACCAGAATAAAAAAGTCGGGAAAGAACTATCCGTGTCTGATTTCACAATTGATTTTAAAACGACCGTACATTTCTTCCGATGGCATTTGCGAGCGGCGGCGATATCTATAATATTATCCAGGGACGCCGGCTTGATAAAATATCCCGGCTTCGAATCGGAATAGCTGCGAGCTTAACCTATGTCGAGAGAAAAGATCATTTCCTTTATTAAAAGCCATAGTCGGGAACAAATAGAATTCATCATTGATCTGTGTAACCAGAATAGCTATTCCTACAACAAGCGCGGGACGGATAGTGTCGCCGAGATAATCGTCCATCAACTCGATCCACTCTTCCGGTATCATGATGTCGTGGATCAGAACGAAGTAGGGTGTCATCATATATTGCGGAGTCATAAATCAGGACAGGCCATCTATCTGGTCGGGCATATGGACACCGTATACGCGCCGGATCATGAATCCCAGACATGCCGTAAAGAGGGGGAACTTCTCTATGGCCCGGGTACCAGCGATATGAAAGGTGGAATCGGGATAATAGTTTACGCTCTCAAGTCATTGCATCATATTGATGTCCTGCAGCGCATGAATATAACCCTGATTCTCAACAGTGACGAAGAACTTGGCTCCGTAACATCGCGACCTTTATTCGAAAGGGAACTGCCAAACGCCAAATTGTGCCTGGTGGCTGAATGTGCGGGACCGAATGGTGAGGTCGTGGTATCCCGCAATGGAAAGATCGGAGCCAGGATTGACTGCTACGGTGAGGATCGTCATATCTCAACTGTTGCCGACAGGAAGGCCAGTGCGGTTCTTGAACTTGCCCATCAGATCATCGCCCTTGAGGAACTAAATGCGTCATTTCCCGATGTGGGTATAAACGTCGGCAAGATAGAAGGCGGGCTCGGTTCATCAACTATCGCGGGACATGCCGCCGCGCAAGTAGACATTAGATGGGTCAACGAGGAGTATCGTCCAATGTTGCTCGAATCTATAGAAAGAAGCCTGTCGGAGCATAATCAGCCCGGATGTCAATCTCGATTCACGATTCTAAACTCACGTCCCGCCATGCCGATCAATATAAAGACTGAAAGACTCTTCAAACGGATTCAAGAAACGGGTCGTGGTCTTGGGCAGGTCGTTAATTCCGAACATCGTCGGGGAACCTCTGATGCCAATTTCTTCGGTGCTGCCGGCATACCCACTATCGATGGATTTGGGCCCAAAGGAGACAGGGAACATACTTCCGAGGAGCATATCGAGATTGCGAGTCTCAAAGAAAGAACTGCTTTACTTGCAAATGTTCTAATCGACCTATTTATGAAAAATGAATAAAAAGGTGAAGGAAAAAAGGAATTCATGAAAGTCGCCGTTATTTATAATAAGATGGAAGTCCAGGATTCGGACGTTATCAATATCTTCGGCAAGCTAACCAAAGAACGTTATGACCCAAAGATAGTTGAAATCGTGGCTTCGGCTTTAGAGAAAGGTGGCCATAACGTTCGAACCATTGAAGGCAATATGCAGGTTATCGACGAACTCCAGAATTTCATGCCCCGGGTTGTTTCGGGAGAGCTTCCCGGCATGGTGTTCAATATGGCCTACGGAATCCAGGGGCAAAGTCGCTACACTCACATCCCGGCTTTACTTGAAATGATTGGTATTCCGTACGTTGGATCGAATCCTGCCGGCCACGCGGTTGCCCTGGACAAGGTGATGTCGAAGATGGTCTTCCTGCAGCACGATCTTCCCACGCCTGCATTCTGGCTCTCTTCCGGAGCCGGCGAGGACTTTAAGCATATTCGCTTTCCGGCCATTGTCAAACCCAAGATGGAAGCTGTATCGTTCGGGCTACGCATGGTCTATAATGAGGAAGAATTACGTGATGCCGTACAGGAGATTATACGCGAATTTCAGCAACAGGCTCTGGTGGAAGAGTTTATCCCCGGCCGCGAATTCGGTGTGGGGCTTCTGGGCAATGGACCTTCTCTCGAGACACTTCCCATTGTGGAAATTGATTTTGGAGAAGACCCCAACGGCTACCAATCCCTGGATGATAAAATGCATCACCCTCGTAAAAAGATCTGTCCCGCTTCCATCACGACGGAGGTTTCCGAGAACCTGCGAACACTTTCTCGGCGGGCGTTTGAATCCCTGGGATTGTCCGATTTCGCCCGGGTCGATTTCCGCATGGACGCCCAAAATAATTTGTATATACTCGAGATAAACTCGATGGCAAGCCTGAACCTCACAGGCTCTTTTGTTCAAGCCGCCAAAGTATCCGGCTTGGATTTCTCCGACCTGGTTAATCGAATTCTGGAGGTGGCGGCAGTTCGCTATTTCGGTGAAGCTGTTGCTGTTGTCGAAAAGAAGAGCCCGCCAATCAGGAAAAAGGCGGAACCACTCCCCGTCAGTGTCCGCCGCTATCTGAGGAGTCATCTGCCCGCTTTCGTTAATACGCTGGAAAAAATGGTTACTATTAATTCATTTGTACATAATATAGAGGGCGTTAATATCATGGGAAACCTCGTATCACAGGAATTCCTCGAAATGGGCTTCTTACGAAAGGTCTATCCGCAGGTCGATGTGGGAGACATTCTTTATTTCACCAATCACTCCGATGCGCAGAACGATATCCTGCTGCTCGGTCACCTCGATACGGCATATGACTATCAGAATTTCGTACCTTTCCATGAAGAACACGGAAAAATCATTGGCTCGGGCGTTGCTGAAAGTAAAGGAGGTTTGGTGATTATCCTATCTGCCCTGCGATCGCTTTACTTTGCTCATAAGCTCAAAAATATCCGTTGTGGAGTATTGCTTACATCGGATGACACGATCGGCGGACCATTCAGCCAAAAACTGATCGAGGAAATTGCATTGAAATCGAAGTGCGTGGTGGGGACAAAGTATTGTGATCAGGCAGGTGGCATTGTAACCTCATGTGCGGGTCTGGAGGAATACCATATTATGATCGCAAACTTCAAGAGTCCGGGAAAAGGATCTGCCTCCGACCTGATCAGCAGCGTGTGTCAAAAGGCCATTGAGTTGCGCAAATTGAGTCGCCCGAAGGAAGGCATTACCGTCAGTATCAGCTCCATGAACGCGCAGAAAAATCCCGGAAGAGTTTCGGATCACGCGACGATAATTATCACAGTCAGTTACATGGATAAAAAACGAATTATAAAACTGGACAAGCAGGTCCGGGCAATTGCAGAGAAAGGTGCCAATAATAAGATGCAGGCGCAGGTCCGTGTCGGTATGCGTCGCCTTCCGGTAACAGCGACCAGAGCCAGTCTGGAGTTTTTCGAAAAGGTCAGGTTGCTTGCGAAGGGACTTGAAGTACGAGTGAATAAGGCACATCGTGAAGCATCGTCCGACACCTGCTACGTACCCGCTGCAGTACCAGTCCTGGGAGGCTTCGGACCCATAGGCGGCAATCGCTTATCTCCCCATGAATTTATTGTCCGAGATAGTCTGATTGACCGCTCTGCCCTTCTGGCCCTCGTTATTCACGATTCTCAGACATAAGACATCGACTGCGCGGGGGCAAATAATCCGGAGCCGAAGAATAAAGGTTTTTGATAATAGACAGTCAATCCCCGTCCTTAAGGCAATAACGCATGGATGATTTCATTTAATCCCCGAAGTCTACCTAAAATATTTTCTCATAAAATTCGATGTTCACTATCATAATTAATGAGCATGAAGAGTAGCGAGAATTCGGCATTCTCGCATCCAATAATAAAATAACGCTCCATTTTGGTCAGGCGCAATTGATAAGTTTAATCCTTTTCCATATTTAACAATTCTTTATTTTTAGAAGATGTCATCGGCCTCCCTTTGTATCTTATTGAATAACAATAGGTTGCGAAATGGCGTCCCCAAGGGGATTCGAACCCCTGTTGCCGCCGTGAAAGGGCAGTGTCCTAGACCGGGCTAGACGATGGGGACGCTAACTTTCCGCGGCAAGTATAATACTTTTTACCTGTCTGTCAACCGAAATAATCGGAGAAAATTATTCCAATTTTAACGTGGCGTCAGGCTATTATTGACCGTTACTTAAGCAAAATCATCTTTCTGGTCAGGCTATTTTCATTGGCGGATAGTCGATAGAAATATAAGCCACTGGCAACTTCCTGATTATATTTGTCGCGGCCGTCCCATTCAGTGTGATAAGTCCCGGCCGGGATTGTCATATTCAATAACTCAACGACCTTTTCGCCTAAGATATTATAAACGGCCAGGGAAATATGGGCTCTGCTCTTCATTGAAAACGAAATGCGGGTTGTCGAGTTGAATGGGTTGGGAATATTCTGGCTCAGACTGAAATGCTCCGGCAGAATATTATCATCCACGATTTCGACATCGGTAGAATTGATATATTTGGCTTTTGCTTTTGCGGCGACTGATATCAGGTTGGGTAAAGTATCCGATGCCGAAATGGCAAAGACGGCCGTGTCCATCCCTCCTGACACTAATGTAAACGGCCCGGTCGAAATTACCTGCGTAAAATAGCCGATATTATGTTCAAGAGAGTCGAAAGTATCTGTCGACAGCGCCTGATATTTATCCGATTCGGAGAGCTTAAATAACGGTGCAGCAACAGGACGCATCAGTATTTTCTGGCCTGATGCCCCTTCCGAGTTTATTACTGAAATGCCGCGGCATATAGCCGAATCATAATAGGGAACACCGACAGACGGATAGTACACGTAACCCAGGTTTTCGCCCGGCACAAAACCGGCCCCTTCTTTGGAATTCGTTAAATATTCCCAGTCAAAAAACAGACCGACATAAAGATTTTCCAGTAGAGAATCGGAAATGTTTTTTACGACATATTCAAGGATTACAAAATCCTGATCGGGGTAATCGTTCCAGCTAAAAGTCTTCTGTTGAATTTCCAGACCCATCGGATTTTCGGCTTTACTGTCATTAAAAATCGAAAACGTTTCCTGATCGGCGATCGTGCCGGGTGCACTTACTGCCAAATCGCCGCCGGGAGATACGGCAAAATCATTATCCGGCTCCTGAACCACTGTCCGCGCCCCGTCGGAGACATGTAATGAATCGATCCCGATCATGAATGCCGCTTCCCAGATTTCGTTTCTCGTTGTATCGCCATACCGAAATCCATAGTAACCCAGCGGATAAAAACTGCTGTAATTGAATCCGAATTGCCCGAAATTCGACACTGTGAAACGAAGACTGTCATTATGATGGGTATAAAAGCCGACCTGCGGCTTATTACCAACCTGTATATACAATTTACTTTGGGTTTGATAGCCATTGGCACCGTACAAATCAAAATCAACCGACAGCATCGTTCCCGATTTTGTCGTATCATCGATGACTGCCTCGAATTGAATATCACTACTGACCGTATCATTCGACCCGATTGTTCCGAAATACAGGCTGTCGGTAATGACCGAAATTCTTGTATCGTTCGTTGCAATCAAACCGTAAACCGAATCGATCGATAGGCCGACGTTTTTTATGACGACATAACCGCTGACAGTTTCACCCGGATTTACATAGCTATGGTCAAAAGAATAGACTTTCAAGTCGGATTCCGGGGTTGGCGAAAGCGCTTCCATCGCTGCCGGGATATAAATCATTCCCCAGCCGAAATC
>CAYVMO010000027.1:0-42387 GCA_964452645.1 uncultured Ignavibacteriaceae bacterium
TCCAGGGACAGACTGAAATCGAATTTTACAAAAGACCGACACCAATATCCGACCGCGTTCGAAATGGTAATCTCTTTAACAAACGATACCGATTCGACAATTTTATAGTTGGTAAATTCAACCAGTTTGCCCACGCCGCCGCCAGGGCCGTCGCCGAAGCTCCCGGCCAGACCAGTTACAATCCATTGCTCCTTTACGGTGGAACCGGTCTGGGCAAAACTCATCTGATTCAAGCTATCGGCCATTTTGTATATGATAAATTTCCCCAAAAGCGGTCGATCTATGCCACCTCGGATAAGTTTAGGTCCGATTTTATCATTTCGATTCCGATCGGCACGATTAGTAATTTCAGTGCCCTGTATCGATCGGCGGATATTCTGTTGATCGATGATATCCAGTTTTTTTCCGGCAAGGAATCGACCCAGGAACAGTTTTTCCATACCTTCAATGATTTGTATCATTCCGGAAAGCAAATAGTTTTGACATCGGATCGCCATCCCAAAGATATTAAGGGTCTGGAGGAGAGGCTCTTATCAAGATTTTCATCCGGTCTGGTAGCCGACCTTCAGCCGCCGGAGCTTGAAACACGTATCGCTATTTTGCGTATGCGGATGGAAAACGAAAATGTCCGTATCCCCGAAGATGTCTTATTTTATATCGCTAATAATGTTACCAGCAACATTCGTGAGCTTGAGGGTTCATTTACCCGGCTTCTGGCGCATGCCTCTCTGGAAAAACGTGAAATCGATACTGAATTCGCCATAAAAGTATTGGGTAAAGAAGTTTCCCGCGGCAGGAAAGAGCTTACCATTTCATTCATCCAGAAAAAAACCGCCGAATTTTTTAATATCGAATCGGAAATGATGACGGCCCGGAAAAAGACAACCCGAATAGCTCTCGCCCGCCAGGTCGCGATGTACCTCTCGCGTAAATATACCGCGCACTCGCTTAAGAGTATCGGTGATGCTTTCGGCGGGCGCGATCACTCCACCGTTATTCATGCCTGCGATCTTGTCGAGAAAAAGTCCGGCTCGGATATTGATTTCCGGGATAAGATCGACAATTTGGCCGCCGCTCTTCAAAATTGATTTTGTATATGTCATGTGGATTCCCGGGTAGATAAAATATTGATGAAAAAGGCCTGTGGACAGCGTCGTAGATTAAAAACATTTGTTGACATTTGAATTATAAAAATGTTATTCTCCATCAGAATATTAAGCGTTTGGTGAAAAAGAGTTACATAATGATCAGGGTGATTTGTTAACAAATTAACGAAGTTATTAATATTATTTAGATATATATATAAAGAATATAAATCTTATAGGATGTGAATAATATCTTTGGAGGAATAACAGAATGAAGTTCAACCTCTCAAAATCAAGACTGACCGGATACCTTCAATCGGTCTTGCAGGTTGTTCCCTCTAAATCAACTTTACCCATTTTATCGAATATTCTCTTTGAGGCGCTGGAAGGAAAATTAAAAATTTCGGCCACCGATCTCGAAGTTTCAATAACAGCTACATTTGATTGTAACATTTCCAAAAAGGGAGTGGCTGTTTTACCGGCGCGAATTCTGTTTGATATTATTAAGGAATTACCGGAATCGGAAGTCTCCTTCGAGGGAACACCCACGCGGATGGAGATAAAGGTTCCCAATGGTTCATACAAAATCGCCTGTGCCTCGTCGGACGATTTTCCCAAACTTCCGGCCGTGAATCTGAAAAAGCAAATCAAAATGGACGGCGCCGATTTGGTGCAGATGATAAAACGGACCACTTTTGCCTGCTCATTTGATGAAACCCGCCCGGCTCTGAACGGTGTTTTATGGTCCACCAAGGGTGAGATGATGAATATGGTAGCCACCGACGGACATCGCCTGGCCAAGGTTTCGCTTGAAAATAAAAAGCTTAAAGGTGTTTCGGATGATATAATTATTCCACCGAAAGTTTTGAATGTCATTCCTAAATTTATAAGCGAATCTAACGGCGAAATCGGTATCATTTTCGGTGAGAATAACATTATTTTTAATCTTGATGATATAATTCTTACTTCGCGGCTAATTGAAGGTCCATATCCCAACTACGAACAGGTTATCCCGGCCGAAAGCAATAAGAAAATGACAATCTCCAAAAATGAATTAAGCGGTGCGGTCAGACGGGTTTCGATTCTTTCCAATTCGTTGACCCACCAGGTAAAATTTTCGCTTAAAAACAATACTCTATCGATTTCCACGACAAATGCCGATGTCGGCGGCGAGGGAGTCGAGGCGATTTCGTGTGATTATGTCGGCGATGCTATCGAATTGGGCTACAATGCCAATTATATCAGCGATATTCTGGGCAAATTCGAAGACGAGGAGATCGTCATGGAGCTTCTTAATCCTGTCTCAGCCGGTGTCATGTATTCCCCGAATATTTCCAAGGACCAATTTCTCTGCCTGATTATGCCGCTACGACTGGCCGATTAAATATCTTCATGCATTGTGACTTTCTTTTTGAATAAATCCGGCCAGCATAATTTAAGATGACGGGGACCGGTTTGTTTGCCGACAATCTTAGTATAACTTCTTTTAGAAATTTCGATTCCTGTCAACTTCAGTTTGGTAAAGACGTAAATGTCCTTTACGGCAAAAACGGTTCAGGGAAAACTAATATTCTCGAAGCCATTTTTGTTTTGCTGTTGGGGCGCTCGCCGCGCGGCGCGGCCGATCAGGTGATGCTGAAAGATACGGCCGATTTTTATCGAATCAAGGGTGATATTAATATCGGAAATAAACTGCATGAGCTTGCGATTGCCTATCAAAAGGGGGGTCGGAAAAGAATTACCATAGATAAAGTTACCTCCCGAACCGGTGATTTGTTCGAGAAATGTGCCGCGGTTTCGGCGGCGCCGGAGGACGTCGAGCTGCTGGCGGGGCCGCCGGCCAAGAGGCGCGAATTTATCAATATTTATTTGTCGCAGGCCTCGAGCAGGTATATCGCTGACATGTCGGATTATCAAAAAATACTGGCCCAGAAAAATGCCTTCTTAAAACAGGAAAATAATCATAGTGATACCCCTTACGATGATTTGCTTATTAAATACGGTAGTATTATCATGCAGGCGCGAAGCGGTTTTTTAAAAATGATTTCCGAAACGGCAGCGGATTATTATGAAAAAATTGCCGGTGGGCAAACATTCGCGGTAAATTATAGACCAGCGGTGCCATTTGATTTGAATGAAGATAAAATCGAAACTATCGAAAAGGCATTTAGAGAAAAATTGGACAGGTATAAAGAAAAAGAGAAAATCCTGCAAATTGTGTTGGTCGGGCCGCATCGCGACGATATCGAATTTTATATCGGTGATTTTCCCGCGCGAACTCATGGTTCGCAGGGTGAACTTCGGACGGCGGCGATATCGCTGAAACTGGCCGTGTTCGATTATCTGAAAAAAATCCGCAGGGAGACGCCAATTCTTCTTTTAGATGAAATCTTTGCCGAACTTGATGATAACCGCAAAGAAATATTGGTTGAGCTTTTCGGTCGATTCGGGCAATTGTTTTTAACAACCGCGTTGCAAATTCCGGGAAAATTATTGCAGACTTCGCGGGCTTTTAAAATCGAAAATGGGACTGTTTTAACACAATAGAAAAAGTATATTGTCTCTATGGCGCAGTTGAGAATTGTCGATCTGAATAAATCCTTCGGTTATAATAAAGTCCTTCAAAATATTTCGATTGAAACGAACGATGGCGAGTTGATGGTTATCCTTGGTCCGTCCGGATGCGGCAAATCAACTCTCCTGCGGCTGGTTGCCGGGCTGGAGGAGGCGGATTTGGGCGAAATCTGGATTGGTAACAAGCGCGTCGATAAATATCCGCCACGGAAAAGAAATGTTGCGCTGGTTTTTCAAAATTATGCGCTTTATCCGCACATGACGGTCGAGCAAAATCTGGCCTTTCCGCTGAAAATCGCCGGCGAGTCTAAGAAAGAGATAAAAGAAAAGGTCAAAAACACCGCCGAGCTGTTAGGATTGTCTGAGCGGCTCGCCTCACGTCCCTCGGAATTGTCCGGCGGTCAGCGTCAGCGGGTGGCATTGGGGCGGGCGATTATCAGGCAGCCGGATCTGTTTTTATTGGATGAGCCGCTTTCCAATCTTGACGCCGACCTTCGGCTGCGGATGCGACGCGAAATTGTCGAGCTTCAGAAAAAACTGGGAACGACGACCGTGCATGTTACACACGACCAGACCGAGGCGTTAACTATGGCCGATCGGATGGTGGTGATGGACGCGGGGCGAATTCGCCAGGTCGGGACGGTTGATGAGATTTACAATCACCCGGCGGATTTGTTCGTGGCCTCGTTTATCGGCACGCCGAAGATTAATCTGCTTGATGGCTGGCTGGAGAATAATGTTATCAAGCCGTTTGAGGCTTCTCTGGTGAAAGCGCCGGCCGGATATATCGCCAACGAGGTTAAGATTGGCATCCGCCCCGAGGATATATTCGCTAATGATAATGGTAAGTACAACGGCACGATTAAAAATATCGAATATCTTGGCGACCGTTCTATCTTATCGATTGCCTTTTTAGATATCACTCTCACTCTTCTTGCCGAACCGGACAAATATCAAAAAGACGACACCCTCCATTTCGATATCAAAATTGAAAAATTGCATTTGTTCAATAAAGAGAGCGGCGTTAATCTACTCAATTAGAAGAAGTATTCTATTTATCAAGCGTCAGCTTACCCTACATTTTGCCGTGTCGGATTTTCGGTGGGGGTGGAGTTGGTCTCGTTGCTCTGCTGGTGGTACTTGACGGCGGCGGTGATAAAATCGCGGAATAATGGATGCGCCCGGGTCGGGCGGGATTTTAGTTCCGGATGGAATTGCACCCCCACAAACCAGGGATGATTTTTCACTTCGATAATCTCGACCAGACGTCCATCAGGCGAAAGCCCGACCAATTGAAAATCACTGTTTTCGAATAGTTCGCGATAGCTGTTGTTGAATTCATAGCGATGCCGATGCCGCTCGGAGATTTCGTCGGTGCCGTAGGCTACGTACGATTTGGAATCCTTATCGAGCTTGGCCGGATACGCGCCCAGCCGCATGGTGCCGCCGAGATCGGTGACTCCTTCCTGGTCGGCCATCAGATGTATTACCGGGTGTTTCAAATCGGCGTAAAATTCATAGCTGTGGGCATCTTTCAGATCGCAGACATTTCGCGCATACTCGATAACCGCGCATTGCATCCCGAGACAAATACCAAGGAACGGAATTTTATTTGTGCGAACATAATGAATCGACTCGATTTTGCCCTCAACGCCGCGTTCACCGAAACCGCCCGGAATAAGCAAACCGTCGATGTCGGACAAAAACTTTTCCGGCCCGCCTTTTTTGATATCCTCAGATGACACCCAGATTAAATCGACACGGGCGTCATTTTCCTGACCGGCATGCACGAACGATTCGATAATCGATTTATAAGCATCTTTCAGATAAACATACTTGCCGCATATCGCGATTTTTACCCGAAGCTTGGGATGTTTGATTTTATCGACCATCTCTTCCCATTCGGTCAAATCCGGTTCGCCGTTTAAAAGATTCAAGTGTTTGCAGACAATTTGATCGAGTCCTTCCTGATGGAACTTCAATGGGACCTCATATATCGTCTCGACGTCGACCGCCGAGATGACATGCGAGGCGGGGACATTGCAAAACAGCCCGATTTTTTTTCGAATGGAATCATCGAGTGCTTTCGCCGACCGGCATAATAGTGCCTTCGGTTGAATACCGATCTCACGCAGCGCCTTAACGGAGTGTTGGGTTGGCTTGGTTTTCATCTCCCCGGCCGTCGAGATATACGGCACCAGGGTTAAATGCAAAAATATGGTATCTTCCGGCTCGGCTTCGAGCGCCATCTGACGAATCGCCTCCAGAAACGGCTGCGACTCGATATCGCCGACAGTGCCGCCGATTTCCACGATAACGACATCGAGATCGGGATTATTTTTAGCCGGGCGCTTGATGCAATCCTTGATTTCTTCGGTGATATGCGGAATAACCTGCACGGTCGCACCCAGATAATCACCGCGTCGCTCGCGCCTGATGACTTCCTGATAAACCTGGCCGGTGGTGACATTGTTGTCGCGGGCCATATTTTTATCGAGAAAACGTTCATAATGCCCCAGATCGAGATCGGTTTCCGAGCGATCGTCGAGAACATACACTTCACCATGCTGGAATGGATTCATCGTCCCCGGATCGACATTTATGTACGGGTCGCATTTGATCATATCGACATTGAAACCTCGTTTTTTCAGCAATACACCCAGCGAGGCCGAGGCGATCCCCTTACCGAGCGCCGATACCACGCCGCCGGTTATGAAGATGTATTTAGTTTTTTTTGCCGGCACCTTACTTTCCTCTTTTATGTAACATAAAATATTTATTGATTTTTTTCAAATCATCCGGAGCATCAATTGATAAAATATTCCCTTTCGTTTTAAATACCCTGATTTTTTCCCGATGTTCCAGTATCCGTAATTGTTCCAGCGATTCGGCCTTCTCCAGGGCCGTCCGGGGCCAGGAGGCAAACCTTTCTAGGGCCGATTTTCTGAAAAAGTATACGCCGATATGATAATAAAAATCGAATTTATTGACTCGATTGCCGTCAACTCCGCGCAGGAATGGCAATGGATAACGGGAAAACCAGATGGCATCATCGGACGAATCGAATATCATTTTCACGCGGTCCGGATTAAAAAGCTGCTCATCACGTTCGATTTTTCTGGCAATCGTGGCAAACTTTATATTTTTATCGGATAGAATCTTACTCAAAATTTTATCGTAGGCGGCACCGCCTACTCCTAGATGATCCGCCTGTACATTTATTATTATCTGTCCGCCCAGCTTATTCGCAACTTCCGCCGTTCGATCCGAACCGGTGCGATGTTTGGAAGATGTCATAATGGCCTCGCCGCCGAAATTTTCGACGACATCGATAACCTCTTTAGAGTCGGTCGCAACGACAAGCCGGTCGATTAATTTCGCATGCGCGACCTCTTCGTACAGACGCTGAATAAGCGGCTTGTCGGCGAGAGGAGTAAGGATTTTACCGGGTAATCTTTTGGATTGGAAGCGGGCCGGAATAACAGCCAGAATTTTCGGACCCTTTTTCACTCGATCACCTTGAAAACGCTATCTTCCTTATTTTGAATGTCAATCATAGCCGGTCTTCGAAAAGCCGAACTCATTTCCGTACAATGCAGAAGAACGCTGCTTTCCCGGCACAAAAGCCGGTTTTCGTCTGAATATTGCTAATTAGTACAGGCATAAACGAAAATACAGGTTCATAAATTGGCTGTCAAGTTTTTTGCGAAATAAATTTGCGCCATCGTATCCTATGATAAGGCAACAGGTTAAAATAGGTTCAAATGTCGATGTATATGACCGGTATTTTACACGGCGATTTTGATATTAGACCTGTTAAAGCTCTGTTTATTATCGCCGATGTAAAAAATAGGTGTATCATTTTGAAACAGGTTATGGATTCGATACCTATGTTTACTACGAAAATCATAACTGAGGACAGACCGAATTCCCAAATGGTCGCGGGGTTAAGATTAAATAGCGATCGATTTTTTAACCTTGCCTGTGCGCTTTATATGAACAAACCGCCTGACGGTGATTTGTTGAGCCGGATTGAGCAGGCTCTCTCTGATACTTGCGAGTTGTTTTTTTTAAGCGATAATAAATTTTTGTACACCGAAACGTCTTCTTCGATTTCGCCTGAAAATATTTGGAACACGGCAGGAATTGATACATCCGGTATTTTTCGGCGGAAGATTAAAATCTCAGACGGCAATCATGAACTCGAATCGGATCTTTATACTATCTATTTAGGGAAAAATCTTTCCGGTCACGAAATCGGGGTGGGGATTTTAGAAAAATCGATTAACGCACTTACGCCCGATCATGAACATTTTTTATATGGTTTTCTCGGTAATCTGAAAAGATGTTATGTGGAATTTTCCAATTCCTCAGTTTTGAATAATTTCATACGAAATAAATCCGCCTTCCAATATGTCATAAACACGGCAACAAATGAGGTCATCACCACTATATTTCCACCGGATGGCAATCTGGTCACCAATCCGGAAGCACGGATGCCGCAATTGCTTGATAATCTACAACAAAAACTGCCGAAAAACGAATTCAAGCGGATAAAGCAGGCTGGTTCCGATAGACAACAGGGGAATATCAGCATTGCGAATTGCACCATAATGAGTAACGACTATTCCATAATATCCATAAACCCGCCTCGCCGTAAAGAAAAAATGGTAATCGAACACAATCATGTGATGGAAAATGTCACCATTAAAATTCGTGATAACCTGCGGGCCATTCAGGATGCGGCCGGCCGGCTTAATCTTCAAAAAGGAAGGTCAATTGACGACAATGATATCGCCCGCATTCGCACTATACACTCATCGACAGACAATCTTAATCGATTGATAGACCAGCTTGATCGAAATGGTTATATTTCAGCCTCGGGAGATCTATCAAATGATATTGATCAGATGATCGAGAGTATTCTTTCGGGACGGGAGATGGATTCCCCGAGTGGAGCCACACCTGTAATCAATTATGAAAAAAATATTCAGGATATGGGAAAATTAGTCAGTGTTGAAGAATAAAAACGATTCGACCATCGCTTCGATTCTCCTGGTCGATGACGATCCGGACTCTCGTGAAAAGGTTGAGGTCATTCTGGGCAGTAGCGACCGTAATATTACCGTGGCCGATAGCTTGCAGGCCGCACTGGAAATTTTAAAAAACCGCCAGGTTGATATAATAATAGCTGATTTGAAATTGAATGGCGGAACTGGTTTGGAATTACTATCCTGCGCGAAAAAAATAGATAATGAAGTCGAAGTTATTTTTCTAACGTCCCATGATTTGGTGGAAAAGGCCATCGAGGCCTTGAAGCAGGGTGCTTATAATTATATTGCCAAACCATTCAGGAATGAAACGCTTTTGATTTTGGTTGGAAAAGCGCTCGAATATCAGAAAATGCGCCGGGAACTCTCAACTCTCAGAGAGGAAATTGCGTGGAAATACGGTTTTGACAGTCTCATTGGTAATTCGGAAAAAATGAACCAATTAAAAAATCTCGCCGCTCGGATAGCCGACAGCGATATCGATATTTTGATTTCCGGCGAATCCGGCACCGGCAAGGAACTGCTGGCCAAAGCGATTCATTATCATTCCGGGCGGCGCAAGCGGAAATTCGTACCGGTTCAGTGTTCCTCCATTCCGGAAAATCTTCTCGAATCGGAACTTTTCGGCAATGTTGAAAACTCGACGACACCCGCATATAATAGCCACAAAGGGCTGTTCGAATTGGGCGATAAAGGCACCATTTTTCTGGATGAAATTAGCGAAATTCCGCCGCCCCTTCAGTCCAAAATTATGCGTTTGTTGGAAGAATCGGAAATCAGACCGATCGGGGCGCCCAAGTCGAAAAAGGTGGACGTCCGCATTATTGCCGCCACCAACCGGGATCTGGCCGCCCTCGTACTGGAGGGTAGATTCCGCGACGATTTATTCAATCGTCTGAATGCCGTGCAAATTGTCATGCCGCCCTTACGCGAACGACCGGATGATATCCCCGTTCTGGTCGATTATTTTATGAAATCGGAGGATATTAAAAAACGGAACGACGAAATGTCTATCACCGCTACCGCCATGGAAAAGCTTATCGCTCACAAATGGCCGGGTAATGTCCGAGAGTTGGAAAATACGATTAAGCGTGCGACTACCCTGTCGCATCAGGGCAAAATCACTACCGATGACATTTTGTTCATTACATCCGACAAATCGAGCGTTTCGAAAGCGGATGTTCTAAATATTGGTCATATTGAGACCGGGACTCTCGAAGAAAGCCTTAAGCAGCGAATCGAAAAAACTCTTTATGCCAACAACTGGAATTTAACTCAGACAGCGGTAAAGCTTGGTATCGGTCGTACTACATTATGGCGTAAAATCAAAAAATACGACCTCCGCAAGGCCGAAGAGGTTTTGGATTAGTAAATTTTTTTGGAAAAATCTATTTTCTTCAAATGTAATACTAATTCAATCGATTGAATTCTGTCAATTCTAAATAGCTTGACAACAATATTATCAATATACGTAATTTATCGCAGGTTTATAGTACCCTCGAAGTGTTATGTACAACAGAACTATCAATTTTTTCAGGCGATTAATTTTAGTCCTGATATTTTTCTATTTATTATCAGCGTTAACAATCCTGGTAGGGGGGCTGTTTTCAACTTATCAAACGGCGGAATATGCAGTCGTGTTGGGCAGTAAGGTTGATAAATCGGGCCGACCATCAGCACGATTGGTAGCTCGGCTGGAAAGAGCGATAGATATTTACAGGAAAGGTAGTGTTAAAAAGATTATCGCCAGTGGCGCAACCGGAAAAGAGGGGTATAATGAGGCGATCACTATGGAGGCCTATTTACGAATTCAAAAAATACCGCGCAACGATATCATCATCGATTCGCTTGGTTACAATACCATGGCTACCGCGCGAAATGCCAAAGCAATAGTCGGAAACAATACGTCAATCATTGTTGTCAGCCAGTATTTTCATCTGCCGCGAGCACGTCTGGCGTTTAGGAAAGCCGGTTTTGAAAAAATCGGCGCCGCCTATCCCAAATATTATGAATTAAGAGATATATATTCTCTGGTGCGAGAAGTGCCCGCCTATATTTTATATCTGGTAAAGAGCGACTAAAGTGATTACTTTATGTATATGTTTTCGGGACTTCTCGATTCGTTAAGAATCAAAAGTCGTCATGATCTTATATATCTGTTTTTATTCGCTCTGTTTTTACGTTCGATATATTTCGCCCTGATGCTGACCCAGCTCGGATTTCCAGGTTTACTCGAAGCCTCGCCCGATTGTATCAACTATATCTCTATCGCCAAAGGTTTCCCGTCGATACTAATTCAGCCGGATAGGATGCTTTATACTTTCGGAGCCGGTTACGGTTTCTTTCTCGCCGTTTTCTTTTTCATTTTCGGCCTGAGCGGTGTCCCGGTAATAATAGCACAAATAATATTGAGCAGTCTGTCATGTGTGATGCTGTATAAGCTTGCCCGGATGCTTACCGGCTCGTACGCTGTTTCGATGATTGCCGGAGTACTCGCGGCTATTTCGTATACATCGATTTCACTGTCGAATGTTTTGCTGTCCGATAATGTCTATTTCTTCTTTTTTCTGCTGTCATTGATATTATATCTGCGGGCCCTGGAAAAAAACAACACCGGGGACTTCGTTTTTTCCGGCCTGCTTGTCGGGTATTGTATTTTGACACGAAGTATCGGCCAATTCTGGATATTCACCATGATAATAATCGCCGCCGGAGCGTATTTACACAAGAAAAAAGTCGATAAGCAGTTGTCATTGACCTTCTGGCGCTATTTTAGAAGACCGCTTATAAGTATCGCTCTGGCGACCGGTATTGTATTAATCTGGATTATACGTAATTGGATTGTGGTCGGTGTGCCAATTACTTCTGCAGCCTCCGTTATCGGGGCTGCGAAGGTGGCGTCACTTACTATTGAACGTCTGGAAAATCGCCCATGGGGTGATGTCATAGGCGAATGGCTTGCAGAATTCGAAGAAACCGAAGGACGCCCGTCGGCAACCCTGGAGGATAGTTATGTGGCTTTTAAGAGGGGAATAATAAAAGTCGTTGCGGCCCATCCGTGGGAGGTGACCAAAACCTATCTGCAGTTTGTATGGGCCAATATTCACGATTTGAATTATCTTCCTCGTGGTCATTTCCCCGATTATAAGGGCTATGCGATGTATATCGAATATAAAATTCTCAAGCGTTTCCGGGTGGACAGCCTATTGTTAATATTGAGCCTGATTGGATTCATTATTCTGATATTCAGGCGTCAGTACTACGTCGCTTTAATTCTCGGATTGGTCTTTTTTTATTATGGTTTACTGGGCGGTTTTGGACCATGGCAGGGCTCGCGATATTTTTACCCGGGTCAGATCAGTTGGGCCATCCTGTGCGCTATCAGTATGGTTACGATAGTACAATTTGTGATTAAGTCGTGCAGGTCTGTATTGGCAAGAAAGCAATCTCGTGCAGTTTGATAATTTTGCCAAATTCCTTAAGAAAAAAGGAAAAAAAGAGCATGTCATTCAGGGCTTGATCGATTACGTCAATGAATTTGAAAAATATCTTAAGGATAAGAATATCACTAAAGACAAGACGACTCCCGAAATACTGAATAATTTCATTAGCGATCAACAATTAGATCCAAAAAAGAATATTAAAAACAGACTCAGAGCATTAAGTCTTTACTTCAAATTTGTCGGGAATTCCAAATTGGCCGGCTATGCTTCTCAGTTGCGGGAACAAAGAATTTCAAAAACCGGAACAAGCACCGCCCTGAAAGAATTTCCCGGTCTGAACCCGAAACATCTGAAGGTGCTTGCCGATTGCGGCATCAGAAACGCCGAGCAAATGATAAAACATGCTTTGTCGCCGCCACAAAGGAAGAAACTGGCCACGGAATCAAATATCCCGTTAAAAACAATCATCGAAATAGTCAAACTATCCGATTTATCAAGACTCCGCGGGATTAAGGGAATTCGCGCCCGGCTATATTATGACGCCGGTTTTGACACCATTGAAAAACTGGCCGCCAGCGAACCCGAAAAGTCGCTAAAAAGGCTGAAGAAATTCGTTGAAAAGACCGGGTTTGACGGTATCGCCCCGCTACCCAAAGAAATCGCCAACACTATCGAGCAGGCCAAAAAGACTAAGAAAATCGTACGATATTAGTCGGTTAGTTAACAGATATCCCTTTTCCTTGTTTGACTTTTCTCTTCGCCCGGTTATGCTCGACTAGCGTGTGCGAAAAAATGTGTCGACCGGTCCCGTCGGCGACAAAATACAGATAGTTCGTCTCCGCCGGATAAATCGCAGCAACGATTGACGCCAGCCCCGGTGAATTTATCGGCCCGGGGGGAAGACCTTCGTATTTGTATGTATTATAAGGCGAGTCGACTTCAAGGTCTTTGTACAGAAGCGGCCGGTCAAGCCCACCCAGCGCATAAATAACGGTCGGATCGGCCTGCAGTTTCATTCTTCTTTTCAGACGATTATGATACACCGACGAAATCAGCGGCTTTTCATCATCCGCTCGGGCCTCGGCTTCAATGATTGACGCCAGCACCAGAAGTTCTCTGGCCGAATAATGATTGTCCCGAAGCGAATCAAAAAGACCGCTCGATTTGTGTCTGAATTCAATCAACAGGATATCAAATATCTGATCGGTTTTTATCCCGTACCATAATCGATAGGTTTCCGGATATAAATAACCTTCAAAACCTTCTATGTTATATTGGTTTTCCGCGAAAGCCGTGTCAAAGGCCCGCGCGACAAACTCCGCCGAATCAATACTAAGTCTTGCGGCAATCAGCCCGGCTGTTTTATAAACTGATAATCCTTCGGGAATGGTCACCATCAGGGTGGCGATATCTTTGTTTTTTAATTTTCGCAGGACATCATATAATGAAATACGCCCGACAAAATCATACCTGCCGGGCGATAATTTCTTGTCCACACCGCTGAAAATCGCCATTAATTTGAAAATATAATCGCCTTTTAAAACGCTGGCCTGGTTTAAATTTTTTAAAACAACCGGGAAACTGTCATTTTCATTTATAGTGACCGAGCGGATTTCGGCACCTATATTATAAGGGATATATATTTTATAGGCGATATAGCCACCAGCAACGATGACTAAAACCAGAAGAAAACCGAAAAACTGTTTGACGGATTTCATGGGTGCTCCTGTCGATCCAATCAAAAAGCCGGCAAACTTAAAAAATACAAGCGGAATCGCCAGAATAAGTAAAATCGCCGAGACCAGCCAGTAAAGTGGATATTCATAAAACTTATACTTAATCTTTCTTTTGTTCGATGGACTCATCCAGAAATCTCTGCAAAATTATGGCCGCCGCCATTCGATCGACTTTTTCCTTTTTACGACCGATTTTTTTTCCGTGTCTGTGAATCATGTTTTCCGCCTCCGCCGATGAAAACCGCTCGTCAATTTTATAAATCGGCCCCTTCCAGCTTTTTTGAAGTTTCGCAATAAAATCATCAACCATCCGGCACCACTCACCCGTGCTTCCCCCGCTCAAAGAAATCGGATAACCGACCACAACTCCATAAATGCCGAACTCTTCAATATCGGTTATTATTTCATCAATAGCCGTTTTAATAGATTTATACATAATAGTTTTGTATGCGGTGGCAATCATTCCGGTTGGATCCGATCTGGCCAGCCCGATCCGCCGCAGACCGAAATCAATACCGATGTAAACTTTATTCATTATGTCGAAAATCTATGTATATGCACAGCTTAAGTCAAACCAATTAACGGGAAGAGTTTTTCAACAAATATGTTTTATTAAACGTATGATAATCACTGTCCGCTATGTCCTTGACTTGCTTTCGGGAAAAAGGTATATTTTTGCGTTAATGCGAGAGTGGCGGAACTGGTAGACGCGCTGGATTTAGGATCCAGTCCTTCCCGGGTGGGGGTTCGAGTCCCCCCTTTCGCATAAATGATTGAAGAAGGAGGATACAGATTGAAATCCGAGATTAAATCAACCGATGGTCTCAAACGCGAAGTCGAAGTCGAAATTCCGGTCGATCGTGTCGATGCCGCATTTTCCAAACAGTACAATAAATTTCGAAAGCAGGCGAAGATTAAAGGTTTCCGTCCCGGTAAAGCGCCGCTGACAATGATAAAATCGATATATGCCGATTCTGTTCGCGGTGAAGTATTTCAGGAGTTGGTTTCGGAGTCGTATCCCGATGTCATAAAAGAACACAGTCTTAAAGTCGCCTCGCAGCCCGATTTCCCGAAGTTCGATCTGAAAGAAGGCCAGCCGATGACTTATACGGTCGCGGTTGAAGTCATGCCGGAGATTGAAAACATCAGCTACGATGGCTTGCAGTTGCCGGATGATAAAATTGAAGTGCGTGACAGTGAAATCGATGCCGTTATCGGGTACCTGAGAAAAAAACAGGCAGAGATAAAGACGGTTGATCGCGCCGCTACCGAAGAAGATATCCTGCTGGTCGATCTGGAAAAAATCGAAGACCCGGATAATGCCCTCAAAGAAAAAGAGTTCAAAGACTATGAAGTCGAGCTGGGCGGTGGTTATACGGTCAAAGAATTTCGGGAAGGTTTGAAAGGAACCGAAGCCGGTGACAGCAAGGAAATTACTGTCAAGTATCCCGAAGATTATTCGGTCGAATTTCTTAAGGGGAAAAAGATAAAATATTTGTGCAAAATCAAAGAAGTCAAAGAAAGAATTCTGCCGCCCGATAATGACGCCTTCGCCAAATCTCAGGGAAACGTCGCCACTATGCTGGAATTGCGGTTGAAAATCCGGGAAGATTTGAAGAAACAAAAAGAGATGGATCGACTTCAATGGCGTAAGGAAGAAATTCGCAGGCAAATGCTTGAAAAGAATAAAATCGATATCCCCGAAGCGATGCGGGAGAGCTTTATCGATTCGATCGTCGAGGAGTATAAAGAGAAAGAGCGCACTTTTGATGAAGATGAGGTCCGTAAGCAATACCGGCCTTTGGCCGAGGATGGTATCAGATGGAATTTGCTTTATGACCGTATTACGGAGACCGAAAATATTGAAGTTTTGCCATCCGATACCGAAAATTGGATAAAAGGATTTGCCGAGAAAGGCAATCTGGAAATCGAAAAAGCGAGAGAGATGCTGTCGAAATCGGGAAAAATAGGAGAAATACGAAATACAATTCTCGAGGATAAGCTGTTTCAGTTTTTGATTTCCAAAGCCGAACTGGTGCCGATAACCCCGGTATCCCAACAGCTTGATGAGGCGGTCAGGAACCAATCCGCCGACGAAAACAATAAAATCACGGAGGAAAATAAATGACTTTAATACCCATGGTTGTGGAACAGACCGGACGCGGCGAACGAGCGTATGATATATATTCCCGGCTGTTAAAAGATCGCATAATTTTTATCGGGACACCGATTGAAGATTATATCGCCAATCTTGTTATAGCACAACTGCTGTTTTTGGAGGCCGAGGATCCTGAAAAAGATATTTTCATCTATATTAATTCGCCGGGCGGTTCGGTAACGGCCGGCATGGCTATCTACGATACGATACAGTTTATCAAGCCCGATATCGCCACTACCTGCATGGGGCTGGCCGCTTCGATGGGATCGTTTTTGCTGACGGCCGGAACCAAAGGTAAACGCGCGGCGCTTCCCAACTCCCGGATCATGATACATCAGCCGATGGCCGGAGCCCAGGGACAGGTTTCGGATATCGAAATCATGGCAAAAGAGTTTTCGAACGCCAAAAAACGACTGAATGAACTTCTGGTTTATCATACCGGGCAGCCGCTGGAGAGGATAGAAAAGGATACCGACCGCAATTATTTTATGTCGCCCAAAGAGGCGGTTGAGTACGGTCTTATTGATAAAATTTATGAATTTAAACGAGCCGAGAAAAAAGCATAACCTGAGGTCAAAGATTGACTGGTAAAAAAAATAATTCATCGGACGATAATGGCACAACTTCGCCGCATCGATGTAATTTTTGCGGCAAACCGGCCTCGAAAGTAAAACGGTTGTTCGCCGGTTATGAAGCCTTTATATGCAATGATTGTGTCGCGCTTTGCAGCGATATTCTGGCCTCTTCGACCGAGTTCGACGACGAAGAGAGCTCCTTCGAAGTGCCGAAACCGGCCGATATCCATGCCTTTCTGAATCAATATGTCATCGGGCAGGAAGACGCCAAACGAACGGTTGCTGTCGCGGTTTATAATCATTATAAAAGAATCAACGCCTTAAAGCAGAAAAAGAGCCGCGCCGGAAAAAACGAAATAGAACTGGAAAAGGCCAATATTCTTCTGATCGGTCCGACCGGAACCGGTAAAACGCTTATCGCCCGAACACTGGCGAAATTTTTGAAAGTTCCCTTCAGTATTGCCGATGCCACCGTGCTCACCGAAGCCGGTTACGTCGGGGAGGATGTCGAAAACATTCTGGTCAGGCTGTATCAGACCTCGGGTTACAATCAGGCCTTGACCGAGCGCGGAATTATTTACATCGATGAGCTGGATAAAATATCCCGAACGGAAGGTAATCCGTCGATTACCCGTGATGTTTCCGGTGAAGGTGTCCAGCAGGGATTGCTGAAAATTCTCGAGGGAACCGTCTCCAATATTCCTCCCAAGGGCGGCCGAAAACATCCGGAACAATCATTTATCCCCATTGATACGACCAATATTCTGTTTATCTGCGGCGGCGCTTTTGAGGGATTGGAAAAAATCGTCGCCCGCCGCGTCGGTAAAAAGCAGGTTGGCTTTGATGCCGAAAATCTTAATATCAGCGAAAACTCGCCGGAGATACTGGAATTCACCGAGCCCGAAGACCTCCTGCAGTACGGGCTTATTCCGGAAATGGCCGGACGATTACCGGTCGTGGCGCCACTGCGGCCTCTCGACAGAAACGCTCTCTTTACGATTTTGACTGAACCCAAAAACGCCATAACCAAGCAGTACGCTTCTCTGTTTGAAATGGAAGGTATCAAGCTGACTTTTGAACAGGAAGCGCTCTGGGAAGCGGTTTCGATTGCCGAAAAGAAAAAAACCGGGGCGCGGGCGTTACGTTCGGTTTTCGAGAAGGCGATGCTTGGTATAATGTACGATGCACCCTCGATTGATAATATCTCCGAGGTCGTTATAACCGCCGGTGTCATCAAGGGTACCGACAAACCGAAACTGACTAAGAAATCCAAAAAGAAATCGGCGTAGACCGACTAAAGTACGAAAATCGAATATTTTTCAATCGTTTTTTCCCGCAAACGACCTTTAAATCTTTGTTGACACGAGGTTTTAAAAATGATATTTACCCCGTATACATGGACGTGGGGGCTGACGGAGTTAGGAGCGCGTGGGGCCGATTTTCTCCTGACGTCCGCCCTTAATTGTATGGAGACGAAATTAAATGCCGACCAAAACGGTAAGAAAAATTCCCATCACAAAGACATATTTCGACGAAGCAGATATCGAAAATATTATCAAGCCGCTTAAATCCGGTTGGGTGGTGCAGGGGTACTATGTAAAACAGTTCGAACAAAAATTTTGCGAATTTACGAAAGCATCTTTCGCGGTAGCCGTCACGTCGTGCTCCACCGCCTTACACCTGGCCCTGGCGGCGTTAAGGATAAAATCCGGAGATGAGGTCATAGTCCCGGCCTTTACCTGGATTGCTACCGCCAATGCGGTTGAACATCTGGGCGGTAAACCTATTTTCTGTGATATCGATTTAAACTGTTATAATATTGATGTTAATCGTATTGAAGAAAAAATAACACCACGAGCCAAAGCCATCATTCCGGTGCACCTGTTTGGACTTCCGGCTGAGATGGATGAGATAAAAAAAATCGCCGATGAGTATAGTCTACGTATTGTCGAAGACGCTGCCTGCGGATTCGGCGCTTATTATAAGAATAAACATGTCGGTAATTTCGGCGATATCGGCTGTTTCAGTTTTCATCCGCGGAAGGCGATTACGACCGGCGAAGGCGGGATGCTGACCATGTCAGACGGAAAACTCGATGAACTCCTGCGTGCTCTTAGAAATCACGGCGCGACTATTTCCGATTTTGAGCGACATTATTCTAAAGAGGCCTTTTTGCTGCCTGAATATAAATACTCAGGATATAATTATCGAATGACCGACATACAGGGGGCTTTGGGCGCATCTCAAATCGGTAAAGCGCAATGGATTCAAAAGCAACGTCTGGAAAAAGCAAAATATTATGATAAATTGCTGGCTGACGTCGATTTCTTAAAAATTCCTCATTGCCCCGAATCTATGATTCATGGTTATCAGTCGTACGTCTGTCTGTTCCGGCCCGAACCGGTTTCCTATGCAAATCTCGAAAAGCTAAACCGTATGCGTAATAAATTGATGGTTGCCCTTGAGGAAAAGGGTATTTCCACTCGACAGGGCACTCATGCTGTTACCCTGCAGGACTACTATCGAAAAAAATACGCTATCCAAGCCAATGATTATCCCAATGCCAATATCGCCGACAAATTGACAATTGCCCTTCCACTTTATCCGCAGCTTACCGAGGAAGACCAGCAATATGTCGTGGAAAATCTAAAAAGGGGATTTAGAGGGGAGCTATGATTAAAAACAAGACTGTTTTTATTACCGGAGGGGCGGGATTTATCGCCAACGCTATCATCGGGAAAATGATTTCCAATAACAATAATATAATCGTGTATGATAATTTTCATCGCGATACACTTTCCGAGAGCGAGTATGTCGGTCATCCCGGTCTGGAAATCATTCGCGGCGATGTGCTTGATTATGATTTAATATGTGAATCGATGGCCGATTCGGATATTGTCGTCCATGCTGCGGCTATTGCCGGCATTGATACTGTTATCAGAGATCCTGTCAGGACAATGCGCGTTAATATGATCGGCACCGCTAATGTTCTCGAGGCGGCTCATATTAATAGTATCCCCGATCGCGTTGTCGATTTCTCGACGTCGGAGGTGTTTGGCTCGATGGCCTTTAAATCCTCCGAAACCGATAGTACGGTTTCCGGTTCGGCCGGGGAAGCGCGCTGGGTTTATGCCGTCAGCAAACTGGCGGGCGAGCATCTGGCCAAAGCGTACAATACATTGTATGGCCTGCCGACGGTAACCGTCCGGCCCTTCAACGTTTACGGACCCGGGCAAACCGGCGAAGGCGCTATACAGATTTTTATTAAACGGGCCTTGAATAACGACGATATCCATATTTATGGTGATGGTAACCAGATTAGAGCATGGTGTTATGTTGAAGATTTTGTTGAGTGTTTAATGCGCTGTATTGAGAATAAACGGGCAATTGGAGAGAGTTTCAATATCGGTAATTCCCGGGCAATTACCACCATTCTCGGGCTCGCCCAAACAGTCTGTCGCGTCCTCGGATCCAAATCAAAAATTATTTTTAAATCCCCATTATCGGCTGATGTGGAGTTGCGATTCCCCAGCGTGAATAAAGCCTACGAGATTTTGGGCTTTAAGGCGCGGGTTGATTTGGATGAAGGAATAGGGCGAACCGCTGAATGGTACAAAGAAAAAGTCTTATCGAAAGTTTGACATTTTGAATCCAGGTTATGAAATCCGAATCTGATATTTATTTTCTTTCACTGATTAAAAAAATGGTTGAGGAGTTAAGCATAAATCTTGATACGATAAAGGTTATAACGGAGGCTGCCAGCGGTTTTTACACGTGCAGTCCACTCCTGGTTCTTTATTCGGGTGGTGAGGTAATCGCTTATGGTAAAGATTCGCCCTACGGCAAATATGAGGATATGGTCTCACGGATAGAATTTCTGGCAGGTGAATTGGGCTGCATGGATAAAATAACCTTCACGAATCTAAAAAGTGACTCCTCCTTTTGTAACGCCGATTTGATTACAAATTCGGGAATGTTACGCCCGATAGATGCGTCCTTTCTCCGGCACGTGGGAAATCAGACAGCCATAAGTTACATGTTTGAAAACTGGGAAGTGAGACCGGGTGATGTTGATCTGGAATATTGTAAAGAAAAGCAAATCCCGGTTTACTTTTCCGAGGAGAATGACCCGCGATTTCCGGTATTTCATTTTTGCGGAGACTTGGCCAATAAACTATGCCGGGAGAGCGGAGTAGATCCGGGGAGTTCAACTATAACTGTCCTTTCATCGGACAAATTCGGTCCGGTGATTACCGGGGCATTACGACAGCAGGGCGCTTCGGTTACTCTATTAGACAACTCCGAATATCATAAGATCCGCGGCCGACATTTTCATGCTGTCGTTGTCGCGGAATTTTGTCTGGCAAATGCGATTATCGGCGGGGATATTCCCCTCGATTGGATTGACAATCCAGATGCTGTTATCATTCAACTTGCGGGAGTCAATAATATTGAATTGATCAGAGGCAGAAATATGAGACCGTATCCCGACGAGCAATTGCCGCCTCATAAAATGTCCAGGACACTGAGCTATCTCGGTCCGCGTCCGGTTATTATATTGCATGCGATAGGTCTTAAAGTGGGGCAGTCGGTCGTCGAGGCCAGAAGAATGGGTCTGGTTGGAGCCGAGATGAATGCATATGTTATGGATCATTCACCGGCTCAGTTGAATATAAATAAGAATCGATGTTGTAATGTAAAAGGAGACTAGAATGAAACTTTCCGATATACCGGAGATTGCGGTTTTACATATTGAACGCGACGGGTCTTTCGAGAATCTTGGATTTATCACTCACAGGCGCCCGAAATTATTGGTGTTTATCGAACAGGAAAAATTTCTTGAGATGTTGTCTTCCAATGATAATGTGTCTTCGGTCGTGACAACTTCCGAATTGGCCTCGCAAATTCCCGAGCAATACAGCCTGGCCGTTGTTGAAAAACCTCGGCGATTTTTTTATGATTTGCATAATTATCTCGCCTCAAAGACGGAATTTTACTGGGAAAATTTCGAAAACGAAATTGCACCATCGGCAAAAATCAATCGCCGGGCCATAGTTGCCGACAAAAATATTAAAATCGGCGATAACACCGTTATAGAAGCGGGCGTCAATGTTCTGGAAAAAACCGTTATCGGCGATGATGTCATTCTTCGTTCGGGGTGTACTGTCGGAACCGAAGGATTTCAGTTCATAAGGGATGGAGCCGACGTCGTCAAGGTTTTACACGCCGGCGGCGTTAAAATCGGAAATAATGTGGAAGTGCAGGCCAACAGCGCCATCTCGCGTTCTATTTTCGGAGGATTTACGGAATTGGGTGAGGGTACGAAACTGGATAATCTGGTTCATGTTGCCCATGATGTAAAGATCGGAAAAAGATGTTTACTGGCGGCCGCTGCGATGATTGCGGGTTCGGTCAGGATGGGCAATGATGTCTGGATCGGCCCTGGCGCCTCCATTTCAAGTGAAATTGTAATTGAGGATAATGCGAATGTGACTATCGGGGCGGTGGTAACCAGAGATGTCGGTAAGGGGCAAAGAGTGACCGGCAACTTTGCGGTCGATCACAAACTCTTTATTGACAATTTGAAGGAAATGAGCAAAAAAACAGTTTAAAATGGTTCAGGGGGTTATAATGCTTTCATTTGATGTGGGAAGTTCGGCGACCGTAAAAAAAAAATATACTGAAGAGGATTTGAAAAATTATGCCGCGGCCTCGGGTGATTTTAATCCGGTGCATTTGGACACCGAATATGCGTCGAAAACGAAATTCAAGCGGCCGATTGTTCACGGTATGCTGGTGGCTGGCTTAATCAGTTCGATACTCGGGACAAAATTACCCGGAAAGGGAACCATCTATTTGAATCAAACCCTATCATTCAAAGCCCCGGTTTATCCCGGAGATGAAATCACGGCAAAAGTGGAAGTATTGAAAATTCGGGAGGATAAGCCGGTTATTACGCTTTCGACGAATTGTGTAAATCAGGAAAATGAAACGGTTATCGAAGGAGAAGCGGTTGTCTTATTCCCGCATTAGAAATTTATGAATGAATATTCTTCATCTGCCTACAAATATCAGCTCTCAAATTAGTATTACCGTCCGGGCGTTAAATAACCTGGGCTTTAATGCCGTAGGGTTGGTAAGAAATAATCCTCTTACGCAGGAGGGGGAGGGAATTATTCAACATCAGGTTCCGTCGCGGAAGAAATATCCCGTCGCCGGTATGATTAAGACGTTCATATGGTGGGCTGATGTATATAAATATATAAGATGGGCCGATGTTGTTCATTGGTATTTCGGGAGCACTGAATTACCTTTCCAGCTGGATTTGAAGTACATTGCGGCCCTTAAAAAAGCCGCCGTCGTCGAATTTTGGGGTTCGGATATTCGAATCCCGAGTATTGCAGCTCGGGATAATGCCTATATAAAAGAAGTCTTTACTAAGAATCCGGTATTGGCTCAAAAAGCCGAGAAAAAATCTATTGATATACAAAGAAAATTCGCCAATCATGGCTTTTACTGCTTAATTCCGGGGTCGGAGCTAAGAGCCTATATTCACAAAGATATATTTCCCGATTACGGGACTATTCGGCAAAGAATTCCCGTCGACCAATTTTACCCGAAATACCCTGATCCGGACGAAAAATGTCCGGTCATCGTGCATTCTCCGACCAACAAAGCCATCAAAGGAACCAATGCCGTATTGAAGGCTGTCGAGAGTCTGCGGGGGAAATATGAATTCGTATTCAAATTGATTCACGATGTCGAGCATTCTAAGGCACTTGAAATAATATCGGATTGTGACATTATGCTTGATCAAGTCTGCGGTGGCGACCATGGTCTGGCGGCGCTGGAAGCTATGGCTTTCGGCAAACCGACCTTCTGCTACATTAAACCGTTCTGCCTGTCTCAAAGTCCTGACGATTTGCCGATTGTAAATGCCAATCCGGACAACCTGACGGAGATTCTTAAAGAATTTATCAAAAATGGACAGAAACGACATGAAGTCGGCAGAAAAAGCAGAGCCTATGTCGAAAAATATCACGATGCTCACAAGATAGCCCGTCAACTGGTCGATATTTATGAAAAGTTGCTGTCGAAAAAGAAACGATGACGCGGTTTTCGTCCAACCCATTTAAATTCTTGATTTAAATATTTTAAAAATGAATTTTTAATGGAAATAGACTCGGGAATTTATAGTGAAGATTATTAGTATAGTGGGGGCACGACCGCAATTCATCAAAGCGGCGATGGTAAGCAGGGAAATCGCGAATCAACCGGGAATTGAAGAAATTATTGTGCATACCGGGCAGCATTTTGACGATAACATGTCGGAAGTCTTCTTCATGGCCATGAAAATCCGCCACCCCCATTATAACCTCGGTGTCAACAGCCTGAGTCATGGCGCCATGACCGGCCAAATGCTCGAAAAAATAGAAAAAGTCCTGATGGATGAAAAACCAGACTTCGTTCTAGTTTATGGTGATACCAATTCGACTCTGGCCGGAGCGCTGGCGGCCGTGAAACTGCATATTCCCGTCGGCCATGTCGAGGCGGGATTGCGCTCTTTTAATCGTCGTATGCCCGAAGAAATAAACCGAGTTGTGGCCGATCATGTTTCTGATTTATTGTTTGCACCAACCGGGACAGCGGTAAATAATCTGAAACGCGAAGGCATTTCCGAGAAAAAGATATTCCGATCCGGCGATGTCATGTACGATGCCGCTCTGTTTTATGGTGCCATCTGTGAAAGGGAGAGCGATATCCTGGCAAAATTGTCGATAACACCGAAAAATTACGCCCTGGTCACTTGGCATCGTGCCGAAAACACCGACGACTCTGAACGTCTGAAAGCTCTTTTCGACGGACTAAAAAATGCCGCCGAGCAAATTCCGGTTGTTCTTCCTCTTCATCCGCGGACAAAATTGGCTCTCGAACGCGAAGGGATTGCAAACGATGTCGGAAAAGAAATGAAAATAATTGATCCGGTCGGGTATCTGGACATGATAAAACTCGAGAAACATGCACGCATCATCGCAACCGATTCGGGAGGTGTGCAAAAAGAGGCATATTTTTTTAAGGTACCCTGTGTCACATTAAGAACGGAGACCGAATGGGTCGAATTGGTCGAAATGGGCTGGAATCAACTGGTTGATCCATCTTCATCTGAAAAAATATCGAGTGCCATTCTGAATGCAAAAGCACCGGATAAAAAGAACGGCGAGAATATCTATGGCGATGGTCACGCTTCGCAAAAAATTGTCAAGGAGCTCTTAAAATTATAAAACGAGCCGTATTACTCACAGGCCATTAAACTGTTTTCGTTACAGCCGACGGGTATCGGCCGCCAGCATTTGGATCATTATTTCTAAAAACTGCAAAAAAACATCTGAAATATAGGTAAATATAGATTACAAAAGAATCAATGCCAATACTCCCTCTCTTTTAATCTTTATACCGTATAACTCGTTCTTCGCGGGCGGCCGATATTCTCGTCAGTATGTAATCATTTGTCAGATAATATTTCCGGTATAGAAATTAGATTCCAGGCTGGCCTTATCCGGCCATCTAAGAAATTGACCATCATATTTTCCGGTTTTTTGAATGAGGAAGAAAATGGAGAACGCTAAGGCCGGAAATATGTCGGCCAGCAGGCGAGCAATTGGCCCTGGAAATGGATAAAACTGCGCTCCATAAAACCCTGTAATATTCGCAAATGAGTTTGAAATTTCCATATAAAAATTTAACGTATCCTTTTTTGAAAAGCATCTAATATGCGCAGAAAGCATTTTTGCCTGTGTTGGATGAACGCCCCAAAGCCCTAAGAGGCGATTATGTAGTGAAAGTACATTAGGAACACCCAGATACAGATATCCGCCAATCTTCAAGCATCGAAAAATTTCATGATTGATCCAGTATATTTCTTTTGTATGTTCAAGAACTTGGTTTAAAATAAAGAAATCGATAGATTCGTCATCGAAAGGAAAGAGCTGATTCTCAATATTAAGTGAAACTGTCCTGATTCCTTGTTGTGTCAATATTTGTTTATTCCAATCCCCAAAGTCCACACCAATGCATTCGGCTTTCGGATTATTTTTTTTTATTACGAGTAAATCATCGCCCTTTCCGCAGCCCAGATCGACACAGCGAGCAATATTAAGATCTTGTATACATTTTTGAAGGATATGTCTTCCATAAGTCTCTTCATGATTTACAATAGTAAGTCTGCTACCCGATCCCGGAACAACATGTCTGATCATGGCCTTACGACCGTTTGATAATGGAATCTTGCAGAATTTCCGATGATATTTTGTTTAAATACCTTTGCAATCTTGGATACATACCCCGCTCCTTTTGATATTCAGAAAACCGTTTTATACTTGTTTCTAAACATATAAAAAACAAATATTACTGAAAAATAAATATTCTATGTATTTAGCATTGACGATTGTCGGCGTGACGGGGCACAATCGCGTATTATTAAAGGATAAGAATATTTATGGCGAAAGTAAGGCCCTGCGAAAAATTGTCGACGGGCTTATAAAATTATGAAACGGGCGGTTTTATTCACCGGGCATTACTGGAACTCCAAACGTCAGGCCGGTTTTCACTGGATTGCCCGATCTTTGATAAAGAAAGGGTGGGAAGTTCTGTTTTTTACTGCCCCGTTCAGTTGGTTTTCGATCCTGCGACGGGACTACCGAACGCAATATCCTGTGTATTCCGAAAGATGCAAATTAATACGAAAAGAAGAGCGACTCCGGAGTTTTGTCTGGTTTACACCCTGGCATCCGGTTGATTTTCGTTCTGGATTTTTAAATAGAATTTGTTACAAGCTGTTTAGCGGATATGGCGATTTTTCCCTTGGGGAAGCCGAGTCTTTTATCAAAAAATCGAACCTGATTATATTCGAGAGTAACCCCGTGCTTTTCCTCGTTAAACGATTAAAAGCTTTATGCCCCGATACTCGCATGGTTTATCGGGTTTCGGATGACCTGAGACTATTGCGCTGTCATCCCGCCCTCTTAGATCTGGAGCAAAACATATTGCCAACTTTTGACCTAATCAGTGTCCCCAGTCAATACATTTATAATTTCTTTGCTAAACAGCCACATCTGAAGCTTCATACTCACGGTGTCAGCAAAGAACTCTTTGATAAAAAATACCCGAATCCCTACAAAGCCGGTCATGGCCCCAATCTGGTTTTTATTGGACAGGCTCACTTCGATCATGATTTTCTGGAAATTGCGACAGGTCTTTTTCCGAACTGGCATTTTCATATCATCGGGCCGTTGCATAAATCCATCAAAAGAGATAATGTCCGTTTCTACGGTGAAATGCCCTTTAATGAAACGATTCCCTATGTTAAACATGCCGATATCGGTCTGCACACACTGGCGCATGCGCGAGGAGCCGAATCCTTCACTGATAGCCTGAAAATGATTCAGTATGAATATTGTCGCCTGCCGATAATTGCGCCCGATTATCTGAATTGTAATCGACCGCAGGTGCACTATTATAAACCCGGTGAACCCGATAGTATCAACAGCGCGTTATCTCGGGCAATAAGATTCGATCGAAGTAAAATCTCGGCGGATCATGTAAATTCCTGGGATGACCTGACGGATTATTTAACCGGTGAAAAAACTGAACAAAGAAAAGTGGACAGGCTGCCGAAGAATTGAATTGATTATAATATGAGACTCAGAATAGTCGACATATTACGATTTATATTTAAGCCTTATGGTATTGTGTTATTTACTGTTCTGATAAGTTTTGCCGCCTGGGCGATACCGGATTTCGGCGTTTTGCAGAAAGGTTACGATAAACACCAGAGCCTGTTTTCTTTTGGAATGTTGATGGCCGTAGCCTGGTACGGCATGATTATTTTTCTAAGCTGGGTCGGTTTTCAAACAGGACGGGCATCCGGCTCGATTATAAAATCTTTCAATCGTGAGGCTCGACTCGATGACTTTGCCGCCTATTGCTTCTTAAGCGCCGCCGGATTGGTCGGCTTCTTATATGTCTTTAATTTTATGATTTCGATTTTCGGATTGAAACAACTGGCTCTGATAATCGCCAGTGGCGAGGCCAACCGATTTCATAAAGCGCTTTACTCCGATTATTCCATCGGGCTTTTTTCATTGAGATATGTCGTCATATTAAGCGGCGGGCTGGCGATATACAGAATTATCTCGCGTATCTCACGGTCGCTGCTGGATTTTTTCAATATTGTCATGCTCCTGATGGTCGCTGTTGTCGCCAGCCGCATGTCGGTCGTTTTTGCTTTTGTTATCGGTACCGGATTGTGGGCGATGAATGTCCAGAAAATCCGTATTAGAATATTTCGCTGGTTTCTGTTTCTGGCGGCGCTGTTTATCTTATTCGCCGCCTATAACTACTCCAGAAACATCGGATATTACATGGCCACCGGTGATTCGAATTTCTTTTCAGCCGGAACATCCGAAGTTGTGAAATATCTGGGGGCACCCTTTCAGGGCTCCATTGCGGCCGGTAATGAATTCGAACAAATTACTCTTTTCCCGGAAAATATCAGCCGTTTCACCGGCATTAATCATTCTCTGACCACCAACTCGGCGTTGCTTCAACTTGTCAGAAATCACGGCTACTGGAGTTTTCTGATAATGTTTTTTACCGTTTCGATCGGTTCTTTCCTGATGGGCATGTTCTTCAGGCAAAGAAGTAATTACCTTATTTTGATATACTTTATTCTTTTGTATTGTTTCGCCGAAATCTGGCGTGTATTCATCTTTAATGCCGGTATTGTTATAACTCTTTTAGTTTTTTCATTATCCGCTCCCTTTGCCTCGATGTTGATTAAATGGATTATCAATCAGGGCAAAATATTAAGCTCTCGCAAAAATCTCGGGATAGAATAAATGTCGCAAAAGATTCTTATAATTAAACTGGCCGCGATTGGTGATGTAATCATGGCTCTGCCAGTAATTAATGAACTGCGCCAAAAGAATCCCGACTGCGAAATAACCTGGCTATGCGGCATAACGGTGGCGCCTTTGCTGAAAGAAGTCGGGGGAATCGATGAAATCATACCGATCGACGATTCGAACCTTCTAACCGGCAGTCTTTTCGCGCGATTGCGAATTCTGCTTTATGTCTGGCTAAAGCTCTTTGCTCGTCATTTCGATCTGGCTGTGATCGGTCATTCGGATTCCAGGTATCGTCTTTTAGGCCTGACCGTGAGAGCTAAGATCAAACGAAGTTTTACTCGCGATGGAATGCGTTTCTGGCCCGTTCCCGGTCGACATCATTCCGATGAGTACGTACGGTTGGTTTCGAATTACGACGGTCCCGAAAACGTCCGGGTTTCACTTCCGAATATATCACCGCTGTTACCGGATAAGATGCGCGATAAATTGCAGCTAAATCCATATTCATCTACCGTTGCTTTTGCACCGGGCGGGGCCAGAAATGCCTTGCGTGAAGATGCTATTCGTCGATGGCCGCTTAATAATTATGTTACGTTAGCTGAGAAGCTGATTGATGCCGGACATCATGTTGTCCTGACCGGTGCCCCCGACGATGATTGGGTGCGTGAAGCCTTTGCCGGTCTGCCAATTATCGATATGATAGGAGAAACTGATTTAATTGAATTAGTGACTCTTTATCATTTATGCAATGTTGTCGTTACTCATGACAGCGGCCCGCTGCATCTGGCCGGGCTGGCTGGGACACCCTTGGTAGCCTTGTTCGGGCCAACCAATCCGTTCGAAAAAGTCCCGCGTGATAAACGAACCGTTATCCTCTGGGGCGGGGACAATCTGGCCTGTCGGCCATGCTATGACGGTCGCGCCTATGCGGAATGCCGCGATAACAGATGCCTTAAATCAATCACTCCTGATGATGTTTTCAAGGCTATCTCCACCATTTTGGAAAAGGCCATCAGATTCAAGCAGGCTTGAGTTTGACGATTGATTAATTCAAAATTTATCCAAAAATCTCATAATTCGACATTATCAGAAACTATAAAAAATTTTCTATTCTACATGGAAAATCATTCCGAAAATAGCTTGTAGTTCAATAAATTTTAGACCGAACATTACAACTTCAGGCTTGTAACAATATGTTATTCAATGTATTGTGAACGTGGCGACGCCTGCACGGCACACTTTTCGCTTTATTTCATGATATCGAAAAGGTGAGAAGGAATGAAAAAACGATTAACAGTAAAAAACTGCTCTGAGTCATTCGAGCCTGACACCGAGTCCTCTGACTTTCGGGACGATTCCGATAGCCAGATAGACCTGTTCACGATCGCCGGATATTTATTAAAGCATAAGCGGTTGATCGCTTTAGTCGTGCTGGTGGTGATGTTTATCGCCGCCATGAAAATCCTCTCATTGCCGAACACTTATGTTTCTCGCGCCAGTATTTTGCCTTCGGGTAAAACCGATAAGTTGGACAAATTGAAAGAATTGGCCGGATTGGGCAGTTCGGTCAGCAGCGACGAGAATTCATCGACTTTGTTTCCGGTAATTCTTCGCTCGAACCTGATTCTCGATACCGTTCTCAGCAAATCGTATGTATATCTGCAGAATGGCCAACCGACGACCGGGACTTTCCAGGATTATTTCGGATGCTATAATCCGGACCTGCTTCGTCATAGTCTGGCTGGTATGACCAATGTATATGAAGATGCCGCGACCGGGGTGATTTATCTTTCGGTTGAAACTGATTCGCCGGAATTTTCGCGGGCGATTTTGCAAAATTATCTTGATGAGCTGGAAGCGTACAATCTCAGTAAGCGTCATTCACGAGCCAAAGACAATATTACTTATCTTGAGAGGGAGTTGGCCTTTGGCGCCGACAAGCTTAAACAGGCCGAAGATGATCTGCAGGCTTATCAGATGGCCAATCGTGATTGGGATATTACCACCGATCCGGAAGTCATTAAAACGTTATCAAGGCTCCAACGGGATATTGATGTGAAATCACGGATGTACACTTTCCTGATAGAGCAATATGAAATAGCCAAACTCGACGTTCAAAAAGATGTTCCTATCGTTCGGATTCTTGACAAACCGTCGCTGCCTACAATCAGTTCCGGACCCAAACCGGGTAGTGCGGTTTTGTTATCCGGTGCGGGGGCATTGGTGTGCATGATATTCTTGATTATCGCTTACGAAAGCTTGAAAAAACGAAGTCAGGGCCCTGACCGCAAATCTTTCGAAACGTTTCATAATGATCTGGCGAGTGCCTTTCCCAGATCGGCTCGTGCGGTCAACCTGATACGTCGAACAGGCAAAAAAGACGTCTCAATGATCGAGATTTGATAAGGGTAGAAACGCCGATTTACCAGGGAAGGTGAAAATGCGGCTTAAAGTTCGAAAAAGTATTTTATTTCTTACGCTATTATTATTGCCGATGATATCAATCGCCGACGTGGCCTATCCTCCGGGTCGGTTACCGTTTGATTTGGAATACAAATTATTTTATCAAAATTCAATTGTATCGTTTGACCTGACGCGTCTGCCGTCGGTCGGGCCGTTTTATATAAGTAATCTTAGGAACCTCTCGACAAATTCGACGACAATAAAGCTCATCGATAATCTGCCGGACAGCGATATTCGCCTGTTCTCCTTAGCTACCGAGCGATTTCAAGCAGTCCGACGCGAAAGAACGGATGATCTGTTTTCGTTGGCTACCGGTATTCGTTATCAGGCTTCACAATATTTCGGAATACTGACATTATTTAATCTTGACCGCGCCAAAGCGATTGATCCCGACTACACCGGTAAAAAATGGCGGGGTCTCGCCGGCGATGTGGAAACCGCGGCGATCTATTTTACAAAGGGCGGATTGTCGATGGCACTCGGCCGACAGCGTATGTTCTGGGGCCCGCAGCCGGTCAATCTGATTTTATCGGAAACGGCCGAACCTCTGGATTTGATTTCGGCAAGTTACAACAAGGGGCGTTTGAGATTCAGCTTTTTCTTCGCCCGCCTCGATAAGAGTCGCCCCGATTCATCCGATTATGCCCGACTTCAGGATCAGACGTTCAATGATAATCGTTATCTGGTCGGTCACCGGCTCGATATTTTATTGCGAAAAAATTTCCGGCTTGGACTTTTCGAGACATCGATATTCGGCGGCGAGGGCCGTCCGCCCGAATTATATTATCTGAATCCGCTGCAATTTTTCCACGCCGCTCAGCTGAATGAAAATGAGAATGACAATACGATTCTCGGACTCGATTTTTTCTGGTTACCATGGCGCGGATATGGGATGTACGGTCAGTTGATAGTGGATGATTTCCAAATCGATCACCGAAGCCGGGGCGATAAAGAACCGAGCGAAATCGGCTTGATGTGCGGCCTTCTTAAATCGGGACGTCCCCGCAGTTTTTCACCCGATGTCAAGCTGGAGTATGTACGAATTGCTAACCGTACTTATCATCAGAGCCTGCCGCGAAATCGTTATCTGTTTCGTAATGAACTCCTGGGGCATCCTCTGGGACCGGACGCCGATTCACTTTCGCTGCTTTTACGTTTCTGGCCCTCGGTCAAACAATACACTGAACTGGAATTATCTTACACCCGTCACGGAAAAGGATCGATATATGCCCCGTGGGATGAACCCTGGGTCGATGTCGAAGGCGATTATAAAGAACCGTTTCCCACCGGCGTCGTTGAAAAATCGATCAATCTGGCCGTGCGGATTATCGGTTATCTGCCGATTACCCGTTATACCTGGGAGCATCTTTTTGTAACGATTGATGGCGGTTATAGCTCGATCGAAAACCGGTTTAATATTGACCGCAATAATGGTCACACCGCTCGGATAAATCTATCCCTGACATGGCTGGGATATCTGGAAATCGGAATAATGGAGTGATGGAGATTATGTTTATGTCGACCAGTCAATTATATGTTGTTTCCGGTATTAAATGCAGGGGGTTGACTTTAAAGCCAACATTAATAATTGATCAAACGGCAGGGATTGCCGTTTGTTCGGCGAATACAGGAAGTTTATTTAAAGGGGGTTTTTCATGAGCACGTGCGTCATTTTCGGCGGTGCCGGTTTTGTCGGGACACATCTAACCAGACACTTTCTAGAAAGCGGTCGATTTTGGCATATTCATATTGCCGATATCCTGCCGACAGAATTAGAGGGTATACCGGGCGTAACATCGTCCATTACCGATGTTCGTCAACCGATACCGGTCGACCTGACCGAAGAAAAACCGGAATGGATATTTAATCTGGCGGCAATACATCGCGAGCCGGGCGAACCGCCGCATTCTCGTGAGGAATACTTCGCCACCAATCTTGCAGGTGCGCGAAATGTCTGCCAATACGCCGAGACTGCCGGGTGTAATAATATTTATTTTACCAGCTCGATTTCGGTTTATGGACCGACAAAAGGTCCGACCGACGAGTCTTCGCCGATTCAGCCGACAACACCGTACGGCAGCTCGAAATACCCGGCCGAGCTGATTCATGAAATCTGGCAAAGACGAAAATCGGGACGGCATTTATTGATCTCACGTCCGGGCGTTCTTTACGGACCGGGCGACCCGGGCAATATCCTGCGCATGATTAAAGCGATTAAAAGGGGATATTTCGCTTTTCCCGGTTCGCCGCACATTTATAAATCGTATGGCTACATTTATGGTTTTATCGACAGCATTGATTTTACCATGCAGAGCAACCTGGACTATTTTATTTACAATTATGTTGAAACTCCCACCCAGCCCTTGAATAAACTGGTTAATTCCATTAAAATATTTCTCAATACACGAGCCGTCGTACTGCCGATACCGTTATGGATTCTATTGCCTGCGGCTAAAATCATCCAGAAATTTTTAGGCTATAAAAATCCAATTCACCCGGTGCGTGTTAAAAAAGCGGCTACTCCGACCCATATCGTCCCGCAGGCTTTAAGAGATTTAGGATTCGATTTTAAGTATGATTTTCTGAATTCGTTAATTCACTGGCAGGCGGACAATCCGACCGATTTTCGACCGCTTGTTCCCGGACCTGTCACGCCTGGACTATTCGGTTTCAAGATGGCGCGCGGTACGGAACCTGCGGAAGACATCAGGATTGAAACGGAAAAACAAGAGGAGATAATGGTATGAGTTCGAATAATCCCGCCGAAGTTGATTTGAAATCGCTCAAAGTCGCCATCGTGCATGAATGGTTTGTCGACTATTCCGGCTCCGAGCGGCTGGTCGAGCAAATGCTCAATCTGTTTCCCCAGGCCGACCTGTACGCTCAGGTTGAGTTCCTGCCGGAAGACCTGCGTGGTTTTATTAAGAATAAAAAAGTGACGACATCATTCATACAGAAACTCCCCGGCGCTAAAAAAAGATATCGCAGCTATCTTCCTTTGATGCCTCTGGCAGTGGAACAATTCGACCTTTCTTCCTATGATTTGATTCTTTCCAGTAATCATGCCGTGGCCAAAGGAGTTATCACCGGGCCGGATCAGATCCATATATCATATGTCCATTCGCCGATCCGCTACGCCTGGGACCTGACCCATCAATATTTGAATGAAGCGAATATCAACAGAGGACTCAAAGGATGGATTGCCAAAGCTATCCTGCACTATATTCGAATCTGGGACACCAGAACAGCCAACGGGGTCGATAGATATATATGCAATTCGGAATTTATAGCCCGGCGTATTAATAAAGTGTACCGTCGCAATGCCGCCGTTATATATCCGCCGGTCGATGTGGATTCATTCGGGCTTTGCACCGACAAAGAAAATTATTATCTGGCCGCGTCGCGGATGGTACCGTACAAAAAAATCGGTCTGATTGTCGATGCCTTCTCTAAGATGCCGGATAAAAAGCTGATTGTCATCGGCGATGGCCCCGATTTCAAAAAGATTAAAGCGCACGCGGCGCAAAATGTTAAACTAATCGGTTTTCAGCCGACCTCCATGCTTCGCAAATACATGCAGAAAGCGAGAGCGTTTGTCTTCGCTGCCGAAGAAGATTTCGGAATCGTGCCGGTCGAGGCCCAGGCTTGCGGAACGCCGGTTATTGCCTATAGTAAAGGCGGCGCCCTGGAGACAGTCGTCGACGGTCAAACCGGACTTTTCTTCGATCAACAAACACCCGAGGATTTAATCAGGGCGGTCGAACGTTTCGAACAGATGGATCGACTTAATCCGGAAAGTATCCGCGAGAATGCACTGAGATTCTCCGTCCAGAATTTTCAGGATAAATTTAAAACTTTTGTCATTGACGCCATCGCCGAACATCTCGGCCGCCGCCGCGACCCCACCGCTGATTTGCCGTTCGTAAGCGATGTTATCAAACAACGCAGCAAATCAATCAGAATAAAGAGGGTTATGTCGGAAAGATTATAGCAAAAGCAAAAATGTTAAAGCAAAATCTCCAATACTGATGTATTCTTTATATACTGCAGACATATGAAAAAGCCCGCGGGAAAATCATTTCCGCGGGCTTTCTTGCGAATTATTTTAAACTCGATTAATGATCGCCGAATTTATAATAGCCATCATCGTCATCATCATATCCATTATCGCAATCATCATCACTGCAATGACCGGGACCAATGTGGCCTTCATTATACATTTCATTCATACTCATCCATTGCATGACATCATGACGTTGATCTTTATCAAGGCTGTCCCAGTCGGTCCAGTCATATTCGGCCAGGAAACTATCCGCTTCGGCGATTGCATCCTCAATATCCTCCGGATCGGCAAAATTGGCGATATTCAATTTGGCCGTCAGCAGATGCGCATAGAGTTTGGTTATACCGTTTTTCGGGTAGCAGAATGTATGCTGCTGCAGTATCATAAAAGCGGTATCAGCCGTCGTTACGGCAATGCTCTTATCGCCGTCCTTATCTCCGAGCCAGATAGGAAGCAATTTAGTTATTTCGTCATCCTGCGGACCCATCCCCGCATGGTTCTTCCAATAACCTTTACCATAAGTACAGCCTTCATAAGCAAATAGCCCGGCGTCCCAAACATCCTGTTCATCGCTATTTTCGACCGCGAAGCATACAGTGCGCTTTTGATACCGATCCACATCGCTGTCGACCGCATCGTCATCGCCACTATCCTGATAAGTGAATATATATCCCGGCGGGTTAACGAATTTCAGGTAATACTCGCCCGGTTCGACCGATTCGAACATATACATTCCGTCGCTGTCACTCATGGTCGAATCCATCAGTGTCCCGTCACATGTATATAGCATCACCTTTACATCCGCCATGCCGGTTTCACCTTCATCCTGAAGACCGTTCTCGTTTTCATCATTCCAGACAAAATCGCCAATAGAAGCCGGAACAGGCACCAAACCGGCATCCAGACCGATATATAAAACCCCCGGCAGAAGCGTAACACAATCGCTCATACCGCTTTCCGGGTCGGCGTCACTGTCCAGCGTTTCATCGTCACCGACATTTGCCGTCGTGAACATGTAGTTATCCGGCGCGATAAATTCAACGAAATAATCACCGGCTTCCAAATCATCAAAACTATAATAGCCGGTCGAATTGGTGGTTTCAGTCGCCACGAATTGACTGTCATCGCAGCTATACAAATTGACGACTACACCTTCCACGCCCGATTCGTCTGCATCCTGCAATCCATCGGCGTTATCATCAAGCCAGATGAAATTGCCGAGTGAGACCAATCTGACCTCGACCGAAAACTCGAACTGAATCAGTGACTGATACAGCGAATCTTCTCCGGCTTCCCGCGCGACCATCAATGATGTATCACTGCCGAAATTGCTATCCGGATCGACTGAATAAATAGAGGCATCGGCGGCGGTCTTAAGAGTATCGCACGTTGAACCTTCATGAGTCGTATAAAACACTTCCAGAAACGGATGTTCAGAACCTGCCTCACGGCTGTCGATTTGTGTCATCAAACCGGTATCGCTTGCACTCGGCTCGAGAAGGAAACCATAATTTCCGAGCGTGCTGTCGAACCAGCCCTGCACCTGCGCGCTGACATTGACATAATACCAGCCGGTATCTTCTACCGATAAGGCGGCCAGAGGGCCGGCGTCATAAGCGGCCGCGAAATTGGTCCAGTCGACGTCGGTCTCATCCCAGGCCGAAGTAACCCGGTGCACCATAACTGATTGAGTGTCAGTATCAAATACATGAACATTAAATCTGGCTGAATCGATAACGGCATCCGCCGGTATCGCTCCCGGGGCACGATTCGAATTAGCTGAAATAGCTTCTTTTGGCGATGATACCGGATTCGGATCATTGCTGCATCCGAAAACCACGATCAAAACCAGAATAAAAAGGGCCGTTAAACTTAAGAATCGATGCATATCTTCGCTCTCCTTCTGCTATAGTTACTTCCTATTTTTCGAAGCGAATAATAATCTCTTAACAACTAAAATCTATAAAAGTTCGCCGTTTTTAATGACTTTCGGTAAGTATTCATCAGGATAATATACGTTGTAAATTCCCTTGTCAAGCCATTTAGCGCTGATTTGCTGCAAAATAAAAGGGCTTATATATGAAAAATGTCGTAATAACCCAATGATTCCCGCCGAAAATTTATTATTTTAATCGAAATGCGAATACAAATCGGAGAAAATTATGCCCCTCAGAATAAAAATCTATGACTGCATCACACCCATCAAAGAAATAATTGATGACCGTGATAAAAATATAAAAGAGAAACTGCATAAATTTATCTATCACAATCGCAAAATCAATAATTGCCATCTGTACAAACACGGTGTTGACAAAACGGTAGATAGCCTTCTCGAACTACAGTGGCGGCGCAAAATCGCAAAATTCGGTCCCGATGAGTGGCATAAAATAGCCGAAGATGTATGGCGAAAGTCAAAAAAGATATTGGGATCGATTCCGCCGCCGGAAATAATCCTTTATCCCGGCTTCGGCGCGTTTAATGGACGTGTCTACAAAATCGACAAAAATCCGGTTATCGGCGGCTCGCCCGATTTTCCATACACCAGCGGCGAAAATTTAAAAGTTCTGCTGGCGCACGAGTACGGTCATTTTATACGATATCGAAAAATCGGTACTCCCCCGGAGATGGCTCCCATATATAAAATGATTTACGAAGAAGGCTGGGCGACCTGGCTGTCGGTAAAATTGCTTCCCAAAATTACTCTAAGTCAAATTTTCATGTCCAACCTGCACAAGGCGATAAATATGCCCGACCCACAAGGCGGCTATTTGAGATGGTGCCGCAAAAACCTGAAAACGATTGCTTACGAGGCGCAGAAAGTTCTCAAATCGAAAGACGATAAAGTCCTCGGGCAGTTTTTCCAATGCCGGCGTTTCAAAGATGACAACACTCCTATCCGCACCGGCTATTATCTCGGATTGGAAATAATCGACATGCTCTCAAAAAGATTCACCCCGCGTCAGTTATTGATCGAAAAAGCAACGCCAAATAAAATATTGTCCTGGATAGATGAGTTGGTTGAATAATAATTCAATATAATTGGGCAAATTAAGTATTATTTAAAATGTGATTGACAAACGCGGGGAATTTTTGATATCATATATGCGAAATAAACAAATTAAAAATCATATGGCGAGCCAAATTCTTATAAGAAAAATACCGGGTTATTTAAAGGAATGGATTGACAAAGAACGTAAACGCAATTTAATGACGCAACAGGAATTTTTGATTAAAATTCTGGAGAATTTTGTAAAACCAAAACAATATTCTCTGTTTGGCAAAAATGATAATAGCTTGGCTCCGAAATCTAGCGCTGCGCCCTTTACCTTTATAGATTTATTTGCTGGCATCGGTGGATTCAGATTAGGTTTGGAAAGTCTGGGCGGTAAGTGTGTTTTCTCCAGCGAATGGGATAAACATGCGCAGAAAACCTATGGAGAATGGTTCGGCGAAATCCCGATTGGCGATATTACCAGGATTAATCCAAAAGACATTCCCGACCATGATATTCTTGCTGCAGGATTTCCATGTCAGCCGTTTTCAATTGCTGGAGTTTCGAAGAAAAAAAGTCTTGGATATCAACATGGATTTAAAGATCAAACACAAGGCACCTTATTTTTTAATTTAGCTACAATTGCTGAAATAAAACGCCCCCCCGTTATTTTTCTTGAAAATGTAAAAAACCTAAAATCACATGATAAAGGGATTACGTGGCAGATAATAAAATCCACACTGGAAGAATTAGAATATAGAATATTCTATAAGATTATAGATGCTGCTTATTTTGTTCCACAACATCGCGAAAGAATAATAATTGTTGGTTTTGACACCAATGTTTTCGGAAATAGTCCTCCGTTTCATTTTCCGAATATCGAGGATAATGATAAGCCCAAATTAAAAAATATTTTGGAACGAAAGCCTGATTCGAAATACATACTAACTGATCATTTATGGAATTACTTGCGTCGATATGCAGAAGAACATCGGAAAAAAGGTAACGGCTTTGGATATGGTCTTGCTGATCCAGACGGGATAACGAGAACGCTCAGCGCTCGTTATTACAAAGATGGATCAGAAATTTTGATACCACGAGGTAAAGAAAAGAATCCAAGACGTCTTACGCCGCGAGAAGCCGCACGTCTTATGGGTTTTCCGGACTCGTTAGAAATCGTTGTTTCTGATACTCAGGCTTATAGACAGTTTGGAAATGCTATTGTTCCTGCAGTAGTTGAGAGCATTGGTCTGCAAATTGTAAAGGTTTTATGTTGGCATATTTATAAACTTGGCAATGGATGCCTTGTCAAAGGTAGATAAAAAAGCAATAAGTTAAAAACGTATGACAGAACAAAAAACCCTCGAAGCTCTAAAAAAAGCATTAAAACTTCCAAGTGGATATGATATATGTGTCGTTGCAATGAAAGATGTCCTTGGCATTAAACAGGATAATAAAGAATGGATTAAAAAGAATTTTAGTTCTCTTGTTGAAAAGGTACAAATAAATGCATATAATCTTTATTTAAACGCCGAGCGCCCGGCCGCCATTGCCGCGCTTAAAAACGTCTTGGGGAAGAAAATCAAAAAGGGGGCCGGAATTGATGATTTTTTTAATGTTCTTGAAAATAATTTTTGGGCTCTGGATAAATTTTTTCTGGGCCTTACTCAAGGAAGAAGACCTAGGGCCGGCAATGCCTTTGAACATGTAATTAATGTATTATTCAGGACAATCGGCTACCCCTATACTCCACATCCCGTAATAAATGGCCAACCTGATTTTTTATTGCCCAGCGTTGAACACTTCAGAGAAAATCCTATGGATTGTATCATATTCACCGTCAAAAGAACTTTACGTGAACGATGGCGGCAAATAACAACCGAGGGTACTCAAGGTCATCAGTTTTTTTTAGGCACCATTGATGAAAATGTAGCCAACAGAGATTTGCCAGAGATGTTAAAAAACAGAATATATTTGGTTGTACCTCGATCAATAAAAAAGAAATGCTATTTGAAGGGGCGCAATGTTATCTCATTTGAAACATTTTTCAAGTATCACTTGGATCCGGCTATGGCAAGGTGGAAGGCCGATAATATTATTAAAGTGTGAAAGAATGACTGACGTACATACCAAAGAACAAAGAAGTCGAAACATGGCCGCAATAAGATCGAAAAATACAAAACCTGAATTGATGATACGTAGACTCATTCATTCGATGGGTTTTAGATATAGGCTTCATAAAAAAGACCTCCCGGGAAAACCGGACTTGGTATTTCCGGGTTTGAAAAAAGTAATCTTCGTACATGGATGTTATTGGCACATGCACAATTGTAAATTTGGTAAAGTCAGGCCAAAAACGAATGCTAGATTTTGGTCAAATAAGCGCAAGTCCAATGTTGTACGCGACAAAAAAAATATAACGCAATTAAAAGTAATGAAATGGAAATCATTAGTAGTGTGGGCGTGCCAAATAAAAAATGAGGATAGACTTCGTGCTCGCGTGCTAAGTTTCCTTTCCAAATAGTCACTGCATGCCAGATTCCAATTGAATCATTATTCTGATCTACAGCTTTCTTTCATGTACAAAATCCCTACCAAATCAATGTTAATCCCGTCTCCCGGTCCTTATGTAGAAACTAAAAAGGAGAATACGTGACGTATGCCCACAGACATACTAACTTCGAGCCCAACCTTAAGGATCAAAATAGAATTTGCTCAAATGGCTTTTTGCGCCAAATCCATTTCTGGCTATTATCTTTCCCCTCATACGCTTACGCCGGTTTTGGACCGGAAAACGATAAAAAAAGGATTCCTTAAATATGCGAAACGAAGCCAATTTGTTGGCGCACGCGGACGTACGCCAACCACGGATTTTTCGAAAGTCGGAAACGAAGCCATTTATCCAATTATGTACTTACCCGCTCTTCCGATAAAACCGACCTTCCCCAACGTACTTCTCCTGGGTCGCTACCACCTTTTCCATAAAACTATAGCGCGGGCGGATAAGCTGAAAGGCGATAAATGAAACGAAAGTAAAAAGCAGTAGATGATTAAAGACACCGCCAATCATGTACAAAACAAATCCATACACCACAATCGCCGTTGTCAGGGCATAGCACACGATCGAGGCCGATGTAACACGCGTAGTCAGATCGTCTTCGAAAGTTTCCTGCGATTGAATCATGGGTGCAAAAAACAATTTTTGCTTGATGAAAATCGCCGCGATACCGTCAACCGCCGCCACCGCCGCCAGCGTCCAGAAAAGAATATTCAACGTCTCCGGCGGTACGGTCGAACTTCGCCCGCCCGAGATATCGATGTAATAAGCAATCGCGAGAATAATCACCGGTATAAATATGTTAATCATTAATCCCATATATAGCGGCTTGATTAAAAGTCTATGCAGATCGATTTGTTTTTCGTTCAATCTATTGTCTCCTTTCTTTTGCGAATTTTTTGAAAAAACGACTGCATCAGTGCAACTGATTCTTCTTCCAGCACTCCCGATATTATTTCAACTCGATGATTCAATTTCGCCTCGGTCGGGATTTCAAAAATCGAGCCGCAGGCGCCGAATTTATTGTCTTTGGCGCCATAAACGATTGTCTTTATCCGCGACAATACCGCCGCCCCGGCACACATGGCGCACGGTTCAATGGTCGAAAATAATATACAATCATCCAGCCGCCAGTCGCCGATTTTTTCCGCCGCCGATGTAATCGCGATCATCTCGGCATGGGCCGTCGCATCTTTGAGCGATTCGGTCAGGTTATGACCGCGCCCGATGATCCGATTATCCTGAACAATCACCGCTCCGACCGGCACCTCGTCTTTGTCAAAAGCGACCTGTGCTTCCCGCAGCGCCTTTTCCATAAAAAACTGATAGTCCAATTCATCCATAACCAAAATAAAAGGCGCTTGTCCGATACCGGCAAGCTTAAAAAAACGCAAATTCAAACGATCACCCTGTTTAAGGCTCTCCTGCCGATATTATTTCAATCGTATAACATATCTGTAGCCATAGAGTTGCCATAGCGAAAAGGTCAAAACCGGGTTGAATAGCTGTTATTTGGGGTTGCGGGATGGAAAAGTTATTATTATAATATTTAATTATCTATTAAATGAAAGAGGTAGATGGACTCATATGCAAAATAAGAGCGGTAATTACATATTGATTGGCATGCTCCTCGGTGCCGTCCTGGGTGTTATTGGCGGATATTTCTTCGGCGATGTATTTATACAGCTAAAATTCCTTGGCACTATTTTTCTCAATGCTCTTAAGATGATTGTCGTTCCTCTGATTGTGGCTTCGATGATTGTCGGGGTGACCTCTCTGGGTGT
>CAYVMO010000028.1:0-42362 GCA_964452645.1 uncultured Ignavibacteriaceae bacterium
TCGTCTGGCATGACATTCACGGCAATCTGCCCGATGCCCCGATTAATGATGTAATTGTCGATCCGCAAAACGATTCGACATTGTACATAGCCGGCGATGTCGGCGTGTACTATACGGAGGATATGGGCGGCAGCTGGCAGCCTCTCGGAACCGGACTGCCAATCACGCCGGTCAACGATCTGGCCCTTTACGATTCCACGCGGACGCTGGTGGCCGGGACACATGGCCGCTCGATGTTCAAAATCAGCCTTGGTTGTACCGGGCCGGACGGCGATGGGGACGGAATCGCGGATGAGTGCGATAATTGCCCGAACGATTACAATCCCAACCAGGAAGATATGGATAATGACAGTATTGGAAACGTCTGCGACAATTGTCCGATAACGTATAATCCCTCCCAGAATGATGCTGACGCCGACGAGCGCGGTGATGTTTGCGATAATTGCATCGTTGATTATAATCCGGATCAGCTCGATACCGATGATGATAATATCGGCGACGCCTGTGATAACTGCCCGAATACTTTTAATCCTCAACAGGAGGATATTGACAGTGACAGCGTCGGCGACAGCTGCGATAATTGTATCGATGTTTACAATCCGGGACAGGAGGATAGGGATGGGGATAACATCGGCGACGCCTGCGATTATATTTGCGGTGATGCTAATAATGACGGCGTTCACAATATTTTTGATATCACTTTTTTGATAAGCTATCTGTACATAGACGGACCGGCGCCCGATCCGCCTGAGGCCGGTGATGCCAACGGCGATGGCACCATAAATATTTTCGATGCGACATATTTGATTACGTTTCTCTATTTGGGGGGGCCGCAACCGATATGCCCGTAAAATAAAATCAGGAGAAGTAGCTATGAGTCGAATGTCAATGAGACTGTTTTCATTATTAACGTTAATGTTATTGGCTATCCCGGCGATCGCCGGGGATCTGTCACGTGCGATAATTTTTGACGTTCCCGATCATTTAATAGAAAAACAATTCGGTCCTCTGCCGGTTTCGAAATTGTCCGATCAGGATCGGCGCGATATGGCGGCCGCCCGCTTTGACGGTGATACTCTAAAGATACTGGTTATTCTCTTGGAGTGGTCCAATCGACCCGGGACTTATCCGAGCGCTGTGTTCGACAGCATGTTTTTCTCCAGAAATGAATATGCCACCGGCTCCATTTCGGACTATTTTCATGAAGTATCCTTTGGGCAGGTCACAACCGTTGGTACCGTTATACCTTGGTACGATGCTGGAATTTATGACGGCAATTTTGAATATTGGGATTTCGAGGATATCCTGTATGATCTCGACGATATCGTCGATTACTCGCAATTTGACGGGAATAACGATAGTATTGTCGATGCCGCGATTTTTTTGCGATCCGGGAATGGTCAGGAAGACTCCGGTGATCTCAATGATATTTGGTCCTACGCCCTGTCCTGGTACCCCGGATATGGACCCGGGCCCTTCGACGGAATGATGGTCTCGCACTGGTGTACTTCACCGGAAACGAGACCGCTAAGAGATTCGGCTAATCCGCACAATTTTTCCGGCGTCGATACCTTAAATACGATTTCGGTGGCGGCCCATGAGTTGTCGCATAACCTGGGACTGCCCGATCTTTACGATTACGATGACAAACTGGACACAATGACCTTTATAACCCCCAATGATTATAACGATCATCCCTTCGTGGATTGGTGTTTGATGGGATACAACGGTTACGGTTTGATGGCCATCAAAAAGATTATCCCGCCGCATCTGGCCGGTTGGTGCAAAAAACAAATGGGGTGGATAACGCCGATAGTGCTCGATGAGCCGGAGTATCAGGATCTGGTCATTTATGATATAGAGATGCATCAAGACAGCTCGCTCTATAAAATACCGATCGATACGGAGGCCGGTGAGTATTTTTTACTTGAATATCGCAATCCGAACTCGGCCGGATTATTCGATAAATTCGATTCCGACTTTTCGGTCTATCTGTGGCCTTATTTGACTTTCGGCTGTGATCCACTAGAACGAGGGTTGATCATCTCGCACGTCGATGATTCAATTGTTGGGGGTGACAATTATGTAAACAATGGGACTCCCGAATATCCGCATTATACGGTAGTTGTCGAAGATGCCGGATATAATCCGGCTCAGGACGCCTATTCCAATCCGAGCGGTTTTGTCACCGACAGCGCCCAATGGTGGTATCCTTATGAAACCAGAAAGGCGGCGCCGTTCACCAGTGAGGTTCCCGGGAAAGAAATATTCAGCCCGATGACATTTCCAAACAGTGACGGTTACGGCGGACCGAGCGGCGTTTATGTCCGCGTTGATTCAATTGTCGATGAAAGACTATACGCATATATCGGTCATGATAATGACTATGACGGTGTCGCCGATAATGAAGATAATTGTCCGAATATTTACAATCCCGATCAGGCCGATTCGGATGACGATAATATCGGCGATGCCTGTGAGTACGTTTGCGGTGATGCCAACGGTGACGGCATACATAATATTTTCGATATCACATTTTTAATAACTTATCTGTACCTGGAAGGTCCGGCGCCGGATCCGCTTGAGGCCGGCGATGCCAACGGTGATGGGACGATAAACATTTTTGATATTACATACCTGATAACATACTTATATCTGGAGGGCCCGGAGCCGGTGTGTCCGTAATGATATGATTTGATATTGAAATATCAGTGAGGTTGGCGTTACTGCAGAATATAATTTGGAATCTGAGTGAAAGTTTTTGGCTGTCATTTCAACGGATTCATGCGAGATTACCAATTCCCTTTTTGAAAAAGCTAAGCCTTTTGCAGAAATTTCTCGAGTTTAGACTGAATATCTTTGTGATTAAACGGCTTGACCAGATAATCATTGGCACCGGTTTTAATCGCTTCGATGACTTTTTCTTTCTCCGATTCAGTCGTGACCATTACGATCGGGGTCGTATTGCCGGCCGCGCGGATTTTTCTGACGGCTTCAATACCGGTCATGGTGGGCATATTCCAATCCATCAGTATCAGACCGATTTCCGCATTTTCAGAGACAATTTTGACCGCCTCCTGACCGTCAGAGGCTTCAACGATATCTTTGAAACCTTGCTTTTTCAAAGCACCGGTAATAATCTTTCTCATAATCTGAGAGTCATCGACGGCAATGCCGGGAGTACCCATTTTCACCGAGCAATCAAGCATACTCTCAAACAGTCCTGTGACAGACAAGATAAACGGATTGATGTATTCAGCTTTCATTGACCTGCTCCGATTTTTGATTGCTATTTATATTTTCAGCTTCAAATTCATCAAGACTTGAGGTCATCTTAATCTCTCTGGTATATCGATCCTGCCCGATATAAATGGGACCGGCCAGAGGCTGATCGACGGTATTCCGGGCGTCGCCGATTCTTAGAACGACACCGCGGTGAATTATATTTCTGATCTTAATTAAGGCATTACTGTTTTCACGAATTTTCGCAACTATCGCCTTTTTTTCCTTTTCGATTCTTTCGACCTCGTCCTCACCCTCCTGAATCTTGTGGCTTATTTCGATCATGGCCTGTTTCTGCTCATTGCTTAGAAGTTGCAAATTGGCCTTAAATTTTCTATATCCAACCTGGAGTTTTTTTATCATTTCCTTCAGGCGGGTTGCCTCATCGGAATTTGCTTTCAACGCGGCCTGCAGATTTCTGTCTACCCCTGCCACCAGCACCGTATCGGTATCACCTTTGGACCCGGCCTCATCGACAACCATCCCTTTGGTTGCCAGAATCTCACCTCCGATAATCCGGCCGCGGCTGCAATTGACCTCGCCTTCGGCCTCGATGAAACTGTTAAATATCTCGGTCGAAACACCGATGTCACCTCCGCATTTAATAGACGCATTATGGATATATTTGGCGAGAATGTTCCCTTTTACGTGTATTTTTTTTGTGAGATTACCGTTGATTCCTTCTTTTGCGGAAAGATCCCCACCGCATTCAATATCGCTGGCATAAATTAATCCCCTGACCTCGATATCACCGGTGGCTTCAACTTTGAAGTCGGCTTCGACATCGCCGTCAACGACAACCTGCCCGTTATGTTTGACATTCCCGCTTTCATTTCCGACGCCGTCGGGAATACGGTAAATCGGATCGACATCAAGTGTCGTTCCGCGTAATTTCACGCGACCGGCGCATGTGGATTTATATCCGCTTTCCGCTTCCAACCAAATAACGTTGAGACCACCCTTTAAATGCACTTTCTGCGGAGGGCTGACGACCAGCGCCTTTCCGAAAACATCGCGACCTTCGCGGCCATTTTGCGCCGGCGTTACCTTGACCAGAAGATCACCTTCATTAACAGAACGATCCTCGAGCTTTTGTTTATAATCGATTCTTTGCGTTTCGGGATCGATGTAATATCCCTTGTCGAAATAATTCCCCATCCATTCGATCTTGCCGTCCACCGGCATCACTGCCGGTCGACCCTCGACTATCAATAAATCTTTTATCTCTTCACCGGTTTTGTTTGCTTCTTCGATTGCTTTGCCGATTAGAGTCAAATCGGGCTTACCGGTAATCTTCTTATCATTTAATTTTTTAAGGATTTTGTCGGTTAATTCACCGCTTTTAGAATAATCGCCCCGGCAGATCAGAAAAACCTTCATATTATCTCCGGAAATTTTGAAATCGATTTCGGTATCGATAAATTCCGGTTTTTGTTCGGCAGTTTTTTCCATCTCCCTCGGTCCGCCATTTCGACATTTCGGGCGCAAGGTTAACCCCTTGCCCCTTCTTCTTATTTCGGAATTCCTACCGGTTTATTTACTTCGCTGGATTTATAATTCGGTCAATACCGCTTTTGCAGAGGGCAAAATCCCATTGTCTTTATCTCGCCCACGATAATGAATATTACCGAAAACGAGCAAGAATCTTCCTTAGATAAGATGCAAATATATTTGGAAATCGCAATTTTAATATAATTTTTGAATGGATAGCAGAATCAGCTTCGGTGTTTTCCCTCACGGAGTTCGCGGAAATATTTTCTGGTCGCGGCGGCAACCACGCCTGAAAGCGCCAGCAAAGCGACCAGATTCGGCAGCGCCATCAGACCGTTGGCGATATCAGCGAATCCCCAGACAAAATCGAGCTTGAGTGCCGCCCCGATTGGCAGAAAAGCCAGATAGACGTATTTATATGGCAACACCGCCCGGCGGCCGAGGATAAATTCGATCCCCTTCTCGCCATAATATGACCAGCTTATTATGGTCGAATAGGCGAAAAGAATCAAACCGAGTGAGACCATCGAGCGCCCCCAGGACGGCAGAATGGTTTCGAATGATTCGGCGGTCAATGGTGTCCCGTTAAATCCGCTGGCCCACTGTCCGGAAACAAGAATTACCAAACCGGTCATAGTGCAGATAACCAGGGTATCGATAAAGGGCCCGATCATCGCCACCAATCCTTCCCTGACCGGCTCGTTGACTTTGGCGGCGGCGTGCGCCATCGGAGCCGAGCCGAGCCCGGATTCATTGGAAAATACACCCCGCGAGACGCCTTTTTGAATGGATAACCATACGGTCGACCCGGCGAAGCCGCCGGCCGCGGATGTCGGCGTGAAGGCATGTTGAATAATCATCTTTATCGACGGGAGAATCATATCAAAAGCCATAAGCAACACAATCAAGGCTGAGCCGAAATATATGATACACATAAGCGGCACCAGCTTGCTGGCCACGCGACCGATACGCCTGATTCCGCCCACGATTACCAAACCGACCATAACGGCAATGAATAAACCGATACCCAGTCGGATCAGGAGCCCGGTGGTTGTCTCCGATTTTCCCACAAGCGATACGAAACCATCGGCAACCGAATTCGCCTGTACCATGTCGCCAATGCCAAGCGCCGCGACGGCGGCACAACCGGCAAACATATACGCCAGAAAGCGCCATCTTCGGTGCATCCCCATCTGGATAAAATACATTGGCCCGCCCCGGACGTATCCGTCCGGATCAATCCTGCGATACATCACCGCCAGCGTGCACGATGTAAACTTAACAGCCATGCCGAAGATCGCCGTAATCCACATCCAGAATAATGCCCCCGGTCCGCCGACAGCAATGGCGGTGGCGACCCCGGTTATATTGCCCGTCCCGATGGTTGCCGAGAGGGCCGCCGAAAGGGCCTGAAAATGGGTGATTTCCCCTTCAAACTCCGGTTTGTCGTATTTGCCCGAAATCAATTCGAAACTATGCTTAAAGCCTCTGATTTGAACTAATTTGTTGCGGAATGTGACGAATATGCCGGTCCCGACCAGAAGCGCCATCAGCGGCAGACCCCATACGGCACTATCAATGGTATCAATAATATTTATTATTTGTTCCACTTCAAACTATTTAATATAATTAATATTCGTATGCAATAATAAAACGGACTGTCATGGAAGAAGATATTAGAAGATATTTCGCGGAGCTTTTACGCCAAGAAGGTCAAATTCCATCCGAGGCTCTGACCGTCCTGGGTAAGCTGATTCGTCTGACAATCCAATTTCGGGATGAATGGAAAAAAGAAAAAAATGAAATCCTGACGGTCGAGGAAACCAAAGCGGCCGTTGAAATATATTTGACGGTCATCAAGACCGGACTGCTTCCCAACAGAATGGAGGAAAAAATCGACCGGCTGGTCAGACTCTGGCTAAAAGAGATAAATGGAAAGACTTATAACCATTGACAGCCGTCTTAATCGACGCTATATTTCGATAAAATGGCCAAGGATTATTATCTTAAATCCATCGCGGCGTATGTGATCATGGTGCTTGTATTATTTTCGTGTGCCGGACAGTCGGAATCAAAAAACGACGAGCCAAATTATACACAGGAGCGACTCCGCATGGTCGAAGCTCAAATCGAGCGGCGCGATGTTACCGATTCGCTGGTTCTGGAGGCGATGCGTACTGTACCGCGTCATTTATTTGTGCCCGAATCATACCGACAGGAATCGTATCGCGACGGTCCGCTTCCGATCGGCCATGACCAGACTATCTCGCAACCGTACATTGTGGCTCTTATGACCGAGTTGCTGCAAATCGATTCCACTTCGAAAGTTCTTGAAATCGGCACCGGGTCGGGTTATCAGGCCGCCATATTGGCCGAAATATCCGATTCGGTTTACAGCATTGAAATAATACCGGAACTGGCGCATAGAGCGGACACACTTCTCGATTCACTCGGTTACGCTGATGTACATGTCCGGGCGGGTGACGGCTATCGGGGATGGCCCGAGGCGGCGCCGTTTGATGCTATCATTGTCACCGCCGCACCGCCGAAAATCCCGCAGCCGCTCGTGGATCAATTAAAAGTGGGAGGGCGGATGGTTATTCCGGTCGGGGAATTTTATCAGGAATTATTGCTGGTACAAAAAACGGAAAAGGGGGTCATCAAAAAATCGATCATACCGGTTCGATTTGTACCGATGACCGGTGAAGCGCAGAAAAAATAAAATCAGGATTTATAAATGAAAGGAATCTTACAATGCCGTTGATGTCTTTAATCGATATGTATAAACCGGCCAATGAGAAAAAATATGCCATCGGCCAGTTTAATGTTAACAATATGGAATTCGTGCAGTCGGTGATGGAGGCCGCCGAGGAAATGAAATCGCCGGCTATCCTGGCCGCATCGACTTCGGCGCTGTCGTACGGTGGTTTCGATTATCTGGTGGATCTGGTCAAAACCGGCGCCAAACTTGTCTCGGTGCCGATATCATTGCACCTTGATCACGGCGCCACCATTGAAGATGCCGAGCGCTGCATCAATGCCGGGTTTACCTCGGTTATGATTGATGCCTCGAAACAGCCGTTCGAGGAAAACATTCGTATCACGCAGGAAGTCTGCAAAATGGCGCACCCGAAGCATATCGCCGTCGAGGCCGAACTGGGACTGCTGGGCGGTATCGAGGATGACGTCAAAGTCGACGAGCGCGAGGCGCGTCTGACCGACCCGGATCAGGCGGCCGAGTTTGTCGAGCGGACAAAATGCGATGCACTGGCGGTGGCGGTCGGGACCTCGCACGGCGCCTATAAATTCAAAGGCGAGGCCAAACTGGCCTTCGATAGAATCGATATTATCAAAAAGAAAACCGGGATTCCGTTGGTGTTGCACGGCGCCAGCGGTGTGCCGGCCTCACTGGTCGAGAAAGCGACCAAGTACGGCGCGGAACTTCCCGGCGCGAAAGGTGTCCCTGACGATGCCTATCGCGAGGCTGTAAAACTGGGCATTAATAAAATAAATATTGATACCGACTTGCGTCTCGGATGGCTGGGGACCGTCCGCGAGCAACTGACTTTGAATCCGAAAGTCTTCGATCCGCGCAAAATCCTCGGCCCGGCGCGCGACACGGTTAGAGAAATCGTCAAGGAGAAGATGCAAATCATCGGCTCGGCCGGAAAGGCCTGAGTACGGAAAATGAGGAGGGCGAATAAAAATGCCCAGTGTATTCCTTAGTCATAATTCGAGAGATAAGGCTTTCGCTAGAAAACTGGCATCTATGTTGGAAGACAATGGTGTAAATGTATGGATAGATGAGGCCGAGTTAAAAGTTGGAGATTCTTTGATTCAGAAAATTGGCTCGGCCATAGAAGAGACAGATTTCGTCGCAGTAGTGCTTTCCCCAAACTCTGTTGATTCGACTTGGGTAAAAAAGGAACTCGCAATTGCAATGGAGCGTGAATTATCTGAACGCAAAGTAACAGTTCTCCCTATTTTAAAAGAACCATGTGATATACCGCCTTTTCTCAAAGATAAAATTTATGCGAATTTTACTCGCCAAGATCTTTTTGAAACCTCGTTTTCGAAGCTACTGCGCACATTGGGCATAGAGAAATCGACGCGGAAGACTATACCAGTAGAGCCAGAAATTGCAGTACATCCGCGCGTCGAGGAATTGACTATGGACCCTGCAAAATTCAAAGATATTAAGATAATAGGAATTGATAGTTCGCGAACATATAAGCCTGATCCCAATACGGGGCTCTATAATATTTATTTTGAGCTATCAGATTACCCGCCTTCAGAATGGGTCCAGATATTCGATGCTGAACGTCGTTTTCCTCGACATTCTATGTGGAGGGAAGCCTGGGTAGAAGGAAAATATATCGTAGTGTATTGCCCACCGGATGAGGTGAAACGATTTCATCTAAATGATATTAAATACGATACAGTAACCTGCAATGTTAAATATAAAGGCTTTTTGGAGGATGAAGCCGCCCAAAAAATGCACGAAATCCAGAAGGAAAAGGAGGAAAAAGCAAAAGTCGATTCGGCGTTTAAGGATTTGAATTTCGAATAGGATAGATTAGTCTCTTCTAATAATAAAATAAAAATGATTAATAGATTAGGCGATACGTCATGGAAGTGTTAACAATTATAGGAATACTAATACTCGCCGTTATTATTATTGCAATTATTGTTGTTTCTCTAGCCGCCTTATGGCATTTTTGGCCATTAATAATAGGTTTACCGCTGGGATTTTATATAGGTGTTAATAGCGATCTTAATATTGGCCTTTTAATAGGCATATTTTCCGGAATTCTCCAATGGTTTTGGCTAGTTCCGAAATACGGAACACAAGAGAAAGTGGCTGACTTTTTCGAACAATTATTTAAAGGCAGTAAAAAATAAACAAAACAATACGAATTAGGTGATCAAATCGATCCGCAGCCCACCCGCTCTGCGGTGGGTTTCTTCCCGTCAAAATTAGGCAACGCCGTCTAATTTGTCATTCATGGTTGCGTCAGGTCTTGCTCCCGATTTATCGGGAGTGTGACCTGACGCCATCCCAAATAAGTTGCCGTAATTCAAAAAAAGCATTATCTTAATATTATGGGATTACGCTATCCGGAACAATGCAATGAATCATGCTTTTTTATAACGACAACCTTTAAGGATTGGAAAGCACTCGGAAGTATCGACGGATTTAATGACCAATTGATAAAATCTCTGGAGTTTTGTGCCAAGAAATATGACGCCTTGATTTCCGGTTATGTTCTTATGCCGAGCCATATCCATCTCCTGTTATTTATAGATGGAATCAAAATGTCTGGATTTATGAGAGATTTTAAGAAATATGTTTCGCAAAAGGCAACTCGTGATATTGGTCTAAACAATACGGCTATATGGATGCCGCGTTATGACAGAGTTGCTATCGAGAGCCAAGCTGTATTTAGAAAGAAGCTTGAATATATACACAACAATCCAATCAAAGCCGGATTGGTTAAAAAGGCAGAAGATTGGATTTGGTCAAGTGCGGCGGATTATTTGGTCGATCATAAAGGAAGATTGTCTGTTTGGAAGGATTGGAATTGAATCGCTGTCAGGTCACACGCTCGTTTAAACTCGCGCAAGACCTGACAGAACTTTGAAAATCGCCTTTTACGCAAAATCACTATCCCTTTAATGTAATTTCCGACTCCCGGCCCATATTTAAGAGATATAAAAGGATCGAATATGGATAATTATATGGTACAAAATCACCATCGAATTACTACCATAAATTCGCAAAAAAGGCACTTTTGCAACAGTTTATACGTTGCCGGTTTTCGGCTATCTATAAATTCCGCATTGACTTGTCTTGTCTTAAATCGGGATACAGAGAATATAAAGATGTTAAAATATGCGATACGAACCCAATTTCTCGTATTATCAAACCCTGCAACATGTTACACGGAATATTCCCTCGATTAAGGTAGAAAGTGATATTTAATCAAAGGTCCAAATTCGTTTTTATCCGTGTTTACTTAACCTATGAAACAAGCATCCCTTAAAGGATAGATTAAATCAGGATTTTGCTTGACCTTTTGCCGGTTATTCATATATTCGATATATGTCGAAAAGTCGAAGTAATGATTATGACCGTCTGGCGGAGAAATTCAAGGCGCTGTCCAATCCGAATCGGTTGAAAATATTCATGCGCCTGGCTTCTTGCTGCCCTCAAGGTACGGAATGCCGCAATGATGACGAAATGTGCGCCTGTATCGGTGAGCTCGGCAGGGATCTTCACATTGCCGCCTCGACTGTTTCGCATCATATAAAAGAGTTAAAAAGCGCCGGATTGATAAAATTGAAACGCAGCGGGCAGACGATCTTGTGCCGCGTGGAACCGTCAATATTGGACGAATTACAGCAGTTTTTCAAGACACCCGTCAACGTATAGCATATCTAATTTCAGTCGAAACTAATTATGAATCGACATCAAGGAGAAAACATGAACGACCAGGACAGCAATAAAGACCGGGATAATATTTGCTGTGAGAACGGTGATTGCTGCGCAACGACCGCGACCGGAGGCGGTTGGAAAACTATAGTTTTTACCGTAATAATTATTCTGGCCGTCGGGGTGGCCGGGTATTCGTTGTTCCTGCGGGAACCGAATTCAACCGCATCCGGATGTGATCCGGCCACGTGTACCACGACCAATTGCGATGCCGCAACAAGTTGCCTGCCCAAAACAACAACCGGCGGTGGATCGAATAATGCGGTAAAAGATTTTGATGAACAACTTAAAGATCTGGATTTGGCCGTTCTGTTATTTATTTACAACGACGACCAGATTTCCAGAGATGACTTTACGGCAGTGAAACAGGCCACCCGTTCTTTTGATAAAAGGGGTATCAAATCCCGCGTTTCGATAGTGTATTACGAGGATCGGTTGTTCAGGACCGGCCTTAAGCGATTCGGGATAAGCAGATTGCCTGCACTTGTTCTGTACACCAAATCCGGAAGCGAAACGATGGTCGTTGACAATCTGACCATAGATGCCATCCTGGATTCTTACGATAATATTTCTGCATCCTCCGGGACGAATGACAAAAAGCCGATGGAGTCGTCGGGAACCTGAGATGGAATGGATAAAAGAAGTCTTCAATTCCCCCGAATTCGGACTGGCCATCCTGCCCGCTTCATTGCTCCTCGGATTGGCGACAGCTTTCAGTTCCTGCTGCAATTTTGCAGTTATGGCCGCGGTGGCAGGATATGCCGGCAGCCGCGATGATTCTTTTACACGCCGTGACGCTGTCTATACAAGTTTCTTTTTTCTGGTGGGAACGACCGTATCGCTGGCGGTACTGGGACTTCTGGTCGGCTATTTCGGTAAGCTGGCCAACGGCACTTTCGGCCGCTACAGCCTGGCGCTGGTCGGTCTGGCGGCGATTTTTTTCGGATTACTATCGCTGAATTTTCTACCGTTTCGTCTACCGGCGATTGATCTCAGCAAAAAGAAATTGCGCGGAGGTTTTGTCGGAGCGGGTTTGTTCGGACTGGCAATCGGGGCGGCGAGTATCACCTGCACTCTCGGTTGCAGCGGACCGCTGCTGCCATTCGTCCTGGGGATTGCGGCGGCTCGCGGACAATCGGGCTGGGGAGCATTAATATTGGCGACCTTCGCGATTGGATACAGTTTGCCGATGGCGGCCATAATGCTTGGCATCGGCGTCGGGCGCGTGACATCATTTTTCAAAAAGGCATCCGGCCCGATTCGTATCGTATTTGGAATAGCGCTTATTGTCGCCGGTTTCTGGATACTGGCAACATTGTAGGTATATAGAAAATGACCGAACAGAAAGACAAAGAAACGACGCCGTGCTACTGTCGTGAAAATCAATCGCAGCAATTGATAACCAGTATGCCAAGCCAATCTATCGAAGATGAAAAACCGCTGCACGATTCCGGCTGGATCTCCGGAAATGTCCGGACAGCCTTCGGTGAAATTCCGGTTGTGAAAACGACTCTGGACTTCAAGGACAAACTTGGAAGCTGGGAGGCACGCTGGGGAATCGGGCGGGCGCGATTTCGGATTACTCCCGGTTTGTACGCGGTCGGCCAACCGACCGAAAAGTCGCGGGTTTTTGTATCGGCAAATTATAAAATGAGTTTCGATCGTCTGCGCTCCAACCTGCATGGAATCGACGGCTGGATAATGGTTCTGGATACGAAAGGAATCAATGTCTGGTGCGCCGCCGGTAAAGGGACGTTCGGAACTGATGAAATAGTCCGTCGAATTAAGGCGACACGGCTGGAAGAAATCGTCTCGCACAGAAAACTGATCGTTCCCCAGCTTGGCGCACCCGGCGTCTCGGCCCATAAAGTAAAAGAGTTAAGCGGTTTCAGGATTATTTTCGGTCCGATTCGGGCCGAGGATATCCCGACCTTTCTCGAGGCGGGACGTAAGACAACTCCCCCGATGCGTCGAGTCAATTTTACTTTCGGCAACAGATTGACGCTAATTCCGAATGAACTTGTCACGTCGGCTAAGTATGTTTTATTTGCGGCCGCTTGTTTCCTGCTTCTCTCCGGTTTTGGTTCGGGAATTTACTCGTTAGACAGAGTCGTCACCTACGGTCTGGTCAGCGCTTTGATCCTGCTAGCGGCATTTATAATGGGCACAATTCTGCCACAAGCGTTGCTCCCGTGGATTCCCGGTCAGGCATTTGCACTGAAGGGTGCTTGGGTCGGGCTTTTGCTGGCAGCCGCGATTTGGTGGGGGGCATCTGTCTATCCGGGTTCTTTTAAGAATACGCTGATGTTGATATCATGGTTTTTTATGATTCCGGCGACGGTCAGTTTTATCGCCATGAATTTCACCGGAAGTTCGACATACACCTCGCTGTCCGGTGTTTTAAAAGAAATGAAGTATGCGTTGCCGTTCCAGATCGGCGGTGCTGCTATCGGACTGATATTATGGCTGGTAGCGCTTTTAACTTAGGGTTGCAATAATATGTTTGGTTTGAAATACCTTAAAAGTGTAACAACACTTCAGCTTGATGTCTCATTATGCGATGGCTGCTCCATGTGTATCCTGGTTTGCCCCCACGCCGTTTTTGCTCTGGAGAACAAGCGCGCCCAAATCGTCAATCGCGACGCCTGCATGGAATGCGGCGCCTGCGCCAATAATTGCCCGGAGGGAGCATTGATGGTTAATGCCGGCGTCGGTTGCGCTTATGGTATAATACTCGGTCGTCTCCGCGGCACCGAACCGACGTGCGACTGCGGCGGAGACACGGCGTGCTGCTGAAATTAATCAAATCGCTTTTAGCAGCCGAAAAAAGTGATTGTCTGATTCTATAATCTAATTAACTTCCCTGAGACTAATTTATGTAATTAACGGTATCCGCCAAAATTATGAAAGGAGTTGAGAATGTTCACTACCATCAAGGATTTTTCCGAATACTGGAAAAACAATTCCGACGGGACACGCCGAATTCCTAATGCTCTAACCGATAAATCGCTGGGGCAGTCGGTCGGGGAAGGACATCGGAATATCGGAAGAATCGCCTGGCACATTGTAACCTCAATCCCGGAGATGTCGGAACGAACCGGTCTAAAGCTTGAAGGACCTAAGGCCGATGCACCGTTACCGAAATCGGCGAAAGAAATCAAAGAGGGCTATGATGCCGCGGCGAAATCGCTTCTGGAGCAAATCGAAAAAAACTGGGCCGATGAAACGCTTCAAACGGAGGACGACATGTACGGGATGACCTGGAAACGAGGCTTGACGCTCCGGATTCTCGGCGATCATGAGATTCATCACCGCGGGCAGATGACGGTTTTGATGCGTCAGGCCGGTTTGAAGGTTTCGGGAACGGTCGGTCCGTCAAAGGAAGAATGGTCAAAATATGGGGCTCCGCCGCCCGAGATTTAAAAAGGTCAGCCGGACACTCCTGATATGATTTCGGTGGTAAGATGTTGAGATGCAATAGAATATATTTGCGGGTTGCTGTCTGAAATTCGTAAGAAAATTCGGAACTATTTTGTGCCGAATTTCGGTTATAGAATTTAAGGAGAATGACGAATATTGGTTATATAATTTTTTTAAAAAAATGAAAAAAATCGCTTGCATATTTGAGAGTAATCAATTTTATCAATTCTCGTATTTTGGTACAGTTTTGCTGTATGGAGGTATTAATGAATTGCGCATTCTGTGGCGAAGAATTCAGCGGTCGGCCCGTCCGGCAGGGGGATCAGGTTTTTTGTTCGATTGAGTGCGCCGATATGGCGGCTGATATTGGTATTGATGAGGATGATGATTATTACGAAGAAGATCCTCTCGATATGAATGCTACCGATGATGAAATGTCAGCGAGTTGGTAACGTATCAAACACCGTTTTAATGAGATAGCCTCCCGACGCTGCCGGGAGGTTTTTTAATCCCGCGAAATTTTTATTATCTCGTACTGAACTACCCCGGCCGGAACTTTTATATCAACCTGTTCGCCGACAGCCTTGCCCAGCAAGGCGGCGCCGATCGGCGATTTGATGGAGATAATGTCATTATCGACGTCAGTCTCTTCGGGAGGGGCCAGCGTATATTCGATCTCTTCCCCATCGGATAAATCTTTTACAAGAACTCTGGCAAAAAGATAGGCCTTATCCGAGGGAATATTATCGGTGTCGACCGATTGAGCGCGGCTGAGCTTATCCTCGAGCTCGGCGATTTTTCTTTCCAGATGTACCTGCGCTTCTTTAGCCGCATGATATTCCGCATTTTCGGAAAGGTCGCCCAGCTCCCGCGCCCGTCTTATCTCCGAGACAATTTTGGGCCGATCGACAGACTTAAGCTCCTTGAGTTTCTGCTCGAGCTTAATAATACCCTGCTTAGACAGATATACAGGCTTACTATCCATATGTAATAAGATATAATAATTAATCCAAAAAGCAACCACTCAATGAAACCGAGCGGCTTAAGTCGAAAAAAAGCAATATTATATCCATCCATCCGAACGTTAGAAAAGTTTTCCCGCCTGTCGAGAATATTTTTGCCGGACAATCACTTCACGGCAGTTGAAAGACCGGCACAACGTGTTTGCAGACAGATGGTTATCTAATCGCGATTATTCCGGCATCAGCTTTGATATGATTGCACAATTAAAAGGGGTAAACTCTGGCTGGTGGAAGGAAAGAATGAAAAAAATTCTCGCGGTCATAATTCTGATAATTATTCTCGTAGCTATCGATTGGTTCAAACCGGCTTATTGCCAATCACTTTATCGGGCGGGATATAATGAAGACGATGAAAAATCGCTGGAGAAATACCACAAGCTCCAATCTCAAAATACCGAAGAGGATAACACTTATAAAAGCCCTGAAATTTACTCGGAACCACCGAAAATCCTGACGCCCGGCGGGGAGCCGATAGTTCAATCGGAAAATTCACCGCCTGCTGAAAAAAAGGATGTCAAGCCGGGTCTCCAGCCTTTCGGATATGAGCTTTTCAAGGCCCCGTCAGAATTGACGCCGCCTCCCGAAGTTGCCGATATCTCCGATTATATTCTTGGACCCGGAGATAATATTATCATACGTCTCTGGGGCAAAGTCGAAAAGGAATACAATCTGACGGTCGATCGCGAGGGCAAAATTTTTATTCCGAAACTCGGTGAGACGACTGTCTGGGGTCTGTCTCCGGATGCATTTGAATCCAGAATTAAGAAGAAATTTTCCGAAATCTACACGGATTTTGAAGTCTCAGTTTCGCTTGGCAAAATACGCTCCATACGGATTTATATGACAGGCGAAATCAATAGACCGGGGGCATATACGGTCAGTTCATTGACAACTTTGTTTAATGCTCTGTATCTGGCCGGAGGACCTAACGAACGCAGTTCGCTGAGAAATATTAAACTTATCCGAAATGATAAAACCGTTGCCAGTGTCGACCTGTACCAATTTCTTCTTAAGGGCGACAACAGCGGCGATATCAGATTATCCTCGGGCGACGCCATATTTGTCCCTATTTCGGGTCCTCGTTTCAGTATATCAGGGCAGGTTAAACGTCCCGGTATCTATGAAATAATCGGCGGTGAGAAGGTGAGCCAGGCGCTGGAGTTGGCCGGCGGTCCGACCGCCGTAGCTTATCTTGATCGTCTGATGCTGGTCCGAATTTCTCAGGACGACGAGCGTGAAGTCATCGACGTCAATTTAAATCCCGCTAACGGCCCCATAGATGACATAGAGCTAACCGATGGTGATGCCTTGACTCTGTTTTCGATTTATGATATGAAGCGCAACGTCGTCTCTATCGCCGGCATGGTCAAACATCCGGGGCAGTTTGAAAGGACCGACTCGACCACGCTTAAATCGATTCTGAAGCAGGCTGAATTGCTTCCGGAAAACGTCTATTATGAAAGAGCGAATCTTTTTAGAAGATATGCCGACCTTCGCGCTGAAGTCATCCCGATAAATCTTAAAGATGTCTTGGACGGCCGCCTGGATATTGAGCTCAAAGATTATGATTCTCTGCATATTTATAGCATCGATGAGGTAAAAAGAAAGAAATATGTATACATCGACGGCGAAGTGAAAAGGGCGGGACAATTTCCGTTATATGACAATATGAAAGTCTCCGACCTGATCTTTCTTGCCGGGGGCCTCAATAAACATGCCTACAACCTGAATGCCGAATTGGCGCATACCGATTCAACAGGCAAAGTCCATCTGGTCAGCGTCGATTTATCCAATCCGAAATCAGGACAGATGCTTCTGCAGGAGGATGACCTATTATTCGTCCGGAAAAAACCGGATTGGTTTTTACATCGCATGATCACGATCGAGGGTGAAGTTAAATTCCCCGGACGATACACTCTTAAAGAGAGAAACGAGACTCTGTTCGATTTGATCGAACGGACCGGCGGTTTCACGGAATCGGCCTTTCCCAAGGGCATAATATTTCGTCGAACTTCAATTGCCGACGACCTAAAACGGCAAAATCTGGACGAAATTATAGCCAACTCACAGCCATTAAAAGAGGATTCTCTCGGAAACATTCGCAAGGTGGAGATGATTTCTTATAATGCCGAGAATATGAATCGAATTATCATCGACATGGATAAAATCCTAACAACCAGAGGTGCCGAAGGCAATGTAATTCTGCAAAGCGGTGATTATATATTTATCCCGGAGATACCCAGCGGAATATCGGTCATGGGAGCGGTGGGCGCCAACGGGACTATCAAATATATTTCCAGCAAAAAAGTGAAATATTATATAGAACGTGCCGGTAATTTTACAAGCCAGGCGGATAAGAAAGGGACGCGACTTATTAAGGCGGACGGTCAGGCTTTTTCCGGGGGCGGAATCCTCGGCAAAACCGTGGATATCGGTGACGCCATTGTTGTTCCAAACTATATTAAAAAAGATCGTGATTGGCTGGGGACGATATCAACAGGTGTGACAATTATCGGAGGACTGCTGACCTCGGCCTTTATCATAGCCCGTCTATAAAAATTTCCCGAGAATATTTGCCCGTTCTCACCTTCCAAAAACCGCCCGAGAGGGGTTCCCTCTCCCGGGCGGTTATAAATATTTATTGGAAATAATATCCTTATTCCCGGTAAATAATTCCCAAAAAATCTTAGAAGAAAATTTATGAAGCTGCCAACATCCTCAGGTGTCGCGATAATTCATTACTAATCAACATATTAGAGGATGTCGATAGTTCCGTGCGAATCGGCATCCGCTTTGCAAATGTAATCGGAGAGAGAAGAAAGGAAGGAATGGGAATAGGATGAAAATCGACCTCCATATTCATACCGAGCACTCTTTCGATTGTGAAAGCAGGGTTGAAGAGGTCGTCCGGCAGGCGGCAAAAATCGGACTGGACGCACTCGCCATTACCGACCATGACAACATGTTGGCCTATGGAATTGCCAAAAAAATCGCCGAAGATATTGCAGTCATTCCGGCAATGGAAATTACGGCCGACGGTGGTACTCATATAATCGGTCTTTTTCTCGAAAACGAAATCATCTCGCGCGATATCTTCGATATTATCGACGAGATCCATAATCAAAACGGTCTGGTTTTAATTCCTCACCCGTTCCGGTCGGGTAGCGGATTAATTTACAACAAAGATAAACAAAATCATTTTCATGGTGAAGATATCCGCAAAATTATGTCCGGAGTTGACCTGATTGAAGCGGTAAACTTTCGATGCCGTCAGCAGGATACTCTGGAAACGGTCAAATTCCTGAACCTTTGCCCCGATATTCCCCATACAGCCGGCAGCGACGCTCATTTTGTCGATGAAATAGGCAAGGCGTATGTTGAATTGGAGCAGGTGGAATCGAATTCATTGAAAGATATAAAAAAGGCGCTAATCGATTCGCCGCGGTTGATACGTTATGAAGCCTTCAGTATTAAAGGCAAAGAAGCAGTTGTTGCCGTAAGGGAAAACGCCAGAAAAAAATCGATCATATCAAAAACCGGAAATATAATACCGCCGACCATCAGAAGGTCGATCCGGGCGCTATATGAAAGATCCACCGGGAGGACGCGGGGCACTTAAAGAAAAAATCGTAGCAGGCCAATCATGAAGATTATCGCCTGACGCAATAGGAAAAGAAATGAAGGATTCATATAATAAAAACACGGATGTTAAGGTTGGTATCAATCCAAAAATCTCTAATGATATTTCCCCGCCTTCAAAGACCGGAACCATCAATTCCCGTCCGGCGATGCCGTCGTCGTTCAGGCATTCCTCGGAAAAAGTGATGGAAAGCCTTCAGCGGTTCCTTCGATACGGCGGTCCCGCTGCCAATACTGATATTTATCTTGAAAATCTGATCGCGGGGCTCAGTCGTTATTGCGAACTGCCGGAAAGCCACATCCATACATTCCCGGAGACTTATCGGGCTATCGATACGATAATTCGTGCTTTTGTCAAACCCGGGGATTCGATATTGATCTGCCGGCCGGTCGGTAATGAAGAATTCCGGGATGGAATTCAGAAAAATATAAAGCCGATTTATCACGATGGTGCCACGCCCTTTCTGCCGGATCCGCAGGGTATCATCGATTCGATTGCCGATAATACAAGGTTGATTTATCTGGCCAACCCCAATCTTTGCACCGGAACGATATACAGTATTGATGAAATAGAAGCCATCGTCGATCAAACGTCCAACGTCAGGATAATACTCGATGAAACATATTATGAATATTATGGTACAAGCCTGGCCGGGCTTATCAGGCAATATGACAATCTGATTGTGATAAGAACATTCTCGGCCGCTTTCGGGCTTGGTGATTTACCCTGTAGTTACATCCTGGCCTTTCCGGAAAATATCGCCGCCATAAAGCGAATAAAACCGATATATAATGCCTGTCTCCCGGCCCGGGCAGCCGCGGCCGCAATATTAAGTGATTATGATTACCTGAAAAATCATGTCAATACGGTCAGAGAAAATATGACCTACCTTTCGGTGCGATTGCGCGGTTTGGGTGTTCGCGTGCATACACCACCCACCGATTTTTTATTGGTAGATGTCGCCAATCCGGTTCAGGTTATCTCGCGGCTTAAAGCGGAGAAAATCAAGGTCAGGGATTTGAGCCGTTACGATCGGCTTCAGAACTATATCGCCATTCCGGTGATTGACGATTCACAGAGCGCACATATTGTCGATGCATTCACAAGAATGCCGGGACAGTACTATCTTCGAAGGCAAACAAGTAAGAAGCTAATTCTGCAGCGTTACCGGGATACAATTTCGGAGAAAGCCGGAATCAAAAAGCTCGAGCATGCATGAAATACTGAGGGGTAGCAGTCACAGATTTTCAGGGATTGAATATGATTAATGAACTTCTCAAAAACGACGTTCAACCACTTCCGGAGAAGAAATCCATAAAAGACGACATAAATCGCAATTCCCGAATCGAATTGCCATCCGAAGGAGACGATTTCAAGGTTAAAAAAATTCGTCCGGGGGACGAAGATGCGGTGAAAGGGATTTTAAAAAGGGGGGCACATAATCAAATGTATACTGATGCCGAAATTTCAAAACCTGGATTTGGTGATGCTCGTGTATTGCCTATGGCAAATGCATCGCGCAAAAAACAAAACGAAGTAGTCGACAAATATCGACTTGAGGGACTAATTTACCGCCTGATGGCATCGGGTCTGACGGCTGCCGGTTTAATTCTCTTAAATCTCAAATTCGGCTTTTTTAGCGATACCATATTGCTTTATAAACTAACCCTCATGATGGTCCTAATAAAGTTGCTGGCGTATTTCGAATTGCCGCCGATAGATTTGATGCCGGTCAGAAAAAAACGTCGGGAAATCAGGAACTTCCTGATACACGAACTGAAATTCGCATTAACGGTTATTGCGGTGATATTCTTTTCCAATCTGGACATTAATCCGGTGTATCTCGGGCTATTTCTATTAGCCAATTTCGGTCTTCAATCGATCATATATGCTTTTTGGCGCAATTATAATAAGATTGCATTAGGGCCGCGAGTTCGTGATGCTTCCGCATCGTATCTTAAAAACGCCATCATCGTCGGTGCTTCGAAACGGGGACAAAAGGCAGCGGATTTGATTTTAGGACACCCCGATCTTAATCTTCAAATTCTGGGATTTGTCGATTATCATAAGAAAAATCTCTGGCGCTATCGCGATATTCCGTTGCTCGGTCATCCCGACGAAATGGACAATATCGTCGTGCACAACCAGGTTGACTACGTCATCATGGCGGTGGAACCGCAGGATTTCAAAGACAGCCAGCGCGTTTTCAGTATGGTCGAAAAAATGGGTATTAATATTTGCGTTCTTCCTGATATTTATGAGCGCCGTATGTCCAAATGCCGCGCTTCTTCGATGAATGGCCAGCCGATTTTGCTTTATCATTCCAGTCCGGAGAATCGCCGTCTGGGCATGTTTTTGAAATTGGTGATAGACAAAACAAGCGCGTTGCTGGGATTAATAGCGGTGTTCCCGATTATGCTGCTATCCGCGATCGCCATCAAGCTGGAGTCCAAAGGGCCGATATTTTTCAAGCAAGTCCGCTCCGGGAAAAACGGAAGAGAATTTAAAATGCTCAAACTTCGTACGATGCATAATAACGCCGAGCGCGTAAAGGCTAAGCTAAAGCATCTAAACGAAATGTCAGGTCCGGTTTTCAAGATTAAAAACGACCCCCGGGTAACGAATGTGGGCCGACTCCTCAGGAAATTCTCCATCGATGAATTTCCCCAGTTTTATAATATCCTGAGGGGCGACATGTCTCTGGTCGGGCCGCGGCCGCCGCTTCCCAGCGAAGTGGCCGAGTACAAACCCTGGCAGCGGCGCAAACTGTCCGTCAAACCGGGCGCGACCTGCCTGTGGCAGATTAACGGACGAAATCATGTTGATTTTGAAAGATGGATGAATCTGGATCTGGAATATATCGATAACTGGTCATTGAAAGAGGACGCGCGTATATTGCTGAAGACGGTCCCGGCAGTCCTTAAAGGCAAGGGAGCATCGTAAATAACGGGGGTCACCATTTAGTCGGGAATTTTGACGGCTCTTCCCTATCCCCCCGATCATATTCGTCTTATATAATTGCATTGGTGAAAGCCATCCTCACCATTTTTGTTTTTGAAAATATAATTTTATGAAATTTCATCCGGAACATTGTATATATTGTTTTGTTTAGTTTCGGAAAGGAGTAAAGATGCCTGAAGCAAATATGAAATGGAACGGCGGGTATAAATTCGAGGGTGTCTCCGAGTTCGGACACACCATCATAACCGATATCCCCAAAAGGGCCGGTGGTGAGGAAAGCGGCTTTAGACCGCCGGAATTGGTACTGTTTGCACTGGCCAGCTGCACCGGTGTTGATGTCGTCAAGATACTTGAAAAAATGAGGCAGAAACTGACCGGATTGGAAATTCAGGTCAAAGGTCATCAACCGGAGGATTACCCCAAGCCGTATAATAAGATAGAAGTGAAATATATTTTCAGAGGAAAAAACCTGGATAAAAAGAAAGTAGAGACGGCGATTGACCTTTCCGAAAATAAATATTGTATGGTCAGCATCTCGATGAAAGGGGTGGCCAGGATAACGACAAGTTACGAAATAATCGAGGAGTAAGTCGTGGATGAGCTGGGATATACAGTCGAGTCGAACAAATCTTTTGAGGTTGTTTCCGCAGCGCTGGAGAAAACGTCGCCGGAGCGCGGTTTTCGGGTGCTGGCAGTGCACAACGTCAAGGAGACGCTGGCCGGAAAAGGATTTGAGATCGAGCCGTTGAAAATCTTCGAAGTCTGTAACGCCGGATTTGCCTATAAGGCGCTGGGGAATGACATCAATGTCGCCATGTTCATGCCGTGCAAGATCGTGGTGCGACCGGAGGGAGGCAAAACGGTGATGACGCTGGTGCGGCCGTCGATGATTGCCGAGATGCTCCCCGACGCCGGGCTTAATGATCTGGCGAACGATGTCGAAAAGCAGTTGATCGGGATAATCGATGAGATTAAGTAAAGGGCTTGCCAAATTAGCCTTAGGCCTTATATTGGGGGGGCTGGCCGGTGTGGCGGTCAGCCTGATTTACGGCTATGTCGGGGTAACCTGACCGCTGATGTGTGATGTCAAAGTGGCGGCACTTTTTGGCATGGCAGCCGGGGCGGTTGTCTCGATGATGAATGTAAAGGTGAAGTGAAATGCCGTTGTATGAATTTGTATGTTTGGATTGCAGCGATAAATTCGAGGAGCTGGTGTCCTCGTCGGATGCCGATATAAAATGCCCGAAGTGCGGGTCGCATAAGACAACCAAGCAGTTTTCCACATTTGCCTCCAATGCGATAAAGACCGACTCCTGCAGTACATGCCAGCCGGCGTCGAGTTTCACGTGAGCGTCATGCAATTGATCCCCGGTCGGGGACACGAAAAAATCATAGAATAGATTCGTCATTTGTGCATCGTCGGAAAAATGGCTTCGAATCAAATTTTCGAAAATTTTTTTCGCGGTTTTTGGATTCATTAAAATGGATTCGAATCGCATATAAAATATTCCTTTCTTGCCTCTTTTGGCGTGAAAAATCGTGTAACGGGTTGTGGGAGTTAATAGTCCAATGAATTGGGTTCGTTTCGCATATTTTAACGTCCCTTTTTTTTGGTTTTCCCCTGATTGAAGAAAATATGTAGGCGGCCCGCCGCGGCGAGTCTTCGTCTGCCCTGTTTGAATAAAACCAATATCCATATTCAGCCCATTTCTTGTTTCTATATAAGGGCCGGGGGACGGGATTAACGTTGATTTGGTAGGGATTTTGATGAAAGAACAAATTATTATTGTATTACACCCAATGTGTAGTTGGGCTAATTGTACGTTACTTTCAATATTCTACTTTTCTCACCCGTTGGGTGAGTTACCGATTTTATGCGTAATTTTAGACTAAACAATTCTATTATAGGATACTTCGATTTTATTGCATCTCAATGGATTCCTTATCAATTGAGGTCCATAGGAGCAGTCAAATTGCCTTTTGGAATGATTGATAAACGCTTTGGCAAGACATCTAATAACGGCAGCAGCCCCTCTCCCACTCTTTCTATAAAAACATCCGGCGCATACCGGTTTAATTCCACTACTTATCGCTCGACAAACACATTCAGAAAAAAAGTAACGGTCCTTTGGGCCGCCGCCGCTATACTCCGGTTTTCCAGTAAAAAACCCAAATATGCGGTCGGGCCTAAGTTTTTTTAAAAGATCGGCGATAATCGCTTCAAGCTCGTAATTTTTCCATTGGATTGCGCCGCGTTTGCATATGCCCTTACCGTATTTAATCATTTCGGCGTCATAATTATTTATTGGTTCGCGTATATCTATTATTCCATATCCGGCAGAAATTACAAAAATACGAAGCCATCCGTTCTCGATCATTTCCAAAATATTATCCCATTCATTACCGACTTCTTGATAAAAATGGCCATCATATAAATTTATGGCAGGAACTTTAAGAACATGATCGTTTGGCCCAATACATGAACTCATCGCTTGTCTGCCATTTAATAGATTTTGCCACGTGTTATTAGATAAATCACGTTTCGTTATGGCGACGCCCTTTCCCTTATATCGTTCAATTTGTTTTTTGGTTTTACAACAAGGTATGAATATGGCGGTCAGGGGATTTTTACCGTTAGAGCGCTGTTCGTTTTTCCCAACATTTTCATTAGAAGCCTGCATTTTACATTCCTCCCAAATAATGATTAAAAATTTCAATGGTTTTAGGGTCGTATGCCCTTTGAACATTTTGGATATTCCAAAGGCCGGAATTTTTGATTAACGGTCTGCACGAATAGTGCCCAAGCCAATTTTCGGAAGGCTCATCGGGGCAAGGCGGATTAAATGCAGTACGATTCATATTGCTTAAAAGCCCAATTAGATTACTTTCCAAAAATTTCCTGTCATTCTTACTGTCTATTTTAATGACCAGAAACGGCAGTTCTCTAATATATTTGCTGACTTCGCTTTCGTGATCGATTTCCCGGCGGCGTATTGCTTTGGAGGCGCTGGAACCAATTCCCCAACTCGGTGGTCCGATTAAATCGCGCTTGCTTAAGGCCTCACCGATCAACAATCGGAAAATTGAACTCCTATGATTGCCCCCATTATTTTTGTCAACACCCTTGTGTTGTTTTAACCTGCCCCATAGCGTCGATTTTGCATCCAGACTTTGAATAGCATGTGTACCGATTCTGACAATACGATGGTTCTTACTATCGGAGCGGCGTTCTTGATTATCAAGAAACAGGTAGAGACCCTTGCGAACATTTTTCCAATTGGCATGCCGTCCATTAATCTTACCGAGCGTTAAATCGGACCATTGCGCGACCCGAAATTGCTTTTCACATTTAACCTTAAGTTCTTCAAGCAATTCGTAGAACATATTTACATCATGCACAAGCATTTTGCGTCCCTTCATTAAAAAATACCTATGTATATAAGCACCTAACACCCTTTTTTCTGCTAATAATAGAAACCCCCAAAAAAAACAAACCCTCACAGATGGATTAATTTGTGAATATATAATTTAATTTGTCAACTAAAATTCATTTAATCGGATAAATGATGTTCAAGGCTATTTATTTATCGCCGCCTTGTTTCTTGTTGACAAACAGGTGTTTATACGGTTTTCATTGTGTTCATACCGATTTATTCGAATAGGCAGAAGCGATGAATAGTATATGGATTGAAAATTATAGATAAAATAAAATGTGTCAGGTCACACGCTCGCAAGACTCGCGCAAGACCTGACACAAACGAATAAAGGAAAGATTCCTGACGGCGCGTGAAACGGTACGATGAGATTGCCGCGCCTTCGTCTCCCGCCACGGCGGGATACTCGGCTCGCAATGACGCAAGATAGGACAAAAAAATATAGAGGCTTTTGATAGCCGCATAGAGAAAGGAGATAAATATGCCGACAATATTCTGGCTCTGGCTGGCGGCGGCGTTGATCTTTTTGATAGTAGAATTAACGACGCCGACACTGGTATTCGCCTGCTTCGTAATCGGTTCGATCGGAGCGGCGGCAACCTCGACCATGTCCGATTCGTACCTGATTCAAACCGCTGTCTTTGCGATTATATCGGTGATCCTTATCCCGCTGACTCGTAATCTGGCGAAAAAGATAACCAAAGAGTCGCCTCAAAAAACAAATGTCGATGCCATGGTCGGGCGGCCGGGGGTCGTCACCAAAAAAATCGATCCGGCGCTCGATGTCGGACAGGTGCGGGTGGACGGACAGGTCTGGCAGGCGGTAGCCGAAGAGGTTATCGACGCGGATATTAAAATCAAAGTCGATGAGGTTAAAGGCGCCCGGCTGTATGTTTCCAAAGTTAAAGAATAAATCAGCAAGTCAAAGAAAGGAGAGATAAAAATGGAAGCTTATGTTTTGGTACTGGTACTGGTGGTATTTGCCTTTATCATCGCCGGTCTTTCGATTCGGATAATCCGGCCATACGAGAAAGGGCTGGTGGAAAGGCTGGGTAAATACCAGCGGACACTCGAGTCGGGTCTGAACCTGATTATGCCGTTTTTCGACACGGTACTGAAAGTCGATATGCGCGAGGTCGTCCTCGATGTGCCGCCGCAGAATATTATCACCAAGGATAATGTCGGTGTCGAGGTTGACTGCGTTATTTATTGCCAGGTAACCGATCCGGTGCGGGCGCGGTATGAAATCGCCAACTACATTCTGGCCGCCACAAAATTGGCGCAGACGAATATCCGTAATGTTATGGGTGATATGGAACTTGATAAATCGCTGGTTTCGCGGGACCTGATTAATTCCCAGCTTCGCGATGTTCTGGATACCGCCACCGACAAATGGGGCGTGAAGGTTAACCGGGTGGAAATTCAGAGGATCGATCCGCCAACGGATATTGTCGAAGCGATGAGCCGCCAGATGAAAGCGGAACGTGACAAGCGCGCTGCCATTCTTGAGGCGGAAGGTGTCAAGCAGGCTCAGATTACGCGCGCCGAAGGCTCCAAGCAATCAGCGGTTCTTGAGGCCGAGGGTCAGGCTGCGGCGGTTCAGAGAAAGGCCGATGCCGAGCGGTATCGTCAGATAGCGGTAGCCGAGGGTGAAGCCAAAGCGATACTCAATGTCTTCTCGGCGATACATGAAGGCAAACCGGATGAGGAATTAATTACGCTTAAGTATCTGGATATGCTTCCCCGACTGGCCGACAAACCGGCCAACAAGATATTTCTGCCGTTTGAAGCCAGCGGGATTATCAGCGCCCTGTCGGCGATGGTGGAGGGAATCAGAGAGAATAAAGCGCAGTCGGCTCCGGCGGCTTAAGAAAAGACCTATTCGAACAAGTGCGGAGGGTTCGGGAATCGTCAGGTCACAATCCCGATAAATCGGGATCAAGACCTGACGAAACTGTAAATTTGACCTCCGCTTTTTTTTATTAACGAATTGTTTACAAATGCAAATGAATTGGCTAAATTGAATTGCCATGAAAGATAATTTGGAAGTCAGACATCCGGCGGTAGCGGGAGCGTTTTATCCGGCCGATCCGGTTCAGCTTACGAAACAAATCGCCACGTTTTTTGCCGAGGCGGAAAAGCTGTCATTAAAAGGACGGCCGATTGCCGCAATCGCGCCTCATGCCGGGTACATGTATTCCGGAAGAACGGCGGCGCGGGCTTATAAGCAGTTGGAGGGGCAAAGCTATGATGTCGTGGTGGTAATTGCGCCGTCGCATACGGTTTTTTTCCAGGGCGCCTCGGTTTATAGCGGCGGGGCTTATCAAACGCCGGTCGGCGTGACTGAAATCGACCGAGATTTATCGGAGGCCATTGCCGACATTAATCCGTCGGTATATCTCTCCAACAAGGGGCATACGGGCGGGTCGGTACGCGGCGAGCATTCGCTGGAAGTGCAGCTGCCATTTTTACAGCAGGTTCTCGGCACCTTTAAGCTGGTGGCAATCGTGATGGGTGATCAGGAAGAGGCGACCTGCAGCGCACTGGGCGAAGTTCTGGCCTCGGCACTGGAAGGCAAAAACAGCCTGATTGTAGCTTCGACCGATCTGTCTCATTTTCACCAGGAAAAAGAGGCGCGGACGCTTGACGGTAATATTCGCAAGGCGATCGAGAAATTTAATCCGGAGATGCTGCTGTCGGTTCTATCTTCGGGGCGCGGTGAAGCCTGCGGGGGCGGACCGGTCGCGGCGACGATGATGGCGGCACGAAGGCTGGGCGGTGAAGATATGGTGGTGACCGGGTATACGACCTCGGGAGAAACGACGGGAGATTTTTCGGAGGTGGTCGGTTACCTATCGGCGGTAATCGTCTCCAGCAAGGAAGTGAAAAAAAGAGACGCCGCGATGGGTGCCCCGGCGAAGATAAAAGATTTGAGTCTGACTGATGAAGATAAGACATACCTTCTGGATCTGGCTCGTCGGTCCATTCAAGCGCGACTTAACAACGAACCGATTCCAAAAGAAGAACCTCCTTCGCGAATATTAAAAGAGAATCGGGGCGCTTTTGTTACAATAAAAATCAGGGGGATGCTGCGCGGGTGTATCGGTCTTATCCGGGCGGCCCGGCCGTTATATGAAACGATAATCGATATGGCTCAGGCGGCGGCCTTCGATGATCCCCGTTTTGCACCGTTGACTTCCGATGAATTTGAAAATATCGAGATCGAAATCTCGGCTTTATCACCCCTTGTGAGAGTTGAGAATTTGGAGGAAATCAAGATCGGTCGCGACGGTTTGATGATTGTTTTGGGATTGCACTCGGGCCTGCTTCTGCCCCAGGTGGCGACCGAATATAACTGGGATCGGACGGCATTCCTGGAGCAGACCTGTTTGAAAGCAGGTTTACCCAAGAATAGTTATAAAGAAAAAGAAGCCCAGCTTTATCGTTTTACGGCCGACGTCTTTTAATTTCCGGTATAAGGCATCGGCCTGAGTCAAAATGGATTTCAAGAAAATCGTCGAAAATTATTTATTCAGCTGGCTAACGAGGCCGGAGTTTGATTACGAGCGACTTCTAAATAATCAGGACATAACGGAGTCGGTACCATTGGCGGGAATATTCGATTGGGGAGTGGCGCTTGGTTATTATAAAGAGGAAAAGACCGAAAAACATACTCTGCTCGGCGAATTTTTATGCCGGTTCAAATATAACGAGGATGAAAAATGCGGGCACGTTTTGTCCAGCTTCTTGGATAATTTTCTGAAAAACAACCGGTTGGAATACGATATCGACCTGACAACAATTGTACCGATAACTATCACAGAACGTACATTCAAGATCATGGAATTTATTTTATCACAGCCCGATATTCAAGTCCCCGGTAATTTCGTGCCGGGACTTCTGATACGAAAAAAAATTACCGGGCAGGCAAAGGATATACGCGGCGCCTGGCGAAAAAGAGAAGTGGTCAGAGGATTATATAAAATTAAGGAAAATTTCGAAATCCGCGATAAGAATATTCTTATTTTTGATGATATTTATGACAGCGGCGCGACCCTGAATGAGTGCACTCGAATTCTAAAAAGCGCCGGAGCGAAAAATGTTCTGGCGATTACTCTTGTTCTTACCCGCCGAGGACAGGATTGACATCAGGAATTAAATTGTCTTGAGTTGAAATAACATATCTGTTAAATTCTTCACATGTCTGATACGATTCGTGAAAAAGTGCTTGTAACCGGGGCTAACGGCTTTATCGGAAGCCGATTGTGCGCCAGATTGCTCGATGATAATTACCGTGTTATCGCCGGGGTTCGTGAGGGTTGTAACGCCAGTCTAATTGATGACCTGGATCTGGAATACAGATTCGGCGATATTACGTATCCGGATACTTTACCGGCCATGGTGCAGAATGTCGACTATATCATTCATAACGCCGGAGCGGTGAAAGCCAAAGACCCCAGACTCTTTTTTGAAATCAATCGAAATGGTACCAAAAATATGGTTGAAGCGGCTGCTAAGAATAATAAATTAAAAAAGTTCGTATACATTTCATCGGTGGCGGCGGCCGGACCATCGAAAGCAAATCAATCATTGACCGAGGAAGATGAACCCAATCCGATTACAATATACGGTCGCTCGAAATTGGCCGGAGAGAAAGAAGTGCTTAAAAAAATAGGCCAGGTCAATTCGGTGATAATCCGTCCGCCGGGTGTGTACGGTCCGGGCGAGCAGGAGATGCTTGCATTTTTCGAAATACTCAATAATCGGATTAAACCGTATATCGGTTCATTGAAACGACGGATTCAGTTGGTACATATCGATGATCTGACGCGCGGTATATCGAAAGCACTCAGAGCGGATACGAAACCGGGTGCAATATATTTTATCGCCGAATCTCAGAGTTACAGTTACCATCAACTGGTAAGTCATCTGCGCCGGGCGGTCGGACGAGTGAGTCTTCCGATATATGTTCCGGGCTGGGCGGTCAGATTAATTGCCTGGTTTTCCGAAAGGAGTCTGCGGGCTTTCGGTAAAACGCCGATGTTCACGGTCGAGAAAGCCAATGAAATTCTGGAAAACTGGGAGATATCGACCGACAAAGCAGAGAAAGAATTGGATTACAAATCGGAAATCGCATTTCCCGACGGGGCCCGGGAGGCGGTGTACTGGTATCGTGAGGAGGGTTTGCTGTGATAATTAATTTCGAACTATTGATGTGGTGTATTATTGTCGGGGGAATTTACCTTCTGTTTGTCGATTTTATCTGGAATGCCTTCGAACAGATAGTACCGACGCTTCAAAATTTCCCGAAAGAATTAATCGACGTCAAAGGGGTGACATGGTTCGTGTGCAATTATATCGTCGAATTTATCTTTTTCGTTTTGATGCCGGCGGTGATTTACGGCTGGTTTTACGCTATTATACCGTTTTCGGGCATTCGCGGCGGATTGGCCATCGCTCTCTTTTTACTTTTATTCGGGATGGTGCCGTTTGCGATTTTGATATCATTTCGAATCAAACTGCCGGTGGTGTTTATGCTTTTTCAGCTTCTGGGGATGCTGATTAAAATCTGCGGGACGCTGGCTATAATCGGATATTTGTACTCACTATAGAAAGATTTCTATCATGCAATCAAAAGAAATAGAAAATAAGTTTAAATCGATAAGAAAACAGTTTCCGGTGACACAATCGAAAAAGGGCATCACTTATTTTAACAGTGCATCGACCGGACCGCTCAGTTTACAGACCAGACGTGCCCTTGATGAATATTATGACTATTCGTTTTATGTCGATCGGGGAATCGATCATGATGCCTTTGCGGCGCTGGATGAAATCAGAAAGCTGGGTGCGAAATTTATCGGGGCCCGTATTGATGAAGTCGGATTCGGCTTTCATACCGGTTTCGGTTTGAATATCGCGGCCTTCGGTTTGCCGATGAAGGAGCGGGATGAAGTTCTGCTGTCGGATATCGAGTTTCCATCGAATGTATATCCGTGGGTGGCGCTGAAGCAACGGGGAATCGAAGTCAAGTTTATAAAATCGGAATACGGTTTTTTCGATATCGATAATTTTGTAAAGGCAATCAGTCGCAAAACGAAAGTGCTATCGTTATCGTTCGTGCAATTTTTTAACGGATATAAAAATGATCTGAAGAAAATCGGGGCGATTTGCAAAGAGAAGGGGATTTTTTTTGTGGTCGATGGTATTCAGGGATGCGGTGTTGAAACAATTGATGTGCATAAATGTCTGATAGATATTTTTTCAGCGGGGGCGCAGAAATGGATGCTGTCACCGCTGGGGACCGGGATTTTTTATATCCGGAAGGAGTTGCAGAATAAGATCAAAATGCCGTTTGCCAGCTGGTTGTCGGTCGATTGGGGCGTAAAATTCACTGATTTGTTTCATTATGATCATCCCTTCTTCGATTCGGCGCGGCGGTTTGAATTCGGCACGTATCCATACGCGCACGTCTTTGCGATGTATCAATCGATGAAATTAATCGATTCGCTGGGTGTTGGAAATATCCAGAGGCATAATCATGAATTGATTGATATTTTGATTGACTATCTCAAGTCGAATCATCGCTTTGAAATCAAGTCGAGTCTGATAAGCAAACATCGCTCGTCGATATTGTCATTCAGTTGCCCCGAAGTCAACAAGATGTACCGAACGCTTTTAAATTCAAAAATAATTTGTTCGCTGCGCGAAGGCGCGATTCGCGTGGCAGTGCATTTGTTTAATAATGAGGCGGATATCAGGCGGTTGATAGGGATATTGGATTCGTAGGGTGGGTTTCGACCTCACCCAGGGCAGGTTTAAAACCTGCCCCCTACACTTTCTTATTGCATAATTATCGATATATTTGTATCTTTTAACTGAGGTATGGGATAATTTGATAAACAAAATCATATGCCGTTTGGGGTCTATACCCCATGGGTGAAAGGAGTGATGCTATGGGTATCGATAAGGTTATAAAAGGGCATGACCTGTTTCGGGCATTAACTGTTAATGAGGCGCACCGGATAAGTGATTTCTCGTCAATGAAAAAATATCAGCCCGATGAGTTTATTTTCAAACATGGCGACGAAGGTTTCCATGTCTATATGCTGATGGAGGGAACAGTTTATCTTCGTCTTCCGGCCAATCCGCCTGAATTCAGTTTTATAATTTCAAAGATCGGGAAGGGTGAACTTTTTGGGCTCTCTCCCCTGCTCGATACGCAGCGCTATACGGCGTCGGCCCAATGCATGGAGCCAACCGAGGTTCTCGTAATTGAAGCGCAGCCTTTTCGGGATATTCTGATAAATAATTGCTCGGTCGGTTTTGCTATTATCAACCGGGTGGCGCATATCTATTTCACGCGGTATATCGAAGTATTGAAGAGCATTCAGGGTGTTTTGGGTCAGATTTCGTTGATACGGTAAAGAAATTAAATCCGATGCACAAGCAGTCATAGGGCAGGAGTCGCCGACTCCTGCCTTTTTTATATTGGCAGGTCTCGGGGAGACCTGCCCTACTCGGCTAATCTCACCGCAAGCGGTAGGCACCTCGATTTTTTCTATATCTCCTCGGTTAATTCCACAAAGCGCTTGTAGGGGATGGCGGTCCAGCTCTGGGCCTCGAAGGCGCCATTAGCCAGGCTTATCATCGAAACCTTGGCGGCGGTTTCCTCGTTGGGGGCTTCGTAAATATCCATGAAGTCAAAACCGCCCAGCAAAGCATAATGGGCGATAAATTTGACCTCCGGGCATTTGTCTTTAACCCGGTCGAGCCAGGCGCGCCCGATCTTGGCCCGGTCCTTCATCTGTCTGGAGACCTCGGGCGATAATTTGGTCATCAAAATAAAGGTTTGCATCCTAAACCTCCGTTAATTGTTCTGTCAGGTTTTGCGTTTATTCTAACAAATCACAGTAGGGCAGGAGTCCCCGACTCCTGCCACATTTTATCAAGGCAGGTCTCGGGGAGACCTGCCCTACTCCTAAATATTTTATTACTACCGCAATATTTAAAAATCCCATTATAAAATTCACCTCCGAAATTCCGCCCATGGCGCGAACGATAATCATAGCAAGAGAAGCGGAATCCCATCGAACGAAATATAGCCAAGTTCTCAAATTCTTACAACATTATAAAAATATGTTGCCTCGGCTGTTTGGCAAAATTAAATTGGCAAATATGATGGTGAAGAAATTTATACGAAGGAGAAAATTATGATCAGAGCAATGATGAGTTTCCTCTTTTTTATTATTTTAGCCGGCAGTTTGAGTGCGCAGGATAATCCTGCTGTTAAACCGAGGCCGGTCGTACAAAACAACGATTTCGGCCTGGGCGTTATTATCGGTGAGCCGACGGGCCCCTGTTTTAAATATTGGCTGGGAAGCAAATCGGCTATTGATGGCGCCGTGGCCTGGTCTTTTGAAAAAAATGGCTCGCTGCATATTCATGCCGATTATCTGCTGCATTATTTTTCTTTTATCGATGTCAAAAAGGGGCGTTTCCCGTTCTATTACGGACTGGGCGGACGGATAAAATTCGGGCATAATGACGATGACGATCGGTTAGGAGTACGAATTCCGCTTGGACTGGAGTATCTCTTCGAGGGCGCCCCGCCGGGGATTTTTATCGAGTTGGTGCCGATTCTTGATCTGGTCCCGAAAACGGAAATCGAATACAATGCGGCTATCGGCGTCCGATATTATTTCTGATTATCTATCAGATAGCTGACGGATTTAGAATTGTCCGGCGATAAAGGTTTCGAAAAGCCCCGGGCGCAGATTCCATCTCTGCTGTTTATTTATATTTTTATCAATACGCTTTTTATCTGGAAGTACGCATCATCTTATTTTTCCAGTCAAATTATCGCACCGATTATGTATGTAATTGTTTCGATAATTATCATTTGGATAATTTTATCTCATAAGACAGATTTTAAGCTCTCCCCAATTAATTATCGTTTGCTATATTTTGGCATTACTGTATTGGCGGCTATTTTGTTGACGATTTTGATGCTCCAGTTTGAACCGACCGACATCCGGGTAGGCAGATATTCAGCGCTGCATGACTGGATAACGAAGATGTTCGCCGGCGAGTTTCCGTACGATTCATCGTCGCGGCCGTCAGGATTCCCGTTTTTATTCATTATGGCGATACCGTTTTATTTTCTCGGAGATACAGGTTTACTTCAGATATTTTCATTTTTGATTATGGCGGCGATATTTTATTTCAGATTCCGTAACGATAATGCGATTTCATTGCGATTGTTGATTCTGCTGGTAATATCCCCGATTTTTATTTTTGAAATCGTTGTTCGCAGCGACCTGTTCAGCAATATGGTGATTGTTCTGTTGTATTTAATAATATGCGAAAAGTATTTATCAAAAGAGCGGCTGCTTATCCAGATCGCACTTGGTCTGCTGGGCGGCTTTTTATTATCGACGCGAAGCATTGTTCTTATAATAATTATTTTGTACTTCGTATGGAAAATCAGGGAGAGCAAAATTGATCCTTATCTTTTAGTACTATCAATATTTTTTGGATTCTTGATCACGATGATACCGTTTGCCTTATGGGACTTTACTTATTTTATTAATTACGGTCCTTTTGCCGTACAGATGTCTTATGTCCCTGTCTGGTTCATAGTCCTTTCGACAATTATTTCATTTTTATGGGCGACGAAAATAAAGACGATCGGGCAAGTTTATTTTGCGGCGACAACTATGCTCTTTATGGTTGTCCTCGGCGCTTTTGTCATTTTTGTAGTACGTTTCGGATTAATCGATTCGGTGATGAACAGCCAATTCGATATTTCCTATTTTTGTTTTCCGCTGCCGTTTGTACTTATGTCACCTTGCGCGGCGGCCGAAAGTGATTATACGAACAACCGTTTGCCCTGATATACCTTTCATCAACCAGCCTATAAAAAAGAGAAATAAGACAATTCCGGTTACCCACAGGGAGAATATACCGATAAAGGGGCCGTGGCGAGTGAAAAACGAATGTTTATCAATCGGTTTGATATCGGTGCTGATAATTTTGCGAACGTACAATCCGGCGTGGACAATTTCGCGGCCGTACGGGTCAATCACGGCCGAAATGCCGCTGTTGGCACAGCGCGCCAGCCAGGTACGATTTTCGATCGCGCGGAAAACGGCAATGCGCAAATGCTGAAATGGCCCGGGGGAACGTCCGAACCAGGTGTCATTGGTGATGTTAACCATAAAGTCGGCACCTTTGAGAAGGCACTGACGGACAAAATCGGGGAAGGCCACCTCGAAACAAATCAGCACCGAGTAGCTGGTGTCGCCGATATTAAAAACGACAATGGAATCGCCCATATAAAAGTCGGACCACCATTGGATTTTGTACGTTTTAATAGCGTCAAGATATTTGGCCAAAAAGTCTCTGGTTAAAAACGGCAGATAATCGCGGTAAGGTGACTGCTCGGAAAACGGAACCAGTTTTATTTTATGATGGACGCCGTCGATAATCCCGTTCGGATTAACCTGAAACGCCGAATTATAGGTTTTTTCTTTGCCATTATCCATTTCGACATCGAGCGCGCCGATCAGATTATACACGCCGCTTTTTTTGACGGTTGCCCGGGCAGCCGTGCTGTACCAAGATGAGTTGCGTAAGTACGTCGGGGCGGCGGTTTCGGGCCAGATGATAAGATCGGTCGAATCCTGAGCCGCCTTCTGTACCAGAGAATCATATAGCACGAAATTCCGGCCGCGGGTTTCCGGTTTCCATTTGGTTTCCAGATCGACATTACCCTGTAATAAAGAAACACGGAAATTACCCGGTTCGGGATATGGTGCAAAAACAACATAGCCGTACAGATAAACCGATACCAGAAGGGCAATAGCGGCGATGGCGCAGCTTACCCTGGTTTCGAGTCGATTCGATTTCGAAAAAAGCTGCCAGATGAGAATATTAGTCGCCATCAGAATAAAAGATAAGCCGTAACATCCAATAACCGAGACAATCTGGATGAATGTCAGATAATATCCCTGGCTGTAGGCCAGGTCGGTCCATGGAAAGGCGATTTCCAGAAGGCTGCGGAAATATTCCATTCCGACCCAGAGAAACGGCAGGATTATCAAGCCGAGCAATTTCTTTTTATGATACAACCGTGCAAAAACCGAAATGATAATGGTCGGGTACAGCGACAGGATAAAAATGGCGGCGACCATTCCCGGCGGAGTGACGGCGGCGATCCAGTAAAGCTGGAACAGGTTACTTAAGAATGAATAAAAATAGGCGGCTTTAAAAAGTTCTTTACCGTTAAGTTTCGATAAAATCGCCAATGGTCGGGCCAGGGCAAACCAGGCGAAAAAACCGAAGGGTAGCGGAATATAGGCGACGGCTAAGATAAAGGCCCAGAAAGTGAGCTCGGCGCGGCGCAGGCGAACAGCCTTATCGGCCGGCCAGAAAAAATTCTTAATTCCTGACAGCAGGGACTTCACCTGAAACAAACATCGATTGACCGGTCATTTCGGCCGGTTTGTTTATGCCAAGACAGGCGAGGATAGTCGGGGCAATATCGGCGAGAATACCACCGTTACGCAACTCGATTTTCCCGGCCGGATCGGCACTATCATAATAAATAAACGGCACCGGATTGGTCGTATGGGCGGTGTGTGGCCCGTCGGTTTCGGGATCGTACATCATCTCGGCATTACCATGGTCGGCTGTTATGATGGCGCGACCCTTGACTTCATCAACGGCTTTAATCACTTTCCCGACACCGGCATCAACCGCCTCGACCGCTTTTACGGCGGCTTCAAAAACGCCGGTGTGACCGACCATATCGCAGTTAGCGAAATTCAGAACGATGACATCGTACTTTTTGGATAAAATACGCTTGACCGTCTCGTCGGCGACTTTGACCGATGACATCTCCGGCTGCAGGTCATAAGTGGCGACTTTGGGTGAGGGAATCAGGGCTCGATCCTCATTGTCAAACGGCTCCTCGACACCGCCGTTGAAAAAGTACGTGACATGCGCATATTTTTCGGTCTCAGCAATCCGAAGCTGTTTTTTCCCTGTCTTCGAGAGGATTTCGCCGAAAATATTCTTAAGATGCACCGGTGTATAAGCGACATGAGCCTTTTTTAATTCGGTATCATAACCAGTCATAGTTATCAGGTGGATATCCGGAATATCGTCATGCGGGAAATCATCCGGTTGAAAATCAGTGAAAAGATGACAGAGCTGTCGGACACGATCGGCGCGGAAATTAAAAAAGAGCGCGACATCGCCATTTTTCAACCGGGCATTATTATCATTTTCCTGATTTATCACCACCGGTATTATGAATTCATCGGTGACGTTGTTTTTGTATGAGGCTTCAATGGCCGCGACCGGATCGTCGAATCGATCAGCCTTGCGATTGACTATGGCCTGATACGCCTTTTCGTTGCGCTCCCATCTTTTATCCCGATCCATACCGTAATAACGACCCATGACAGTGGCGACCTTGCCCAGCTTAATCCCCTTCATATAATCGACAACGCCTTTCATATAACCGGCGCCGGAGTGAGGCGGCGTATCGCGGCCATCCATGAAGGCATGGAGATAAAGATTTTTGACATCATTATCCCGGGCCATTTTCACGAGCCCCTTTAGATGCTCCAATGATGAGTGCACGCAACCATCGGAAACCAGTCCGAACAGATGCAGTGACGAATTATTTTTCGCCGCCCTCTTCATGCCTTCGAGAAAGATTTTATTGGTGAAAAAGTCACCCTCGGAAATCGATTTATCAATCCGGGTGATATCCTGATAAACGATACGCCCGGCACCGAAATTAAGATGACCCACTTCGGAGTTACCCATCTGCCCATCGGGTAGTCCGACGGCCAGACCGGAGCCGTCGATTTTGGTACGGGGGCAGGTCCGAAATAATCTATCCAGATTCGGTTTATTGGCCGCAGCCACGGCGTTAAAATATGTGTCGTCGCGAAGCCCGAAACCGTCGAGAATACAAAGCAAAAACATATTATTAATCCTTAAGAATAATTTCTTTTTTACCGCGTTCAATTTTACCAATAAAATACGGTTCGGCTCCGGAATTTTTGAGATTATTAAAGACATTTCCGGCCTGGCTTTCGGGCAAAACGATCATAAACCCGATACCCATGTTGAAAGCTTCGTACATCGCCTCGTCCTCGATTGATCCGGCTTTCTGCAGATACTCGAAAATCGGAGGGATAGGCCAGCTTCCCTTGTCAATAATGGCGCGAAGGCCATCCGGAATTATTCTGATAAGATTGCCTTTAATACCGCCGCCGGTAATATGCGCCATGCCATTGATAGGAAATTTTCCAAGCAGCGGCGTAATATCATGAAGATAAGTCTTATGGACAGTCATCAGGGCCTCGCCGATTGGTTTCCCCAGCAAATCGATTGCCTCGTCGAATTTGCGGCCGTCGATTTCGAAGGCTATTTTTCTGGCCAGAGTATAACCGTTGGTGTGCAGGCCGGTCGAACCGAGGCCGATAATAATGTCGCCTTCTTTTATCGCGCTGCCGTTGATAATATTATCCTGATCGACCATACCGACAATACATCCGGCGACATCATATTCGCCCGGATGATAAAAATCGGGCAGTTCGGCCATTTCGCCGCCGATGAGAGCAACGCCGGCGCTTTTGCAGGCGCGCGAGAGACCGTCGACAATCGAGACAATCGTTTCCGGCTTGAGTTTGCCGACCCCGATATAATCAAGGAAAAAAAGCGGTCTGGCACCGTGCACCAGAATATCATTGATACAATGATTGACCAAATCTTCACCTATAGTATCGTGACGGTCGGACATAAAGGCCAGTTTCAGTTTGGTGCCGACGCTATCTGTTGAGGATACAAGAACCGGATTTTTGTAATCGGTCAAATCCGGTTTAAAAAAGCCGCCGAATGAGCCAATTTCGGAGAGCACGGAATCATTAAAAGTCGTTTTGGCCAGAATTTTAATTTTTTCGAGAGCTTTATCGGCCGCGGCGATATCGACACCGGCAGAGGCATAATCGAGTTTTTTATTATCCATAACGAATATTAATATTCGAAAAAATTAAAGTCAACAAGTTTGGTGCTGCCGGGTCTGCCCATCAAAGGTAGGTCAGGTCCCTGCCCGAAGTAGCGAGCTTTTGCGAAATACCGAGGGGCCCGAGCGAAGCGACGGGCGATCCTGACAATTGCGCGAAGCGCGAACTTGTGGACAAACCGTAGCTCAAATCTCCCCGAGATTTGAGCTAACTATAAATCTCCATCTTGTTTAAGCGGTGGTTATTTTTCATGGAATTCATAGAACTGGCTATCGTATAATTGCGGATAAATACTCCTAAATACAAGTGTATCATTATGAAACCCGTAAATATCATAGGTGCCAAAACCTAATTCACCAATAACTTTATTACCATTAATAAAATAATAACATGATTCACTCGGTAGTTCAACATTTTGAATCTGCTTAATGTATCCCAATATTGAATCAGTATTTTGGGTAGTAAAAACAAAAGTGAACATATTTAATAGTCTTTTATCAACGAATATGTCGAAATAAAATGACCGCGAATGACTATACAATATTTCCCAAAATATGGGATTTACTGAATCTGTAAACCAGATATAATTGGCTCTGGCAAAATATTCATCAGAAGCAAAGACCTGTTCAATGATTTTATCATCTAGTTTTCCATCGGTATCATATGTAAATATAGAACTTGACAAAGGAATAAAACGATTATTGCATCTAAATTCGTCTTTAGATGGTACACAGGAAAATAACTGTACCAAACAAACAGATACTAAAATAAATTCCAAAATCAATCTTTTATAATACATTACTTCTTGACTAACCGCTATATTTTTACCGGGTAGCCCACCCGCTCTGCGGTGGGTTTCTTTACGTCACAATTCAACACCGTCGACCGCAATTGCAATTCCATCCAGTCCATAATACCAACGATAACTCGACCATCGCCAATCACCCGGATTTTTCATCAATCCCCGCACTACATCTTCTCAATTAGGACATAATGTAATATAATTGGTCTTATTTGATTTATCAACCTTATTTGCTTGTTCGAAGAAGTCAGGAGCGCAGGGCTCCTGACCTACGACAACTAATAACCAGCACAAACGGTTACAAGGAATTTTAGGGGAAATAATGACGGGAATTGACATTTTTACCCAATGTATTACCGCCCCTGCTGGTGCACGAGGACGTACACCAGCCACGGAATGACGAATACTGGATTCCGGAGGGCGGGCAGGTGGCCGATAAAGACAATCCCGATGCGTTTTTAGACCTTGGTGTGGAAATTATGCCCTCCGCTCGGTACCGGTACGAAATCACCGGCGACCAGGATCATTTTATCGCGGCCGCCACCGCCGAGCGCCTCGATGACGATCCCGCCATCGACCAATGGCAAATCAACGAGACCGGCATCCTCAAAGCCATCGTCGACGATTCGAAAGTGAATTGACAATTATCAGCAGGCCTTTGTAAATCAATGCCTTATATAATATTGTTTCTTGTCGGAATCCCGTTTAATCATTATCTTATTATCTGTTTTTAGAACATATGGAAACCAATTATGCGGTAGAGTATCCAAGCTCCCCGTCTTACTATATCCGCCGGATGATGCTAATGGATATCTGTCAATAAAATCGTAAAATAATACCACAGGACGAGTGCTATCAGCCATTTCGTAATATAGACCGTAATAGCTGCTATCAAAATATTCGATTCCCTTTTTTGACTTAAAATAATGAACATAACTACTATCGATCCGAAGCTCGATAAATTCATTCAATCCTGCCTTATAATTCGGATAATAACGCCCTATCATTTCAGAAAATGTAACCGGCTCAGAAGTCGGTTCGATATCGCAGGCAAATATTTCCAGCAAGAGTAGCGTAATTATCCATATTAATATTTTTTTCATCTTGCACTTACTAAAATAAGCCAGCGTAGGTCAGGAGCCCTGCGCTCCTGACATCTTGTATTATTCACCATAATCACCATTAATATTTATGGCTTTCCTGCTTCCCCAATCGCCCGGATACAATCCTTTTTTATAAAAATCATGTATCGACGACTCCTTCCAATCAAACGGATTATTCACATGCCCATTTTTACCGGATTATTATGTACATAATCCACATGACCATACAAATCTTTTTCATTACGAATTATATGATCCCAAAAGCGGTGCTGCCAAACGCGTCCCGATCTCATATTCGATTCTTTCCTGTAAAACGCCGCGAAACTCATTTTCATCCTTTGTATTAAATTGGACATGTCATTTCCGTCAAAATCCGCCATAATATGTAAATGATCGGGGAGAATCACCCATGCCATCAATTCGATTTTATGTTCGTCGAATACATTGCTCATACTCCGCCAAAGCATATCGTGGTATTTTATTAAAATGCTAATTCTTCTATAGGTTACGATGGTTAGAAAATAAATTGTTCTGTCATCGCTTAATCTTCTCAAATTGGACATAGTGTAATATAATACATCGGATTCGATATATCAAGCTTATTTGCTTTTTCGAAGATGTCAGGAGCGCAGGGCTCTGAGGTTCCCCCGAAAGAGTGGACACGAGACTAAG
>CAYVMO010000029.1:0-42185 GCA_964452645.1 uncultured Ignavibacteriaceae bacterium
TCCCAACTTATTCCCTAAATTTATTCCAATATGAATAAACTTAGACCAACCTTCTAATGATAACCGGATTTCAGCTATCATACAGGATTTTTAGTCTCCCGTCGACCACCCCCTTCCATTGCAATATTTCGGTAATACATGGTTTAAATTTACTATTTTTAACAATCGAAATTTTTTCCGTCTATTCATCTTTGGTTGAAAATAATGTATTCCGGCCCAGCCAAAAACCTGTTGTAGTATTTAGTCAACCGCCACGTTAAACCTATCAAAACCATCATTGCTGAAGTAATTCAGCAAGTGAGATTTTCCAATAGCGAGACATTACTAATATAAATTCCATGTTTATATTTGTCAACTATAAAATCAGCAAATAAATTGTAATTAAACAGTTTATAGAATTTCAAAAACTCATTATTTGCAGTATTTGCGTCACGATAAAACGCGATTAAACAACTTCTGAATTTTTAAATAATTCATAAATTCTTCTATTTTTCGGTAAATTCTTCATAAAGTCATTCCTATTCCTGCATTTTCGACGGTATATTGTCAGAGATTCAGAAAGGGCGCGCAATTGCCTGGTTATACAAGGGCAAAACGCCTGAGAAGTATTTTGCCCTGTCGGTCAACAATTAACCGAAATTAACCGACGGCTCCAAAACCCTGCAAGAGCAAATGGGCTAACTGGTTATAACCGAAACCTGGCTAAAATAAACAAAAACCAGACTTTTGCAAAGAATATATCAGTTTATTTTTTCCGAATAATCTGCGTTTACTCATCAATCCATGAGGTCCCATCAGGTCGTGGACTTTTTCGATAATATTAACCCGAACTCAGGTTCAATTATTTCTTGACTTTTGCCTGGCAGGATAATTCCTTGTGCTGATTATCGCGACGAGAGCGATTATCATTTCGTCCGATATTATGTTAAGAATTTAACTCCTTGCGGGTTATGAAGGGAAGTCATGAGCGGTTTGGAATATATTTTTAGGCCCAGTTCGGTTGCCGTAATTGGCGCCTCGGGGAGAAAAGGTAAAATCGGGCGCGAGATTCTGCATAACCTGATTGTAAATGAGTTCAACGGCAAGGTCTTTCCGGTCAATCCGAATTACGAGGTCATTCATTCGATCAAATGCTACTCAACGATTCTTGACGTCCCCGATGCCGTCGACCTGGCCATTATTGTTGTTCCCCGCGATGCCGTTTTGGAAGTTGTCGAAAAATGCGGCAACAAGGGCGTCCGCGGTCTTGTCGTGATTTCCGCCGGTTTTAAGGAAGTGGGCGGAGAGGGAATCGAACTTGAAAATCGCCTGGTAGAGATTTGCCATCGCTACCGGATGCGAATGATCGGTCCGAACTGCTTTGGAATCGTCAATACCGATCCCAAATATAGTCTCAACTGCACTTTCGGCAAAACCAGTGCCTTGCAGGGTCGGGTCGGATTTGTTTCGCAATCCGGCGCCCTTGGTGAGGCTATCATGAATCATGCCCATGAGCTCGGCCTCGGTTTTTCGATGGTGGCCTCGATCGGGAACAAAGCCGATATTTCCGCCAATGATATTCTTGAATTCTGGAAGGATGACCCGCAAACCGACGTCATACTGCTTTATCTTGAAAATTTCGGAAATCCGCGTCGTTTTCCGATGATTGCCCGCGAGATTTCCAGAAAGAAACCGATCGTAGCCGTCAAATCGGGCCGAACCACTCAGGGCGCGAGGGCGGCTTCTTCGCATACCGGGGCTCTGGCCGAACTCGATGTCGGGGTTGACGCCCTCTTTGATCAATGCGGTGTTATGCGCGTGTCTTCGGTGGAGGAATTATTCGACGTTGCTTCGGCGCTGGCCAATCAGCCGATTCCCAAGGGCAACCGGGTGGCGATTGTTTCCAATGCCGGGGGACCGGCGCTGCTGGCGACCGATGCCCTGGTGAGTATGGGTATGGATGTCTCGCCTTATACCGGCGACACCAAACGGAAGCTGAAAAAGGCTTTATCGGGGCAGGGAACGGTCAATAATCCGCTCGATCTTGTCGCCGGCGCCCGCGGGAAAGAATTTAAGGCGGCCCTGGATGTTGTCAAAAACGATACGAATTATGATACCATTATACCGATATTTGTTCCGCCGGTAACAATCGACCAGATGGATGTGGCCAGATCCATTCTGGAGGGTGTCAAAGGAACCGGCAAAACTATCCTGGCCTGTTTTATGGGAACCGGGGAGAGTAAAGAGGGTGTCCATTTCCTGAAACAAAACGGTATCCCCGTTTATGAATTCCCGGAGGCGATTGCCAAGACATTATCCGAGCTTGATTACCTGAGAAAATGGATCGAACGCCCGCGCGGGAAATTCAAGAAATTCAAAGTCGAGAAAAATAAAGCTCAGCAAATTTTTGAAGAATCTATAGCTCATGGCGAAGTCACCATTGCCGGTGAAAAGGCTCTCGAAATTTTGAATTATTATGGAATCCCGGTCGCCTCCAATGTGGTCGCCTACAACGAAAAGGAAGCGGTCGCGGCGGCGGATAAAGCCGGTTATCCGGTCGTTGTCAAGGTCAATACTCCGACGATTTTACATAAAACCGAGTTGGGTGCGGTGGTCGTCGATCTGAGAACGCCCAAAGAAGTAAGAACCGCGTTCGGCGATTTAAAAAAGAAAGTTGCCAGGCTTACTAAAGGCAAATCCAGAGAGAGATTTTCCGTCTTTATCCAGGAGATGGTTTCCGGAGGCATTGAAACAGTTCTCGGTATGATAACCGATCCCTCGTTCGGGCCGCTGATTATGTTCGGCCTCGGCGGTATTTATGTCGAAATCCTCAAAGATGTTGCTTTCAGGATCAGCCCGCTTAATGACAAAAATATCGAGGAAATGATTCAGAGTCTGAAATCTTATCCGCTTCTGACCGGTTTCCGAGGTGCCGATCCGGTCGATATGACGACTTTGAAAGAGTCGCTTCAGAGGCTCTCGCAACTGGTTTCCGATTTTGATATGATTGCCGAAATCGATATTAATCCGTTTATCGCCTGTTCCCAAAAGGGTAAATCGAAAACGGTCGACGCTCGGTTTATTATCAAAAGACCGTAAGTTTTTTATTGAAACGCGCCTTTAAAAAGTATATAAATGGCGTGTATCTAAAACCAATTTGGAAGGAGGCCGCTGATGAAATTTGAACTAAAATCCATTGGCTATTGGCCGCTGATAAAAGTCTCATTTTTGATTAATCTGATTGTCGGCTTTATTATGGGGCTGTTTGTTGCGCTTTTTATGGGCTTCATGCTTAGCTTGATGGAGCGATTCGGCGGTTTACCGGGCATGGAGATGTATACCGAAGAGATGGCCCCGATGGGTTTCATGCTGGTTATTTATCCGTTTTTATTCGCGATTTTCGGAGCCGTCTTTTACACTGTTCTTTTACTGCTTGTGGCCGTCATTTATAACCTGATTGCGAAAGCTGTCGGTGGCCTCGAATTCACCCTGAATGAAATCCGGATCCAGCCGGTAGCCTACGCCGCGCCCGCGGCACCGACCTATGCCCAACCTCAGCAACCACCACCTCCGCCTCCACCGGCTCAACCTCCTCCGCCACCACCGCCGGTCGAACCGTTACCTCCACATATTACGCCGCCCGATGAAGGATAACTTTAACAAAATCGCGTAATCATTTTAAATATAAATTCTTATGAGTGGCGACCATATAAGAGTCAGAATTGCACCCTCCCCCAGCGGATACCTCCATGTCGGCACCGCCCGAACCGCCATTTTCAACTGGCTTTTCGCGCGGCATAATAACGGCAAATTTATTATCAGGATCGAGGACACCGATCCGACCCGCTCCAGACCGGAACTGATTCAACCGATTTTCGATTCGCTTAAATGGCTCGGTCTGGATTGGGACGAAGAACCCTGGTATCAGTCAAAACGGATGCAAAACTACATGCCGTATATCGATAGACTCCTTGAAAAAGGGATGGCGTATCGTTGCTTTTGTACCGGCGAGGAGCTGGATGCCGCTCGGAAAAAAGCAATGGCCGAGAAGAAACCGGTCGGCTACAGCGGCAAATGCCGCGATTTATCGGAAGACGAAATAAAAGGCTGCCTTGATGCCGGCAAAGCATGCGCTATCAGACTTAAAATTTACGAGGGTGAAACCAGCTATGATGATATGCTGCTTGGCAATATTACTCGTCAGAATACCGAAATCGAGGATTTCGTAATCTGTCGCGGCGATGGCCGCGCCGTTTATAATCTGGCGGTGGTCGTCGATGATTATGAAATGGGAATAACCCATGTCATCCGCGGCAACGATCATATCAGCAACACTTTCAAGCAAATTCATATCTATAATGCGCTTGACATAAAACCCCCGCAGTTTGCGCATGTGCCTTTAATCCTGGAAAAGGACCGAAAGAAATTGTCGAAACGTCGCGGCGCCAAGGATGTCGCCGAGTATGGTCAGGAGGGTATTTTGCCCGAGGCATTATTTAATTTTCTGTGTCTGCTGGGATGGTCACCCAAGGATGATCGCGAGTTTTTGTCGCAGGAAGAATTGGTAAAAATATTCGAGCTTAAAAATGTCAGCGCCTCCAATCCGATTTTCGACGAGGAAAAACTCCTGTCACTCAATGGAGAATACATCAGAAATACACCTGATTATCGGCTGGCCGAATTGGCGGCACCGCTTTTGGTCAACGCCGGTTATACATCCAAATACTGGCTGGAAACACGCTGGGATTATCTTCTGAAAGTCGTTGCACTGTTAAAAGAGCGCTGCCGCCGGATGACCGATTTTGTCAAGCTGGGCGGATATTTCTTTCATGCCGAATATGAATACGATACCAAAGCGGCCGAAAAACAATTCGCCCCGGAAAGCAAAGATTGTTTGCTCCGGCTAAAAGAAAGCTTTGAAAAGATAGATAATTTTAAAAAGGAAAACCTCGAAGAGGCATTAAATGAAATCGCCGATTCGCTGGATATTAAACGCGCCAATTTGATTCATCCGACGCGGCTGGCCGTCTCCGGATTATCCGGCGGCCCCGGGTTGTTCGATATCTTGGAAACCATCGGCAAGGACCAAACCATAAAACGTCTTGACCGAGCGATAAAGTACATTGAGAATAATTCTTGAGAAAATTAGTAGGGCAGGAGTCGCCGACTCCTGCCAACTTGGTGGGCGGCAGACGTCCGCGTCTGCCCCTCGAAAACAAAACATAACCGAGGGTAACATCATGGACGAAAAAGAAAAACTCCAGAAAGAAATAGAACGGCTCGAAAAAAAACTGACCAAAGACCATTTCGGCGGACTGGTTAATCAAGCGGGTCGCCGGAAAGACGAAAACCGCCTTAAAAAACTCCGCAAGGAACTGGAAAAACTGGGGAAGAAGGGGAAACAGAATAAGTAGATTTAAAGGACTTAACTGAATTTGAATTAGTAAGAATTATTGGTTATTTATATTTAGAGTTTAGATAAAATTACAAATTAATATCATTTTCCATTGTCATCAATACCTCCTTAAATGTTTCTGCTAAATTTCCCAGAGATTTTATGCCATCAATAAATGCAATTGTAATGTAATGAGGAATCTCTTTCCGTAAAGGATATTCAGTTATTTGTTGAAAATGGTGATCCGATATTGGCGTCCATTCGGGGAGTAATGCCATTAGTGTTTTTGGTCTGGCTTTGTTGAGGCTAATCACGATGCAAATTGATTTGATACACTTGATTCGTTCTATTTCTTCCTTCGAGAGAAAAACAAGGGGAAAATAACCGATTCCCTGTAGACTGGTTTGCTTGATATTTGGTCTAATAAGAATGAGAACTTGTTTATAAGTCTTTCCCTTTGTTTTCTGAAAGGCGTCGTGGAATGGATCAAGTCTAAAAGGTCCTTCTTTCAATATTCCTGCTTTAGTGTAACCGTTTGCTTTTAAAATGTTCCTCGCCTTATTAAGTAAATCAGTTAGGCGTTCGATTTGTGATTTGGATGCAAAATCTCGTTCCGCAGCAATATCTATTTTTTTAACTTGTCTCTCTTTTTGGATAGGTCTTATTATGTAGTTTAATCGTTGTCTGAGTCTCTTCTTAAAGGCTTCATTGGGCAATATCCACGGAATAATATTTTTCATTTGAAGATCAAAGTGAATCCTAAGATTGCCAGCAGGATCATTTTCTCTAGGTTTAAAATGGTCCTTCCGGACTATATAAATTACTGGCTTTCCCACCCCAAATGCAAAACCGGCCTCATAATATACAGAAGGTCGCGCATAAGTGAGATCAGCGATGCATATCGTAGATTTATCGATTAGTTTGAATATTTCATCATCAATATCTTCGTTATGTTCGACTCTATCTACCCTGAGTGGTCGGATTTTATGTTCTAATAAAACGGGGCGAATACAGACATCAAAAATTTTATCGACATCATCGTATCCTAAAGCGCTTGCAATAAAACAATACATTTCTTAAATCAAAACATCATTTGTTAAAACTATTATTGATTAAGAGTAGCCTATCGGAAAATAAATGTCAACGTGAAAAGATGGCGATAACCGGGTAGCCCATCCGCTCTGCGGTGGATTTTTTAATGCGGTATTCTTCATAATACTATTACTGGATAGCGGCGGCCAGCGTAGATTGATTTATTAGGTACTTAATCCCGCCTCGGCTCTCATTTTATCGAACGCCGTCGGATTTTGAGTGTTATAAAAATCGAGCACCTGTTCTACACACTGTTCCACACTCAGCGCATCGGTATCCAGCTCGATATCGTATATCTTGCCCAGATGTATATTCTCAATCTGCGCTCTCGCAAAACCCTGGCGTCTCTTGCCACGTTTTTTCTCCCGGCGCTCAAGCTCTTCCAGCGGACAACTCAGGCCGATAAAGAGAACATAACGATCACCCAACAGCTCCAGCGTTTGATGCATCCAGTCCTTATCGACCAATACATTGTCAACAATCAAATTGTTCTGTTCCTCAGCCATTGCCGCAATCGATCGGTTCATACCGCTCACCATTCTATAAAACATATCGATATCATCGGTACGTGGAAGCATATGAATAAAGTCGTCCAGTTGCATATGTAAAAAATCCTCCCCCAGACGCTTCTGTAATTCAATAGCAATAGAGGATTTGCCGGAACTGGAGACCCCGTTGAGATATATGATTTTCCCGGAATTCATGATCTGTTTCTTTCAATTAAAGACGTGCACATTTATAAAATATTAAACACCACCGTTGATAATAATTTAATCCACTAAAGAGCCAATGTCAACAACGAGGAACCATCCGCTCTGCGGCAGGTTACTTCCCCGTTGTATTTCGACATTATAATCTGCCCAAAAACCATTACAGCAAAATCGCCAATAATATAACTTGCAATATTGAGGGCTTTTTCGTTAGCTTTTATGAAATTTATTAATTCGGAAGGCAATTACAATTTGTATGGATTTAAATCTATCTAATAAGAAATAAGTATGAATCAAGAACTGGTCAAACCAAAGGTTAATTTCGGGACCGCGGCTGTTTTCCTGACGGCAATTTCGACCATTCTGGGCGCGATTATGTTTCTGAGATTCGGTTATGCCGTCGGAAATATCGGATTCTTCGGCACTCTCATGATAATTATAATCGGGCATCTGATTACCATCCCGACCGCGATGGCTTTGTCCGAAACTGCTACCAACCAGAAGGTAGAAGGCGGCGGCGAATATTTCATCATTTCGCGTTCTTTCGGTTTGAATTCGGGCGCCGCCATAGGATTGGCTTTGTTTTTTTCCCAGGCCATCAGCGTCGCTTTCTACATTATTGCCTTTGCCCAGGCTTTTGATCCGTTGATTAACTTTCTTCAATCGAATTACAATTTCTTTTTTCTTAGCAAGAGGCTTGTCAGTCTTATTGCCATGGCGTTATTGACTATTCTGATGCTTAAGCGGGGGGCTGGCACCGGAATCAAAGCTCTATATGGGGTCGTCAGTCTGCTATTCTTATCGCTTTTGCTTTTCTTCTTCGGCAAACCTGTTACCGAGATGGAAACGGGGATGGCCGCTTTAAATGCTACGGTGGCGGAGCCCGGCGATTTCTTTCTGGTTTTTGCGATTTGTTTCCCGGCCTTTACCGGTATGACGGCGGGAGTGGGATTGTCGGGCGATTTGAAAAATCCAAAAAAATCGATCCCGGTCGGAACGCTGTCGGCAACGCTTATAGGCATGATAATATATGTTCTGATAGCGTACAAACTGGCCATGTCGGCGCCGCCTCAGGATTTGGCCACAGACCAGCTTATTATGAGTCGAATCGCACTTTGGGGCCCTATCATTCCGTTAGGGCTGGCGGCCGCAACATTGTCGTCAGCCTTGGGATCGATTATGGTTGCACCCCGAACGCTTCAGGCGCTGGCCGGCGACGGTATATTTCCATCGCGAATTATCAATAAGTGGGTATCTCTGGGCAAAGCCAATACCAATGAACCGCTAAACGCTTCCATAGTAACGTGTGCGATTGCTTTTTTCTTTATCGCCATTGGTGATGTCAATTTTGTCGCCCAGATAATTTCGATGTTTTTTATGGTGACTTACGGCTCCATATGTTTAATATCTTTTCTTGAGCATTTTGCCGCGGATCCATCTTATCGTCCGGCCTTTAAATCAAAATGGTATCTTTCTTTTATGGGTGCCATGTTGTGTGTCTGGCTGATGTTTAAAATGAATACCGGATATGCTATATTGGCCATTTTCCTGATGGTTTTCACTTTTATCGGTATAAGTTATTATTTAAAAGACAAGCAGGGAATGACGGCGATTTTCCAGGGCACGATATTTCAACTCAGTCGCGGCCTGCAGGTTTTTCTTCAAAAGGCCAAGAAGGAAAATATCGAAGCACACTGGCGTCCTTCTATAGTATGTATTTCAAGTGAATCGTTTGAACGATTTGCCGCTTATGATTTGCTTAGATGGATATCCTATCGATACGGTTTCGGCACCCATATTCATCTTATCAAGGATTATTTATCGAAAGATACTCATAAGCGCGCCAGGGAAGATTTGAGCAGACTCATTAAGATTGGTGACATTAGCAAAAGCAATGTATTCGTGGATACACTGGTTTGCCCGTCAATCACTTCGGCGATTGCGCAAATTATCCAGTTGCCCGGAATTTCAGGCAAGGAAAATAATATGATATTATTTGAATATCCCAAAGATGATCCTGATTCTTTAAACGATATCGTTGATAATTTCAAGTTGATTTCCGTATCAGATTTTGATTTTTGCGTTCTGGGGACCAGTGATCGCGGCTTCGGTTATAAACGAGAAATTCATATCTGGATAACTTCGAAAGATTATGAAAACGCAAACCTGATGATTTTATTAAGCTATATTATCCTGGGTCATCCGGAATGGAAGGATGGTCAAATAAAAATCTATGCTTTGTTCCCGGAATCCGAGTTGGATGAACAAAAAGAGCATCTTTTAAATCTCGCCAAAACCGGACGGCTGCCCATTTCGCCGAATAATATCATACTGGTAGCACAAAAACCTGAACTTGATACCAAACAGACTATCAATGAATATTCTCCGGATGCAGACCTTACCATTATCGGAGTAAGGGGGGAACAGATAAAGGCAATGGGCAATGAGGTATTTTTGGGCTATGACGGAATCAGTAATGTCCTGTTTATTAATTCTACCAGAGAAAAGCAAATCGCGTAAATAACGTAACCACCCGGCCATTCTGCGGTTTCTTCCCATCACAAGTCGACAGAAATAATGTTTCAAAGATAAGAGCCTGACAATCCGCCCGTTGGGTGCGGTACAAAACCATAAATTACACAAAATCGGCACCACATCAATGCAAATTCCGACCTGTGGCCCTTAAGTAGAAACATGAAAAAGGGTTTAAAATGAATTCCTATATCCTGCAAAATCACCACCAAATTACTATCGAAAATTGCGCCCAAAGCCATAAAAACGGCTCTTGCCAGCACTCCAATTTTGCGCTATCACCTTCCTACTCAACCGTTTACCTCATTTTAGATCGGAAAGAAGCAAAAAAAAGATGTTAAAATATGCGAAACGAACCCAATTCATTGGACTATTATACCACACATCAAGTTACACGGAAAAACGGAGAATATTTACAAAAAAAGAGACCGGGAAATTCCGGTCTCTTTCGTTAACCTAAGATAATTTCGGTTATCGCAACGATGAAAAATATCGTCCGCCGATTACCATCTCCGGCCACGACCGCCGCCGCCGCCGCCGCGACCACCGCCGCGACCGCCGCCGCCCCGGTCGTTTCGAGGACGGGCTTCGTTGACATTCAACGCCCGTTCGTTCAGCTCCGTGCCGTTCAAACCGTTGATTGCCGCCGTAGCCGCGTCGTCATCGGACATCTCTACAAAAGCAAATCCTCTGGATCTCCCGGTATCTCTGTCCTTGATAATGTTTACGTTCGAAACCTCTCCGAATTCTTCGAAGGCGTTACGTAATTGATCTTCTGTCGTTTCAAACGACAGGTTGCCGATGTAGATGTTCATTCTACACTCCCTAAATGTTTATCCCCGCCTGAAAGTCCATCCTTGCCGGATGCATTCAATGAGATAAACCGTTCTTTGCGCACCATTGCGCGTCGGTCCTCAGATTCAGCTTTTTTAAAGATTGTATTTAAAGAACAAAACCTCAATAAAAGTGACAACTGAAACCATATCTAACTATATAATTATATCGGTATTTTATGATATTGTCAATAGATATTTTTAATAAATCGGCATAAACCGAATTTCTACTCTTTTTTATTTTCCGAGTATGGCATATTTCCGTAATTCAATGGCGCGTAGCGAAATAAGAGGCTTATTTATTTTTTTGCCGCCCTCGATTTCAATAATTTCAGTTTAAATCGGGAGTCAAAGCTTCGTCCTTTCGAACATATTCCGCACGAGGCCATTCGTAAGCGTTTACGCCGTGCGTATTCGGTGCCGCAGGTCGGGCAATAGTACAGATATTTATAATTTCCCCTGAGTTTCGGATGAGACCGGGCTTTCAAAGATGCCCCCATTTTACTCGCCAGTTGTCTGAATTTCGTATCATGATCGAGATAGATAATATGTATCATCTCGTGTTTCAGCGTATCCTCGATTTCCTCGGGAAAAATCTCATGATATTTTTTTCCGATTCGAATTTCATTTTTTGCCGGCGAGAAGGACCCGGCGATAAGCATCCGATTTGAGTATAGTATTCTTGCCTGTGGAAGTCGCCCGCCGAAATATTCATCATTTATTCTATCGTACATTTGATAAAGGTCGAATAATGTCGGCAGCGATTTATTCGATTGATTCATTGCCTGATTATCGATACTAATTTTATCCGGTATTATCGATGGCGCCATAACCGATCTGAATAAATCATAATGGGCTTCGGCCAATGCTCGCGCGCTTTTCTTTGACATTTTTATTTTCATTCTCAGCCGTATCCTGCCGGGCTTTTGTTTCATGGGCGTTAATTTATCGGTTTTAAAAATCTATTTCCAGTAGAAAATTCCATGATGACTTTTCAAATATAAAATAAAATAATTTAAAATTGTGGCCAAAGGCTCTATTTTTGGGCATAGAAATGGAATTTTTTTATGGACTAAAATTAAATATTTATTATATTTATTACGTTATGCACGATTTGTAAATAATTTCTTAATTACCAACATCAGTCGGGTGACGGATGTTTTCAAAAACGGCATCTGCCTCGACGCTTGAGGAAAGGGACTGGCCATGCCGCACAAGTTAACGTCCGGAAGAAGAAATTACCGTTATATACTATCTTATGCGATAGTATTGATCTGCCTATTATCGGTTGGACCACCGGTTCTGGCCGAACAGGTGACAATGGAGTATTTCTTCGACTTTCCCGAAGTTAATTCCATTAATATTGCCGGGCAGGTTTATGATCAGGTTGTCATGAAAGATGCCCCTAATTCTGCCAATGCGGGCCAGCCGGCGTTGCCGGCCAGAGGAGCCCGGATACTCCTTCCGTTCGGAACGGATGTGTCGAGTATCGAAGTAATTCCGGATGAAAAAATCCTCGTGGGAAGCGGGTATTATATCGAACCGGCCAGCAAGCCGATACCTCTGTCGAAAATGGATTTTCAGGGCGAGCCGCCGGTTCCTGATCCGATTATATATAATTCGGATAAACCATATCCGGCAGTACAATTCGAAAAAATCGGCGTCCAGGCTTTTCGCGGATATCGGATTCTGGTTTTAAGGCTTCAGCCGGTCCAATATATTCCGACTTCCGGGGAGCTATTTTATTATCCTCGGCTGACTGTGGTCGTGAACACCGTTGAATCCGATCGCGAGCAAAGCATGTTGCGCGGTTTGTATGTAGATGACGCGGAAATCCGGACGCGAGTCGATAATCCGGATATGGCCGGTGGCTATGCGGCCGGTCCGGTTCGGGGTGGCCGCGCATATGATCTTTTGATAATCACGACCACATCATTAGCCGCTTCTTTTCAACCATTAAAAGATTATCATGATACGACCGGGATGCCGGCCGAAATCCACACAACGAGTGAGATCGGCAGTAGTTCGCCGGATGCCGTGCGCGATTATATACGGGAGCGTTATCTCAATGATGGTATTCAGTATGTCATTATCGGCGCCGATGATGATATAATTCCCGCTAAGGATTTATATGTTAAAAGTGATCCGTCTGGATCCGAAATCGAATATAATATGCCGGGCGATATCTACTTCGGTTGCCTTGACGGTACCTATAATTATGATGGTGACTCCTATTGGGGGGAACCGACAGATGGTGATGGCGGCGGTGATGTCGATCTCGTGGCCGAAGTCTATATAGGTCGCGCTTCCGTCGGCAATACGACCGAGGCGGGTCGTTTTGTCGATAAGACGCTATGGTACTTGACCCATCAGCATACCCAACCGGAAAATGTCTTATTGGTCGGTGAATATCTTGGTTTCGGTGGCGTCGCTGATTATGCGAATGCTTACCTGGATGAATTGATCGACGGTTCCAGTGAGCACGGATATACTACCGTTGGTATTCCATCCGATCAATATGCAATTGACAGCCTTTACGAGCATACCTATACCTGGTCGCAATCGGATCTGAATAATCGTATCAATAACGGCCTGCATATCTTGAATCATCTTGGTCATGGAAGCGAAGATTACGCCATGAAACTTTATAGCTCCGACGTGATGTCCGACTTAGACAATACCGATCTTTGTCTGGTTTACTCGCAAACCTGTCTGGCCGGACACTTTGATGGTCTTGATTGCTGGGCCGAGTACATGAACATCAAAACCGATTATGGTGCCTTCGCGGTTATTATGAATGCCCGTTACGGCTGGGGCGAATTCCAAAGCACCGATGGCCCCTCGGAACGCTTTAACCGTGAATTCTGGGATGCCGTTTATAGTACATCGGAAGGCAAACCGGAATTGGGACGCGCCAATCAGGATTCGAAAGAAGATAATCTTTATCGCATAAATGAAGACTGTATGCGCTGGTGCTATTATGAGATAACTTTATTCGGCGATCCGACGGTATCGATAATGGGCATTACCGGATTAAAATTCACCTATCCTAATGGTGTCCCGGAAATGCTTCTGCCGGGCGAGGCGGCCACATTTGATGTTGTTGTCACCGGCTCCGGCGATGGTGTCCCGGTTCCCGGGACAGGACAGGTTCATTATAAAGTCAATGGCGGGTCGGTCGTGACAGAATGGATGACCGAACTTTCGCCTAATCATTATGAAGCCACGGTGCCGGGTGTTCTCTGCGATGATATCCTGGAATTTTATGTTTCTGCCGAAGAAGAGGTCAATGGTCGGATTTATAATCCGAATCCGAATTCGCCCTTCCGACCGTTAATCGCGACCGGCATCGATACTGTTTTTGCGGACGATTTCGAGGCCGATAGCGGCTGGACTGTTTCGGGAGGTTTATGGGCGCGCGGGACGCCGACAGGCGGCGGCGGGCAGTATGGTGATCCGGATCCAAGCAGTGCGCATTCCGGTATGAATGTCTTCGGATATAACCTGAATGGAGATTATGAAAATAATATGCCGGAAAGACACCTGACCAGCCCCGCGATAGACTGTTCGGAGATATCCGGCACAACTCTGAAATTCTGGCGCTGGCTGGGTGTCGAGCAATCGGCTTACGATCATGCCTATGTCCGCATCAGTACCAACGGAACGACCTGGACGACAATTTGGGAAAATTCAGGAACTCTTTCGGACGGTGCCTGGAATGAAATAGAATACGATATTTCGGATATTGCCGACGGTCAGCCGACCGTGTATATCCGATTCACGATGGGTTCATCTGACATATCCTGGCAATACTGCGGGTGGAATATTGATGATCTCGAAATTATCGGTTATGTGTGCGGCACCAACGCGCCTATAATCAGCACGACGTCGATTCCGGACTGGACGGTTAACCGGCCGTACTCGTTTAAGATGGAAGCTGTCGGCGGCATGGGCACGATTGTCTGGTCGGATGAGTATAATGAGCTTTCCGGTACCGGGCTGAGTTTATCATCGACCGGTTTTCTTGAAGGGACCCCCACTTCCGCCCGAGCGATTTCATTTACGGCCATGGTTATTGATGATTCCCTGCAGACTGACGAGGCGCCGTTCAGCTTTACTATCAATCCCTCGATGACGGTTACAACCGCAACCCTTCCTGACTGGACTGAGGATATCGCTTATTCGCAGCAATTAACGGTTAGCGGAGGAACCGGAACGAAAGTATGGAGCGATAAAAATTCCGAGTTATCCGGTACAGGTTTGACGCTATTGTCAAGCGGTGTGGTGACAGGAACACCACCAGTTGCGGAATTAATCAGTTTCACCGCTCAGGTTACCGATATCACGGGGGATGTGGCCGAAAAGCAACTGGGATTTACGGTAAATCCGGCGATAGCCATCACGACTGAATCGGTTCCGGACGGAACCGTGGATGCTCCTTATTCACAGCAACTGGAGGCAACCGGTGGAACCGGAGCGTCAACATGGGCCGACAAAAATGGTGATCTTGAAGGAACCGGTTTGACACTTTCATCGGGTGGCCTTCTTTCGGGAGCGCCCAATGCGGCAGGGGAAATCTCTTTTACGGCGAAGGTGACCGATGGCGTCGGTTCCGTCGATGAAAAGCTATTCACGTTGACAATTTATCTCCGACTCGAAATTATAACGGCCGATGTTCCCGATTGGACAGTTGAAAATGATTATTCCTTCCAACTTGAAGCCGTCGGCGGTGTCGGGGAAGTCGTCTGGTCGGATAAGAATAATGACCTTGACGGAAGCGGTCTGACATTGTCGTCATCAGGTCTATTATCAGGAGCCCCGATAACGACCGCGGAATATACATTTATTGCTTTGGTTACCGATGATTCCAAACAAACCGATGAACAGCAATTTACTCTGACGATTAATCCGCATATTGAAATCACAACCGAGTCGGTTCCGGATTGGACGATAAACCATCCTTATTCTTATCAGATAGTTTCGACCGGCGGTACCGGCAACGTTACTTGGGCAGATAAAAACAGCGACTTGTCCGGCAAAGGTCTGACCCTGTCGTCGCAAGGTCTGCTTTCCGGAACTCCGACTTTTATGGGTCAGGTGACATTTACCGCTGCAGCCGGCGATCAGGGGGGAGATGCGGTTGAAAAGGTCTTCAGCTTTACGATAAACCAGGCCATTTTGATTTCTACCATCTCGCTTCCCGAAATCACCTGTGGTGTCGCCTATTCCTATCAAACCGAGGCTTCCGGCGGAACCGGGGCCCTGACCTGGACTGATAAGAACGGTGTACTTCAGGGTACCGGCTTGACACTTTCCGAGACCGGACTCATCTCGGGAACTCCAATCGGAGCGGCCACCTTGAATTTGGCCATGCTGGTTACCGATGCAGTCGGAGCGACACGTCAAAAAACGTTACCGTTAAAAATTAATCCTCTGCTTGTCATCACCACCGATGATTTACCCGACTGGACGGCTGGTCAGACATATGAACATCTGCTTGAGGCTTTGGGCGGAACCGGTGATCGAACCTGGGTCGATATGAATAACGACCTCGACGGCAGCGGTTTGACGCTCGGCGCGGATGGTATGGTCTTCGGGACACCGACCGGGGCGTCGTCGCTTAGCTTTACCGCGCAGGTGACCGACCAATGCGGAGCTGAACAACAACATTTGTTTGAATTCGATATTAATCCGGCAGTTGCAATTACGACGACCGAGGTTCCCGATGCTGAGGAGGATGAAGCTTATTCGTATCAGCTTGAAGTAACCGGCGGAACCGGCGATTTAGTCTGGAGCGATATGAATGGCGATTTGAACGGAACCGCGTTTACCCTGTCCGAAAGCGGCCTGCTCAGTAGTTCGGCGGCGGTCGGGACGATAAGCTTCACAGCCGAAGTGATTGATATTACCGGAAGCAGCGATTCCAGATTGTTTAATCTTGAATCGATACCTGAGTTTCTCTGCGGTGATATAAATGCCGATGGTGAGATCAATATTTTCGATGTTACATCGTTAATCGGATATTTGTATCTTGGAGGCGCGGCGCCGGATCCATTGGAATCAGCCGATGTCAATAATGATGGAGAAATTAATATTTTCGATGTCACGCATTTAATTGGCTATCTGTATTTGGATGGGCCGGTGCCGGAATGTCCATAGAATGCCAATAGCCTAAAAACTGAGGGACGGTGATATGCCGTCCCTTTATTTTTTGTTGACAATTCCGAGATATGATATAAATTGCTGATATGAGTTGACTGATAACCTGCTATTCCGGAAAGGAGACGTAATTTATGACCGCCCGAAAGAAAAAAGTTGATTTAATATTACGCTCCGTCCGGGATGTCCGCTAGATTGTAATAATTATTCAGTTTATTCAAACTGACGTCAATCCTGCTCGAGCGTAAACAGCACAAGAGTAATTCGACCGAGCATTTATAGTGCGCGAATTATTTGGTAATATGGCCTTTATTTGCCGGCCGAATAAGTTAATTAAAGATAAAAATCGAAGGAGACATATTATGATCGGAGATATTAATTCAAAAGCCCCTGGCAAATTAATTAAATGCACTTTCATATTAAGTGCAACGAAGAAATACTATAATACAATCAGGAATTGAAAAAATGGATTTATATAATTTAGGCTGGGACGAAAATTTCAGCCGGCATTTTAAAGAATATGAAAATTTCGGTTTTATCCCGGCCCGTGTTATTCTGGAGCACAAACAGATTTACAGAGTTTTTTGTGCTCACGGCGAATTGACGGCAGAAGTATCTGGCAAATTCCTCCACCAGGCTGTATCGCGAGCCTATTTTCCGACAGTCGGCGATTGGGTCGCGGTGGCTGTGTCATCCGGAAATGGCAGGGCAATAATACACAGTCTGATTCCGAGGAAAAGTAGTTTTTCCCGAAAAGCGGTCCTGGCCGGCGGACCCAAGTACGGATACGGAAAAACCGAACAACAGGTCCTCGCAGCCAACATTGATAAAGCTTTTTTAGTTTCGGGTCTCGACGGCGATTATAATCTTCGACGTCTCGAGCGCTATCTTGCCATAACCTGGGATAGCGGTGCCAATCCGGTTGTTATTCTTAATAAGGCTGATCTTTGCCCGGACGCCGATGCCTTTGTCAAAGAAGTGGAATCAATTGCATTCGGGGTTCCTGTTCTGGCCATCAGCGCAACAGAGAAAGACGGTGTCAACCGGCTTTATGAGTATCTGGAAAATGGTAAAACAGTGGTCTTTCTCGGTTCGTCCGGTGTCGGCAAATCAACCATTATTAACAGCCTGCTCCGTCGCGAGATTTTAAAAGTGGGTGAGGTGCGGGCGTATGATCGTCGTGGTCGTCATACAACGACTCATCGCGAGTTGCTTCTCCTGCCGAAGGGTGGCGTTGTTATCGATACGCCCGGATTACGGGAACTTCAAATGTGGGGCGATGAGGAGGGTTTGAAGCGTACATTTGATGATATCGAAGGACTTGCCGCACAGTGTCGTTTTAATGATTGTAAGCATAACAGCGAACCGGGTTGTGCCGTTCGGAGGGCTCTGGAGGACGGCAGCCTGGATGCGGATCGATTCGGGAATTATTTAAAACTGCAAAAGGAGCTCAAACATTTGTCTGTTCGCCAAAATCAAAAGGAAAAACGACGATCCGAAAGAGCATGGGACAAAAAGATCAGGCAATATTTCAAAGAACGCAAAAAACTTAAAGATGAGGGGATCTTATAGTAAAAAACTTAATCCGTTACGTTCGGAAGTAATTTATTGATGAATTATATACCGGCAGGTTTCATTCCGCCTATTTGCTATAGCCTGCCGGTTTTAAATAATTCAATTTTGATATAATCCTAATAACCGGCATTTGTCCGTTCGGGATAAGACTTGACAGCCACCTAAAAAATGCACTAAATTCATAAACAATAGAATATATGAAAGTATTTTCACCGAGGAGGATTGAATGGATGCTAAATTATCGAGCCAGAGTGCATTGACCTGGTTTCTGCAACGAATTACCGGTCTGTTCCTTGGTTTTTTTCTGATAACTCATCTAAATGTCCAGCATCTGTTTCACGACATAACCATTCATGGTCTGATTAATTTTGATTCGGTGCGCGAAAACCTGGCGTCTTCGAACTTATGGAAAGTGTACTATTTTCTGTTTGTTCCGATGGTTGTGTACCATGCTTTAAATGGCATCTGGCAGATAATTGCCGATTTTCGTCCTTCCGGCGGAGCCGCGATATTGATCAAAGCGCTGTTCTGGATACTGGGCGTATTGTTGACCGTGATCGGCGCGCTAACGCTGAATAACCTCTTCTAAGGAGCGGAAGGATGCCATTTAAAAAATATTTGGGCGGTCTTGTTGAGGATGCCGAATTGAATAAAAACGCGGGTAATTTTTCGTACTGGGCGCATCGTATAACCGGTATCGGACTATCGATTTATCTTCTCCTGCACGTTTATGTCCTGTCGTCGGCTATATCCGGCCCGGAAAAATTCACTCAGCGCATGCAGGATGTTCAGAATCCACTGTTTGCCCTGCTGGAAATATTACTGCTGGCCGGCGTATTTTTTCATATGCTTAATGGTTTACGAATTACGCTGGTTGATTTCTTCGGCTGGACACGCCACCACAAGCTATTCCTGGTTTTGGCCGTGATTTTCTTTGCGGCGTTGATGATTATTACTATTGTTTTGCAATTACCTAAATTTGACATTGGCAACTATGGCGCGGGAGGATGAATTTAATGTTTTATGATATTCTTATAGTCGGCGGTGGCTTGGCCGGATTGCGGGCGGCGATCGCGGCTCATGATGCCGGGGCCAAAGCCGGGCTGATTTCCAAAATTCATCCGGTACGCTCGCATTCCGGTGCGGCGCAGGGGGGAATCAATGCGGCGCTGGGGAACAATCCGGATGGCCGCGATGATAGTCCGGAGCGTCATGCCTATGATACCGTTAAGGGTTCCGATTTTCTGGCCGATCAGGATGCGGCCGAAATCATGGCTGAAGCGGCGCCCGGAACTGTAATAGAGTTGGAACATTGGGGATGTCCGTTTTCGCGATACGAAGATGGTACAATCGCGCAGCGTCCGTTCGGCGGGGCCGGTTTTCCGCGCACCTGTTATGGCGCCGATCGGACCGGGCTGTATCTTTTGCATACTTGTTACGAGCAGGCGGTAAAACGCAACATAGAAGTTCTTTACGAGAGGTTTGTCACGAAGGTGGCTGTTGGAAACGGGCGCTGTGCCGGCGTCGTGGTAATGAATATGCACAGCGGTGAATTTCAAACCATCGGTGCCAAGGCGGTAATATTCGCTACCGGCGGTTCCGGTCGGGTTTATTCGGTGAATACGACCAATGCTCATTCTTCAACCGGATTGGGTGTGGTCATGCCGTACTGGGCCGGTGTGCCGCTCAAAGATATGGAATTTATCCAGTTTCATCCGACCGGACTTGAGGGTTCGTCGATTCTGATGACCGAGGGTTGTCGAGGAGAAGGCGGCTATCTTACCAATAACATCGGCGAGCGATTCATGAAAAATTATGTGTCCGAGAAAATCATGGAACTGGCGCCTCGTGACATCGTTGCACGGGCGATAAAGACAGAAATAAATGAAGATCGCGGATTCGAAGGGAAGTATGTGCATCTGGATCTGCGTCACCTTGGTGCGGATCGGATCAATGAACGACTGCCCGGCATCCGTGAAATCTGCATTAAATTCAAAAACATCGATCCAATAAATGAACCGATACCGATTCATCCGGCCATGCATTATACGATGGGCGGTATCGATTGCGACAAGGATGGTGTAACGCCTCTCGAGGACTTTTATGCCGCCGGTGAATGCTCCTGCGTGTCGGTGCACGGGGCTAACCGGCTGGGCGGTAACTCGCTCCTGGAGACAGTCGTATTCGGTGCGCGGGTCGGCGAGTACGCATCGAATAAAGTGAAGGGCAGAAACGAATCGGCTGACGACGAAACTCTGGAAAAAGCTTTGAAAGATGAGACCGAGCGATACAAGATGCTGCGGTCGTCGGACGGTCGTGAAAATCCATATCATATCAGGAATGAACTTTCCGAGCTGATGAATGATAAATTCGGTATTTTCCGCAATGAAGTCGACATGCAAAAAGGATATGACGAAATCCGAAGGCTGCGCGCGAGATTCAATCGTATACGCCCGATTCCCGAGACAGGGAAGTTCAATTACGATTTTCTCTGGGTCACCGAGATTGCCGGCAACATCGATGCCGCCATGGCGATTGCTAAAGGGGCGCTGAATCGGACCGAATCGCGCGGGGCACATTACCGTAGAGATCATAAAGAACGTCGCGACGAGGAATGGTTGAAACATACATTATGTACCTATACGGCCGACGGTCCGGAAATATCGTACAAAGAGGTCACGATAACGAAGTTTGAACCTGAAGAGAGGAAGTATTAACATGCCGACCTTTGAAGTTTTCAGATACAATCCGGAGCATGACGAGAACGCCTATTTTCAGGAATACGAACTACCGGATATTAAGGGGATGACGGTTCTGGAAGGGCTTTATTATATTCTCGAGAATCTCGATCCCTCGTTGGCTTTCCGATCATCGTGCCGTCAGGGTGTCTGCGGCTCGTGCGCCATGCACATTAACGGGCAGTACCGGCTGGCGTGCGAAACACAGGTTGAGAAAATGGGCGAGAGGATTATCGTGCGCCCTCTGGCGCATATGACTATAATCCGCGACATGGTCGTCGATATGGATCCGTTTTTTGCCCAATATGAAACCATCAGACCATATCTTATTCCGGCCGAAGACGCCGGAGAGCGAGAGTACAAGCAATCTCCGAAACAACGCGCGAAGATCGACCATCATGTCGATTGTATTTTGTGTGCGGCCTGCTATGGATCCTGTCCTGTGGTGGCAACAGATGAGAAATATCTCGGTCCGCATGCCTTATTAAAAGCACTTCGATTTGTAGATGATTCGCGTGACGGAGCCACCGGAGAGAGGCTGGCGCTGGTAGCGACAGATTTGGGTGTGTTCCGCTGCCATACGATTTTTAACTGCCAGCAGGTTTGCCCGAAAGATCTGGATCCGACCGGCGCGATCGGCAAACTCAAAATGAAATCGATTTGGGCCAAATTCACGGGTCGATTAAAAAAGACGGGATAAAATACAGATTATACATTAGCCGGCATTTTTTACACTATTAGTCGTTCTGCAAAATACGTTGACAATCAACTCGGAAAGATTTACTTATGAAGTAAATCATATGTTAGAATCGCTACTATCGAGGACAATCGGTTGGATTCGGGAAATAATGAATTAAAGAAACCTCCGATTCTGAAAAGAATGAGATATTCTCTTAAGAGAAGTTTTTCATCGCGAAAATTACTTAATTATGAGATGGAGGCCAAATGTAAATACTCGCCCGATACTATAACCATAAGATTTTTTGCGGCCAGAAAGCCAATATTCATTGACATATCGATTCCCGCCAATATATCAGTCCGCGTAACCCGAGTTCAGTTTTTATTCAAGGACGGAGTCGAATCAGAAAGTAAAGAGGGTGAGTATTTGGAGACCGACCAAAAAACGCAAATAAGGATTTACTCTCCGGCGATTGTTAACACAAGGCAAATTGAAGTACTATTTAATAATTTGCCTGACCGATTCAATTACGAAGTTCGGGTTTTTGTCGCGCGCGAAAATAGTAATGATTTGATTTTAATCAATGAAGCCGTTCAATTCTTTCAAACGGGAAGGTATGATGGAGCGCTGGAGCAAAGTCTGGAATACGACAATACTTACGGTAAGAATCCGTATGTCCAATTACTGATAGCACAAATATATGATAAACAGAAAAGACCGGAGCCGGGACAAGAATACGCTCTTAAGGCTATAGTAAATGGCCTTGAGACGGGAGGTTTGAATATATATCGTGAATTAGCGACCGTTAATTCTCTTATAGACAGAGAGAACATAACATCAATTAAAAGTCGTTGCGCCGAATGGGAGATACCGTCACATTATGGCGCAATAGTTCTCTTAAAAGACCAGCAGTACATCCTGGGGCTTGACGGATGGTTTTTAAAAAAGCATCGTGAAATACTTCAAATAAAAAGACCGGTCGCGGCGAGGATGCTGACCAGCCTGGTGTTTAATTTCTCGAATAGAGAAAGGCTGTTGTATACCGATTGCCGAATAATTACTCAGGGCGGCCAGATTAAAAAACTCGAGTCGGAAAGATTCGTCGTGGGTGACAGTAAGGAAAGAAATATCTACATTACTACCGAAGAAGAAAAAAGCGGGACGTGGATTCTGCCCGATTTGTCGGTCGGTGATATTATTGAATATAACTACCATCTCTTATGTCAGGATGGAAATACAATAGAAGAGGGTAAACCGCATGTTTTTATCATAACGCCGCTGGCGCATGAATTCCATCCGACTTATCAATGTTCGGCTTCTATTCAATATCCGTCCAATTATGCTATGAAGTATGATATATTCAATGGGCAGGATAATATAGAATATTCAGACGATAGTGAAAATGATAAGCGGGTCATGAAATTCGACCTCTCGAAATATATTCCCGAAAGAAATACCGATTTTTATCGTGAAAATTATTTTAGAAATCCAATATTGGCCTGTGCAACGTCCGGTTATACATGGTCCGAAATAGCGAAATTCGTATTGAATTATAATTTGGGTGATCCCACTTTGGATGATGACTTGCCGGAGGCGCTGGAGCAAATGCTCGAAGGAAATCATGAACCTATTAAAAAACTAAGGCATGCTTTTTATTGGACCAGAGACAAATTAAAATACGCTGCAATCGGTTCGGCGATCCAACATATCGGGAAAATCGGCAGAGCGCAGGCAATTGTCGATTCAGGCGTCGCTGATTGTAAGGATAAAGCGTATTTGCTAAACCAGGTGTGTAATAGATTGGGATTGACCGCGGAATTCATCGCAATGTCATCGAAGTATGGTATTATATTTGAAAATCTCCCGTCCGATCAATTTGACCATGTCTTTGTCAGAGTTAAATTAAATAATGATTGGTTGTATCTGGATGCATCCAGCAGATTTGCTGTGTTTGGATCCAGACCGGCCAATTTTCAGTCTATGAAAATGCTGGTTCTGAATTCCGATGAACCGGTGGAAACGATGGCTGCCGAATTACCCGAGAGAAACAGATTGATTATTACGGAGACCCTGGATGAGATTGATTCGGAGTGGCTATCGGGGACATTTCATATCCATGCCGATGGCAATATTGCCCGGCTCATTGATGAAAACTGGAAATGGTATTCTATAAATACCATAGATCAACTGCGCTCTGCTCAGACGATACTAAAGGGATTTATGCCGGGCATGTTGCTGGTTTCATGTGATCGAATCTGTAATACATCGACGACCGATATTTTCGAGGCAGTCGGGACTCATCGAAGATGTCAACTGGGTGTTTTCGAAAAAAGAAGAGTCGGGGTTTTTGACTGGCGGGTTCCCACTTTGCCGATTGACTATTGGAGAAATTTATCGCTTGACAAGTTTTTCGTTTTTTACCAGCCAAGTCAAATAGAAATCAATTTGATTTTTATGGGTAATTTGGCCGATCGGATTGAGGAGTTTTCAAGGGCAGAGAATTTTGAAAATGAAATATGTAAAATTTCCGATGATATCGTTCGGGAAAAGGGCCGGCTGCTGATATCCAGAAGGCTCACAATTAAGAAGAAATTTGTAGAACGAGCTGATATTCATTTACTGCCTGATGCCCTGGAGCACCTTGAGAAGACGTTGCAGTTTGCGATAACATTTAGGGTGCCGTAGGGTCTTCCGGTTTTTCGCTTTTAAACATCAAGTTTCTGCAAAATCTTCGGAATGTCCAGAAATGTCTTCGCCGGGTGGGCGCCGGCGGCAGCGAGGGCGTCGAGTTTTTCTTTGGCCGTTCCCATTTTACCTTCGACAATCGCTCCAGCATGACCCATTCGTTTGCCGGGCGGGGCAAAGATACCGCCGACCATGGCAATCACCGGCGTTTTCATTTTCGATATCGTATCGCAGGCGCGTTCTTCATATACCCCGCCGATCTCGCCGGTCATCACGACCGCTTTGGTTTTCTCATCCTGCTCGAACATCCGGAGAATTTCATCGAAAGTCGAACCCAGAATCGGGTCACCACCCAGACCGACACAGGTCGTTTCACCATAGTCGGAATCGGTCAGCGTATTGGCGATATAGTACGTTATCGAACCGGAGCGACTGACTGTCCCTACACGTCCCGGTTTGAAAGCGATATCCGGCATAATACCAAGATTGGCTTCGCCCGGTGTGATAATACCGGCGGTGTTGCCGCCCAGAACAGTACAACCGTATTGCATCGCTTCTTTACGCACCAGCAGCATGTCATGAATCGGGATATGTTCGGGGACAACAACGACGAATTTAATTCCGGCCCGGATAGCCTCGATGGCCGCCTCCTTGACAAACTGCGCGGGAAGAAATATGACTGAAGTATCAGCGCCCGTCCCTTTGACACATTCCGCGACAGTATCAAAAACCTGTTTGCCTTCAATTTCCTGTCCGCCTTTACCGGGCGACGTGCCGCCGACGATATTCGTACCATATTCAAGCATTCGCTTTGTATGGAATTTTCCGGCGCCGCCAGTAATTCCCTGGACCATGATCTTCGAATTTTTATCAACCAGAATGGCCATCACTTACCCCCTTCCGCTTCTTTAGCTAACTCAACGGCGCGTTGGGCAATCTCCTCGATTGGCGTCTCGATACCGTGAAATTCGAATTTCCTGAACAGCTCAGGATTTTCTTTTTTGGCTTCGGCGAACATCCGGACACCTTCCTGCCACATATTGCCGGTCATGCGACAGACCATCGGTTTGGAAAGCCCATGATCTTTTAGAAACATAATAACACCTTTGGCGAAATCATCGCAGCGTGAAATACCGCCAAAGCGAGCGCCGAAAATTGCTTTCACATCCGGATTGTCATCGAGCAGGACAAGCATTTTAGCCAGACGTTCCGGTGTCGGACCGCCTCCTGAATCCATAAAATTAGCCGGTTTACCGCCGTAGTAATGAATAAAATCATTGCCCATAATTCCGAAACCGGCGCCGCCGGGAAACATGCCGATATTGCCGTCAAGATCGAGATAGGGGATACCCCATTCAGTAGCCTGCTGTTCGCGCGGCGTCATTTCGCCTTCCTCGTGACGTTTTTCAATGCCCATAGCCGCCAGATCGGGGTGACGGAAGACGGCGTCATCATCAAGCGATATTCTGCTGTCAGCAGCGATTAGTAGGCCGTCGGTTGTAATTACCAGGGGATTTATTTCGGCCAGTTTGGCGTCGTACGCCTTAAATAATTTGAATAAATTAATTATTATTGAGGCCGCTGATTTTACCAATTCCGAGGGAAGGCCGATTGATTTGGCCATATCAATGGCATCGAAGGTATAGAGTTCGGCATCGATATCGAAAGAGCGGCGAGTAATCTTTTCGGGGGACTTTTCGGCGGTTTCTTCAATATCCACGCCGCCCTCGGCCGAGGCGATAACAACAAGCTTATAATTGAGCCGATCGATGGTTACGCCCAGATAAATTTCCTTCCGGATATCAAGTTTTGGTTCGACCAGGATTTTCTCGACCGGGTATTCTTTAATCTTAAGTTCAAATAATTCTTCGGCAATATTTTTGGCGTCGGCCGGATTATTGACAATCTTTATTCCTCCGGCTTTGCCGCGCCCGCCAGTCAAAACCTGCGATTTCAAAACCAGCGGTTTGTTAAGCTCTTCGGCGATTGCTTCCACTTCGGCCGGTGAAGTGGCTATTTTCCCTTCGGGGATGGGAATTTTAAAATCGGCAAACAGCTTTTTGCCTTCGTATTCATAAAGCCTCATATAAAATCACTCCAATTATTTACATGTACTTTGCTAATTTTTTCACTAATTTTGGCAATGTAATAATTCACGATTAAAAGTCAATATTAATCGGTTTCAGCTCGCTCTTATTAAGTCCAAATATTTCAACGGATTGCTAAGCTTAGCTGGAAAGAGGAAAAAGTCGAAAATACGATTATGGAAATACGAAAAATTTAAAATTTTATGGTCAAACCTATTGTCTTTCGGAAGCGTTTATTATATATTGGAGACCTTGAATTTATACAAATTTGTGAAAATATTCACGAATGAAGGATAGAATACTACGGACAACTTCCGGATAAATTCGGAAATTATACACCGTTTAATGAGGTCTTGATGGCAATAAGTATTTCAAAACGCGACAGTGATGATAAGCTAAGGCAGAAAGTTAAGGAAATCAGCGGACAGAATTTTCAGAAGTGTTATCAATGCGGAACCTGCTCCGGTTCTTGCCCGATGGCGGAGCATATTACGGTTCAGCCGCGACGGATTATGGCTCTTCTGCAGCTGGGGAATCGTAAGGCTTTAAGCGAGGCCAACACCCCTTGGGTGTGCGCCTCATGTCATGCCTGTATGGTTCGGTGTCCACGAAGCATCGACATTACCCGGTTGATGGAAGCGCTTCGGCTGGTCAAGCTGCGCCAGAATATCGACCATGTCAATCCCAATGAACTTAAGCCCGAAGAAATCGCCAGGTTACCGCAGATTGCGATGGTTTCCGGTTTCCGCAAGATGACGTCGTGAGGTGAATAAATGAAGATCAGTTATTATCCCGGTTGTACTCTGAAAACGAGGGCGAAAAATCTCGAAAGTTCGGCACTTGCCTCGCTGGAAGCGCTGGGCGTCGATTTCGAGGAACTACCGCGCTGGAATTGCTGCGGTGCCGTTTATTCGCTGGCTGATGATGATTTGATACATCTGATTGCCCCGGTACGCGATTTAATAAGGGTCAAGGAACGCGGGCATGATACGGTTTTGACGTTGTGTTCGATGTGCTATAACACTTTAGCGCGCGCCAACGATTTAATGAAAAACGATGAGGAAAAGCGATACACGATTAATACATTTATGGATGAAGAGCCGGATTATGCCGGTGAAGTTCGTGTTCTTCATTTTCTCGATTTTCTCCGCGATGAATACGGTTTCGATAAATTAAGGGGGAAAGTTACCAATCCGCTTAACGGTTTGAAGGTGGCTCCGTACTATGGTTGCACGTTGCTTCGCCCGAAGGAAGTCGCGCTTGATTCACCCGATCGTCCGAAACTGTTTCATCAGTTTCTCGAAGCGCTGGGCGCGACGGTTATCGATTTCGGTTCATCGACAACTTGCTGCGGGGCGTATCAGGTTCTCAGCGAGCCTGAGGCGACTCTTACGGTATCGTACGGCATTTTAAAAGATGCCGTCAATCACGGCGCCGAGGCGATGGCTTTAACCTGTCCGCTGTGCGATTATAATCTGGGGCGGCGGCAGGAGGCGATGAAAGAGAAATTCGATTTTGGCGATTTTCCGATTTATTATTTCACCCAGCTTCTGGCCATGGCGCTGGGACTGCCCGTCGAGAAATTGCATTTTGAATTGAATGTCGATAGTTCGACGGAGCTTTTAAAAAACAAAAACATAATAAAAGAATCGGCTTAGAGGAAAAATATCGTTTTGCATAAATGTGACACAAGAGTGTGACACACAGGTGTGAAGAGGTTTTAATGAGTACAACAGTTGAAGCAAAAAAGGCTATTGAGGCAAAAATGATACCCATTTACATAATGGGAAAAAAATACGATGTCCCCGAGACGCTGACCATAATGAAGGCGATGGAATACGCGGGTTATAAGTACATTCGCGGTTGCGGTTGTCGCGGCGGTGTCTGCGGCGCGTGCAGTACCGTTTATCGTAAACCCGGCGATTACAAAATATACTCCGGACTGGCTTGCCAGACGGTGGTTGAGCCGGAAATGTACCTGACGCAACTGCCTTTTTATCCGGCTATGCGAGCGACATACAATTTTTATGATATCACGGGTGAGCCAGAGCAGGTTTTCGGATTGTATCCCGAGTTGTTCCGATGTGTGGCCTGCAATGCCTGCACCAAGATTTGCCCGATGGATGTTGAAGTAATGGATTACATCGCCGCTTTGAAGCGGGGTGATCTTAAAGCCGCGGCTGAGATTTCATTCGATTGTATCCAGTGCGGACTCTGCGCCAGCCGGTGTATGGGTGAGCTTCCCCAGTATCATATCGCTCAACTGGCGCGGCGGATAAACGGTGCCTACCTGACGCCGAGAGCGGAACACCTGAAAACAATGGTGGCGAACATTGCCGCGGGACGTTACGCCGAATGTTTGAATGAACTGAAGTCGATGGATGAGGAAACGCTCAAGAAAACGTACACCGCTCGTGAAATGGAACCGCCTACGGCCGGTGAGGACTGGACCCCCAAAGAAAGCAAATGTCTGTAAATAATTTGATATGAATAGAGGATTAATATGCCGTATCCGGAAGAATTAAAACGATTGATAAAAGTAGTCGAGAGCACTCGCGCCGAACGAGTCGAGAAGAAAAGACGCAATGAAGAAGTACCGTTTCTGTCGCTCGATGAGCGTCACAAAATACTCGACTATCATCCCGATTTCAAAGAGGAAGGGCGACGGGAACTAAAAGTCGGACCCAGCAAAGGGTACCGGATTGCACATGAAATGTGCGATTTGCTGGAAGCCAAAAGCCGTGTCAATCCGGCCGATATCGATCTTTCAAAAATCGACTATGAGACCGATGTCCTTATCCTTGGCGGGGGGGGCGCCGGTACTTCGGCGGCGCTTCTGGCACAGGAGCAGGGAGTGAAAGTAATCGTGGCCACCAAGTTGCGGCACGGCGATGCCAACACGATGATGGCCGAGGGCGGCATTCAGGCGGCGTCCAAGGGCCATAAGGATTCACCATACTATCATTATCTCGATGTTCTCGGCGGCGGACATTTTAAAAATGTCCCGGAACTGGTGGAAACCCTGGTTACGGAAGCGCCCGATGTTATTAAATGGCTGGAGAGTCTGGGATGCAATTTCTCCAAATTCCCCGACGGGACCCTGAAAACAATTCATGGCGGAGGAACCTCGCGCAAACGGATGCACTTCGCAGCCGATATTACGGGTGCCGAAATGATGCGAACTGTCCGCGATGAAGCTCGTAACCGTTCCGATGATATTACCGTCATCGAATTTGCGCCGGCTGTGGAATTGATTTTGAACGACCAGGGCCATTGTGCGGGAGCAGTTTTATATAATATGGAAACCGAGGAGTACATGGTTGTCAAAGCTAAAGCGGTCGTGATGGCCACTGGCGGTTCGGGACGTCTGCATATTCAAGGATTTATGACGACCAATCATTACGGTGCGACCGCCGATGGTATTGTCATGGGTTACCGGGCCGGTGTAAAGATTTGCTTTTTGCACACGGTACAGTACCATCCGACCGGAATTGTATTTCCCGAGCAGGCCGAAGGAATTCTTATAACCGAGAAATTCCGCGGTTCCGGCGCCAATCTGGTGAATATCGACGGGCAGCCGTTTGTCAACGAGCGCGAGCCTCGTGATGTCGAGGCCGCTTCGATTATTAAAGAGTGTATCGTTGAGGGAAAGGGGGTCCCGACGCCGACCGGCAAGCTTGGTATATGGCTGGATTCGCCGATGATTGATATGCTCTCCGGTGAGGGGACCGTCGAGCGGGAATTCCCCGGGAAATTTATTCTTTATAAACGATTCGGGATTGATATTTCCAGAGAGCCGATGCTTATTTATCCGACATTGCACTATCAAAACGGCGGGTTAGAATTCAGAAACAGCGGCGAAACTTCCCTCCCCGGTCTATTTATCGCCGGTGAGGTCGGCGGTGGAATCCATGGGGAAAACCGGCTGATGGGTAATTCGCTTTTGGATATTATGGTCTATGGTCGGATTTCCGGCAAAAATGCCGCCGTTTATGCCAAAGAGAAAGCGCAGGATGGAAAATTGACATTGGAGCATGTCGTTAAATATAACAAAGAATGTGACGATACCGGCGCCGACGAAGGCCGCGTGGCCCCGATGATTCTTCCGGACTACACCGATCCGCGTGTCCGCGAGCGGCAGTTAACGGCTCATTATGTCGGCACTTTAAGATAATTCATTCCTATATTTAAAGGAAAAGCCGCCGTATATTCCCGCGGCGGTTTTTTATTTTATTTCTTTTGATTATTTAATATTTTAGATTACATATGTTAAAGGTCAAAGGAGAACCATAGTTTAATCGAGAATGGAAACCGATTCAAGCATATCGTCGGCAATTGAGGCTGAAAATGGCAGTGAAATCAAAGCTGCCCGGGAAAAAGGTCGGTTAACGCCTATCATTATTACCGGAATAATCATCGCGGTCGGGATGATAATTGCCGGGATTTATGAAGAACAAATAACCATTTTTGGCGAAGAATTGATGACCCGTTACGGCCGTCAGTGGGTGGATGTCTTTCTTTTGTTGATTACGTTTGTTTCCTGCACGCCGCTGATGCTTCCGGTCTGGTGTTATGCATTGATTGGCGTGGCGATGGGATTCAATATAATTCGATTGTCGGCAGTTATGGCGGTCGGGTCGGCCTTCGGTTCACTGACGACATTTTATCTGGGGCGATTTTTCGGAAATCGTGAATGGGTCAAAAAGCGTTTTCCTAATATACTCAATCATCCCTGGACTGAGGGCAAATCGAAATTATATGTCAGTTGGATTTTATTTTTGGGGACTGCGTCACCGATACCGTGTGATGTCTTATACGCCGCCTGTGGCGTTAAGCGGTATCCGGCTGTTCCTTTTTTATTCTTGATGATCGCAGGGCGCTTCGTTCGATATATCTATCTCGGTTATGGTTTTCATTATTTCAGCAAATTTTTCTGAACCGGCCAGGACTTATTTGAATAGGTATAAAAATGCCGGAAGTATATGACCATCCGGAATATTATGAAATAGCCTTTTCATGGCGGGATATTCCGGCGGAAGTGAATTTATTCGAAGAATGCTACAAACAATATTCAAAAATTCCGGTTAAATCGGTACTGGAAATCGGCTGCGGTAACAGCCCACATATGGAGGAATTGATTAAAAGAGGATATATCTATTACGGTTTTGACCTGAGCGATAAGATGCTTGATTATAGCCGGCAAAAGCTCCGACAGATTGGGGATACGGCAAATCTATTTCGTGCCAATATGGTTGATTTTAAAATGGAAAGGAAGGTAGATTTCGCATTTATAATGCTTGGCTCACTATTTGCGACCAGCACGGCGGATTTGAACAGCCATTTCGAATCGGTCGCGAAAGCGTTGAACAAGGGCGGATTGTATCTTCTTGACTGGTGTGTCCAGTTCGAACCGCCATGGGAAACGAAGGGTGCCAGCAGCTGGGAAATGGAACGTGACGGCATCAAAGTAAAAACAACCGTCACCTGGAAACCGATCAGCCTGGCGCGTCAAACCTTTGAGGAAAAAATTGTCCTTGAAGTACACGACCACGGAAAGAAAATTACTGTTTCCGGAAAAAATATCCATAGGGCAATTTATCCTCAGGAATTTAAATGTTATATCGCTAATCATAAGAAATTCGAGTTTGTCGATTGGTGGAATAACTGGAATCTGGAAAAGCCGCTTGATTTTGCCGGTAAGATTGATCGTCCGATAATCTTAATTCGGAGGATTTAATAAATCAGTAATCCCGTTTTCTGAAAACCAGTAATGTCAGAAGAAACAGCGCCGCCGAAAAAGCCAGAGTCGTGTAGATGGCAAGCGTGTCGGAGAAACCGCTGCCATTCATCAGCGATTTGTAATTGTTGTCCATTTCACCTATTTTGGGTAAAATGTAGTAAATTATATCTATAATCGTTTTCCATACCGAATCGCCGAGGAAATTATAGACAATTTCACGGCTGGACAGCAGGCCGGATACAATACGTATTATAAAATAGCCCATAATGGCTAAAACTCCGGAGCGTCCGATAACGCCGATGGCGAACACGGTTGTATATACTGCCAAAAATTGAAGACATCCAAGAAATAAACCAAAGAAGAAATATCCCGAGAAACTCTCCAGCCTGATGGATAAAACTATCCAGATCGGGATAGTCATGGTTATCAGAATCCCGGCCTTTATAATAAATACAGCCGCAAATTTCATCGAGAGAAGTCTGCAACGATTTATCGGTTTTGAGAGAATTAGTTCCACGCGACCCCTGCTGAGATACGCGGGGAGAAGCCAGGCCGACCCGAAAACCATCAGGAAAATGACGAAACCCAAAAAACCACTGAAAAAAAAGGCCATAATCTCTGAAGCCAATTCAGGTGAAAACAGACTACCTTTGGGGATATTCGCACTTTCGATATCGATCGAAGGAAACAGTCCGAAAACCAACAATAAAACCAGAGTAATGGCGGCGTACAGATAGATTATCTTGCTGCTCCTGATTTCCAGAAATGTGTCGAGTAATATGGCGTAAAATTTATTCATGCGCCTCCTCGCCTTTTATCAGGCGCATAAAACTGTCTTCCAGACTTACTTTAATCGGCGTGACCGAGATGACATCGATTTCACTTTGTCTCAGTAAATCGACCATTCTGTTTATCTGTCTGGAATTATCAAGAGTGATCGAAATAATATAGTCCTCGATATTTGCGTGCGGAAACGATTCTTTGATTTTGTCGATTATATTTTCCGTCAATCCGGCTGTTTCGATTCGGTAAGCCGGCTTAGTGCTGATTAATCCTTCGACAGGTCCCGTTTTAATCAGCTTACCCTTGTTCAGAATACCGACGCGATCGCAAACAGATTCTACCTCTGAAAGAAGATGCGAATTAAGGAAAATGGTCTTTCCCTGTTTTTTAAGATTGAGAAGAATATCTCGGATTTCACGCCGCCCGATGGGGTCGACGCCGTCGGTAGGTTCGTCGAGAAATATTATTTCAGGGTCATTGATCAGCGCCTGCGCCAGACCTAACCGCTGCATCATGCCTTTAGAGTATTTTTTAAGTTTATCGTCCTGCCAATCGAGCATTCCGACCATCTTTAAAAGGAAATCAATCTTCGTTTTTAATTCTGCCTGTGGCAGTCCGGCCATACCGCCAAAACAGAGCAGCATCTGGCGGCCGGTAAGGTATGATGGAAATTGATGATTCTCGGGAAGAAAACCTATCTTATGTCGCGCTGCTTCAGTGCTGATATCGTAACCGTTTATAGATGCCGTACCTGACGTCGGATACAGCGAGCCAAGCAATAATTTTACCATCGTCGTCTTACCCGCGCCGTTAGGTCCGAGCAGACCGAAGATTTCGCCAGTATGAACATCAAAACTGACATCATCCAGCGCGCGCACTTCACCGCGCACCCCGCCTTTGAAGATTTTCGAGAGGTTGGTTATCGTAATCGCTTTTGAGTCGGCAATCATGATTTAGTTTAACGAATAATGTGCCCTGATTGTTGCCAAAAATATCAATGCATCATTACTGTAATTCAATCAATGAAATATCAAAGGTTACCGAACCGGACGTCGGGACGGTCGCGTTAGGCTGGGCGGGGGGAATCGTCCCGCCACCGTAATAACCGAAATAATCACCGGTTATCGGCGGGCCGGTTGTGCTTATAATAAATACAGCGGCATATACATAGTAAGTCCCGGAAGGGACATCATCAATGGTGTAGTCGACATTTGTTCTGTTTCCACACAAACCAGTTGTATTTTTTACCTCCCCATTATCGCGGTTGGTGTCATTATCTATCATGACGGCGTATGTCTGACCGATAGCCGTAGCTGGTAAGGCTAGAGTGCCGTTTACATCGGCGGTTGTTACAGGGCTATTGTTTATGTTATTATTGTCGTCATCATCATCGCTGCAACCGATTAAAAATAAAGCGAGCAGGATGAAAACCAATAAAGCGAAAAAGTTCAATAAATTCATCGATTTCATAATAATCCTCCGGAAACGATTTTTAATTTATCGATTCATGAATATGGAATTTACGTTAATCAGATAAATGAGTCAAGATAATTAGGGCATATTACTTAATGAGAAGTCGCGGCTTTGTTTGCCATCTGCATATATGAGTCGAGCTGCTTTTCCATTCGAGCTGCTAAAACGGGGAGAGAGTCAATTTTATTGATTTCGAGATAGGGGGTATCATGGAGATCGTATAATTCTCTGGCGGCACCTACCCAGTGAAAATACAATATGGAATTTTCTATCATACCCAGTTTTCTCTCGGCGTTGACGATGGCAAATCCGGAGTCATTATCCGGAAGTGACAGCAAATCGCGACCCCAGCAGTACATCCTGGTCTCCAGTCCCAACATGCCGATCAGTGTTGGAATAATATCGACCTGACTGCCGGTTTTATCAATGATCACAGGTTTTTCACCAATCAGATTCGGGGAATATATCAACAAAGGAATACGAAAATTGCGCGTGTCAAGTGGATATTCAGCCGATTGATGCGGGCAGTGATCGGCGGTGAAAATAAATATCGTACTATCGAACACCGGATATTGCTTCAAATTGCTGATAAATTTGCCGATTGCCCAATCGGAATAATAAAAGACATTCAGTTTGTCGCTATCAGGAACAGAATCATCATACAGTTTAAAACGGTCGTCGGGAATCATGAATGGTTCGTGGTTGCTTATGGTCATAATCGACAAATTGAAAGGTCGCGGAAACTTTTTAATCTCACTGACCATACGAGCGAACATTATATGATCGGCGACACCCCAATCACCGAGATAATCCTTTTTGTCGAAGTCGTTCATATCGAATAATGTGTCATAGCCGATTGTTTTCATAAAATTACCGATATTATCGAATTCGATATCCCCGCCGTAGGTGAAAACGGACGTATAGCCATGTTCATCCAGAATTTGTGCCAGTGAACGAAATGGATGATCGTCGAATTTTCTTTTCATAATCGAGCGGCCGGGAAGCGACGGAAACGAGCATAAAACGGCCGGGATACCGCGATTGGTCCGGATGCCGTTGGCATAAAAGTCCGTAAATAACATTCCCCGGGAACTCAGGCTGTCAAACTCCGGAGTGAGTCCCAGCTTTGAACCCAGTACCCCGACTCTCTCGGCCGTCCAACTCTCCATTATGACAATTACTATATTTGGTGGGAAATCAAAATCGCTGATACTATTAGTCTGATATGCCAGAGAATAATTACCTTCGAACGGCTTGTTCTTTATTCCCAGAAGCTTTCTTGTAGTCTGAAAAGCATCATTATCATCATAAAACTTGTATCTGCGACTATTGCCCTTGAATCTTGCGCTGCGGTTGATGTAATCCTCGGTAACATGAAATACGGCGCTGTAAATAGTATTCAGGGACATTTGGTTGACGAAGTGATTCCTTCCGAAGAAGGCATCACTCCAGGTCAGAGCATGTTTCCCGAATCCCCCTCGGATGCCGATTATAAGCAGTATCAGCGCCAGGATGTAAAATACGGCGACTGAACGAAAGCCGTTTTTTTTACTTGCAAAAATTAATTTTTTTATAACGATTGCAAGAGTTATGGAAAATGCTGCGCTGATCAGCAACCAGACCAGAATGAGCAGCCAAAAATCGCCGCAGACATACAGGCTGTAGGCAAAAAGCCCGAGGTGACCGGCATAATCGACAGCCCAGTAATTCATCCGGCTGCCGAAATGATCGATATAGCCCAGGTCGGCAGTACAGACAAAGAAAATAATAAGGAAAATCAGATTTAAGATGATAAATAATAGTCGTCGCCAGATTTTTTTTGACAAATTTATAAAAGGCAGAAATGACAGCAAAAATAAAGGCAGGATTATGACCGATAAGACCATGCTATCGAATCTGAATCCGAGCCAGAAAGAATAAATTATATCATAAGTTGAACTATTATTTATTAAAGATATGTGAAGCAGAAGCATAAACAGCCGGTAGATAAAAAAGAAAAGGATTCCGACCACATAGGCGCCGGCCCATACGGCGACTTTTTGCGGTAAAAATGATAATCTTGCCATGGCGGCAAATATAATATCATTTTATAGAATAAATATCATCCAAATAAAAATATCGGGGCAATTCGGATTTTTTAGGTCGAGCGACCGATTACCCAGTAATCTGGTTCGGATCCTGATTGCCTGCTGAATGCGGTGGATAACTTGGCTGACCCGGTATATTATAGGTTGCCCGATTATTAAGCTCCATTTGTACTATAAACCATACGGCCGGTGAGAAAACAATCCAGAGCATAAACAAAATCCAGCGATTAAGTTTGTCGCTGGAGACTTTTTCGTACAACTCGCCATATTTGTAATGCGAATAGATAGCACCGAAAGGGATAAACAAGAGCACTGTCCATAGTCCGGGATTGGCGTCCCTGTCATCAGCGAGACCTTTCAGCTCGGTGGCCGTTGCATAATACCAATAGATGGCATAAAATCCGATGGTGATTATCATCAAACCCACCTGCGCCCACATGTCACGATATTTTACATCCTTGTACATCTTATCTCCGGAGTATATTCTAATTATCATCCTCGATAATTACGGCTGTCCCGTAGGCCAGAAGCTCCGCGGCGCCCTGCATTATATAGGAAGTCGAAAATCTTACATTAATAACTGCATTGGCGCCGAGTTTCAGCGCCTCCTCGGACATTCTGTCAAGTGATTGCTCCCGGGTTTCGGCCAGCATTTTTGTATATTCTTTTACTTCACCGCCAACAATGTTTCGTAACATGGCCATAATATCGCGGCCGATATGTCGGGCGCGGATGGTATTTCCCTTAACCAATCCCAGCACCTTAACGATTTTTTTGCTTTTTATTGAATCGGTATTTACCAGAATCATCGTTGTATCTCCTTATAGCGATCGCGGTTATAGGCAAAAAGCCGTTCGCGAATAGTTGACACCAAGAGAACAATCAGGCCCAACCCGCCGGCGCCTATTGCAAATTTAAGAAGTAAAGGCTCGTTGGGATTCAGAAAAAAATCTCTGACCAGGCAATAACCTAAAAAAGCCAGCAAGATCATTGCGCCGATCGAAAGAAGAATCCACCCGAATCCCCGCTCGAAGCGACGGTAGATTCCGCTCCAGTAGTTTTCCCAAACATGTTCGGGAATATCAGCATATCTCATGGCTCCAGTAACCTCCTTCAATTTTTGAAACGTCTCCAGTTCCGTACGGCATTCAGCGCAGCTTTTCAGATGTCTTTCAATATCTTCTTTCTCTTCATCGGTCAATTCGCCGTCAATATAGCCGGACAGCATTATTCTATACTTGTCGTCACTTGATTTCATTTAACAATTTCGCTAATTTTTTTCGCGCATAATAAAGACGCGACATTACCGTTCCTTTCGGAATTTTCAACAAAACTGCGATTTCCTCGTAAGAGACATCGCGAAAATGTTTCAGCATTATTATTTCTCGGTCGTCGGGATCGAGTTGCATAATAGCATTACGGACGCAGGCGGCTTCTTCTTCTTTTATCAAAGCCGTCTCCGGATTACGAGTATCAACCAGAAGGAAGGTATTGTCATCAATATTTATTTCCCTGGAATCATGTTTTTCGCGCCGGTGCAGGCTGTCTTTGCAAAGATTGATGATGACGGAATAAAACCAGGGGAAAAAACGCTGATTCCGGTCGAAACTCCCGGCGGATTTAAAAACCTTTATAAATGCCTCCTGCGAGATATCGTAGGCTTCATCCGAATTACCAACCATCCCCAATGCCAAATAATATGCCTTTTTTTTGTATTTCTCGACCAGCATTTTCATCGCCGACTTTTTTCCGGCCAAAATCTCAGCCATAAGTCTGTTATCATCATTATTTTCGTTATTCAATCTATATACCGGTTGAATTAAACTTTATTCATGACTTTTTCATTTTTCAACGATTCAGGTTGTTTTTCAAGAAATTTCGACCTCCTGCGGAATACTGAGCATTCGTTTAATCTCTTTTTTCTTTTCCGTTTTGTTCAATTGCCTAATGAAGATAGTCTTTCTTTTTGAATCGGTATCGATTTTGGAAACGGCGTAATGGAAATCGCTTACCGAAGCAATCTGATGAAGATGTGTTATAACCAATAATTGATAATCGTTTGACAGAGCCAGAAGTCTTTCGGCCACTATATTGGCGGTTTCACCGCCGATTCCGGAATCGATTTCATCAAAAACGAGCAGCGGTTTATATTTTTTAAAATGCTTCCGATCGGCCGCTTTCAGCGCCAGCATAATTCTGGATATTTCGCCTCCGGAAGCTGTTTTGGCTAACGGCTTAAGCGGTTCGCCGGGATTGGCCGATATCAAGAATCGACCGGTTTCCAGCCCTTCCGGGCCCGGTTTTACCAATCGATTGTCCATTCTGATACCACCCGTGTCGTCTTCATATATAAACTCGTATTTAAATGAAGCTGAGTCGATACCGAGTTTTTTAAGTTCTTTAATTACTAATTTCTCCAAATCGTCCGAGGCCTGTTTTCTCACTACCGACATCTCTTTCGCCAATGATTCATATTTCACGAAAATTCGATTGTTTTCATTTTCCAGTAAACTTATTCGTTCATCTACGTTAATTTTATATTTGAGTTGCTCATTTATTTGTTCGAGGGTTGAAAGAATCGACTCCTCGGAACCGCCATATTTTTTCTTCAGGCGATAAATTTCATCCAATCGCAGGTTTATCTCTTCAAGTCTTTCGGGATTGTCCGGAATGCCGGATAAATATGCCTCCATTTCGCTGCGAAATTCCTCCAGATTGATTATCGCCTGATCCATCAGTTCCGCTTTTTTGATTAGTCTATCATCGAGACCGGTAATTCCGGCCAGTTCTTTTTGGCAAGTATTTAATATTTCGAGAGCCGAATTTTCATTCTGCTCCAGAAGATTCAATATAATCGATGATTTTTCACCGAGCAATTGCGAGGAATCAAGAATTTTCTTTTCGGCTGTTAATTGCTCCTCTTCGCCGGAGAAAATTTTCGCCTTCTCGATTTCTTCCCTTTGGAACAGAAGCAATTCCCGTTCGTTTTTTTCAATATCGATTCGCGACTGAAGTCGAGCCAAATCCCTTTTCGTACTATCCCAATCGTAATACATTTGTCGGATGATATCGACCTTATCGTCCAATCGTGCAAAGCGATCAAGAAAGGCGGGGTGATTTTTTTCGTCAAGCAGCAATTGATGAGAATGCTGACCGAAAAGTTCGGCCAGTAAATCTGTAATAGGTTTTAGCTGGCCGAGCGTTATCAGGCGACCGTTGATGAAGCATTTCGAGCTTTTGGTCAGCGCAATTTCGCGTCTTAAGGTGATTAAATTATCCTCATAATCGATTTCAAGTTCAATCAGTCTATCTTCAATTTCCGGAAAATCGGCAATCAAGAAATCGCCCTCGATCACCGCCAGTCTGGTTCCTGAGCGGATATCATCTTTGTCCGCCTTTTCACCCAACAAACAGGCCAGGGCACCGACAATTATTGACTTGCCGGCGCCGGTCTCGCCGGTGAGGACATTCATGCCGTCTTCGAAATTTATTTCCAGCTTTTCCACCAGAGCGAAATTTTCTATATATAACCTCTCGATCATATTTGTTCCTCGCGGCGCTTTATCAGTTCCGTGATTTCCAATGTCAGCCGCCGAGATTCCTCGGTATCACCTTTTTCCTCAGCGATTTTAAGCTCTCCTTTCAGCCGGTCAATTACTCTTTCCCTTTTATAATTTGCGAGTTTTCCAATGTAATCCTTAATCATCAAACGGTTGTCCTGGCTTTGCCAGTTAATACCGGCCAGAGCGGTAATCTCCGAAGCAAGATCCGTATTCTCCGATAAATCGATCAGGCTGTTTACGGAAATGTCTCCATCCGTGTTATAAATGGTCAGCATCAGCGAGAAGATCTTCCTGAGAAGTTCCGACTGGAAATCATCGGCGGCGATTTTTTCGATCGCGAGTTCAAAATGCTCGGGGTGATTAAGTAACAGCGAGAGTAGATCCCGTTCCATGTCAATTATTTTTTTGGGCGGCTTAATCTCGGCCGATCGCTTTAATATGGTCTTTTGTCCCGGGAGAAGATTATAAAAATTTTGCACCTCGGTCTGTAATCGCTCGGCCGCCTCGGCGACAAAAAGCTGCCGGCGGGTACTATCCTGAATTTTACTGGCCAGTTCGGCCAGTTCTTTGATCAGTTTTTCTCTTCCGATTATTCCTTGCTTTTTGATATCCATTTCACGAGTGCGAAATTCGAGGTAACCAAGCGCCGTTTGCTTTATTTTCTCGACACCATCGGCGCCTTTAGCGACGGCAACTTTATCGGGGTCCTCGCCGTGGGGAGGTATCATTACCAGAACTTCCATCCCGGCATCGTACAACGTATCGACCGAACGTATCGCGGCCTGTTCGCCGGCCGAGTCGGCATCAAAAAAGAGATAAGCCATATCGGCAAACCTGGCCAGAAGCCGCGCCTGCTGAGCCGTAAAGGCAGTCCCTGATGAGGCGACGACGTTTTTTATACCGGCCTGATACAATGAAATTAAATCAAAGTAACCTTCGACGATAATGACTTCATTTTTTTCACGAATAAATCGTCGGGTGAAATTGAGGCCGTATAGAATGTTGCTCTTAATGTACAGTTTTGTTTCGGGGGAATTGATATATTTAGCCGTCTCGCCTTTTTTAAGGGCGCGCGCGCCGAAAGCAATCGGTTTGTCGCTTAAATTAAATATTGGTATCATCAGGCGCTGCCGAAAGCGATCGAAATATTTATCACTTTTCTCGGAGTGGGAAATCAGACCGGCTTTCATCAGTTCGGCCGGGAAGAGACCTTTTTTTAAAGCGTAGTTAAGATAGCCGTCCCATTCCATCCCCGATAGACCTAATTGAAAGAAATCGATAGTTTCATCGGACACCCGGCGCGTGTCAAGAAGATATTTAAAAATGTCGGTTTTGTACTTTTCTGAATGAAGTACTTTTTTATAATAATCCATTGCCAGCTGATGGGCATAGTGAAGGCGTTCCAGCTCTTCTTTGGAAGTGCTGTCGGTTCTTTTTTCGGGAATCGTAATGCCTGCTCTTGAGGCCAGAAGGCGAACGGCATCGACAAAAGTCATGTTTTCATGTTCCATCAGGAAAGTTATGACATTTCCACCCTTATTACAGCCGAAACAATAGTACATCTGTTTATCGGGTGAAACGGAAAAAGAGGGTGCTTTCTCGGTATGAAAAGGGCAAAGGGCCTGGTAATTACGCCCCCTTTTTTTAAGGCGAACGAACTCACCGATAACTTCGACGATATCGCTGGCCTGTCTTACTTGCTCGATTATATCCTGGGGAATTGACGCCATTATTTTAACTGCACCACCGTGACACCGGCCCCCCCTTCATTCCAGTTGCCAAGTCGGATGTCTTTGACTTCTTTACGGTTTTTTAAAAAATCGCTGACCATTTTTCTCAGAGTACCGGTGCCTTTACCGTGGACAACATAAATTTGCTGAAAACCGGTGAGGATGGCCGAATCGAGAAATTTGTCCAGCGCTTCTTTCGCCTCATCGACTGTCATCCCGCGCAGATGTATCTCCGGCCCGGGGGCGGTTATATCACGCAGACCGCCGACCTGCGCCGGTTGTTTCTTTTCAATATTAGCCATGATCACTTTATGCAGGTCGCTAATATCGACAACCGACATAATA
>CAYVMO010000030.1:0-42148 GCA_964452645.1 uncultured Ignavibacteriaceae bacterium
AAGCCGACCTTTCCGGCCGATGCCCAGCTGACGGCATGACCCTGAAGGTCGGTGATAGTCACTATTGTATTATTAAAAGTTGCTTTCACATGGGCAATACCGTTGGAATCAATCCGGCCCAGTTTCTTTTTGGCTTTTGCTTTCTTTTTCGGTTCAGCCACTATAATACCTCATTAAATTTTACTTGGGTGATGGAGCCTTTTTCCGGCCGGCGACCGTCTTTTTGGGTCCTTTACGCGTCCGCGCGTTGGTCTTTGTCCTCTGGCCGCGTAAGGGTAGCCCGCGTCGATGCCTGAGACCCCGATAACTTCCGATATCGATCAGTCTTTTGATATTCATCGATATTTCACCGCGTAAAGCTCCCTCGACCTTATAATCGTTTTCGATAACACTGCGCAATCTGGCCACGTCCTCTTCCGTCAGCTTATTAACACGAATATCCGGACTAATGTCGGTTTTCTTCAATATTTCTTTGGAAGAAGATCGACCAATTCCATAAATATAGGTAAGGCCGATTTCGACTCGTTTATCTCTTGGTAAATCAACTCCGGCTATTCTGGCCAAAGTAACCTCCTGCCATATAAATACTTTTTTAACCCTGTCGCTGTTTGTGACTCGGGTTCTTGCTGCAAATTACTCTCAGGACGCCCTTGCGTCGAATGATTTTACAATGCTCGCACCTTTTCTTAATCGACGATCGTACTTTCATAATATCACCTTAACCATCAGCGTCTCTTATTTATATCTATATATGATTCTGCCGCGACTTAAATCATAGGGCGACAATTCCAGCGTTACCCGGTCACCGGGCAGAATCTTTATAAAATGCATCCTCATCTTCCCCGAAATGTGAGCCAGCACGACATGACCATTATCAAGTTCGACCTTAAACATGGCGTTGGGCAATGGTTCCAGGACTTTACCTTCCACCTGTATGGTTTCCTCTTTAGGCATGGACTCCTTCGCGCAGAGTCAATATTTCCGGGTCGTTGTCAGTTATGGCGACAGTGTGCTCAAAATGGGCCGAGGCGGAACCATCGGCGGTTACAATCGTCCAGCCGTCGGCTTTCTGATTGACACCGTACTCACCCATATTCACCATCGGCTCGATAGCGATAACCATTCCTTTCGCCAGCACCGGTCCGGCATCCTCAGGTCCGAAATGCGGCACCTGCGGATCTTCATGCAATTTCTTGCCGATACCGTGGCCGACCATATCGCGAACGACCGAAAAACCGGCCGCCTCGACATATTTCTGAATAGCCGACGATACTTTGCCCAATTTATTCCCGGCTCTGGCCTGCTCAATTCCAATCTCCAATGAACGTTTAGTCACATCGAGAAGTTTTCTTTTTTCCTCGGAAATTTCTCCGACCGGGAAGGTTGCCGCCGAGTCGCCGTAATAGCCATCAACAATCGTACCCAGATCGATCGACACAATCTGACCTTCTTTAAGCACGCGGTTTCCGGGAATCCCATGCACGACTTCCTCGTCGATGGAAATACAGGTCGAGGCGGGGAATCCGCGATATCCCTTAAATCCCGGTTTGGCTTTCCGGGAAAGAATATACTCCTCGGCCGCCCGGTCAATTTCGGCAGTGGTGATGCCCGGTTTAACCTTCTCTTCAAGCATCGTCAATGTTTCCGCCACTATTTTTCCGGCTTTCCTCATAATCTCCAGCTGAGCGTCAGTCTTAATAATAATCACGCTTCCTTCAAGCTTGCCTGGTTACAGCAAGCAGTCTGTCAAAAATCGAATCGATACTCCCGACACCTTCAACCGACGTCAGGATCGATTCTTTCTTATAAAAATTCACAATCGGCTCGGTCTGTTTTTTATAAACGTCAAGCCGATTACGAACAACGTCTTCTTCATCATCCGGACGCCGGAGAAGTTTCTCGCCGTCATGATCACAGATACCTTCCTTTTTGGGCATCTGTGCCGGGTAGTTATATCCGGCGTTACACTTCGGGCAATAAAAACGACCCGATAATCTTTTGATGACCTCTTCATCGGAAACATCAAGCAAAATCGCCTTATCGATCCGCTTATTGTTTTTCGCAAACATCTCCTTCAGGGAAACCGCCTGGGGAACCGTACGCGGAAATCCGTCAAGAATAAAACCGTTCTCCAGCTCACCCGCTTTGAGTTTGTCTTCAATTAATCCCACAATCAGTTTATCCGGGACAAGATCGCCGGCTTCCATATATTTCCTGGCTTCTTTGCCCAAATCGGTGCCGTTTTTTACAGCCTCGCGCAGAACGTCGCCGGTCGAGAGGTGCAAAATATCGAGTTCCTTGCAGATTCGTTCGGCCTGTGTACCTTTGCCGGATCCGGGCGGCCCCAGAAAAATATAATTCATCAGTACGATCTCCCTCGGATTTTTCCCTTTTTCATAAAGCCATCATAATGACGCATCAACAAGTGCGACTCGATTTGCTGTAATGTATCCAGCGCCACGCCGACCACGATAAGCAGGCCGGTGCCGCCAAAGAAATAATTGACATTAAAGCGCGCCATCAACACCCACGGCAGCACTGCAATGGCCGCAAAAAAGATGGCACCGGGCAACGTGATACGCGTCAGAATGCGTTCGATATATTCGGCAGTTCTCTTACCGGGACGAATACCAGGGATAAAACCGCCGTTCTTACGCATATTATCGGCGATATCGATCGGGTTAAAGACAATGGCGGTGTAAAAGTAAGCAAAGAATATAATAATCAAACTGTAAATCACCGAATAACTCAATCCTCCCGGGGCCAGCCAGTTGACGACGATATTCGCAACCCACTCGGTATTGGGGAACAACTGCTGGACAGTAGCCGGCAGGAACATAATCGACTGCGCAAAAATAATCGGGATAACGCCGGCCGAGTTAACCGAAAGCGGCAGATGCGTGGTGGCGCCGCCGTAAACTTTACGGCCGATAATTCGCTTCGGGTACTGAACCGGAAGCCTTCTCTGCGACCGCGTTACCATTATAACGGCGGCGATGACAGCAATCATCAATGCGACCAGGACAATTTCAATAAAGAAGGAACGCGTTCCGTACCAGAGGTACTGAACTTCCTCGATGACGGCGTCCGGGAAGCGGGCGACAATACCGATAAAAATTATCAGCGAAATTCCGTTGCCGATACCGCGTTCCGTAATCTGTTCACCGAGCCACATGATAAAAATCGTCCCGCACGTAAATGTCAGCATCGTAATGGGTACAAACTGCGCATAAGGCATGTGAACTATCAGACCTCCGGGAACTTCCAGCGACGAAAGGAACTGCGCCGTTCCGAAAGCCTGCAGCGCCGCAATAAGGACCGTCAAATAACGAGTATACTGGGTGATTTTCCGGCGCCCCTCTTCACCCTCCCTCTGCAGCCTCTGCAGGTAAGGTACAACCGCACCCAAAAGCTGTAACATAATCGAGGCGGATATGTACGGCATAATACCCAGGGCGAAGATAGTTGCCTTGCGGAAGGCACCGCCGGCAAACAGATCCAGAAGTCCGAAAATAGTATCACCGGAAAGAGCCTGTGACAAAAGTGAGCCGTCAACGCCGGGCGTCGGAATGTGCCCCCCGATACGATAAACGACCAGGATACCAAGAGTAAAGAGGATACGCTTGCGAAGCTCTTCGATCTTAAATATCGACTGAAAAGTACCAAACACTATATCACCTCTGCTTTACCGCCGGCTTTTTGGATTTTTTCAGCCGCTGTTTTCGAGAAGGCATTCGCCTTGACATTCAATGCCGACTTCAACTCGCCGACGCCCAGAATCTTCAGCGGCAGGCGAGTCGATTTGATTATACCCAAATCCCTCAGGCTATCCGGTGTAACGTCTCCCGGTTGACACTTATTAAGTCTCTCCAGATTAACAACCTGGTATTCCTGCCTGAATCTATTGGTAAAACCGCGTTTCGGAATTCTTCTCTGGACAGGCATCTGGCCACCTTCCATCCAGGATTTTATTTTCTTCCCGGAACGGGCTTTTTGACCTTTATGGCCCCTCGTTGAGGTTTTACCCCGGCCGCTTCCCGGCCCCCGACCGACGCGCTTGCGCTTTTTCCTCGCGCCCGGGGGCGGTTTCAGGTTAGATAATTCCAGTGGTACCATCATTCCTCTATCTCTTCAAACTTAACAAGATGCCTTACGGCGTTAACCATGCCGCGAATCTGCGGCGTGTCATTGTGTATCACCGTCCGATGCATTTTACCCAGGCCCAGAGCGATAATCGTTCTTTTATGTTTTTCTTTACGGTCTATGGTACTGCGAATCTGAGTAATTTTCAATTTGGCCATAAAAACCTCATAATGCCTGCGGTCAACCTTCGGTTCGGTATTTCTCCTGCTCTTCACGTGAACGCAGCCCCAACAGCCCGTTCATGGTCGCTTTGACAACATTATTGGGATTGCGGCTTCCCAGGGCCTTGGTCAGAATATCTTGGATACCGGCTGATTCGAGTACAGCGCGAACGGCCCCGCCGGCAATCACACCCGTCCCCGGTGAAGCCGGCTTCAAAACGACGGTCGCCGCCCCGAATTTTCCCAGCGTATAATGCGGTATCGTACCTTCGGGAGTAATTGCGACCTGCACCATTGCTTTCCGGGCCGATTCGGTCGCCTTTCGAATCGCTTCCGAAACTTCGGAGGCCTTGCCGGTGCCGACACCGACGCGTCCGTTTTTCTTGCCGACCGCTACCAGAGCGGTGAAACTGAACCGCCGGCCGCCTTTGACAACCTTGGCGACACGGTTGACATTAATAATTCGCTCCTCAAAATCGAGCTCTTGCATTTCTAAATGTGCCAAACGCTACCTCTTTAATTATATCAAAATTCCAAACCGGCTTTGCGGGCCGCCTCGGCCAGAGCCTTAATGCGACCATGGTACAAGTGGCCGCCCCTGTCGAAAGCTACTTTCTTAATGCCTTCCGATATGGCTCTTCTGGCGATCTCCTCGCCAATAATCGCGGCCTCTTCGGTTTTGTTCTTACCGGCTATTTTATCTTTAATATCTTTGGTCAGCGATGAAACGGCCGATAAAGTCACCATTTTTTCATCATCTATTATTTGAGCATAAGTATTCTTATTCGTTCGGGATATCGCCAATCTTGGCCTGTCGGCCGTACCGCTTACCCGGCTGCGGATGCGTATTTTCCTTTTTTCTAATCTGGATATTTTGTCGATCTTAGCCATGTGCGTGACCTTTATTTACCAACGGCCTTGCCGGCTTTCCGGCGGACTGCTTCGTCGATGTATCTAATGCCTTTACCCTTGTATGGTTCGGGCGGGCGGAATTTCCTTATCATGGCTGCCGATTGCCCGACCATTTGTTTATCGATACCGGAAATCGTTATGGTATTTTCTTTCGGATTTACTTTAATATCGATTCCTTCCGGTGGACGGAATAGAATCGGGTGCGAATAACCAAGATACAACATCAACAGCTTACCCTTCAATTCGGCCCGGTATCCTACACCCACCAATCGAAGCATCTTGCTGTAACCACCGGTCACACCGGTAACCATGTTTTGAATCAGGACGCGCGTTAAGCCGTGTAATGAGCGATGCTGCTTGTTATCCGACGGTCTCGTTACCACGACCGACTCACGTTCGACCTTGACGATCATATCCTTATGCAATTCCCGAGACAGAGTACCTTTAGGACCGGTGACACTGATCTTAGTATTTTTCAGGTCAACTTTCACCCCCCTGGGAATGATAACCGGTAATTTTCCGATTTTTGACATATTCAGTGCTCCATTACCATACATTACAAAGAGCTTCACCGCCCACTTGTCTTTTAAGAGCCTCGACCCCAGTCATAATGCCCTGCGACGTTGAGATAATGGTAATACCCACCTGATTCCTGGCAATTCGCTTTATATCTTCGATATCATAATACTTTCTCAAACCGGGGCGCGAGGATCTCTGAATTCCCCTGATAATCGGTTCATCGTCCTTACTGTATTTCAAATACAGGCGTAAAATGCCCTGCCGCCCGTCCGGAATATCCAACAAATCCTTAATAAAATTCTTTTCTTTCAGGATTCTGGCTATTTCACGTTTAATATTCGAAGCGGGAACATCGACCGCCTTCATTCTGGCCTTGGAGCCATTCCTGATTCTCGTCAGCATATCGGCAATCGGATCAGTCATCGACATAACAAACTCCTACCATTCATAATCATTACCAGCTGGCCTTTACGACGCCGGGAATTTCCCCGGCCAGCGCCATTTCCCGGAAGCAGATTCGGCACAATCCAAATCTTCTAAGGTATGCTCTCGGCCGACCGCACCGCCGACACCGACTGTAACCTCTAACCTTAAATTTCTGCGGCCGATTCTGTTTTTCTACCAGACACTTTTTTGCCACTTTTGCTCCTACTTCTTAAACGGCATGCCTAATTCCGTCAGAAGCTGGCGAGACTCCTCGTCAGTTCTGGCCGTGGTCGTTATCGCCACATTCATGCCGCGAATCTTGTCGATACTATCATAATCTATTTCCGGAAAGATTATCTGCTCGCGAATACCGAGATTAAAGTTGCCGCGTCCGTCGAACGATTTGGACGAAATCCCGCGGAAGTCCCTGATTCGCGGAATCGCCACGTTCATCAGACGATCGAGGAATTCGTACATCCGTTCGCGGCGCAATGTCACACTGACACCGATTTTGGCGCCCTCGCGAAGCTTGAAATTCGAAATCGATTTCCTGGCGCGGGTAATAATAGGTCTTTGTCCGGTAATTTTCATCAAATCATCGGAAGCCGAATCCAGCGCCTTGGCATTCTGAACCGCCTCGCCGACACCGATATTGACCGTAATCTTGGTCAGTTTCGGCACTTCCATGGCCGATGAGTACTTATTTTCCTTCATCAGCTTGGGAACAATCTTTTCATTATATAAGGTCTTTAATCTCGCCATATTCAACACCCATCAGATGGTTTCCCCGCATCTGCTACAAAACCTGATTTTTTTTCTGACACCGTCCGAATCAGCCAGGACTTTCTGGCTGATTTTAGCGGCGGCGGAACATGATTTACAATAGAGAGCGACGTTGGATCTGTGTATCGTTCCCTCTTTCCTCACGATTCCGCCCTTCGGATTTTTCTGAGTCGGCCGCGTGTGCCGGCCAATCATGTTGATTCCTTCGACAATCAGACGATTTGTTGACGGAAATACGGCCAGCACTTTTCCGGTTCTAATCTTATCCGGCGTTCCCCGATCTTTGCCCCTCCTGATAACGACTATATCATCTTTTTTAATATTCATAATCGGTACCTTTATAAAACCTCAGGGGCGAGCGAAATAATTTTCATAAATTGCTTTTCCCTGAGCTCGCGGGCGACCGGCCCGAAAATACGCGTTCCGCGCGGCTCTCTTTGATCATTTATAATAACGGCGGCATTATCCGAAAATCGGATCGTCGAACCATCAGTGCGTCGCGTATTCGCCCTGGTTCTGACGACGACCGCCTTGCAAATCTCGGATTTCTTCACCGTCCCGCCCGGAATAGCATCTTTGACAGCCACAACAATTATGTCTCCAATCCGGGCATATCGTTTTTTCGATCCCCCTAAAATGCGGAAACATCTGACTCTTCTGGCGCCGGAGTTATCGGCCACAACCAAATCTGTTTCTTCCTGAATCATACCTTTACTCCCGATTAATCGGCACCTTAATTATTTAGCCCTTTCCACGATCTCAACCAGTCGCCAGCGTTTTAAAGATGAGTGCGGTCGGCATTCCATTATTTTGACCAAATCACCCATATGCGCATCATTGGCTTCATCATGCGCATAAAGTTTGGAATGTGATTTTACGATGCGTTCGTACATCGGGTGTTTCATCGTCCGCTCAATGCTGACGACAACAGTTTTGTTCATCTTATCCGAAACGACCCGGCCGAGTCTTACTTTTCGCATTTTTCTCTTCATATCGAGTCCGTATTTTATTCAATCTTCTCGTTTTTATTCTCGGTTTCACCGCCTGTATCCCGGTCGAGAATCGATACCTTCGAATCCACAATCTTCCTGATACCGCGTTTGTCTTCGGTCAATATTGTCTCGACCCTGGCGATATCCCTTTTCAGCGTGCGAAGTCGCAGGGGATTATCGAGTTCTTTCAGACTTTTTCGCAGCCTGAGATTAAACAGATCTTCCTTCAATTCATGTTTTTTTTGAAGGAGCTCTTCCCTGGTCAAATCTCTTAAGCTTATCATCTTCATAATTCACTCAGCCTATGTATCCGATCTCCGAACGAATTTTGTTTTAACGGGGAGTTTGTTGCCGGCCAGACGAAACGCCTCTCTGGCCATAACTTCGCTGACCCCCTCAACTTCGAACATGATTCGTCCCGGCTTAACTACCGCTACCCAGTATTCGGGAGCGCCCTTGCCTTTGCCCATTCTTGTTTCGGCCGGTTTTTTGGTTATCGGTTTGTCGGGAAATATTCGAATCCAAACCTTACCGCCCCTCTTGATATATCGCGTCAGGGCTATTCGGGCGGCTTCGATTTGCCGATCGGTAATCCACGCCGGATCCATCGCTTTTAAGCCAAATTCTCCAAAAGAAACAATGCTGCCGCGGTATGCTTTTCCGTTCATCCTTCCCTTTTGCCGCTTGCGATATTTGGTCTTCTTTGGCATTAACATAATTTCTTCATCTCCATCCTAAGGCGTCACTTCGTCTTGCCTTTGCCGTCAGAGGTGGATGTCTTTTTTTCGGGCGGTTCCGGCTTCCTCTGGGCCTGAGCCGGTTTTTTCCCGGTATCCACCCTTTTACCTGTCTTATCCGGAGAAGGGGCCGGTTTTCTGTCGGGGGGTCTTCCACCCGATTTTTCCTGCGGTCTCTGAGGTCTTCGCGGCGGCTGTTTTCCCGAATCTATGCGCGGCATAAACGAACCGCCTTTTTTATCGGCTTCTCTCTCCGGTCTCGGTTCACTTCTTCTGGAACCGGCCCGGCGCACACGGCCCCGCGGACGACGACGACGCGGTTTTTCATCGCGGCGTTTTCTATCTTTCTTGGAGGGCATCTCCAGTTCCGGTCTCTCCGTCAGCGATTTGTCAATCTCATCTCGTGAAACCAGTTCACCGGCGCCCATAATCATACCACGACAGATCCATACTTTTACACCAATTGTACCATAGGTTGTATGGGCGGTTGACGTGGCATAATCGATATCGGCGCGAAGAGTATGCAACGGAACACGACCCTCCATATATTTCTCGCTGCGCGCGATTTCGGCACCACCCAGACGACCTGAACACAGTACTTTTATTCCGTCCGCACCCATTTTCATCGTGGCGCCAATGGCCTTTTTCATCGCCCGACGATAAGATATACGCCCCTCCAACTGATGAGCAATCGAATCGGAGACAATTCGGGCACACAACTCCGGCTTCTTAACTTCAATTATATTCAGAGAAATATCTTTACTGGTCAACAACTGCAATTCTTCACGGAGTTTATCGACTTCAGCCCCCTTGCGTCCAATCACTATACCCGGTCGTGAAGTATGAATATCAACCGTAACCTTTTTCGGCGCTCTGAGAATTTCAACTTTGGCCAGACCGGCATTTTCAAGCCGGGTATTTATATATCTTTTAATCCGCAGGTCTTCAAAGATAAAATTAGCGAAGTTTTTACCCGCGAACCATTTGCTGTTCCAGGATTTTATGACTCCCAGACGAAAACCTATCGGATGCGTTTTTTGTCCCAAATCTATCTCCTTGCTCTACTTTTCTTCTTTCTCATCGCCGGCATCATCAATGCTCGCTTCTTCGACAGCATCATCTTCCTCTTTCTCTTCAACTTTTTCTTCCGGCTCGGCAGCCATAGGCTCTTCTTCTTCGACCGCTTCAGGTTTTGTTTTGGCTTTCGATTTTGTCTTGACTTTTTTATCCCCTGACACCGCCTTTTTCTTTCCGGCCGATGCCTTTCGGGACTTGCCTTTAGCCGTGGTTTTCTTATCCGTTTCCGGCTCTTCCTCCGTCGTAACTTTTTTGCGTCGGCGTGCCCTTACCCTGGGAGCTTCCGGCTCCGGCTCACCCTCGACCTCAACCAGCAAATGGCAGTACCGTTTGCGAATCCTGAAGACGCGACCCATCGACTGAAACCGAACGCGTTTGGCGGTCGGTGCCGAATCAACCATAATTTTTGTAATAGCCAGATCCTCGGCCTTCAGCTTCCCGGTCCCAACAGAGGACATGGCGTTGGCGGCTGCCGATTTCACCGTTTTAGCCAGATGATGCGCGGCTATCTTTGGTGTATAATTCAAAATATTCAGCGCTTCCTCGACCGGCTTACCCTTAACGAGCTCGGCTACGCGACGCATCTTCTTCGGAGCAATCTTTAAATATCTAACTCTGGCCATTGCCTGCATCTGTCATATCTCCCTATCGCTTTATAGCGCTGGCTCGCTCGGCCAGCTTGCCGCCATGGCCGCGAAAAGTGCGGGTTGGTGCAAATTCTCCGAGCTTGTGTCCCACCATATTTTCCGTGATATATATGGGGATAAACTTATTCCCGGTATGAACCGCCAGAGTATGCCCCACGAACTCCGGAATAATCGTTGAACGACGCGCCCAGGTTTTGATAACTTTCTTTTCTCCGGTTTCATCACAGAGCTTAATCTTCTTCATAAGCTTGTCGTCAATATACGGGCCCTTTTTTAAAGACCGTGGCATTCATACCTCCGTACTTACTTCTTCTTGCTTCGCGGCTCGACAATATATTTATTCGATTTGCGTTTGCTTCTGGTTTTCAAACCCTTGGTTTTTTTGCCCCAGGGAGTGCACGGGTGACGTCCGCCCGAACTGCGCCCTTCACCACCACCCATCGGATGATCGACCGGATTCATGGCGACACCCCGGACTTTCGGTCGAAGACCGCGCCAGCGCCGGGCACCGGCCTTGCCCCAGGTAAGGTTCTTATGGTCAGGATTGCCGACCTGACCGATTGTCCCGTAGCATGTCTGCTTCACCAGACGAACTTCGCCGGAAGGCATCTTCAGATGAGCAAACTGACCTTCTTTGGCGACCAACTGGACGTGGGTTCCGGCACTACGGGCGATTTGCCCCCCCTTACCGGGGAAAAACTCGATGTTGTGCAAGAATGTCCCGAGCGGCATCGAGCCGACCGGGAGCGAATTGCCGGTTCTGATTTCGGCATTCTCACCGGAGAGAACCATATCATCGACCTTTAATCCGTCGGGAGCGAGAATATAACGTTTTTCGCCGTCGACATAATGCAGAAGTGCGATGTATGCCGAACGATTGGGATCGTATTCGATCGAGGCGACTCGAGCGGGGATATCATGCTTATTGCGTCTGAAGTCAATTAGACGATAGTGCCGTTTATGACCGCCTCCCCGATGCCGGCAGGTGATACGACCTTTATTGTTTCGGCCGCCTTTTTTCTTCAAAGGCCGTAACAGAGACTTTTCCGGAAGAATCGATGTAATTTCCTCAAATGACGGCACTGTCCGGAATCTGAGTGACGGGGTGGATGGTTTGAATTTCTTAATAGCCATGGTAACTTCTATATTCCGAATTAAACATTTTCGAAATCTGCTATTTTCTGGTCTTTTTTCAAAACGACGACCGCCTTTTTCCAGGCCGGTGTCCGTCCTTCGTATCGTCCGAGTCGTTTTGGTTTTCCCGGCATCCGCATCGTACGGACACGAGCGACTTTGACGCCGAACGCTTTTTCAACGGCGCTCTTTATCTCCAATTTGTTGGCATCTTTGTGAACCCGAAAAACATACGCGTTTTCCTTCTCTTTAAGAATCACCGATTTTTCAGTCATCAGATGCAATTCAAGTATATCCCTCGGATCTCTCATGAGGTAAAAACCTCCTCGATTTTTTCCAGGCCCGCCTTCGTAATCACCAGAACATCGGCATCCACAAGATCGTAAGCATTGGCCAGCGGCGCACGAAGATACTTAGCATTCCGGAGATTTCTGATCGAAAGGATTAATTGTTCGTTGACGCCCTCGTCAAGAATCAAGCACCTTTTCTTTTCAAGACCGAGCTTATCCAGGATTCCGGCCATTGTTTTGGTTTTAGATTCCTCAAGTGCCAAATCTTCGACCACTCTCAGGTTTTCACCCTGAGCTTTGCTCGAAAAAGCCGAAATTATCGCCGCCCGTTTCATCTTCTTCGGGAACTTCCGGTAATATGATCGCGGCTTGGGTCCGAACGTAATACCGCCGCCTCTCCAGAGCGGTGAGCGTATCGTTCCGGCCCGAGCCCGACCGGTTCCTTTTTGACGCCAGGGTTTGGTGCCGCCGCCGGAAACATCGCTTCGACCCTTACTGCTGGATGTTCCCTGCCTTTGATTGGCGAGAAAGTTCACCATGTATTGATGTATCAGCTCCGGATTCGGTTTGGCCCCGAACACGGTTTCATTCAATGAAACGGTTCCGACCTCCGAGCCTTCTTTATTATAAAGTTTCGCTTCCATTATTATCCGCCGTTTTGCCTGTTTCTAATGCTCTTTCTTATTTTGACGATAGTGCCTTTTTTCCCCGGAATGGCACCACTAACCAGCATTAGATTCTGATCTTCAATCACCTGCACTACTTCAAGGTTAAGAACCGTAACCTTATCCTTACCCATTTTGCCCGGCATACGTATACCCTTGAACACACGCGAAGGATATGAAGACTGGCCGATCGACCCGGGAGCTCTTTCGCGGTCGGACTGACCGTGAGTAGCCTGCGCACCGGAGAAACCATGGCGCCGCATCACACCCTGGAATCCAAGACCCTTGGAAATACCGGTGACGTCGACTTTTTCACCCTTTTTGAAAATATCGACTTTGACTTCGTCGCCGATATTTATCTCTTCCGAGCGACCTTTGATTTCCCGAAGGTAGCGCATCGGCTCGACACCCGCCTTTTCGAAATGGCCAAGTTCGGGTTTATTAAACAGTTTCCGGCGCTTTTCATCATAGCCCACCTGCACCGCGTCGTAGCCGTCTTTTTCCGCTGTTTTAATGGCGACAATCCGACAGGGTCCGGCCTCGATAACCGAAACAGGGATAACCCTGCCATCATCTCGGTAAACCTGGGTCATGCCTATTTTTTTGCCGATCAATTCATTCATCGCGTCACCGTTATTACGTCTTGATTTCCACGTCAACGCCGGCCGGCAAATCCAGTTTCATGAGGGCGTCAACGGTTTGCGGGGTCGATTCATAAATATCAATCAACCGCTTATGGATTCTTGTTTCAAACTGCTCGCGTGATTTCTTGTCAACATGAGGAGAACGAAGTACCGTATATACCGTACGCTTGGTGGGCAGTGGAATCGGCCCGGCAATGCGAGCACCAGTTCGTAAGACAGTGCGCGCAATCTCTTTGGTCGATTTATCCAGCGAATAATGATCGTACGCCTTCAACTTTATTCTGATCTTTTGAGTGGCCATACTATTTCAAACCTTCATATCCCGTGTAAAAAACTCTCGTTACTCTATAATTTCCGCGATGACACCGGCACCGACCGTTCGACCACCTTCACGAATCGCAAAACGCAACTCCTTCTCCATCGCAATCGGCGTGATCAACTCCCCCTCCAGCGATACATTGTCCCCCGGCATGACCATCTCAACGTTCTCCGGAAGCTTCACCACGCCTGTCACATCCGTCGTCCGAAAATAAAACTGCGGACGATAACCGTTGAAAAACGGCGTGTGACGACCACCCTCTTCCTTGCTCAATACGTATACTTCCGCCCTGAATTTCTTGTGCGGCGTAATCGAGCCCGGCTTCGCTATCACCATCCCCCGCTCCAAATCCTCCTTGTCCACTCCCCGCAGAAGCAAACCAACATTGTCACCCGCTTCACCCGAATCCAGTATCTTCCGAAACATCTCAACACCCGTGCAAACCGTCTTCCGCGTCTCGCGGATACCGACAATCTCAACTTCCTCCCCCATCTTTATCTGACCCCGCTCGATGCGACCCGTCCCGACCGTCCCCCGGCCCGTTATCGAAAAAACATCCTCAACCGGCATCAAAAACGGCTTGTCCTTCTCTCGCTGTGGCTCCGGAATGTAATTGTCAAGGGCGTCCAATAACTCATATACCGACTTAAACGACGGATCATCCTTGATATCCGGGTTCGAAGCCACCGTCATCGCCTGCAACGCCGAGCCCCGTATCACCGGAATCTCATCCCCCGGAAACTGATACTGTGTCAGCAAATCTCGAACCTCCAGCTCAACCAAATCCAGAAGCTCCGGATCATCGACCATATCAACCTTGTTCATGTAAACAATGATATACGGAACTCCCACCTGACGAGCCAAAAGAATATGCTCCCGCGTCTGGGGCATCGGACCGTCCGCCGCCGAAACTACCAAAATCGCTCCGTCCATCTGCGCCGCCCCCGTAATCATGTTCTTGATATAGTCGGCGTGACCCGGACAGTCAACATGTGCATAGTGACGCTTATCCGTCTCATACTCCACGTGCGCCGTCGCAATCGTGATCCCACGCTCTCGCTCCTCGGGTGCGTTGTCAATCGAATCAAACGTCCGTATCTCCGACTGACCCTTCCGCGCCAAAAGCATCGTCATCGCCGCCGTCAAAGTCGTCTTGCCATGATCAACATGCCCGATCGTGCCGACATTTACATGCGGCTTCGTCCTGACAAATTTCTCCTTCGCCATCGGTCTAAAACTCCTTTATTAATTAAACATTGTATTCGCAAACATCTTACCCGACACTTCCTTCGGCAGAGGGGCATATTTCGAAAATTGCATCGTATAAATGGCCCGACCCTGTGAAAGATTTCTTAACGCGGTGGCATAACCAAACATTTCCGCCAGCGGTACGACCGCCGAAATAATCTGCACATTGTTACGCGGCACCATACCGTTTATTTTCCCCCGCCGGAGATTCAAATCGCCGACGTCATTCCCCATATATTCTTCGGGACAAACGACTTCAACAGACATGATCGGCTCCAGAACGACCGGTTTGGCCCGTCTCGTGGCGTCCTGCAGAGCCTGTGAGGCCGCTATTTCATAGGCCAATTCGGTCGAATCGACATTATGATACGAGCCGTCGTACAGCTCGACTTTTACGCCCGTGAGCGGATAGCCGGCGATGGCGCCGCTGGTCATAGCCTGCTTCAGGCCCTTCTCGATGGAGGGAATAAACTCCCGCGGAATCCTGTCTTTACCGACCCTGGGTTCAAACTTAAAGACGGTGCCGTTTTGAGTCGGTTCCACATGAATCTTGACATGCCCGTACTGCCCTTTACCCCCGGATTGGCGAATGAACTTGCCTTCAGCGTCCACGCCTATGGTAATGGTTTCCTTATAGGCCACCGATGGCTTACCGACGGTTGCCTGCAAGTTATGTTCCCGGATCATTCGGGTTACCAGAACCTCAAGGTGCAACTCACCCATGCCGGAAATAATTGTTTGCGCCGTTTCTTCATTGACGGTGACTTTGAAGCTCGGGTCTTCTTCGGCCAATCGGTTGAGAACCTCATTTAATTTATCCTGATCAACTTTGGATTTCGGCTCGATAGCGACGGAAATGACCGGTTCCGGAAATTGCATCATTTTCATTTTGATCGGTTGCTTCGGGCTGCAAAGCGTATCACCGGTAGTTGTCTTTCTGAAACCGATGATGGCGACAATATCGCCCGCACGAGCAATCGGGATATCCTCACGTTTATTGGAATGCATCAACAGGATGCGCCCGACTCTTTCCCTGATGCCGGAATTCGGATTGAGTAGATTATCGCCCTGCTTAATCGTGCCGGAATAAACCCTGACATAACACAGTTTGCCGGAATGAGGATCGCTGGCGATTTTAAATGCCAGGGCGGTAACCAATTCATCCGGGTCGGCGCTTCGCTTCATCTCTTTTTTGCCGTCGGGCGAAACACCTTCAACCGGCGGCATATCTGACGGTGCCGGAAGGAAATCGACGATATAATCGAGAAGCTTTTGAATCCCCTTATTCTTTAATGAAGAACCGCAAAGGACCGGAACAATAGCGCAATCAATGACGGCTTTGCGAATGCCGCGGACTACATCGGCGCGGATTATTTCCTTATCATTCAGAAGACAATCGAGGAGATTATCGTCAAAATCGGATATAGCGTCGAGCAATTCCTCACGAGCTTTGGTTGCGGCTTCCTGCATGTTTTCCGGTATCGGTAAATCTTTGAAAGACGCACCCAGCGTTTCCTCTTCATAAACTCGATAATTCATATCAATGAGATCAACAATGCCTTCGAAATTTTTACCCTCGCCATTGGGGAGTTGTATCGGTATGCAGCGAATCGTAAACTTTTCGTTCATTTCCTTGACGGCGCGATCAAAATCAGCGCCGATACGATCCATCTTATTTATATAAGCGATTCTGGGGACCTGATATTTATCGGCCTGGAGCCAGACCGTCTCGGTCTGCGGCTCGACCCCGCCGACGGCGCAGAATAGCGCCACGGCCCCATCGAGAACACGTAATGATCTTTCGACTTCGATGGTAAAATCAACATGGCCCGGCGTATCGATAATATTAATTTGATGTTTTTTCCAGAAGCAGGTAGTCGCGGCGGAGGTTATAGTTATCCCTCTCTCCTTTTCCTGCTCCATCCAGTCCATGGTTGCAGCACCGTCGTCGACTTCACCGATTCGGTGCGTCTTGCCGGTGTAATAAAGGATACGTTCGGTAGTCGTCGTCTTACCGGCATCAATGTGGGCCATGATGCCGATATTCCGAATATTTTTAAGGTCTTTTTGTCCAGACATAAAAAAACCCTAACTGAATATAGCTTTAACAGGCTCGATGATAAGAAATTCTGGATCCGGAACCGGGCCAATTCAGAAGGGACCAACGGTTTCAGCAATGTCAGCCGTTTCTTATCTTATCTTATCTTAAAGTGCGCCCGCAAATAGCTTTCTACCCTGCCTTTCGTTAAAAGGTTACATTCTCTATTAACTTTACCATCTAAAATGTGCGAAGGCTTTATTGGCCTCGGCCATCTTATGCGTATCTTCTTTTTTCTTTATGGAGGCCCCTTCGCTGTTCGAAGCGGCGATAAATTCGGCCGCCAGCTTTTCGGCCATCGTTTGTTCTCCGCGAGACCTCGAATATGCTATCAGCCACCTGATAGCCAGTGCCGTGCGACGATCCGGTCGTACTTCGATGGGCACCTGGTAAGTGGCACCCCCGACTCGTCGCGATTTCACTTCAAGAACCGGTTTCACATTATTCAAAGCCTTATGAAAAACATCAATCCCGGGCTGACCGGTTTTCTTTTCGACAATATCCAGCGCCGAATACAAAATCGTTTCCGCAACCGGTCTCTTTCCGGATTTCAGCAGGCATCCCGTGAATTGCGTAATCATTTTATCCCCGTACTTCGTATCCGGGACGACCTCTCCACCCCGCTTCTGTCTTTTCTTTCTCGACATTATTCAATCAGCCCGTTTTATTTTTTCGGTTTTTTCGTTCCGTATTTAGATCGGCTCTGGGTTCGGTCGGCAACCCCCGACGCGTCCATCGTACCGCGAATAATATGGTACCGGACACCCGGCAGATCCTTAACACGGCCGCCTCTGATGAGAACGATCGAGTGTTCCTGAAGATTGTGGCCTTCGCCGGGAATATAGGCTGTTACCTCCATTTGATTAGTCAAACGGACACGCGCCACTTTGCGCAGTGCCGAATTAGGTTTTTTCGGTGTCGATGTATACACCCTGGTGCAGACACCACGTCTCTGCGGACATCCCTTTAGAGCCGGGGTTGTTGTTTTTACTTTGACAACCCTGCGACCCTTTCTAATCAGTTGACTAATCCTCGGCAAACCTTCCAATCCTCCAAAAATTTCGTTTCCTTCTCAAAAGAGACAGTTGCTTAATTTATCAATATCCATTTTCTTGTCAAGCATTTTCTTGGAAAATATTGGCAATCGATTCATCGGTCTCGACACCAATATTTTCCTCATCCTCAGGTATTAATTCGACCAGATGATATTTTTCTATACCGGTTCCGGCCGGGATTAAATGCCCGATAATGACGTTTTCCTTCAGACCTCGCAGGCCGTCGACCTTGCCGTTAATAGCGGCCTCGGTCAACACTTTGGTCGTCTCCTGGAAAGATGCGGCCGAGATGAAACTCTCGGTCGACAAAGACGCCTTGGTTATTCCCAGAAGCAGCGGTTCAAACGTCGCCGGCTCGCCGCCCTCGGCAATTACACGATCGTTTTCGGCGGCGAATCTGATTCGGTCGACCTGCTCACCCTCGAGGAAATTGGTATCGCCGCCGTGCTCGACCCGGACCTTCTGGAGCATCTGACGCACGATAACCTCGATATGTTTGTCATTGATCTTTACGCCCTGAAGACGGTAAACCTCCTGAATTTCGTTAACCAGATATTCCTGCACGGCATTGACTCCGGAGACTTTCAGGATATCATGAGGATCGACCGAACCTTCGCACAGGCTTTCGCCGGCAACCACCCGATCCCCGCCGTGCACGTGTAAATGTCGTCCATGAGGGATCAAATATTCTTTGGTTTCGCCCTCATCACCTTCGACAAAAATCTGCTGCTGACCGCGGACAATTTTGCCGAATTCAACGATACCGTCAACTTCGGAGATGACAGCCGGATCATGCGGTTTACGAGCTTCAAAAAGTTCCGCGACACGCGGCAGCCCGCCGGTAATATCTCGAGTTTTTGAAATCTGACGCGGAATCTTTACCAAAAACTCACCGGGGTCGATTGTTTGCCCTTCCTGTACCAGCAGATGAGCGCCGGTCGGAATTCGATAGCTACCCAGCGTCTTTCCTTTCGCACCCTTGATAATAATCGTGGGGAATAAAGTTTTTTCTCGCTCTTCGACAATAATCGGCTGTATAAGCCCGGTCGTTTCATCGAGTTCTTCTCGAAGCGAAACATCGGGGACAATATCTTTAAAGCCTATTTTACCGCCGAATTCGGTAACGATTGTATTTGAATAAGGATCCCACTCGAAAATTGTTTCGCCCTTCTCAATCTTTGCCTTATCGCCCGCGCGGAGAACCGAACCATAGGGAACTTTCATTCGCGAACGAACCCGTTTTTTCTCATCGATGACCCTGATTTCACCTTCACGACCGGTGACAATCATGGTTCCATCCGGTTTGGAAATGTGAGTCACTTTTTTGTATTCGATTTTACCGGGATATTTGGCCTCGACTTTGGATTGCTCGGCAATTCGCGCCGCGGCACCGCCGATATGGAACGTCCGCAGCGTAAGCTGCGTCCCCGGTTCACCGATCGACTGGGCCGCAATAACACCGACCGCTTCGCCAATATCGACCGGAGTCATCTTGGCCAGATTTCGCCCGTAACATCTGGCGCACACGCCTCGTTTTGATTCACAGGTCAACACCGAGCGAATACGAACCGAATCGATACCGGCCTCTTCAACCAGAATCGACGATTCTTCATCGATTTCTTCACCCGCGCTCACGATAATCTCGTCGGTAATCGGATTGTAGACATCTTCGAGAGCATCCCGTCCGAGAACACGATCCGCCAGCGATTCGATAACTTCCTCGCCCTCTTTCAGAGCAGTAATATCGATACCCAAAATGGTATTGCAGTCTTCCTCGGTAATAATGACATCCTGAGCGACATCGACCAGACGACGCGTCAAATAACCGGCATCGGCGGTTTTCAGCGCCGTATCGGCCAGTCCTTTACGGGCGCCGTGAGTCGAAATAAAATATTCCATCACGGAGAGACCTTCGCGGAAATTGGATATAATCGGCGATTCGATAATCTCGCCGACGCCGCCGGTAATTTTCTTCTGCGGTTTGGCCATCAGACCGCGCATACCTGCCAGCTGACGAATCTGGTCTTTGGATCCTCGCGCACCGGAGTCAGCCATCATATAGATAGGATTGAAACCGTCTCTATCGGACGCCAGATTGTCGAACATGACCTCGGCCACTTCGGTAGTTGTCTTGGTCCAGATGTCAATGACCTGATTGTAACGCTCACCATTGGTAATAACACCGCGTTCATATCGTTTCTGGATTCTTGCCACCTGCCTCTGAGCATTTTCAATCAGCTTCGCTTTTTCTTCCGGGATGAGCATATCATCAATAGAAATAGTTACACCGGCTAAAGTGGCATATTCAAATCCGAGCTTTTTCAATTTGTCGAGAAATTCCACCGTTCGCGTCGAGCCCACACTGCGATAGCAATCAAGAACCAGCTGTTCCAGTTTTCCCCGGGAGGCAACCTCATTGAAAAACGGAAGTTCCTTGGGAATAATCTGGTTGAATATTATCCGGCCCGCCGATGTTTCCAGCAGGGAACCGTTGATCTTGACCCTTATTCGGGCATCGAGATGAATTTGATTGGCCGCGTGAGCCGCCAGGGCCTCATCCTGAGAATAAAAACATGAACCCTCACCTCTGACATTCGGCCGTAATTTGGTGAGATAATAACACCCGATAACCATATCCTGGCTGGGGACAACCACGGGTCGGCCCGAGGATGGATAAAGCAGGTTATTGGTTGACAGCATCAAAAGACGCGCTTCCAGCTGCGCCTCAAATGACAGAGGAACATGGACCGCCATCTGGTCACCGTCGAAGTCGGCATTAAATGCAGCACAAACAAGCGGGTGCAGGCGTATAGCTTTACCCTCAACAAGCACCGGGAAGAAAGCCTGGATACCGAGCCGATGCAGAGTGGGGGCACGGTTAAGCAAAATAGGATGATCTTTAATGATTTCCTCAAGAATATCCCAGACCTCGGGGCGTTCCCGCTCGACCAGTTTTTTCGCCGATTTGACCGTCTGAACGTATCCTTTTTCCTCCAGTTTCATAATAATAAACGGCTTAAACAACTCCAACGCCATATTTTTGGGTAAACCGCACTGTGAGATTTTTAATTCCGGCCCGACCACGATCACGGAACGACCGGAGTAATCGACACGTTTACCAAGCAGATTTTGACGGAATCGACCCTGTTTGCCTTTCAGCAGATCCGATAATGATTTAAGCGGGCGCTTGGAATCGCCTCTTACCGAGTGCGTCCGACGACCGTTATCGAAAAGAGCGTCGACGGCTTCCTGAAGCATTCTTTTTTCGTTCCGTAAAATGACTTCCGGCGCCTGTATTTCAATCAATTTTTTCAGCCGGTTGTTCCTGTTAATGACGCGTCGATATAAATCATTCAAATCGGAAGTGGCGAAACGGCCGCCTTCGAGAGGTACCAGCGGTCGCAGGTCGGGAGGAATAACCGGAATAACATCCATCACCATCCAATCCGGATGATTATTCGACTGGCGGAAGGCCTCAACGATGCGCAGTCTTTTCAAGGCGTCCTTTTGACGCTGAACTGACGTTTCAACCTTTACCTGCGCGCGCAGATTAACAGCCAGCTCTTCAACATCGATTTTGGCCAGAAGCTGCTGCACCGCCTCGGCGCCCATTCCCGCTTTGAATTCCTTGCCGCTCTCGAGCAATTCGATATAGTCTTCTTCCGTTATTATATCTCTTTCCTGATAGGACGTATTACCGGGATCAATAATAATATAGGCTTCATAATAGAGAATTTTTTCCAGTTCGCGGACGGATAAATCGAGTAGATAACCGATCCGTGACGGCAGCGATTTAACAAACCAGATATGCGTCACCGGAACGGCCAGTTCAATATGACCCATTCTTTCGCGCCGGACCTTGGACTGAGTCACTTCGACGCCGCAACGATCGCAGACGATACCGCGGAATCTTATTCTTTTGTACTTGCCGCAGTTGCATTCCCAGTCTTTCACCGGGCCGAAAATCCGTTCGCAGAAAAGACCTTCCCGCTCCGGTTTAAAAGACCTGTAATTTATGGTTTCCGGCTTTAAAACTTCGCCGTACGACCAGGACAGTATCGTCTCGGGCGATGCAATCTGAACCTGGACAGCAGTAAAATCCGACGGCTTTTTCTGCTGCACTTTAGGAACGTTTGAAGGCATGTTTACCATCGCACATCTCCTTTTATATAATTGCCGTATTACGGCATATTTTTACATTTTGATTGTACTTACCGGTCATTGTATAAAATCACTTCTCTATAAGTCTAAAATCGAGCCCCAGTCCCTGCAACTCCTTGACAAGGACATTAAACGATTCCGGAATTCCCGGTTCGGGAGGATCCTCGCCTTTTACAATGGCCTCATAGATTTTGCTGCGGCCGGTGACATCATCCGATTTGACCGTCAGCAATTCCTGGAGAGAGTAAGCGGCGCCATAAGCTTCCATCGCCCAGACTTCCATTTCACCGAATCTCTGTCCTCCGAACTGGGCTTTGCCACCGAGCGGCTGTTGCGTTACCAGACTGTACGGTCCGATCGAGCGGGCATGGATTTTATCGTCAACCAGATGCAGCAATTTCATCATATAGATAATACCGACCATGACATCGTTTTCGAAAGTATCCCCCGTATATCCGTCGTGTAGAGCAATCTTGCCGCTCTCCGGCAGACCGGCTTCAGCGAGTTTTTCCTTAATCTGTGCCAGCTTGGCGCCGTCAAAAACCGGCGTCGCAATTCTGTAATTCAATTTCCTGGCCGCCCAGCCGAGATGCGTTTCCAGAACCTGTCCGACATTCATACGCGAGGGAACTCCCAGCGGATTGAGCAGAATATCGATCGAAGTGCCGTCATCCAAAAACGGCATATCTTCGATCGGGACGATTTTCGAAACGACCCCTTTATTCCCGTGACGCCCGGCCATTTTGTCGCCGACCGATAATTTCCTGCGGATAGCGACTTTCACCTTAACCAACTGTCGGACTCCCGGAGGAAGCTCGGCACCACGAACCACTTTATCGATTTCCACCGACATCTCGTCTTCTTTGGCGGCAATAAGATCCGAAGCTTCCTTAAGAATATTATCAACTTTTTTATTGGCGGTATCATCGGCCGAGTAGCCTTCGGCCGCATAAGCGGAATCAAAATCAAACGCTTTCAAAAACTCGGAGTCGAATTTGTGCCCGGCACGAATTAATATAGAGTTATCAATCTTTGAACGAATCGATTTACTGGTCAATCCGTCAAGGAGCGAGGCAATCCGCTCGTTCCGATGATCGATAATGCTCTGCTTTACTTTGTTGTAACGGCGTCGGATCTGAGCGACTTCATTCTTTTCAGCTTTCTTCGCTTCCTCCGTCCTTTCCTTGCGAGAGAAGACCTGGGTGTCAATGACGATACCTTTCATGCCCGGCGTCGCTTTTAGTGAGGCGTCTTTAACATCTCCGGCCTTTTCGCCAAAAATAGCCCGCAACAAGCGCTCTTCGGGAGACAATTCCGTCTCACCCTTCGGAGTAACCTTCCCGACCAGAATGTCACCCGCTTCAACTTCGGCGCCGACGCGCACGATACCTCGTTCATCCAGATTGAGAAGTGCTTCTTCGGAAACATTGGGAATTTCGCGGGTAATTTCCTCCGCGCCCCGTTTAGTGTCGCGAACCTGTAATTCAAATTGTTCGACATGAATCGAGGAAAAGATATCTTCCCTGATTAAACGCTCTGAAATGATAATCGCATCCTCGTAGTTGTAGCCGCGCCACGGCATAAAAGCGACCAGGATATTGTCGCCCAGCGCTAATTCACCACCGTCCGTCGCCGGACCGTCGGCGATGACTTCGCCGTCTTTCACCGTGTCGCCTTCTTTCACAAGCGGCTTGTAGTCTATACAGGTATCCTGATTCGAGCGCCGGAATTTGGTCAGGACATACTCGTCATCCTCATAGTATCCCAACTCACCTGCCTTCGGCTTGGCATCGGGCGTGATAATAATCTTTCCCGCCGAAACGTATTTAACCTTGCCGCTGCGACTTGCAACCAGTGCCGCTCCGGAGTCGATGGCGACACGACCTTCCATGCCGGTTCCGACAATTGGCGCTTCGCATCTAATCAGAGGTACCGCCTGCCGTTGCATATTGGAACCCATCAGCGCACGGTTGGCATCGTCGTGCTCGAGGAACGGTATTAGGGAGGCTGCCACCGAAACCATCTGTTTGGGAGAAACTTCGATAAAATTTATCACATCGCGATCCACGACCGGATAATCGGTCCGACTTCGAGCCTTAATCTTTTCATTTATCAACAACCCGCTGTCGTCAATCGCTTCATCCGCCTGGGCAATAACATAGCGGTCTTCTTCATCCGCCGTCAGATAGATTATTTCATCGGTCAGCTTGCCGTTCTTGACTTTTTTATAAGGCGTTTCCAGAAAACCGTATTTGTTGATTCGGGCATAAGTGGCCATTGAAGCAATTAATCCGATGTTGGGACCTTCGGGCGTCTCAATCGGACACACCCTGCCGTAGTGAGTATGATGCACGTCGCGCACTTCAAATCCCGCTCTTTCACGGGTCAATCCGCCCGGGCCCAACGCCGAAAGTCGTCTTTTATGCGTCATCTCGGCCAGTGGATTGGTCTGATCCATAAATTGCGACAACTGCGAAGATCCGAAAAAAGTCTCCACGACCGCCGAAACGGTTCGCGCGTTAACCAGCAGGTGCGGTGTGATCGAATCGCTGTCCTTCAGCGAAAGCCGCTCTCTTACGGATTTAGCTACCCGCGAAAGACCGACCGAAAAGAGATTGGATAACAGTTCACCGACCGTTCGGGCGCGGCGATTACCAAGATGATCGATATCATCGACGAAACCTTTTCCATTACGGAGCCTAATCAGGTATTCAATAATAGTGATAAAATCTTTTTTGTCGAGAATGGTCGTATTCAAATCGATATCGAGCCCCAGCCGCTGATTTATCATATACCGCCCGACTTCACCCAGATCATATCTTTTTTCGTTGAAAAAAAGTTTCTCCAGAAGCGCCTCGGCCATCTCAATCGTCGGCGGCTCACCCGGTCTTAAAAGAGAATATATTTTCGATAGCGCTTCCTCACGGTTTTTGGACGGATCCTTTTTTATGGTGTTGGTAATGACAAGAGCGTCGCGTGGATTTTCTTTCTCGACGATATTTATTTTCTTGACTTTTGTTTCCTTAAGCTTATCCACGAGTTCGGGAGTAATCACATCGCCGACAGCCACAATAATCTCGCCGGTCTCCTTATTGACTATTGCCTCCGCCGCCGTTTTTTCATGGGCCCCCTCAGCGGCTTTGCCTGCGAGAGAAATCGAAATAACTTTGTTAAATGTCTTGACCAGTTCTTCATCGGTGGCATAACCGAGCGCCCGCAAAAGGGTGGTTACCGGAATTTTCCTGCGTGAGTCAATATGCACATGCATGACATCGTTGATATCGATAATAAATTCGAGCCAGCTTCCGCGATACGGAATAATTCTCGCCGAATAGAGTAATTTTCCGTTAGGATGGGTGCTTTCGTCGAAAAATACGCCAGGCGAACGATGAAGCTGGCTGACTATAACTCGCTCGGCGCCGTTAATTATAAATGTCCCCCATTGGGTAATCAGAGGCAGTTCGCCAAGGTAGACTTCCTGTTCAATAATATCTTTTATCTCTTTTTCTTTCTCCTCACCCTCACCCTGCTTGGCAACCAATCTTAACGTGGCCCGTAATGGGACCGCGAAAGTCATATTCCTTTCCCGACATTCATCAACAGTATATCTCGGAGTTCCCAGCTTATAATGAACAAACTCGATCGAGTAATTATCATTAATGTCGGAGACTGGAAAGATGTCATTAAAAATCTGCTGAAGCCCGGTATCGGTTCGCTCATCCGGGGGAGTACCCTGCTGTAGAAAATCATTGTATGATTTCAGCTGGACTTCCAGCAGGTTCGGCATTTCGGCCGCTTCCTTAATCTTCTGGTAGCTTAGCCTCTCAGGCTTTTTAGTGTGTGCCAAAATCTCCTCCTCCAAAAATAAAAATTGGATTCGCCCATAAGGCTATTAAGAGCCATATATATATAAAAATGGGTTGTAATATACATCTCCCTTTGAGGCGATGCTGTAATCACTATTACTCCTTCTCCCAACTTGTTTCAAAAGTTCGGGAGCCTTTAAATACAGAACCTTCGCCTATCCCGGCTTATTCCGGTATAACAGAATTGTAGGTTCAAAGTTTCAAATTGGCCCGATATTATTTAATCTCAACCTGGGCGCCAACTTCCTGTAGTTTTTCCATGGCCGCTTTGGCCTCATCCTGCGGAATCCCCTCTTTAACTTTTGAAGGAGCCCCGTCAACCAATTCCTTGGCTTCCTTGAGCCCCAGACTGGTCAATTCTCTGACGACCTTGATTACCTGGATTTTCTTATCACCGGCAGCGTTGAGCACAACATCAAACTCAGTTTTTTCTTCTGCCTCAGCCGGAGTGGCACCGCCCGCCGGAGCGGCGGCGGCAACGGCGGCCATCGGAGTAACACCGAATTTATCCTGAATAGCTTTCGACAGGTCCGCCAGATCCATAGCCGATAGAGTAGCTATCTTCTCGACGATTTCATCAATCACTGCATTGTCTGCCATTTTATTAATCCTTTCAACTTATTATATTTTGTTGTTTTCTTTTTAATAATGTAAATTCTCTATTTCTTCGATGCCGCCAGGGCATCAATCGTGGATACCAATTCTCTGGCGATTGCTTCCGCCGAACCAATTATCGAAGTGAACGGAGATTCAATCACCGAAACCAACTGTGCCAGTAAAATCTCCCGCGACGGCAGCCCGGCCAACTTCTTTACATCGGCCCCGTCAAAAAGCTGTTTATCCATGATAAAAGCTTTGATGACCGGCTTTTCCTTATCTTTATAAGAATCGTACAGGATTTTCGCGGCCACAGCCGGATCGCCGGCTCCGAAAGCCAGCGCCGTCGGCCCATCCAGATATTCGATTATATTTTTCAGACCGGCATCTTCAGCGGCGATCCTCATTAATGTATTTTTGGCCACCAGATATTTTACAGAATTTTCCCGAAGATTTTTTCGCAGAACCGTTATATCGGCGACATTCAAGCCCGAATAGTCGGTAATAAAGACGGACCTGGCCTGCTCCAGATTATTCTTAATATCCTTTACGGCATTTATTTTTTCCGGTTTTGCCATATCGTCACCCTTTACTTTTTCAGATCCGCCAGCAGCGTCTGGTAATCAAGTTTTAATCCGACACCCATCGTCGAACAGATTGAGAGACTTTTCATATATGTGCCTTTTGCCGCGGCCGGCCTGGCTTTGACCAATGCGTCCACAAAAGCGTTCACGTTTTCAGCCAGTTGCTCGACAGGAAATGAGGCTTTTCCGACCGGTACCGCCACATTGGCCTGACGATCGACCCGATATTCGATTCGCCCCGCTTTTAATTCTTTCACCGTCCGACCGATATCCATCGTCACCGTTCCCGATTTCGGATTCGGCATCAGTCCTCGCGTTCCCAGAATTTTCCCCAGTCGGCCGATGACCCGCATCATATCGGGCGTCGCCACGGCGACATCAAAATCAAGCCAGCCCCCCTGTATTTTTTCGACCAAATCCTGAGAGCCGACAAAATCGGCACCGGCCTCTTTCGCCTCCGTCTCCTTTTCACCTACGGCAAAAACCAGAACGCGAATTTTCTTTCCGGTTCCGTTCGGCAGAGCAACCGTCCCCCGGACCATCTGGTCGGCGTGTTTGGGATCAACTCCCAATCGGGCAACCATTTCGATCGTTTCGTCGAACTTGCAGTTGCTGTTTCCCTTGATAAAATTCAGGGCCTCATCGAGGAGGTACGCTTTTTTGCGATCCACCTTCTCCCGATTACCCCGATACCTTTTAGAATGCTTCATAATCTTTCACTCTCCCCGCAATGCGCCGGCCAATGCAGGTGCAATCGAATTAATATGTTAATCTACTACATCAATACCCATCGAATTGGCTGTCCCGATGATCATCGACATCGCTGTCTCGACCGACGAGGCATTCAGATCGACCATTTTTAACTCCGCGATTTCCCGAATCTGTCTCGAATTTACCGTCCCCGCTTTCTCGCGGTTGGGTTCGCTCGATGCTTTCGGCAAATTGGCCGCCTTTTTCAGCAACACCGAGGCGGGCGGCGTTTTGGTTATAAAGGTAAATGACTTGTCAACATATACCGTTATAACAACGGGCGTAATAATACCTCCCAGATTCTGGGTTTTTGCGTTAAAAGCCTTGCAGAATTCCATAATATTGACACCATGCTGTCCCAGCGCCGGTCCGACCGGCGGGGCCGGATTAGCTCCGCCTGCGGGAATCTGCAGTTTAATCGTTGTTTCAACTTTTTTAGCCAATTTATATCTCCAATAATTGATTTCCGTAATCAGACTTTTTGTTTAACCGGTTCAATTTGCAGAAAATCGAGTTCAACCGGAGTGGGCCGGCCGAATATGGATACCATGACTTTTATCTTTTTGCGTTCCATATTGACTTCGCTGACAAATCCGGAAAAATCGGCGAAAGGACCGTCGATGACCTTCACGGAATCGCCGGCCTTATAGGGAACGTCGGCCGGTTCGGCCGTGCGCGAACGATCGACCTGCCCCAGAATCCTTTCGACCTCTTTTTCCTTAAGCGGCTGGGGCTTTCCGCCGGCACCGACAAAATTAGTTATACTGGGCGCCGAGACAACAAGATTCTGTGTCACCTGACTGAGTGACATTTCCACCAAAATATAGCTGGGCAGGAATTTTTTGGTCGACGTTGACCTTTTACCCTGCTTCATCTCGGTGACCTGCTCGGTCGGGATCAGAATCTGACCGAATTCCTTTTCCAATCCGGCGGTGGCGATGGCCGACTCCAGATACTTCTTGGCCTTCTGCTCGTGACCGGAATAGGTATGAATTGCGTACCAGTGCATCGCCATTAGTCAAGCAACCTCATCCAAAAATATACTTTGTGGCCAGCGATAAAAGCCGGTCCACAATCCCGATAAACAGGGACAAAATTAACGTCACCACGATAGTCACTATCGTCGAGCCAATCAGTTCCCGTTTTGTCGGCCAGGTAACCTTTTTAAACTCGCCTTTGACTTCTTTTAGAAATTTTACAATCTTACCAAACATTACCAGCCTTTTTCATTATTTATTTTATGCAGGCCAGGAGGGACTCGAACCCCCAACATCCGGTTTTGGAGACCGGCGCTCTAGCCATTAGAGCTACTGGCCTGTCAACTCTCGCCGCTCTATCTTGTTTCCTTATGTTTTGTGTGCTTATTGCAGAAGGGGCAGTATTTTCTGTATTCGACCCTCTCCGGATGTAGCCTCTTATTCTTCGTCAAATAGTAATTGCGATTTTTACATTCGCCGCAAGCCAGTATTATTTTATCTCTGGGCATTTTAATATTCTTCCTGAAATGATTCTACTCTATAATTTCCGCGATGACACCGGCACCGACCGTTCGACCACCTTCACGAATCGCAAAACGCAACTCCTTCTCCATCGCAATCGGCGTGATCAACTCCCCCTCCAGCGATACATTGTCCCCCGGCATGACCATCTCAACGTTCTCCGGAAGCTTCACCACGCCTGTCACATCCGTCGTCCGAAAATAAAACTGCGGACGATAACCGTTGAAAAACGGCGTGTGACGACCACCCTCTTCCTTGCTCAATACGTATACTTCCGCCCTGAATTTCTTGTGCGGCGTAATCGAGCCCGGCTTCGCTATCACCATCCCCCGCTCCAAATCCTCCTTGTCCACTCCCCGCAGAAGCAAACCAACATTGTCACCCGCTTCACCCGAATCCAGTATCTTCCGAAACATCTCAACACCCGTGCAAACCGTCTTCCGCGTCTCGCGGATACCGACAATCTCAACTTCCTCCCCCATCTTTATCTGACCCCGCTCGATGCGACCCGTCCCGACCGTCCCCCGGCCCGTTATCGAAAAAACATCCTCAACCGGCATCAAAAACGGCTTGTCCTTCTCTCGCTGTGGCTCCGGAATGTAATTGTCAAGGGCGTCCAATAACTCATATACCGACTTAAACGACGGATCATCCTTGATATCCGGGTTCGAAGCCACCGTCATCGCCTGCAACGCCGAGCCCCGTATCACCGGAATCTCATCCCCCGGAAACTGATACTGTGTCAGCAAATCTCGAACCTCCAGCTCAACCAAATCCAGAAGCTCCGGATCATCGACCATATCAACCTTGTTCATGTAAACAATGATATACGGAACTCCCACCTGACGAGCCAAAAGAATATGCTCCCGCGTCTGGGGCATCGGACCGTCCGCCGCCGAAACTACCAAAATCGCTCCGTCCATCTGCGCCGCCCCCGTAATCATGTTCTTGATATAGTCGGCGTGACCCGGACAGTCAACATGTGCATAGTGACGCTTATCCGTCTCATACTCCACGTGCGCCGTCGCAATCGTGATCCCACGCTCTCGCTCCTCGGGTGCGTTGTCAATCGAATCAAACGTCCGTATCTCCGACTGACCCTTCCGCGCCAAAAGCATCGTCATCGCCGCCGTCAAAGTCGTCTTGCCATGATCAACATGCCCGATCGTGCCGACATTTACATGCGGCTTCGTCCTGACAAATTTCTCCTTCGCCATCGGCACTTACCTCCGCAAAAATTTTTAACAGCCCAAGACCGGGATTGAACCGGTGACCTCATCCTTACCAAGGATGTGCTCTACCGACTGAGCTACTTGGGCCTACACTTTATTTCGTTCCCATAAATGGGCATACCTCACCAAATTTTGGCAAGCCCCTAATATATACAGCCCATTTTGCCTGTCAAGAAATATTTTTATAAATATTATAGATTTTTCATGTTTAATTGAAAAATAAATTGCGCCCTCCGGGTTCCCTTATTCCTCCGGCTTAACTTTATATAATTCGGCAGCTTGCGGAAAAGCTTTAATAAAATGTTTAATAATTATACAATATCCCCGAAATAAATATATATCGAAAAATATTTCCGGTCAAAAAGCCGCTTCGGCACGAAAAAAAATCAGCTTTCGGCCATCATTTTGATAAACCGCTCAGCCGTCGTGGGCGAATGACCCGAATAATGATTATTAAAATAGGCGTAAACATCCTCTTTTTGCTCGATCAGAGCATTAATAAACTCCCGCCACTCGATTAATTCCTTCCTTCTTTCTTGACGCTCATGACTGAAATCATCCGGAATCGATTTTCGGTCACCAAGAAATCTTAAATAGACAATATTCGACGTCTTCACCGCCGTCTTCGGCATCCAGGGGTGGTCGAGTACGGCCAATCCGATATTATTCTCACGCAGTTTATCATAAAACGAATCACCAAGCCACTTTTTATTGCGGACTTCAATGGCAAAGTTGAATTCGGCGGGAAGCAGCTTTAGGAACTTATAAAGATTTTCCGCCAAATCCGGTTTAAACGAATATGGAAACTGAATCAAAAGCGGCCCGAGTTTTTCTTTTAAAGCCGACATAGTCGACAGAAATCCGGACAAAATATCTTCGACGTTGGTTAAATCCGAGTCATGCGTAATCTGTCTTGGGAATTTGGCGGCGAATTTGAAATCTCCTGGCGTGTTATTGTACCATTTTTCGACCGTTGACTTTCTGGGGATGGCATAAAATGTCGCATCGATTTCGACCGTACTAAACCGCCGGGAATAAATAGACAAATAATTTGCCGGCTGGCAGTTTTCGGGGTAGAAATTCCCCAGCCAATCCTTGTAACTCCATCCCTGTGTCCCGATCCTGATCATGATAGTAAAATAATATGATTGCCGCCAAATGAATAATAAATATAGCGACGCAGTTCAGGATTACTTCAGCAGTACCATCTTCCTGGTATCGGTAAAATCTCCGGCCTGAAGACGATAAAAATAAACACCGGTGGAAACAGGGCGGCCATACGAATCTCTGCCATTCCATTCCATGGAGTAAGTACCGGCCGGCATTTGCCGGTCTGCCAATACAGATATCCGTTGGCCGAGAACATTAAAAATAGAAAGGCTCACTTGCGAACGATTCGGCAAAGTAAACTCGATGGTCGTTATGGGATTAAAGGGATTCGGATAATTCTGTTCAAGCGCAAATCCCGACGGCAAAATGCTGTTATCTTCAATCCCGACAGCGGTCGGCGAACTGTTTTCAATATCGAACGAATCAAGAGCAAACGGAACATAATCAACAGTCGGTACCGAGGAAATGTCAGCGTTGTGAAAAATCATATCTTCGATTTCCGCCGAATCGATTGTGCCCCAATAATTATTAGTGGCGTCAATTATCGTCAAAGAATCGTTTTCGGATACAACTTTCATCGCCTTATCGGCATTGTCCAGAATGTTACAACCTTGCACCGAACCCTTCGGCGCCCCATCCGGCCCTCAGCCGCAGGTATGGACATAGATTCCATATAGAAGATTGTCACGAATATCGCAATTTACCACATTAAAATGCGGAGCAGTCGGACCGCTGGAATTAACGTCGGTACCCACTTGACAGTTGTACACATGGCATCCGGATATAATAATATCAGAATACTGATAAACATAAATCCCGGTTCCGCTGCCTATAAGATCAACATCATCCTGACGAGCCACACATCGTTCCAGAATAGTCGGTGTTTGTTTATCTGTACCTCCGTCAATGTAAAATCCCCTATCCGAGAAATTTTCGGTCAAACAGTCATAAAATTCAACCGGTGCGGAAAAAGTCTGAACGCAATTTATGGCATAGCGAAAATGGCAATATCTCAACACACCGGCGCTATTCAGGTAAAATTGAAGACCTGCCCAGCTTCCGGCCGATGGAGCACCGCCAAAGGCTTCAATGACGGAAGAAAACATAATACTGTCGGTCTCTTCACCTTCGGCATACAATTGCCCCCAGACCCATAGACCGGCATTATACCCAAACAGTATTACCGTCCCGGGCTGGATTGTGAGCCGCGCGATTGAATCGACAATCACCGTGTTGGTTACATAAACCGTATCGACATCGGACCAGGTCGTATCGTTATGAATAAAGCCGTCGACCTCGATCATTGCCGAAAGGGAGACAGGCAAAGCCAATAAAATTATCAATAATGAAGTAAAAAACGCTCGCCTTCGAAAAACCATAAATTTCCCATTCAGACATTTAACTATTTTATCAGAAATACGTATAAATCCCGAGAATTTGCGAGATTTTTTGATTATTAGCAGGAATAGAGCTTAAAGTATATCAAGAGCCGGGTGCTCCTGACATTCGTGCTGAGCACGTTTCAGGCGAAGCGCAAAAAAAAGCGGGAGACGGGGCTCGAACCCGCGACCAACAGCTTGGAAGGCTGTGACTCTTCCAACTGAGTTACTCCCGCTGACAGAGCGTAGGTCAGGAGCCGCGCGCTCCTGACATTCAACCACACCGAATTTACTGTTTATGCTAAAATTGTGCAAGGAGAAATTGAAAGCGCCATATTGTTGGTCGGAATGCCCCTTGGGCTTCCGACTTTTAAAATTGTCGAAACCCGAAGCGGGATTTCAATCTAGCATTTCTACATAGACAGTCAAAAAGTATTCGATTTCCCATAATTACATAAGTTGCAGAGTACTTGTAGATTCGTCTCAATAGTCTCGCCACCTTTTTCATAAGGTATGATATGGTCTATATGAAGCTCGCAACCTGCATCAGTTGCAGGGCTTTTGCCGCAACCAGCACATTTAAAATTAGCAGCAACTAAGATTTTGAAACGTAGTCTCAAATTGGGGAAACGCGGCGTCCGTTTTGGTGGTCTGGTTGTTCTATTCGTCTTCGATTCTGAAACATCTTCATTTTGTTCCGTATAACTGACAAACGCTTCAAGAGCCTTTCTCCATGAGCCAAACCTACGCTGATATGTTGTTCTGCCAAATTTACATTTGTACTTTTGCAGATCATCACGAACTGGATATCGGCCCTTTGCAGTCCATATTCTTAATATCTCTTCAAACAATTCTTCATTCTTGATATCTCGTCGTCTGTTAATTCTCAAACCTGCTTTCTTTAAAAAGGTGTTCCACGAACCAAAGCGGCGGGCGGCGTTATATGCTCTCATAATACCATGTTGATCATATTCTTCGAATGTAATTGTACTTTTGCTTAATTTTTTGCAGACATTTCGAATATCCTGGATTAGCATTTCGTTCGAAATGTTTCTTTTATCAGGAGGCAAATTGAATTTCATTTTTTACTGCCGAGAATCTTAATATGTCCCAATTAATCCCACTTAGTCAATCCACTGTTCGAAGCACCATTTCGAAAACATGCCATATAACAAAAAACAGCCAGCGGCGGTCAGGAGCCGCGCGCTCCTGACACTTATTTCAAACCGTCTCACGGTCCGCCGCGGCGGGGTGGGTCACCCAAATTATTCATTCCTCTTCCGTATCTTTTTCCAGCAGATCAGATTTGGTGAAATCGACCACCGGTAATTTACCCCAGTGCAATTTGCGGCGGAGAATCGAATAGAACGAATTATCGGCAAAGGTGACCATTTTTAGCGAGTGCTCGGCGCGGGTGATTCGGATGGCACCCTTTGGCGCAACTTTTGCCGTCACCTGGCCATCGATCGTCAACAGCGCATCACCATGCTCGGAACGTACTTTGACTTCCAATGTCCGATCCGGCGGGAACACCATCGGGCGGCTGGTCAACGAAAACGGCGAAATCGGCGAGGCAATGAACGCCTCCATATCGGGATTAAGAATCGGTCCGCCGACCGCCAGCGAATAGGCGGTCGAGCCGGTCGGCGTCGCGATTATCAAACCGTCGGCGGTGTACGAACAGATGTACTCACCGTCGGCGTAAAGACTCAAATTTATTACACGGCTGACATCGCCCTTATCGATTACGATATCATTCAATGCATACGGTGATTCTAATGACGGGCCGTTCATAATCTCGGTTTTCAGTATCAACCGTTTCTCGATCCGATAGTCACCGTCAAGCAAACGCGTCAGGGAACTCTCCAGCTGATCCGGGGTAAGTTGCGTTAGAAATCCGAGCGAACCGAGATTGATACCGAGAATGGGAATGTCCTTATCGCGCAGAATCCTCGCCGAGGCTAGCATCGTGCCGTCACCACCCAGCGAAATAATTATATCGGTATTATCACCCAGTTGTTCCCGTGGCAAAGCCGGCATGTACGGTTGTTCTCTCGATGAGATACCCTTATAAATGAATACATCGTGCCGATTTTTGCGGCACCATTGCACGATGGCATCGACTGCCTTCTCGGCATCAGGTCGATCAAAATTGGCGATTACGCCGAAACGCATACCTCTCCCCCATAATTCATCCACTTTTCTCGCTGTGATTATGTACCGCGGCCATGACTTTTTTATCTTCCGGTTTGCTGATAATCATCTTTTTCTTCGATGCAACCTGTCCCGAATGTATTTCCCTTATCTTCCTGACCAGACTATCTGTATCCAATCCGATTTCTTTAAGCAAAAGACCCCGTTTACCATGCGTTACGAATCTATCCGGTATGGCAATCGATGCGAAATTACCCTTATATCCGTTCTTGCTTAAATAACTCCCGATCATCTGTCCCAATCCCCCGGTCGCAATATTTTCCTCGACCACAATAATATTTTTATACTCGGCCATGCACGATTCCAATTTTTCGATATCAAGCGGTTTTGCAAAACGCGCATTTATTATAGCAAAATCAATTCCTCCCTCAAGCATTTCATGCGCACGTAAAGTGCTTTCGACCATCGTCCCGGTCGCGATAACGACCGTATCGCCGTCAGTAAATATCTCTTTCCATTTGCCCCACTCAATCTGCTCAATCTCATCGGTCATCGGTTTGGGAATCGCCGCCCGCGCGAATCTGATAGCGCACGGTCCTTTGAGTTCGGTCTTTTGCACCATATAAAGCATACTGCGCAGTTCGTCACCATCAGCCGGGACCATTAAAGTCATGCCCGGGACGGGGGCAAGATAAGACAGGTCAAAGGCTCCATGATGCGTCGGACCGTCCTCGCCGACCAATCCGGCGCGGTCGAGACAGAATACGACCGGCAATTTTTGCAAAGCGATATCATGAATTATCTGATCATAAGCGCGCTGCAGGAAGGTCGAATAAATCGCCACGTATGGCCGCAGTCCTCCGGCCGCCATACCGGCCGCAAAACAGGTGGCGTGCCCCTCGGCAATACCGACATCGAAAAAGCGATCCGGAAATTTCTCGGAAAATCTCGTCAAGCCGGTTCCGGAACACATCGCCGCGGTAATAGCGACAATATTGTCATTATTTTCGGCAAGTTCAAGCATGGTATCACCGAACACCGAAGTGTACGACGGAAGTCCCGATTTGGAATTCGATTTCCCCGTCACTTTGTCAAATGAGCCGATACCATGAAACTTCGTTGCATCCGTTTCGGCCGGTCGGAAGCCTTTGCCCTTAACCGTCGCAACGTGCAGAAGCTTAGGCACCGGAATGTCTTTAATCTGGGTCAGCGTTTTTATCAGCAAAGGTAAATCATGGCCATTAATCGGCCCGAAATAACGAAAACCCAATTTATCGAATAAATATCCCGGCACGAAAAGCGCCTTGACCGAGCGCTCGATATCGGCCACCGTCGATCTGATTTTGTCGCGCCGCTTGAATTTACCGGTCAGCTCCCAGATGTCATTGCGGAGTTTATTGTATCGTTTGTCGGTCATCATCGTCGTCAGATATTTCGATAACGCACCGACATTACGCGAGATTGACATTTCGTTGTCGTTTAGAATGACCAGTATATCTTTCTTCGATGTTCCGGCGTTATTCAAGCCTTCGAACGAAAGTCCGCCGGTAAGGGCGCCGTCACCGACAACCGCAATGACTTTATGTTTCAATCCCAGTTGATCTCTCGCGGCGGCAAGACCAAGCGACGAGGATATCGCGGTCGAGGCATGACCGGCACCGTACGCATCGGCCGGCGATTCATCTCTTTTCGGAAAACCGGACAGACCATCGTACTGACGGATCGTTTTCAATTTATCGCGCCGGCCGGTCAATATTTTATGCACGTAACTTTGATGCCCGACATCCCAGACGATCTTATCGGTCGGGATATCAAAACAATAATGAAGCGCCAGCGTTAACTCGACCACACCGAGATTCGAAGCCAGATGCCCTCCGTTCGTGGAAACAACCGAGATTATCTCCTGCCTGATTTCTTCGGCCAGTTCGATCAACTGCTTTTCGGTAAGCTTCTTTAAATCGGACGATTCTTTTATTTTGTCGAGCAGACTCATTAATCAGTTTTCTCTCCGACCGATGTAACGCGCGATAAACTCGAAATATTCACATTCGACACCAAATTGATGACTGACGTCAATCGCCTCATCGATTAGTTTCGCCGCATCCGTCCGGGCCCGATCCATCCCGACCGTCCCCGGATAGGTCGCTTTAAAGTTTTTACAATCAGAGCCGACTTCCTTGCCAAGTTTTTTCTGATCGCCTTCAATATCCAGAATATCATCTATTATCTGAAAGGCAAAGCCTATTTTCTCACCATATAAAGAAATCTTGTCCAGGGTAGAATTCTCGACACCGGCCAGAATCGCCCCGATCTTGACTGAGGATCTTATCAAAGCGCCGGTTTTATGCGAATGGATATAATCAATATCGTCGCGATTTATCTTTTTCCCTTCCGCCTGAACATCCGCCATCTGTCCGCCAAGCATACCGGAGGTACCAATCGCATCAGCCAACTCACTTACAACTCTTGTCGATCCGGTGCGGGCAATCAGCCCGAACGCCAGATCATGCAAAGCGTCACCGGCGAGTACTGCGGTGGCCTCATCGAATTTTTTATGTAAGGTCGGATTTCCCCGCCGAAGGTCATCATCATCCATACACGGCAAGTCGTCATGAATCAAAGAATAAGTATGTATCAACTCCAAGGCACAGGCGGCCGGATTGATAATATTATCATCGACGCCGCCAAAGCATTCGTACGTCGTCAGGGCCAGGATCGGCCGCAATCGTTTACCCCCGGCCAAAACCGAATATCTGATCGCTTTATGCAGCGTCTGGGGAAATTGATCTTCCGGCGGAAGATATTCATCAAGCAATCGGTCGATCAATTTTTGTTTCTGCCTGAGATAATCCAGACCGGACAGCGCCTGTTCAGTCATCATTATCACTATCCTCGTCAATAGGCACTTCGACCAGCTCTTTATTCTGCTCTTTCAGCTTCGTGATTTTCTTCTCGGCCTCAGAGATTTTCTTATTACAAAACTCCGCAATTTCGGTCCCCTCGGTATAAAGCGCGATCGACTCCTCGAGCTTTATTTCACCCGACTCTAATTGATCGGTAATTTCTTCCAGCCGCGCTATCGCCGATTCAAAATCTTTGAATTTCTTTTTCTCTGCCATTTTTGCCTATTTGTTCTTTTTCGTTTTATCCACCGTCGCCGTCGCCGAACCGTCGCTCAAAACCGCCTCTATTAAGTCACCTTTTTTCAGGCCTTTTACGGACTTAATGGACATTTGCGTCGAAACGTCCCTGATAACCGCATACCCCCGGCCTAAAATGGCCATCGGTGACAACGATTCCAGCCGCAACCGATACAAAGATAAAAGATTTAACTTCTTTTCAAAGACGTTTTTTCCGGCATTTTCGAAAAGCCTGCGGAGATTATCAAGCTGCTGGCTTTTTTCATAGACCGCCTGCTCCGGCCGACGAAACACCGGCCGACCGATAATTTGTCGTAATTTATCCCTGTTTCCTGCAACCGAATTGTCCACATAATATTCTATCTGGTCGAGCAACTCTTTTACATTTCTGAGGAATTGCCTTTTATCCCATATAACTATTTCCGCCGCCGCCGAGGGTGTCGCAGCGCGGACATCGGCCGCCAGATCGGACAGTGTCGTGTCGATCTCATGCCCGACCGCCGAAACAATCGGCTTTTCAGACTCGGCGATGGCGTAAATTAAAGCTTCTTCATTGAAGGCCCATAAATCTTCCAGCGAGCCGCCGCCCCGTCCGATAATAATCACATCGATATCATCACGACTGTTAAAATATTTTATCCCCTCAATAATAGACAATTCCGCTCCATCACCCTGCACCTGCGCCGGATATAAAACCAACTGCACCGCATCATTTCGACGCGAGGCAATTTGTATTATATCCCGAATCGCGGCGCCGGTCGGCGAGGTGACAATCCCGATCTTGGTCGGATATTCCGGAAGCGGTTTTTTAAGCGATTCGTCGAACAGCCCCTCTTTGGATAATTTTTCATACAATTGACGAAAAGCAACTTCCAGCTCACCCACCCCGACCGGAGTCAGCTTTCGCACATTGAGCTGATAATTGCCCCCTTTTTCATAAACCGAAATATCGCCGTAAGCGCGGACTTTCATCCCGTTTTCCGGCTCGAATTTGAGATACTGCCCGGCCGACCGCCATATGGTCAGTTTCAGCGTGGCGTTGTCGTCTTTGAGCGTCAGGTAGCGATGCCCCGACGAATGATGGATATAATTGGAGATTTCCCCCTCGACCCAGATCGACGGGAACGATTCCTCGAGCGTATATTTTATCAACCGCGTAATCGCAGTCACGGTATAGATTTTTTCTTCGCTTTGTCTCACAAAGGATAAATACGAAGATGGATTTGGTTTGGCAATGATAAATTATTTATGCACGGGGCGGGCGTAGGTTGGAATGGCCAACGGGCTTCTGACAATCAATGTAGCTCAAGCCTCCCCGAGGCTTGAGCACTCAAATCTCGGGGAGATTTGAGCTACATTATAAAGGGAATCCGTGGGTGGTAGAATCGTACGTCGGCGTTTCGAGAATCCCAGTGGGGCGTAGATCAGCAAGCCGTGTGCTCCAGACGGGCGTGGGTGTAGGTCAGCGATTCCTGCGATCCTGACTGGGCGGGCGTCTATCACATCAACTGCACCCTACTCTTGATTTCCCCCCTCTTTGCGAGCCCGAATTCCGATTTATTGAGATGAGGGCGTGGCAATCTATCTTCACGAACACGCACCTCTGCCATTAGACACAAAACCATGCCATTTTCTGTCATAATGTCTAAAAATTATAAACAAATTTCCCCAATTTTGCGAAATAATGTTGATCATATATTGATTTTGATGTAAATTTCATGAAGATATGATCGCCATATATTTTTATATAATAGAAGGAGGTACAGTGAAATTACTTTATAGCTTAGCCGTATTATTCCTGCTGATAGGCTGTAGCCCCGGTACAATGGTTAAATATAGTGTAAAGTCTGATTACGATGAATTCGACGGGTATACAAAACATTATACGGTAGGTAATACACTTGGAGGAGTTGGCTTTTTAAATACCGATTTTGTAGACCTTGACATTCAAAAGTTTATCGCAAAAGATGGAACGGCCTTATATAGCCTGATAATATATTACAGGGCTGATGGGTGGCTTTTCATTCAGGAGGGTGAATCACTGGTGATGCTAGTGGACGGTAAGAGAATGGGATTTTCCGGCGAGGGTAGTATGAAATATAGAACCGTTGTAACTGGTTCAATAGTTAATGAGACGGCGTGGTATAATGTGACGCTATCAGAACTTAAGGCAATCGCTGCGGGTGAGGAAATCAAGGTTAAGATAATTGGTTCGAATCCTTTTCTCGAAAGAAAATTTACATCAAAAAATAAAGAGGTTTTCAGAAAATTTGTTACCGAATATGGAAATTGACCAAATTTATGGCTATTGTGCGTTTTTGAAAATACCTTACACGTACATTGTTTTTAAATAATCTTGGATATATAGAGGCAACTGTTTTTGAGCTAGCTTATTTTCCCATAAATAATTTCTGTCACGCTTTTCATTAACACTAATATATCCGGGCAAAATAAAAATGTAACTTAATTCTTTAAACTTGTTAACAAAATCCTCTATACTTATAAATTCCTTGGCAAAAAAGGCCTCATCTTTTTCGATAAAAGCCTTATTTATTATTGAAGTAATTGCAGTATTGTAATCATTAATCTCAAACGTACTATTATAAAAACAGAAACAAAGTACGTTTATTTCATTTTCGATCATTTGGCCGAGTTTTTCTCGAATCCTAGAACCGATTACTCTATATTCTTCCTCCGTATAAAAAATAATATCTAGATTTCCTCCGTATGCCGTAAATTTGCCTATTAGATCACTATTTTTTTGCGTGAGTATAAGTTCAGCTTCTTTCTCGTGATCCTTTATGGGTAAATAGTATCGTTTATCATTTTTTCCATATATTCGAAACTGATCCCTATTTATAGTTTTTATTATAAAATCAATCACTACCTCTTTCGAATTTTCAAGGTTATTTATAAAATCCGAATAATCAGGTTCTTTATTATTATCCGACATTACTTTTTTAACATCTATACATTCTATACTGAAGATTAACGATGATGGGATTTTTTTCACTCTACTAATGATATCCCTTACGACCTTATTATATTTATTTGTAACAGGATTTTCATGGATTCTCGTTACTTCTATATTAAAGACAGTTTCCTTGGAATAAGTGATCGTAAAGTCGGGGGAACCCTTACACGACGATTTATATTTTTCATATTCTACATCATAATCAATATTTTTTAATAATAGACATGCTATTTCGAGTTCCGCCAGTAAATCGCAATATTCTTCCTCTGAATTATATGATTTTATTTTTTTTCTAATTTTATTTTTATTCGAATCAACAAAGCCTTTGAATCTAGGCGCTATTTCAAACCACCTGCGAAGTCTTGTTGAAAAATAGGAATATGCCTTGCTACCGTGGCAAACATATTTAATTAATTCTTCTGTATCCATTATAAATTATATAATACTCGCAACTACCTATTAATGCAATAATATATTGTTGACATTCCCCCCACTTTCCCCACCAAATCAACGTTAATCCCATCATCCGGCCGTTATTCAGATGCGGGATTCAGAGATAAATATCGAAAGATTGCATTTGTCAGGGGTCGACGACCCGTTGAGTGCCCTTCGGGCCTTTGACCCTTCGGGCCCTTCGACACTTCGCTTCGCTCAGTGTCTCAGGCAGGGCTCCTGACCTACGGTTATCGCGTTGCCGTACAAGCGATTGCGCCATTATCGACAAAAAAACGGTCAAAAAATTGATGTTTTATATGCGAAACGAAGCCATTTTGAAAAAGACGGAATTTTATTTAAAAAGTAGGGAAGAACCCAAGCCCCGTTCTTACGGGGCGCAGTGGTTCTGCCATTTCA
>CAYVMO010000031.1:0-41845 GCA_964452645.1 uncultured Ignavibacteriaceae bacterium
TAGCATGGTGTTACGGCAGGACCTTTTCGGGTTTCTCAAACCGATAAATCGGTTTTCGGAACCCGACCTACTATTCACACTTTGACATGCAGCCACTGGCCACGGCGGTAATAGAAATAAAATGAGATTGCGGCGATTATCATGGAGCCGCTCATTGTCCACCAGATTGCATTTTGACTAAAGTTTAAAATCTGAGACAGAATATAAATGAATGGAACCTGAATAACCCAGGCCTGGGCGGCATTGACAATCATGGCCGGTGTATTCAGACCGACCCCGGTGTAAATCTCTTCCATCATAAGAAAGGCTCCGATAAAGGGAAAACCGATAGCAAAGATGCGCATCAAGGTTACCCCGTATTGCAGCGTTTCCGGATTTTCAAAATAAAGACCGAGAATTGAACGGGCAAATGTCACCAGTAACAAACCAAGTCCGACCATAATCCCCAGCGCAAGCAGAATCGCCTGGTCGGCCGTTTTCCTGGCGCGTTCTTTTTTCAGGCCTCCGAGATTATGCCCGATCAGCGAGGCCAATCCCAGCCCAATCCCGACCAGAATCGAAATACCGATGGCCGAGACCTGCATCCCGACACCGTACGCCGCCACTACCGAATTGCCAAATACGGCAATCATCGGCATGATGATAAGCCGTGAACTCGAAAACGACATCTCCCCTAACCACGTCGGGACGCCTATTTTGACAATCTTGAAAGCGGTTTTGAACGACATCGCCACTTTTCCTCGAAGATGCAGCCGGACATTGGTCAATCCCGTATAGAAAATAACGACGCCGATTATAAACGTTAAAGTGTACGATAATACCGAGGCAACCGCCGCGCCGGTCACACCCAATTCGGGAAAACCAAACCAGCCGAAAATAAAAAACGGATCGAGAACCAGATTAAGAAGAGTCGAACCCAGCATAAAGGCCATAGCCATGTGAGGATTGGCAACTCCCCGCATAGCGGTATACACCGAATAGGTCGCCAGGCCGAAGCTCATACCGAGAAACATCACGCGGCCATAATCGACGCACAGAACAAGCGTTTCACCGCGCGCCCCGGCAAAATAGACTATCTTGTCCACAAGCAAATAGCCGATCAGTCCCAGGAGCATGCCAATCAGCCACTTTAATATAAAGGTTTCCTTGATGGCGGTTTCGGCGCTGTCATAATCTTTCTCACCGTAACGGCGCGAGATGACCGCCACCGAACCGGGCCCGACGAGACTGTTAAATGAAAAAAAGACCCAGGATATATTGGCGAAAATAGTCACGGCCGCGACGGCCGTTTCTTTCTGGGGTAGACGGGCGAGCCACCACATATCAACCATGTGGTAAATATGATTGGCCATAAAGCCAATCATGGATGGAATACCCATCTTCAGAATCGATTGTAATATCGAGCCCTCAGTGTAGTCCGCTCTTTTTTTAACCTTTTTCGCAGCTGTATCCGTCATTGCCGACCTGTCCGTCCGGAAAAAAATAATATACTAAATTTCGGGGGAAATAGTTTCGGTTATTTTACAAATGGTATCGTAAGCGGGCCGTGCGGAAGAACAGCTATTTTCGGCCTTGAGCCGATTTGTTTGACTTTCGACAATATTGCTGACTGAATATTATCAATTTTCATCATCTTGCATTTTTTTATTTGGTCGGCACCGAGCGACGAGTATATCAGGACTTCCGCTTTCTTGAGAATCATCGCCAGCTTTTGCGCCTGCCAGCGATCCGTCCGAGTATAATTTTTATCCGACAGCATTTCCAGAAGCGAATCCAATGTCGATCGGGAATTTAAAATTTCGGCGAAATTGCCGTCCTCGGGAATACCGTTGATGCATTCCGAAGCCACGATAATAGTGCCGCCTTCCTCGACTATCAGGGCGGCGGCCGCAATTCCCTTGACCGTTTGATAAAGATTCTGATCCAGCGGATAGCCGGAATTGGTCGTGACGACGATGGGGAATTTATGAGCCAGCTCAATCATGGCCGCCCCGGCGACCTCGGCGCAGCCGATCCGATGCGCCTCGATATAATTCCCGGAAAAAATATGCGTGACTTCTTTCCGGGAATTCAAAATCACGTTTATCATAAAATCGGGCGGCGCAATCGCGACAACCTCGCGGGCGGCCATTTGCTGCGGATTATTATCCAGAATACCATAGTCGGATTCGGGGTGTCCGATTATTTCGAAAGAATGAAAAGCATCAATCGTATCCAGCCCGCATATCCCGGGGCAAACAGCCTTGGCCCCGCCGGAAAATCCGGCAAAAAAATGCGGTTCAATAAAGCCAAGAATAATTTTCTTATCCGCTTCCAGATAATATCTGTTGACCGAGACCGGGATACCGCTTCCGGTCAGACCGAGCGTTTCCATTGAATCGGTATCCAATGCATCATGGCAAATGACGTCAAATTCATCAGCAATATTTTCGCCCAAAAAATCAGCAATCGCCTCGTCTCTCAAGGGGTGGTGCGAACCGGTGCCAATCAGTATAGAGACATTGGCCGGATCAAGACGGCAACAATCGATAATGGCGGGAATGAGTAAGTCGTTCGGAACCGGCCGCGTATTGTCGGCGGTGACAATCACGACCATATCGTCGGGAACAATAATATCTTTTAAATCGAGAGCACCGACCGGTGAGGATACCGAATCGTTAAAGCATTTTGAAAATGATTCAATCGGGGGAAATTCACGCGGTTCGATAATTGTCCAGTCGGCGATGGAATTGTCGAGAGCCAATTGCAATCCGTCGCGACCGTAATCAAGCCGAACCGTCTGCGAGTTTTTTTTCATCTGAAGAAAGTAATTATGATTGCCACCCAGACAATTCCAACGCCGATTATTCCATATGGCCGATTCCTGCCGATAATCAGCGCCAACGCCGAATAAACAAGTCCGACGCCGAGCCGGGTGGTTAATTTTGAAATAGCCGACACATTCAGGGCATCACCGATTAGAATGATCCCCGATATCAACAAAGCAATATATATCAGCCAAATCAGTTTGGTCGGCTTGGACCGCGTTCCGTTATTTGTATTCATCCAAAAACCTTTCGATTCCTTTTCTGACTGCCCGGGCAATCCTGTTTTGGAAATTTTTATATTTTAACAAGGCCTCCTGCTCCGGAAGTATTATGAAGGCGCATTCCAGAAGCACCGCCGGATATTGCGTCGGTCGATTGACGGCTAAATTGCCGTGGTACAATCCGTAGTCATTCAATCCGGTCGCCTTTAGCATTTCCTCATGAATGGCGCGGGCCAGATCAATAGAATGGACATGATAATAATACGCCGATGTGCCGTTGTTTTCAAAAGGATTGACGCCGTCGGGAAGGGCATTATTATGAATAGAAATAAATAAATCGGCATTCACGTTTTTGGCGATCGCCGGTCGATCATACAGCGGTAAGTCTGACATATCCTCTCTCGTCAGGACGACCTTTGCGCCTTTTTTTTCCAAATCTTTTTTAATTGCTTTTGCGATTTCCAGATTTATTTCCGATTCTTTAAGACCGGTCGGACCGATCGCACCCGGATCAGGCGAATGTCCCGGATCAATAACGACGACAATATCATCAAGTCGTCCATTATATTGCGGCGGTTTGTTAATCTGTAACTTTAAGATATTGCTTTCGTAATAACAGTCATATCCCCAGAGCGGACATTTCATTTTTAAAGTCAGGCAATATAGATTCGGTTCCGGCTGCGACCAAACAGCAAAATCAAGGTCTTTATCCTTAAAATCATATCTGATCCAGTCGGTATCGGAAATGACACCGTAAATCAATATTTTGAGAGTATAACGATCCTCTTCGGAGATTTTAAAAGGATGCTTATCCGACAGTGGAAATTCAATCAGTAGTTTATTTTTATCTGAATATGTCCGTATCGCTTTTAAGTACGACACCGGCGGCGGCCAGGCCGGGTCAAGAAATCTGATTGAATTTACATTAACCCATCCCTGCTGGGTCTGCGATAATTTCAACTTAAGCCACTCCCCCACCCTGCCGACCGCCAGAGCCCGGACACCTTCGGGTTGAAATATCGAAAGATAACCCTTACTCGGACCGACCCGCATGATTTGCACCGAGTCCGTAAATTCAACCACACGGGGATAATCAACAGGATTGATACTTACAAAATAACCGGAACTGTCAATCTTGGTCTCTCCTTCGAATTCCAATAATGACATAGCCTCGACAAAGTTGGCTTTATCGGCCGGTATTTCGAATAGATCGTGCAAACTCGGCGCTTTCAAAAAGTAGCATATGCGGGTCGAGTCGGGAAGCTTTCGTTCGTCTATCTCCATGAATCCGCTATAATAACCGCTTATTTTTAATGACTCGGGAACAGCCCCGACACCGAAGACAGTTTCACCCCAATAAGGCTGGATTTTCGGCGGCATCTCTACCATCGGCACCGAATCGGCATAGCCGGGGATAGAAAACCATGCCTGACAGCATGGCGTCCCCTGAAATTCGACTCGCAAAAGGTCACCCTCGGCGAGAACAATATTGCTTGCCGAATCCTGCCAGTCGGTAATAGCAAGCCGGTCATAGCCGAAAGATTTTTTGGGAATGGGGACATTAACCGACCTGATATAAAAAGTCGTATCACCATCATTAATCGCTCTTAATTCAAAGTCGAAAGGCCCCGGTTGGAGAGGCAGGAAAGCGATAAAAGCGCCGTTCTTGTGAACGTCAATAAATTCCCCGTTTATTGTCAGATTCGAGCCGGGCGTTACCGAACCGAATATGAAAGTCGAATCGGCCGCTCCTATCCGGTCGCCACCCTTGGGATAAACGACATTAATTATGGGAGTTTCACCAGATGCACTTACCGCGATGTTGCACAGGAGGATTAAGAAAAAGAGTCTATGTATCGTTTTTATCATCCGGTAATACCTTTTTCATTTTTGGCCCGCCGACAATATCTTCATCGACATATATTTCATCAAGGTCATATTTTATTCCTTCGGCGATATCATCTTTCAATAACAGCGGACCATCCAGATCGAACAGGTCGGCAAGGGATGAGATATAAACCGACGAAGCGATGCTGACCGACGATTCGAGCATACATCCCAGCATGACTTTTTTTCTATCTTTTTTGGCCTGACGAGCCAATTTTATCGCCTCAATTATTCCCCCCGCCTTGGCCATCTTGATATTTATCCCGTCAATGTCATCGCAATATCGAAAATAATCGTCAACAGTGTTGAGACCTTCATCGAGCAGGAGATGCACATCAGAATGGCCCTTTATGAATTTCCAGTCGCGGACAAAATCGGCACCGGTAGGCTGCTCTATAATTTTAATATCCTGACGGGCGGCGTAAAAAATCATTTTTTCCGCCTTATCCGGCGACCAGCCGCCATTGGCATCGATCCTGAAGCTTTTTCCCGAAATTTTCTGCAGCTTATCAAAAAGAATTTCATCGCCGTCGAATCCCATTTTTATCTTTATAACCGGGTAAGGACTTTGAGATATTTCGTCGCACATCTGATCCGGATTATCGATACTGACTGTAAATGATGTCCTGATTTCGGACGGTTCTTCTAATTCCAGGAGCTGCCATGGAAAGATGTTATTCCTATGCGAAAGATAATGCAAAACCGCGCCCAGCAGCCCGGCTTTTGAAACACGATTGATATCAAGGCTGTTTACATCATGAAGGTCGTCAAGAGACATTTCGCTTTTGGATTCCAAAAAGCCTCGCCCTTTTTCCAGGTCTTTTTTGACTTCATCCTCTTTAGGGCCGTAATGCACCGATCCTGACGCTTCCCCAAGACATCGATTCTCTATCGAAATAAAATAATTCGTCTTGGATTCGGCGGAGCCATAAGCAACCCGAAAAGGTCGCTTTAACCGCAACTCAATCGGAAAAATCCGTACTTTTATACCAGCACCCTCCTTGCTTCGAGATACGTATCCGACAAATCTTTGCGAAAATTCGTATCTTCGGGATTTAAGGAATTAAGAGCAACGCTGCCTTCACCCAGCGAAGCATGTATTATGCGATATTTATCAATCGCAATGGCCACATGACGGTGAAAGAACAGCAGGTCGCCGCACTGAATATTATCATATGCGATTCTCCTCCCCGCCTTCCGCTGATCTTTGCTGTCGCGCGGGAGATATATACCAAACCGGCTGTATACCCTCTGTACCAAACCGGAGCAATCAAAACCGTACGGGCTGGTTCCGCCCCATAAGTACGGCGCCCCCAGGAATTTTTCGGCTTCCCTGATTATCTTACGGGGGCTAATATCTTTCGAAGGCGAACGTAATATCGGGGTGAGGTTTTTAAGAGCAATTTTATATTTAACGCCATCTGGAGCCGTGATAACACAATAATTGCCGATTTTCGATAAGAGATGAACTTTTGTGCCATAAAACAAGAAAGGAATACCGGCTGCAGGACTGTTGCCGTAAATGTCAATTTTGGCCGTAAGCGAAGTAATTACGAAATTAAGTTTCTTTCCATGGGCGACGTACTTTTTTCTATTAACGGGAAAAATGCTTCGGGCGTCAATCCATCCGAAATATCCGTCTACCTGTCGCACTCTTGAGTATCCCTTGCGCAATTGAACCACTTCAAGCGGTTCGTTAAAAAGCAGCTGGCTTTTGCGTTCCGATCGGAAATCCGGCTCGGCTCTCAGATCGGCGATATTTCTATTAATTATTCCATACTGCATAATAATAAATAATGAGATTTTACTCATATAAGACAATAAAAAAATGGTCGGGCGATCAAAGGCCACCCGACCGTTATTTGAATTTGAAAATTCCGCGGAATTGTCAAAATCCCGATTATACCAATTTATTGAATCAAGTTACTTTTTTAGGTCGGCCACTCCTTTTTCAATCCAGGATAACGCCTTTTTTATATTCTCGACGGAATTGGCATATGAAAACCGCAGGTACCCTTCTCCGTGGGCGCCGAATGATGTACCCGCCAGGCCGGCCACGCCATAATTTTCGAGGAAGTACTCTTCCAGTTTTTTGGATTTCATACCCAATTTAGTGATATTGGGGAACACATAAAACGCCCCCAGCGGTTTTTTACAGGAGAGGCCGTCGATTTTATTAAGACCCTCGACGATAACGTCACGTCGTCTCTTAAACTCAGCGACCATTTTGGCGGATTCATCCTGCGGGCCGGTTATGGCCTCGCCGATCGCCATTTGAGAGAAAGCGGAGACGCAGGAATTGGAATTGGTCTGCAGGCGAGCCACGTGCGCCGCCAGTTTCTCTTCCATAACGCCGTAACCCAGTCGCCATCCGGTCATGGCATAAGTCTTGGACATACCGTCAAGGATAATCGTTCTTTCCGGAACGCCGGGGAATTGTGTCACCGACTCGAATTTGGCCTCGTAAATAGTGCGCGAATATATTTCATCGGATAAAATCCAGATATCGTTCTCGACAGCAATACGGGCGATTTCCTCGAGATCTTCATGCGTCAGCACACCCCCAGTCGGATTTTGAGGGGAATTGATAATCATCAGTTTTGTTTTGGGTGTCACCAGAGTTTTCAGTTCTTTAACATCCATCCTGAAATCGTTTTCCTCGCGCAGAGGAACCGGGACCGCTTTCGCGCCGATAAAATTAATCAGCGACTCATAGATGGGAAAACCGGGATTGGGATATATGACTTCATCCCCTTTATCAACGAGGGCGAGAATCGTGAAAAACATAATCGGCTTGGCGCCGGGTGTAATAACGACCTGTTCCGGATTGGTTTTAAGTCCGCGCGTTTTATTTATCTCGTCGGAAATAATTTTACGAATTTCCGGATAGCCGGCCGACGGGTTATAATGCGTATAACCACTACGAAGAGCTTTGACGGCGGCATCACAGATATTTTTGGGCGTATTGAAATCGGGTTCGCCGATTTCAAGATGCACCACTTCCCGACCCTGCGCTTCGAGTTGTCGAGCTCTCACCAATACTTCGAATGCAGTTTCGGTTCCCAGCCGCTTCATTCTATCAGCATATTTCATGGTACTCTCCCAATTGTCTGTCAATCAAATGGTTATCCCAGCTTCAAAAGCTTCCGCGCTTTATCAGCAATATATTCTCCGGCGACACCGAATTCTTTAATCAATTGCCACGGCAAGCCGGACTCGCCGAAACGATCCTGGACACCGATCATTCCGAACGGTATCGCTTTGCCGATGGAACTCATTTCATTCATGATTATTCCGGCAATCTTATTCCCGATACCACCCACCTGGTGCTCCTCGGCGGTGACTATCGCTTTAGTTTCCTTGGCCGCCTTGATTATCGCAGCGGTGTCCATCGGTTTGACCGTATGCATATTAATCACGCGCGAATTGATGTTATAATCGGTCTTCAATATCCACGCAGCGCGCAATGCCTCGGGTGTTTCCGGACCGCAGGAAATAATCGTCAAATCATCATCGGGACCATTGTATTCGGTAGATAGTTTAATCTCGAAGGCATCGATAAAATTCTCCGCCTCGTCAATGAATTTATAAATATTGGCCGTTCCGAATTTGAACGGGGTGTCGCCTTTGGTGACAATCGGGGTGGCCTCACGGGCGAAACGGATATATTTCGGCCCGACGATATCGAAAAGCATTGCTTTTGTCATTTTCTTGGTCTCGATCGAATCGGCCGGGACACCGACATGCATGTTCGGCAAACCGCATATCTGGAACAAGGCTTCCAACTCCTGATGCGTCGCACCATCGGGACCGACCGAAACGCCGCCGTGAGCGCCAACAATCAGGACGTTAAAGTCGCCATAACAAACCGAAACGCGCAGTTGGTCCAGATTACGCGCCGAGGAAAAGACACCATATGTTCCGAAAACTGAAATCTTACCTTCCTTTGCCAATCCCGCGGCGACTGTCGTTCCCGCCTGCTCAGCAACACCGACCGATATCCAGCGATTTTTCCGTTCCGGATGGTTTTTATAAAACTGCGAAATTGTAATCGAATCGGAGATGTCGGCCCCAATACAGACAATGCGTTCGTCATCGCCATATTCATCCAGCGCCCGCCCCAGACCTTTCCGTGTCGGGTCCATATCCACCTTCATTTTATCCTGCCTGTTCCACCAGAAATCACGTGAGAATTTAGGCAATTTATCATTAAGTCTTTTCTCAACCATCAGCTGATAATCGGAACCGACTTTGAAAAACTTCTCCAGATCAAACGTATCGGAGAGACCCAGCTCGTCAAGAGCTTTAATCATCTCATCATGATTGGGCGGCTTGCCATGCCAGCCGGCGACATCTTCCATAAAACTGACGCCTTTGCCCTTAATGGTGTTGGCCAATATCAACGTCGGTTTCTCTTTTGAATTAGAGGCCTTTTGAAAGGCATCAAGTATTTGCTCCATATTGTGCGCATCGATTTCGATGACATCCCAGTTGAAAGCGCGATACTTATCGGCCAGCGGTTCCAGCGCCTGAATATCTTTGGTCCAGCCATCGATTTGAAGTCTGTTCCGATCGAGAATATTTATGAAATTATTCAATTTAAAATTTCCGGCTTCCATCGCCGCCTCCCAGATGGATCCTTCCTGATGTTCACCATCGGAGGTAATGACGAAAATTTTGTGATTCTTTTTATCGATCTTAGCTGCCATAGCCGCCCCGACCGCGACCGACATCCCCTGCCCCAGCGAACCGGAAGAAATCTCGACTCCGGCCAGGTCTTTCCTATGCGGATGCCCCTGGAATGGTCCGTAGAGCATTCGCAGTTTAGCCAACTCCTGCTCGGGGAAATAGCCCGAAACGGCCAAACTGACATAAAGTGCGGGTGCCTTATGTCCGGCCGACCAGATTATTCTATCCCTATCTTCCCAGTTTGGATTCTCCGGATCATGACGCGCTACCTTCAAATACAGCGCGGACAATATATCCATCATTGACAGCGTCCCGCCCGAGTGGCCGGATTTCCCCGAACAGAGTGAAATCATATCCAGGCCACGCATATAATTTGCCTTTTCTTTTAATTCATCTATAGAATAATCTCTTCGGACTTTTCCGGTTTTAGAATCAATCAGCGGCATGGCACCTCCGAGTTTGTGAAATTTGTAACTTTCTGGCGCAAATATATCAGATTGCGGTCGTGTGTCAACCCCTTTTAGGTCAACTTATTGAAGATTTTTTCGACTCTTTCTTTAAGACTGTCAAGCGACCGATTATTAAAAATGACAATATCTGAGTGAGAGCGAAGAACTTTGTATTTTAGCTGCGAATTCAATCGAATCCGGGCTTCTTTCGGGGAGTAACCTTTCTCAATAAGACGAGTCATTTTGATTTTATCGCCGGCATGAACCAAAATCGTCTTATCAACTTTTTTGTCCCAGCCCCAATCAATCAAAAGCGCGGCATCAATGACAACTATATTATTTTTTTTCAGAGCCTTCTTTGTCTGGCGAGACAATTCCTTTAACAGCAAAGGATGCACAATCCGGTTTAGTTTTTCCCTGTTTTTGTCGGAGGCCAGCGCCATTTCGCCCAATTTACGCCGACGGAGTTTACCCGATGGAGTTAGAATATCCTGACCAAAAGCTGATACCAGTATTCTCAAAATCGATTTATTTTTTTGGACAGCGTCGCGGCCGATTTTGTCAGCCGAGATAACGTACGCCCCCATTTTTTTGAATATTTTGGCGACTTCGGTCTTTCCCGCACCGATCTGCCCGGTGATGCCAATCAGCATTATTTTGCATCCAGCCAGTTGTCACCGAGACCGATATCGGCGATAACCGGGACTTTCAGTTTGACGGCCTTCTCCATCCCCTGCCTGACAATCTTTTCCAATTCCGGTATCTCGTCTTTATGGGCATCAAAAACCAATTCATCATGCACCTGAAGAATCATTTTCGATTTCATCGTTTTCATTTTCTTTTGAATATCAATCATAGCGACTTTAATCATATCGGCCGCCGTTCCCTGGATTGGCGTATTGATGGCGGTTCGTTCGGCGAACTGTCGAATCTGATAATTCTTGGCGTTGATTTCGGGAAGATACCGCACACGATTAAATAATGTCTTAACATATCCATCTTTGCGCGCCGCCTCGATAGTACTGACCATATACTTTTTTATCCCGGGATACCGCGCCATATACGTATCGATAAATTCTTTGGACTGCGCCACATCAAGCTCCGTCTGCCGGGACAGACCGTAAGCGCTAACCCCGTAAATGACCGCGAAATTAGCCGTTTTGGCCGCTCGCCGCATCCGGGGGGTGATATCATTCATGCTGACACCATAGACTTCACTGGCCGTTCGGGCATGAATATCCTGCCCGTCTTTAAAGGCTTCAATCAGCGTTTTGTCTTCCGAAAAATGCGCCAGGATACGAAGCTCGATTTGCGAATAATCAGCCACCAGCAGTCTATAATTCTCATCGCGCGGAATAAACGCTTTACGAATCTGCCGACCGATTTCGGTTCGCACCGGAATATTCTGTAGATTGGGATCGGTCGATGACAGCCGCCCGGTGGCGGCGATTGTCTGATTAAAGGAGGTATGAACTCTCCCCGTTTCGTCATTGACCAGAGCGGGAATGGCGTCGACATAAGTGCTTTTCAATTTTGCCAGTTGACGATAATCGAGTACCAGGCGCGGCAGATCATGAACGGCCGCCAATTCCTCAAGCACGCGGACGTCGGTGGCATAGCCGGTTTTTTTGGCGGTTTTACCTTTCTTCGGTAGTTTGAGGTCTTCAAACAGGATTTTTGAAAGCTGCTGCGTGGAATTTATATTAAATTCGTGCCCGGCCTCGGCATAAATATCTTCTGTGAGTTTATCCAGCTGCGTCTCCAGCTCTTTCGACATCTCGGCCAGATATTCACAGTCGATACGGACGCCCTCGTTTTCCATCGCGGCCAGGACTTTGATAAGAGGCAGTTCGATATTATAGTATAACTCATGAACATTATTCTGTTCCAGTTTCGGGGCCAGAATCTCATACAGCCGGAAAGTATAATCGGCGTCCTCGGCGGCATAAAAGACGGCGCTATCAACATCGACGGTTGAAAACAATTTCTGTTTTTTGCCGCTGCCGATCAAATCGGTAATCGGCTGCATACGATAATTAAGATGTTCCAGCGCCAGCGAATTGAGACCGTGTCGCCCTGATGGGTTTATCACGTACGACGCCAGCATGGTGTCAAACGAAATCGGCTCGATATCCAGTCCGGCACGATTGAGGACTTCGAGGTCGTATTTAATGTTCTGCCCGATTTTTTTGACATTTTTATCGGCAAGGAATCTCGATAATATTTTTAAGGCTTCTTCTCGCGGGATATTTCTTTTCTTTTCATCATGACCGATCGGAATATAATAGGCCCTGCCATCCTCGGCGCAAAGCGATACACCCACCAAATCGGCTTTATGTGCATCAAGCGAGGTTGTTTCGGTATCGACCGCGACCTCCTTTTTGGAGGTAAGCTGCTTCAACAACTTCTTTAATTCCGGTATACTATCGATACAGACATAATTAGCCTTAGAATCTTTTTTATTATCCGACCGCGGAGTGTCGAACTGAAGATCCAGCACGCCGGTTTTCTTAGCAAGTTCGTCGATCAGGCGGAAAAACTCCATCTCCATCAAAAATTTTTTCGCCTTATTAAAATCAATCTCCCGCCATTTTATTTTATCCAATGAATACTCTATGGGTACCGAAGTATCAATCGTTACCAGCCTGCGGGAAAGCACGGCCATGTCTTTATTATCCATCACTTTTTGCCGCGTTCCCCGAGCTTTTATTTTGTCAGGCTGCTTGAGCAGATTATCGAGACTTCCGAATTGCTCCAGTAGAGATATTGCCGTTTTGGGACCGATGCCCGGGATACCGGGGACATTGTCCGACGAGTCACCCATCAGAGCAAGCATATCGATAACTTTCTCCGGCGGGACACCGAATTTTTCTTCCACGCCCTTACCGTCCATTTTAACCGGAGGAAGCGAGCCCTTTTGAGGATTATATATTTTTATGCGGTCGGAAACCAACTGGAACATGTCTTTGTCGCCGGAAACGATCCAGACATCCATTTTCTGACGCTCGCCGTTTTTGGCGAGCGTCCCGATTATATCATCCGCTTCGTATCCTTCCGACTCAAGCGTGGAAAGATTAAGCGCTTCGGTCGCTTGTTTTATACGAGGCAATTGCAGCACTAAATCGTCCGGCATTTTCTCCCGCGTGGCTTTATATTCGGGATACATTTTATGCCGGAAAGTAGGTTCTTTGGTATCAAAAGCGATAACGAGGTAATCCGGATTTTCTTCCCTGACGATTTTCAGGATCGAATTGACAAAGCCGAACGTGGCCGATGTATTTTCTCCTTTCGAATTTATCAGCGGATTTCGTAGAAAAGCGAAATGAGCGCGGTAGAATATGGCAGAGCCGTCAACCAGATAAAGGCTCTTACCTTTCATCGATATAAGCCCTTCTTCTCGATAAAAGTGCGCGCTTCATCCGGTAATAAGTATCGTATCGATCGGCCTTCCTTTAATCGCTGCCGGATTAATGTCGATGAAACTTCCATAAGCGGCATTTCAAAATGGTAAACCGCCTTATTCCACGCGGAATTATTCGATTCGGTTTTATAACCGGGCCGACCTCCGACTAGAATTTTTACTTTTTTAATCAACTCTTCAGGTCTGTGCCATAACTCGAACGATTCGACATTATCCGCCCCGAGAATCAGGTGCCAGATAACATCGGAATAGCGATCTTTCAGCAACTCCACCATCGATAGGGTATAACCGGGACCATCCAGTTCTTTTTCGAGATCGGACACCATGAAAAAATTATTACTATCTGTGGCCAGTCCGGCCATTTGCAGACGATTTTCAAAAGAAGCAATCGGTTTTTCATGCCGATGCGGCGGATTGCAGCTGACGACGAAGAGGACGCCATTAAGAGAAAAGGCCTCCCGCGCCTGTTCGGCCAGGGTCAAATGTCCGTAATGAATCGGATCGAACAGCCCCCCCATAATCCCCCAGTTGCCGCCTCTGTCAGGACTCGTCCGAAGCATCCACCGTTTCCAGTTGATGGGTAATCTTGTCGATATATTGGTTAGCTTCGGGAATCAGCACATGTTCGGGATACAGGGTCTTGAACTGGCTGAATTTTTCGAGCGCTTCGCTATATTCAGAGAGTTTGTAGGCCGACTCCGATAATTTAAACAAGGCCAGAGCTGCATAGCTGGTGTTGGTATAATTATCGATAACATATTGAAAATAAATTTTGGCCGCCTTGTAATCATATATTTTAAAATACAATAAACCATTTTCATATTCTTTTCGGGCCAGTTTTGTCATACCCTCGAGAATATTCGCCCGGGCGTCTTTGACCAAAGGTGAATCCGGATTTTCCAAAATAAAATCCTCAAGCACCTGTATTGCTTTTTTAAGATCCTCCTGGTCAAGCGCATAATTCGAGGGGGTATTCTTATAATAACAGACGCCGGCCGAATATTGCGCCCGATCAGAATATTCAGACCTGGGGTAATTGGCAATCAACCGCTTGAACTCCACCGCCGCCAATTCATACTCTTTATTTCCCAAATAAGACATGGCCAGGAAATACTGCGCCGTATCGACTATCGTGGCACCGGGAAAGTTGAAAATGATTCGCTGGAAGCCTTCGATTGCTTTAAGATAATGTTCCTTGTCATACTGCTTTTTTGCCTGGCTAAATTGTTCCTCCGCAGTAGCGTACGAACTCATACGAGGCCCACCGCATCCGGCCAAAAATAACATCATAAGTAATATTCCAGCTGCAATAATGAATTTTGGTCTCAAGCTCGATAACGCTCCTTTAGCATTTTATAATTTTCCATGACTTTATTTAAATAAGAATTTGGCAGCGGCTTGTCGCTACGCATCCGGTTTCTCAACTCCGCCTCGCCCAGGTTATATGAAATAATCGCTTTACGGACATCTTTAAACTTCAGAATCATATCAAACAGATGCCGCGAGCCCATCTGGACATTCAAATCGGGATTCATCAGCATGTCCGAGCCCTGCCAATCGATATCCATTTTGCCGGCCAGACTTTTGCCGACAAAGGGCCGTATTTGCATTAGCCCTCTTGCACCCACCGACGAAACCTGCTTTCGTTTAAAAGAAGATTCGGTCAGAATCAGCGCCATCAGAAACATAGGGTCGTAATCATATTTGTCGCACTCGGAAAAGATAACATTAGCCAATTGTCTTTTTTCATCGTCGGTAAAACCTATTTGGAAATCATCGATTACCTGAAAAATCTCAAGTTTTTCTTCAAGTTCGCTGATGCGCTGCCGCTGATGCGTGAGCTGTTTCTCGAGGTCGAATTTCTCTCGTATCAAATAAATAATAAGCCCTGATTGCGACAGGTAAATCAGTACAAACAGGACTGCCACCGGCCGCGAAAGAAATATACCCAATCTGTTATATTCGAACATAACTATCCACCGTCTATTCTGGCAATCAGATCGTACCCCTCAGCCATAACAATTTTGCCCTTCACAATGGCTCCTTTTTTTAAGCTGCCACCCTGCACAAAAACTTCCTGATCGACTTCCGGACAATCTCCTTGTGTTCTACCGACAGACGAACCATTTGTTTTCACTTCGTCAATTATAATCTTTTGATAAGTGTCTATCAAGGCAATATTTTTTTCAAAAGCAATCTTTTGCTGAAGCGACATCAGAATGTCCAACCGCTCCTCGGCAACATTCTCAGGCACCTGATTTTCGAACCGGCATGCCGGCGTTCCCTCTTCCGGCGAATACTTAAATATTCCCAGCCGATCAAATTCAACATCCCTGATAAAATCATGTAATTCCGCAAACTCGACTTCCGTTTCACCGGGTAAACCGGCAATAAATGTGGTCCTAATAATGTTTTCGGATGAGGCTTCTCTTATTTTATCAATTACATTCTCAATTGTTTTACGATTCACGCGCCGATTCATTTCGGCCAGAATTTTGTCATTTATATGCTGCAGCGGTATATCGAAATAACCAGGGACTTTATCGGATTCGGTCATATATTTTATTAGACGATTATTTACCGCTTCCGGATGCAAGTATACCAGACGAATCCATTCGATTCCGTCGATTTTTTCCAGCGCCGACAAAAGTGTAATAATGTCAGTTTGATTGCCGAAATCGCGCCCGTAGCCGGTGCCCTCCTGGGATACGAGAATTATCTCCTTTTTTCCGTTGAAAGCCAGCAATTCCGCCTCTTTCAAAATATCCTTAAGCGACCGGCTACGATAGCGACCTCGAATGAAGGGAATCGCGCAGTAAGCGCAGCGCCGGTCGCACCCCTCGGCAATCTTAAGATATTCATAAGGATACTTCGGGTCTATATATCGATTTTCACCGACGAGGAAATCCAATTCTTCCGGATTATCTCTGGCGATCTTTGCCCGGCCGGATGATCCATTATTAATCGCACCGGCCAGTTCATTGATTTTGCCCAGGCCGAAAAATCCGTCGACGCCCTTTATATCCCTGCGAAGCTCATCGGCATAACGCTGAGCCAGGCATCCGGTTACATACAGCCGGTTGATCTTCCCCTCATTTTTCATTTTCTCAAAGTATAGAATTTCCTCAATCGATTCTTCCTTGGCCGGAAGAATAAAACCACACGTATTGACAATAACGATTTCCGCCCGGTCAGGATTTTTCGCTATTTTATGCCCCAACGACAGGAGTTTTCCTGCCAGATAATCACCGTCGACATCATTCTTCGGGCAACCGAGTTTTTTGATAAAAAATCTCATATATTTTACGGGAGAGTTATGACCTCGACTGAGTCCGGAAGATTCATGTTAAAAACTCCCTGAGGCAATGAGTCGGAGATTGTTTCCTTCAATATCTGCACCTTATTCAGGTCATTATTCAAATCGAGATATTCTATTCTCGCGAGATCGGATTCCTTCAAACATATCAGCATACTGTCCGGTAATGATCCGTCATCCTCGTCTTTCTTAATTAATCGATAAATCGAATTCTCTTTAATCACCGACGTTTTATAATAATCATCAAGGTTTTTTATGAAAGCCAGCCGGTTTTCGACTTCCTCGCCTTCGCCCAGACATCGTTTCGTCGCCTGGTTATTTTCAGACGAAAACTCCCAGACACATTCCCCGTCGAATAGATAGACATCATCGTTCAGACGCGCGATATATCTGCCGTCGCGGGAGATTGAGATTTTTCCGGCAGTACTGTCGATTTCGTCAAAGATTTCGGATTTAACGGTGATTAATATATCAAAGCTGACCATCGCGGCTGAATCAAGTTCGGCCTTTATTTCCTGGAATCTATCGCCCTTTTGCGGGCGGGCATCCTGTCCTGAAGGATGCTCCGGCGATTTTTCCGAAGTTGCTGCCGTCATCCCAAGAATATACAATATAAACAGTTGCGAAATTATATATCGGACTATCTTATTCATAAACTTATACTTATACGTCGAGGGCGGCTATGAGTTCGGATCGGAGAATGACCGCGAGGCTAACAAATTTTCAAGATACGAATTATCCACCAGAACGTCCCGTGCCTTGCTGCCATCATATGGTCCGACAATTCGGGCCTCTTCGAGACTATCAATCAGCCGGGCGGCGCGCTGATAGCCGATACCGAGTTTCCGCTGTAAGAGCGATACCGAGCCTTGTTTGTGGCGAATAACAGTCTGCGCGGCCTCGATAAACAAGGGATCATCCAGATCGACATTGTCGCCCTTTTCTTCCGCCTTCTCGCTTTCGGCTTCCGCTTTTTCTTCTGACGGGAACTGCTCCTTTATGAAATTGACAACGCGCTCGGTTTCCTTGCCGGAGATAAAGGCGCCATGCGTACGCAACGGCTCGGGGTGCCCCGGTTGTATAAAGAGCATATCACCGTTACCCAGAAGTTTCTCGGCACCGTTGGTATCGATAATCGTTCGCGAATCGACTTTAGTCGCCACCTGAAAAGCCAGTCGCGCTGAGAAATTGGCTTTAATAAGCCCGGTAATGACATCGACCGATGGTCTTTGTGTGGCCAGAATCAGATGAATCCCGACCGCGCGCGCCATTTGCGCCAGCCGCGTAATCAGCATTTCGATGCGCGAAGATGAGGTCGCCATCATCATATCCGCCAACTCGTCGACGATTATCACAATGTATGGGATTTTATCCTCCGGTTTTTTCTGCCGTGTATTGTATTCTTCGATATTACGAACCGACTGACCGGCCAACTTTTTATACCGCTTTTCCATTTCGATAACGGCGTCGGATAAGACCTTTTCGGCCCGCTTGGCGTTGGTCACGACCGGCCGGCCGAGATACGGGATTCCGGCATAGACCGACAGCTCCAGCATTTTGGGATCAATAAAAATAAATTTCAATTCATCCGGATGGAGGCGGTATATCAGTGATGTTATGATAGCATTGATGCAAACTGATTTGCCCGATCCGGTCGCTCCCGCCACCAGAAGATGAGGCATTTTGGCGAGATCGGCCACATACGGTTTACCCGAAATTGTTTTACCCAACGCCAGCGGCAATTTGATTCGACCGTCGGTATAGGCATCCGACCCGATTATACTCCGTATATAGACCAATCGAGCCTTGCGATTGGGAATTTCAACACCGACCGCCGCCTTGCCGGGGATGGGCGCGACGATTCTGATACGCTTGGCCTGAAGGGCCAGAGCCAGATCGTCGGACAGGTTTACTATTTGATTGACCTTTATTCCGGCCGCCGGTTTAAACTCGAAACGCGTAATAACCGGGCCGGGATATTTATCTATCTGCCCATCGATGCTGACACCAAAAGTCTCCAGTGTATCCTTCAGCGCCCGGGCGGTAAAAGCAAGTTCTTCCGGATCAACAGCCGGGCCGTTGTTTGCACCTTCATCAAGCAAATCGAGCCCCGGAAATATATAATCCTGGGTTTCCCTTCCGATAAATGCGATCGTCTTTTTTATTGTCAGCTTTTTCTGTTTGGATTTTCCAGAAAGCCCGTTTTTAAAGCCCGCTGAGTCGGCTTTATCAACATCTTCATCAGACTCCACCGAGATGGCATCTTCACGAACAATTTCATCACCCCAGGCCGATCGATCGGATTCAATAAAATCGAAATCTCCTTTCTTTTTCTTCGAGAAAATTCTTTTGAAAAGCACTGGAATTTTTCTTAGGAAACCGCCGAAGAACGAACCGAATCTACGCCAATCAAAACGAAATGAACCGCCTATCCGGCTTCTTAGGACCGGGTAGCGATATCCGAGCAAAACCATTGACACAATCACGCCGACGCCCAATAAGACAACCGAACCAGTTTCCCCGATTATTTTTACCAGCAATTTCGTCAGATTGTAGAAAAGATAGCCGCCGTATGCACCTGCATATCCGATACCGGCTTCCAGTTCCTGAAGGATGAAGATATCCGCAATCATAGTAATCAGCACACCGGCCGTTATGCAAAACCACACCGCCGGACTGATTTTTGACCGCCACGCGACATTAATATAATAAAGCCCCGGAACCAATATTGCAAAAGGCAAAAATACGGCCAGCCAACCAAAGAAAAAATATAGTACATAGGACGTCAGCGCCCCGACGATTCCAACCTGATTTCTGAAATCTATGGAAAACGGATTATCGTCCAGCTTGATTCTTCGATCATCCCAGCCTGCATGAGTAACCAGCGATATCAAAAGTAAGACCGAAAAAAGTATCAGGAGTATGCCAAGGAGTTTTCTTTTGCGGCCGCCGGAATCCTTATTTGCATGTCGTTTTGCCATATTTCAAACCATAATTATAAATATCAAATTACCTTACAAGCGGCATGCGGTCAACCAAAAATAAAAAAAGGCAGAGATTAAATTCCCTGCCTCAATCAAAAAAAACTGATTTCCCTTTATTTCTTCACGGCCTCCTTTAAAGCCTTGCCGGCACGGAAATGCGGGACCTTGGTTGCCGGGATGTTAATCTTCTCTCCCGTCTGCGGATTGTGTCCAACACGGGCTTTTCTCCTGGAAATCGAAAATGTCCCGAAGCCGACGAAACTGATTCGCTTACCTTTTTTTAGATTGGTGGTCACTCCCTCGAAGAAACTCTTCAAAGCGTCGGCCGCCTGGCGCTTGTTGATTTTGGCATCCTTGGCAATCAGAGTAATCATTTCTTCTTTGGTCATAGCATCATTCCCTTATGCTAGAAGTTAATGGTTTAAAACTTATTTAAGAAAAAAAACAGCCTTTTTTTAAGCCTTGTCAACTAAAAAAGAGTCAATTTTTCAAAAAAAAGCCCAATTTTTGGGGCTTCGCGGGCTTTTTTGCCGAAAATACTTAGAAAAATACATCTCTGACGCTCGACATCGACTTCTCGAACTTAATATCGGGAATTGATATGATGTTGATTCGAAAATAATAGCCCTTGTTGGAGCCATCCGGAACCCAGTAAAATTGGCCTTCCCAGCAATGTAAATTCTTTCTTACTTCAACCCGTCGTGACACGGTTATGTCTCTGACGATATCATAAGTCTGCGAATAATTGAGTTCAATACTGGTTGACAGATTTACTGTTGCACTGAAGCTTACCGAATGCGTTTTCGTAAATGATGATCCGCGTCCCGATTCGGAATATTGATGTGAGACCGACAGGCTCCAGTTTTGTTTGGAACCGACCCCGCCGCTCGGTTGATCCGGTAAGGGCGGTGCTAATCCGCCCGACTCTTCGGGACTTTCTCCTTTCGCCAGCAATCCTCCCGTCTGAAAACGAGTTGAAATCGTAAAGTTCATTAAGTATGGCGACCACCATCTCAGTTTTTCGGTCCCCGGTTCGTAAAGATCGTGCACCATACTTGCCGAAAGACTGATATTTCTCAGAAGCGATGTATGAGCGCTGGTCGAAAGGTACGAAAACTTCCGGCCCTTCGCCTCGAAATTATAATTGACCGAACTGTTGACTGACAGCAGATCTATTTTTCTGGGGGTCTCTCCGGATTTCACCTTGGCCTGAAATAATTGCCCGAGGGATAACGACATCGATCTTGATTTACTGCCGCCGCCGCCGGTTCCCGTATAACTTCTTATATTTTCATACCGGTTGATTTCCGGAGTCCACGAATATCCCACGCGCGGGGTAAGGACATGTCTCAGGCCCAACAGACCCAGTATATTCGTATTAACGGTACCATAAAGATCGGTCGAGGCCGAAATTCCCCCACTGTATGAATAGCGGCGATATATACGCGAGGCATCGATATCGGCGGTTCGGCTTTGATCGGTTTCGAAAATCTTATACCACGTCTCCCGATACTGAAAAGAAGGATTAAATTTCAGATATTTAAAAATCGCGAACGATGATGACAGCGACGTACTATGGTCGATTGTCAAAAACTTTTTGCGACTTCGGAATCCGGTCGAATCGGTGGCACGATAGCTATAATTGTTCAAATTAACGCCATATCTGAAATAAAAATTATGGTACCACTTCCTTTCCATCTGCCCGGTCTCGTCCTTTGAGGGTGACCCGAAAATCGGTTTCGAGGGAAACGAAAGCGAGGCGGTCGGGAGATTATCAGTGCGCGTTTCCTGGTCAAGGTTTACCGTATGGATAACCTGTGTACTCAACGAGGCGCTGTTCCATCGCTTGGATAACGAAACCTGGCTCCGGATGCTCCGATTCAGACGGTCTTCCAGATTGGTCGAAAAATCGGTATAATATGATTTATCGGATAAAAAAGTACCATTGGCCCGAATACTGAAAGTGGGTGATATTGTCTGGGAATGATTAAAACTCAACTGCCATCGCTTTGATTTCAGTTGATTGTAGCCGACGAAACGCGATTCGTTGGCGTACGATCCCGAAACCGATCCGTTAAGGACATAACGTTTGCTGTACCGAATATCGCTTCGATACGTAAAACCGTATTCTTCATAGTAATCGACCGCAGCCAGGATATCCCAGTACTGCGAGGCGGCCCAGTAATAGCCGACGTTGGAAATATATCGATTACCTCTTTCAAAATTGCCGAACTTAAATGACAAAAATCCCGAATGGCGGTCTTTCTGGACCGGAAAAACATAATACGGAATTATAAACAAGGGGAGCTTCTCGATATAAAAAATGACCGGGCGGGCGATAAATTTATCATTCCGAATCATCTTCATTCTTTTCGACTGGAAATGATAATGCGGCTCTTCCTTATCACAACTGGTATAACTGCCGTCCTCGACAAAGTAGATATCCTCTTCCTTGCGGAACAATTCGCCGCCGCGATAAAAGGCGTCGCTATATTCCGACTTCGATTTTCGAATCAATCCCTTTTCGGTTTTCATCGAATATTCCAGATATGATCCGATTATTTGTTCGGATCCATCCTGCAAAATAACCGGTACGTATTGATAACTGGAATCGACCAGCAGTGAATCATCGTAGGCGGTGACGATCTCATCGGAAGTCAGATAATTTATGTTGTACGCCGAAAGAGATACCGATTTATTCTCGACATGAGCATCGGCCTTCAATCTGATCGTGGAATCTTCGAGCGCATAACTTATATAATCACCGGAATAACTGACCGTATCTTCCAGATAGGTCGTGACAGTATCCTCATGGTGATAACTGCCGGTTAAATACTCCCCTTCGGCACCGCCGATTACTTCAACATGTTGCAGATTTTCATCTTCCATAAAAAGCTTGATGGTGTCGCCGGAAACGTTGTTCTTGTAAATCTGGCTGCTGTCTTTCGAGCCGGGATTGTAAAATGAGTATGCTTGATCGATAGCCACAACATTATCGAGCTGACCATCAATCAAATTAAACTCGATTTCAGCCGCCCGCAGTTTCGAAATATCAAAGAGAGCCGAATCATCCTTCGACGGCTCCTTAAAATCGCCTTCGGAATTTCCGAAAACGTGAATTCGCTTTAACTGTGATTTTTCGCTGGATATTATCAGCGTATCACCTTTGATTTCAGAATCGCGACGGCGCGCCGACGGATTATCGAGAAGCATCAGATTGTCATCGTCGATATACATAATCGCCCGATCGGAGTGCGTTTCGATTTCGGCGCGATGAATAATCACCTGACCGTCGGCATAGCCGATTTTATCATCGGCATTGAGGGCAATCCGATCGGCATCGACCTGTATCTGGTTGCTGCTGTCCGGATAGTTCAGAAAAACGGTCGGCCGGTCGTGCATCCTGAAAATAGACGAGTCGCGGCTATAATAGGCATTGGTCCCGACCGCCAGAATCGAGTCTTTTTCCGAGGAAATCGTCACCGAATCGCCGGATACATCGGCGATTTTATTTTTTAAATCATAAACGACCCGGCTTCCGTATATGGCATACAACGTATCCCAGACATTTACACTGCCGATCAGGATAATACTCTTGCCCTTCAGCCAGAAAGTACTATCGGCCAGAAGACTGGTCGCACCCAATCTGAAAATACCGCCGGTAACAAGAATTGTATCGGTCTCGGTACCTTTCATGAATTCATAGGTACGATAACTTTCCAGATACAAAGTATTTTCATCGGCTTGGGATTGCAAACTCAGGAAAAGAAGCAATGAAATCACAGCAATAATCAGAACGCGGCAGTTTTTTATTTTACCGTTCGATCTCATTTTTCACGATCCCGGCCAAACTTTCAAGAGAATATGTCATTTTTTCAGGTGAAATGCCACCGATTTGGGCAAATGTCACCCCGCCCCCGCCGTGGCCCTCGTGCTTATCGGTAAAAAGCCGGACAATCTGCGACGCGTCAATTCCGAGGCTATCGGACACAAATACAAAAATCCTTTTCTCGGCCGCCAGCAGCGCTACCGCTTCGATAGACCGGCAAAGACTATTGCCCAGCTCTATTATATCTTTCGATTCCCGATTGCCAAACGTCTCGACGACCAGGTTTATACCATTCAGATCAACAGCTTTTATTTTCAGATTTTCCGTCTCATACGGCAGCAGTTTTTTGTTCAGGGACGAAATTTCTTTTTTTAGTTCCGAATTATATTCCTGCAGTTTATCGACCGCATCATTGAAATCCAGAAAATGACAGGTCAATTTCGATGACAATTGTTCGATGACTTTATTTTTTTGATAATAATCGTCGATTGCCCCACTCCCACAGAGAAATATGATTCGAAGATGATTTCTGATTTTCTCATAGCCGATAATTTTGACCAATCCTATCTCACCGGTATTTCGAACATGTGTCCCGGCGCAGGCGGTGCATTCAAATTCACCCATACGGACAATTCGATATTTATCCTTGCCCTTCGGGATCTTCCGCACCGGAAGATTCTTTAACTCGTCACGTGAATAAAATTTCGTCGTTACCGGCAAATTATCACGGATAATTTCGTTAGTCAGGCTTTCAACCTGCCATAATGTGTCATCATCGATTGCCCCGGCATCCAGTTCAATCGTCGATTCCCTCTCCCCCAGATGGGCACTTATCGTAAAAACATCCGCGACTCTGACAAAAGCCTGCGATAATATATGCTGGCCGCTATGTTTCCGCATATAATCGAGCCGCCGCTGCTTATCTATAACTCCCGTTACAATACTGCCCTCCGGGGCGGTCCAGTTTTTCAATTTATGCACTACCTGAGAATTATCGTTTTCAATCACGGCGATGACTTTTTGATTATCCAGCCGTCCGAGATCGTATCCCTGCCCGCCCGATTCGGGATAAAAGGCACTTGATTCCAGGATTACTTCATAAGAATCATCTATTTTACGGACTTCGCGGACTGTCGATTCGAACTCAAAAAGATAACTATCCTTAAAATAGAGTTTTTCAGTCATAAGGATGGTTTCCTTTCGGTCCGCAACAGGTGTCCCCCGCACCTGCAATCCGATGAGCCGAAATTTTTCACGATCTGAGAATCCTTTATCGAATCCAAACTCTTTCTGTGAATTTTACACTCATCCAGTTGACCGGGGTAATAAAAAACTTCGATTATTTTACTTTTTTCAAGGAGATAATCGATGTGCCAGCGGCGTTTCTTGTTCACCCGTCGATGTCTTTCGACTCTGCTGCGTAATCCCCTTTTGGCACGCCCGGTATAAATGTAGTATCCCTTCGGAAATAAAATCTCGCCCATGGCGCCGACATTTATTTTACTCTTTTGAGTAAGTTCTATCAGCAGTTGATAGCATCCGGTATCAGAATTATTTGCTTCCAAGATCTAATTCAACCTGTTCGGGTAAAAAACGCCCGGGATTTGTCTTCCGAAATTCGCTTCCGATTATTATCAAATACCAGAGCTTCTGACCAGTTCGTGCCACCGCCGATATCTGGAAAAGAAAAAACTCGAGGGCAATACTGAAAATACCCAGCGACAGCCCGATTGCAGCCAAAGTCAATGATTCCACCGCCAGCCAAATAAGAAAAAAAGGCAACCAGGTTATAATAAACAGCCTGACCAACTTGAATAAACGCGGACGGAAATAATCGGCGGCGATTTTTAAAATTTCTCCAAATGACTTCGCCGGAAAGGAAGCCGATGTCGAGCGGGCAATATCGGAGAAAGTCGAAGCGGCAAGGAGTATCAGTACCAGAATCAGAAGCTTAAATAAAGTCAAATATACCGCCGAATTTCCGATTAGTGTCCCGCCCGCCATACCGATGATATTTACAAAAAACATGCCGGCTGGAATTAAAACCAAATAGACCGGAACCATCAGGAGTGTTATCTTAATGTGTGTGGTGAAGTTCATTCCGCATTCGGCAAAAAATTCACGCCGGTTTATTCCTGCCGCCTTACCGGAGACAGCCACATAATACAAACCGCCATTCAGGAATTGTATTACGATAACAAAAATCAAAGCCCCAATAAAGAGCATTACAATGTAAGCGGGGATGAAATTATCGCTGTGCGAAAATAGCTCGAGAATAACCGATAAATCCCAGCTTCCAATTAATGATTTAGAAAATAACGACCGGGCCATATAACCGTTGAATGTCATATAAAACGGCAAAATAAGCAAAAAGGACAAAATTGCCTTCAGCAGATAAAGGTACAGCCATAACAATCTCATTTTAAATAAATTTCGAAGCTGCCTGAACACACCCATCGGCTATATCCCGCCTATAAAACTTAAAAAGGACTCCAAAAGGAACATCAATCCGGACGATAACCTGGCGCCCGGGCGATTGTCGGTCTGGACGGAGATCGAATTGTTAAACAGATCACCGTCTATTGCGAAAATATTATTCGGATCTACAATCACCGATTTCGCGGGCGCCGACGCCGATGTCATAATCTCGGCGTAATTGTAAACCGGGGCCCATTGGCCATCAAGCGAATCGCCATTATCAAGTAAAATTCGGTAATTTACCGGAAGAGATAACTCTCCTTTTTTTTCAATCCGGAAACTTATTTTATATGTGACCGAATCTATTTGCTTATTTTCAAGATTACTTGCACTATAATCTATTACATCTGTACTCCTGAGAAGAGTTTCGAGGCTTTTGCGGGCATCATCACCGGCGATTTCGCCGGTCAGATTTATAAAATCCTCCTGCGAAGGATGCTTAAAACGGTACAATTCAAAATACAACTGCCAGAAAATAATAGATAACGAATCCCCCAAAATATTATCGAAAGTCTCCAGCGCCAATGAACCCTTGAAATAAATAATGCCATAATAATCAGATTCATCAACAAAAGCATAGGTGGGATTATCGACCGCACAGGGGGCTGTTATAGTCTGCATCAGGGCACGAAGATTATCCCTTTCGCTGAATTTCAGACCGGCAAATTCCAGCAGATTGGCGTCACGCCCCCAATAATGAAGGAATATTTTATGCATAAAGAAATTGGTGATCGATTCATCCATCCACGGCGCCTCCACCTGGTCGGAACCGATCATTCCGTAAAACCACTGATGCACCGTCTCATGTACGACCAGAGTCTCATAAAAACGGGTAGCCATCAAACTGCCCCGGGGTGAGTCCAGGATCACGAATCCCGGATATTCGACACCGCCTGCATCGGTAGCATTGATTAAAGCGTATGTCAAATTATCATAGGCATATTTGCCGACATTTTTGTTCACAAATTCCAGAGTATATCGAACCGCCGTTTTTATGCGTTCGACAATCGGCTTTTCATACTCCCGGTAATATATTCGCACCGTGGTGCCGTTTACATCCGACGAATCAATGACATAGCGCGGCGATAAAGCCAGCGCGAAATCATGAGCCGGGCCGAATGAATAATGCCGACTTGATAAAGTGTCATCGATCGTTGTCTGCTCGGATTTCACCGGGGCGGCCACGCGAAAATTATTCGGAAGGATAAAGTCAACTTCGTACTGAAAATATCCCCCGACCGGTTCCGCAAACGCCCCGTACCCTGGATTGTACCAGGTGCCGTCTTTATTCAATAGGGCCGGCGACGGGAACCAATCGCCCAACATATACTCGTCGCCGCTTTGAAACAATCGATCACCGGCCCCGGGAACATAAGTCGTGAAATATATCTTGACGGTTTTCCCGTTAAGTTCCATTTTTTTATCGGGAATCAAACTGCCTTCGGTCAGATTGACATTTACCAACTGCATAAAATTTTTTCCGTCCAGCAGCACCGAATCGATATCCATCCCACCCCATTTTCCGGATTCCATAAATTGATGCAGGAGGTGCGGCTTTTTTTTAAGGTAAGGTGAATTTTCCGAAGAATAGAGATTCGGAAACAACTGGAATTTAAAAGATGTCAAACTCGGTTCGGCCGGCAATCGGTATTCCATCACACCGACAATTTGCTTTTTCAATGTATCCAGTCTCGCGGAAATCCGGAGTGTATCAACCTCCGAGAAAACGCAATATGGCAGCAAAAGAATGGATAAAAACAGGCCGATTATCTTAAAGCACATCGTTGACAAGCGAACCGATCCCCTCAATTCTAATTTCAATCCTGTCGCCCGATTTCATGGGGCCGATCCCCGATGGCGTTCCCGTGGAGATTAAATCGCCCGGATATAGAGTCATTACGCTGGAAATAAAACCAATAAGTTTCGGGATCGGGAAAATCAATTCCGAAGTCCGTGCCGACTGACGCAGGTCGCCGTTCAGGTACGATTCAATTTGTAAATCTTCATATTTTAATTTATCGACAACCCAGGGGCCTACCGGACAGAATGTATCAAAGCCTTTTCCTCTTGTCCACTGGCCGTCTTTTTTTTGAAGGTCGCGCGCGGTAACATCATTTACGCAAGTAAAGCCGAAAATATAATCTTCCGCTTCAATGGCGGCGACAGTTTTGCATTCCCGACCGATAACCACGCCCAACTCGGCCTCGTAATCGACGCGCCGCGACATCTCGGGGTAAATTATCCTGCCGCCCGGACCGATTAAGGCCGACGGCGGTTTTAAAAATAGTACCGGCTCCTCAGGAATCTCATCGGCCGACTGCGATTCCTTGACATGTTCTTTATAATTTAAACCGACGCAGACAATCTTGCTGGGTTCGACCGGAGCCAGAAGCTTGACCTCCGACGGCTCATAATATCGACCGGTCGGTTCGAAGCCGGCGGCCGGATTATCAGTGATTTTATGAATGCGACCTTCTTCGAATTTACCCCACTCAACTCCCTCGGCAACTTCAAATCTGACAAAACGTTCCATTAATTCCTCTGTAGTTCCTTAAGATGATAGTACAATGAAGTCGCGTTAGCCGCCGGTGTGTACCCACCCTCAAACAATGAGAGAATCCGCCCCCCTGAATATTGTTCGGCGACATCGACAAGAAGCGAAGTCATAGCACCATAGGCCTGTTCGGTCAGGTTCATACCGCCGAGAAGATCATGCCTGTGAGCATCAAAACCGCACGATATTAAAATAAATTCCGGCTTGTATTGCTCCAATCTGGGGATAATGATATTCTCAAACTTTTGAATATAAATGTCATCGCCGGAACCTGCCGGAAGCGGAATATTCAGTGTATGGCCGTCCCCCTCGCCCACACCTCTTTCGGACGTCGCACCTGACCCGGGATAAAACGGGTACCGATGAAGTGAAATATATAGAACATCAGAACGCGAGTAAAAAATATTCTGCGTTCCGTTACCGTGATGGACATCCCAGTCAATAATCGCCACGCGATCGAGTTTATGATTGGTGATCAAAGCCTCAGCGGCAACAGCGATATTATTTATGATACAGAAACCCATACCGTGATCATTCTCGGCATGATGTCCCGGCGGGCGTCCGGCCAGGAAAATTCTCTTATATTTTCCATTGATTATGGTCTCGGCACCGGCAACCGCCGCCGAAGCGGTTTCCCAAGCGGCATCGTAGCCCTGACTTCCGGCATAAGTATCACCGTCAAGATACCCGCCGCCCGCCCGCGAAATAGCTTTGACGCTATCCAAATATTCTTTTTGATGTATCTTATAAATACATTCGGTGTCGGTCGTCGTCGGATTTATTATTTCTATTTCCGAAGCAATATCCGAATTAAGGACATATTGTACGGCATGTTCCATTCGTTCCGAATTTTCGGGATGCCCCGACGGTGCCGGGTGCTTAGCCTCCTGAATAAGCCTGATTAACGCGACTTTCATACTATATTGAAGTAAAGCCTGCCGGGCAGTAAAGTCAAGGTATTAATAAATCAGAGCTTTTTCTTTTTCCAGCTCCCTTTTCCGAACCATATCGCCAGGATAATGGCTTTGACAAATGACGTTATCGTCAATGTCCACCAGACACCGTTAATCCCGATATCCAGAGTGAAACATAAAAAGTACGCCAGCGGCAGGCGGGCGATGGAGCCGGGAATCGATACCAGCATCGGCGGAATCGTATTACCCGAACCGGTGAAAGCGCCCTCGAGAACAATTTCGATTCCCATAAAAATTTGCGATAGACCCAGAATGATCAAATAATCAATAGCGATTTTTATGACTTCCGGATCGGATGAAAAAATCCCCGCAATAAACCGGGGAATAGTAATAAAGAAAATCGATATAACAAACGTCTCGGCAACAACAATACTGACTGTCCCCCAGGCACACCTGGCTGCCCGATCCGGCTTTTTTGCGCCGAGATTTTGTCCCACCAGAGTGGAGGCCGCGATCGAAAAGCCGAACGTCGTCAGATATGAAAGTGACTCCATGCGATTCCCAATTCCCATAGCTGCGCCGGCCGTTTCGCCATATTGATGGACAATCTGTATGATAAACCAGTAAACCAGAATAAAGACAATATTCTGTGTCGAAATCGGTATGCCGATTTTGAAAATTTTCCGCATCGCGCCAAAATCAGGTTTATTGCGATACCATCCGGAAAGCGAAAATTCCAATCCGCCCCTGAAAATCAGTATCAGGTAAATAATAAAACTGATTAACACGGAAACCATAGTCGCGATGGCCGCACCCGTCACACCCATCTCAGGAAATGGCCCCCATCCGAAAATCAGCGCCGGGTCGAGGAAAATATTCGTCACGGTTCCGGTCGAAAAGGCAATCATCGGTGTTCGAGTATCACCGGAGGCCCTAAAAATCGAACCGAAGGCATCATTCAGAAAGAAAATTGTAATGCTGACAAAAAATATCCTCAAGTAGGGTATACCATAGCCAATAACTTGCGGACTGGCCTTCATAAATTTAAGGATTGCAGGAGCCGCGATAAAACCGACAATCGTAATGACGAGGCCAATACCGATTGCCATGGCTATCCCCTGCCCGGAAAAATACGCAGCCTTTGGTTGTTCCTGTGCCCCGATGGATCGTGAAACGATGGCCGTCAGGCCGGTAATGATAATGGCGCTGGTGGCAAACATTGTCCAGCTGACCACCATCGACGACATGATGGCATCCTGCTGCGGCGTCCCCAGATAACCGACCCAAAAATAATCGGTAATTGTCAGGGCAAATTCCAGAAACATGGAAGCGAGCACCGGCCAGGCCAGCTTTATGATGGTGGAATAAATCGGACCTTCGGTGATATTATTGACTTTGGCCATGATACGGAATCGCGGTCGGAGTTAGTTTTCGGATTCCATTGTCGAATCCGGATTCTTCAGATAATAAGCCGCATTTATACCTTCGCCGGTTATTTGCAGTAACATGTCATACCAGCTATATCGCTGTCCCGGGGCAAAACAATTCTGAACAAGGGTGTATTTAAAAAGCGAACTTTCAAATCCGGACTCATCTTCCATCATAGAACCCAATATCTGAGCCGCGGCCAGATCGGAGATAAGCTTCCGCTGAATATGGAAAGGTCGATTAATATATTCATCCAGAACCGCCCACCAGGCGACATAATCATAGGCAGGGCGCTCCATTATCCGATCGAATAATTTATGAAAGATATCATTGACCTCCAGGGCGTTATTCAGATATAATTGTTTTTCGAAGCGGGCCATAAGCAGTCTTGATCTTAAATCTATAATCTTGAATTTACCGGCATCCTGATGCCAGCGAAAAGCGAAGTCAATCGGCAAACTCAGATATTCATTCCGCCACTTCTCGGTCGAAATTAAATTATCAAATATTGACAGAATAATTTCGGCTCGCAGGCTGGCCGGATCATCCCGGAAAAGATAGCTGTCTTGTTTTATATACGATAAATATATGGCGAATCCGGCAGTATTAAATAACGAATAAAACGTCTCAATATTGCCGGCCGCGTTTGTTACAATCCTGATGTCATTGGAGTAATTAATCGGAAAACAACGCGCGATATCCGACACAGCAGTACTTTCCGGATTGTTAAAATATATCGGCAATTTATTCAAATCAAAACCGACACTTTTGTAAGTATTTATTATCATATTGGACCTGTCTTTTTCGGAAAAATCAAAATAATAACCGTACTCGCTTTTCAAATCGGACTGCTGGAGTAATAAATTACATAATCCTTCAATATTATTTGATGATACATCACCCGACGAATCCAGAATCAACTTATACGGGGCGCGTGATATCTCTTCAAGCTGATCCAGAATTTTATCCGATTCGACGGCGTCGCCGAAATCTATAAATTCATTTATAGAGTAAAATGAATTGTAACCTAATCGTTTTGATGCCAGATTTCTCAGGCGAACCAGCCGCGCCACACCATTGCCGATTTCCTGAAATAGTTTTTTGTTTTTTGCAGTGATATTTTCATCACTATATTCACAAAGGAAATAGGTCATATCAGATTTCTTCACGTCCGACGTCAATGTACCATAGAATTCCGCAAGATCATCATTCAGCGAGTCAATCAGATCATTAATTTCGGGTTGGCTGTTAATTCTGCTTCTCAGAATACGATGATACACCAAATCCAATTTCCTTTTTAAAACATCATCGCTGACTATCTTGCGGTACGCGACAACTTTTTCGAGTAAATCGGGATTATCTAATAATTTCCTAATCGAATCGTCAAAATATTGCAGTGAGTCGGATTCTTTTGTAGAGGCCTGTTTCCACAATTCCAGATTGCGAGCTATGTTTAACTCCTTAAGTTGCGATTCAAAATCTGAAATAAAGGTCGATATATCGTCGCTTGTATATTCATTTTTTTCGCAACCATGACCTAACAATATCAGTATTAACAGAAAAAATAATGAGTGCTTTGCCATCATGCGCCCCTCGGTGCAATGGTCCTATGCCCGGTACTTCCCTGCATCAAAGAAGCAATATCGGGATAATATTCCCTAATTAACTCAAATCCCGAAAACGTCGATACTCCCTGCCCGGCCAAAGCGGCGATGTAAAAAATCAATGCGATTTTGCGGTTTTTAAAGGGACCGAAGTCGGCACCATTGACTTCGCCGGTTCCTTCAATAATCAATCCGTCCTCCAGAATACCGCACTTCACATCCATTCTATCGAAATTCTCGGCAATTTCCTGGAGAGGCCGGACACCCCACTCATTAAACTCGCTGACTCCCCTGATTATCGTCGTTCCAGAACCGGGGACGGCCATAAGGGCCATAAAGGGAACATTATCGATTAAAGCCGACGTATGTTCTCCCGCGAATTTCCGTGCCTTAATATTTTTGCAAAGCACCGTTACCGTACCGAAAGATAATCCGGTTTCCCATTTTCTATTTCGAATAGTCACATCGGAACCGATCGCTTTCAAATGATCCAGAAATTTCATTCGCTCGGAATTCAACAAGACATTATCAAAACTAATTTCCTTTCTTAAAAGAACGGCCAATGTTAAAAGCGATGAAACTATATCCGAATCACAAGGGACATTGAATTCGACCGGATGTACTTCGGATTTTGAAGATAAAATCAGTTCTTTTTTATATTCGGCAGCCGCGACACGGATTTTACGGCGAGGGTCATCCGGGTTCTCTATCAATTTTGAGCCCGATTCATTTATCTCCAGAGAAATGCCGAATTGACCCGCAACCGATTCCAAATAAGCCGTCGCCGGAGCCATTTCTCTTATCACGACCGGAATGCCGGACGAGATTCCATACATCAGCAGGCTGTTTTTTACGCAAAAATTTGACGTGTACACCTTCGTTTTGACCGGAAGGTCTATCCCCGAGCGGATAACAATCGTGCGCGAATCGGTTTCATGAAAAATATCAATCCCATTTCGGTTAAAGGTTTCGACAATTCGGTCAATCATGTCCTGATTTATTTTCTCCGAATATTGCAGGGCGAAAGATTTATTGAATCCCGCCAATAGTCCGATTATCATGGATAATGGATACAAATGGCCATCATAGATCATAATCCCGCTATCGGGCAGAACCGGCCTGCCGTCAGACTTTATTCTAATGACGTCATTTTCAACGCTCGCCGAGCAGCGCAGGCTCCGTATAAAGTCTATGGTTCTTTCGGTATCGATGCTTTTATTACATTTTTTTAGAACCGTTTCGCCATTGGCCGTCATTGCAAGGATCAAAGCTGATTGAGTATAGTAGTAGTCACCACTTATGGATTGAATCGTTGGCAGTTTCTTTATCGGGAATATTTCAACATTCATGTCAAAGGCCGGTCCTACATTTCATCCGGGGCCTCGATTCCCATCAGGAAAAGCCCCTCCTTAATCACTGTTTTAACCGCGTAGACCAAGACAATTCTGGCGTCGGTGAGTTCATCGTCCACGGAGATGATTTTGTCAATCCGTCCCCGTTTATCTTTGCGCTGGTAAACCCTATTGAAAGCTGAGGCCAGCGTCAATAAATACGTTCCGATCAGATAAGGTTCGTACGTTTTGGCCGCTTCGGATATTACACCCGGAAATTTGTAAAGCAAATCGAGCACCCGGGCCTCTTCAGGCCGATCGAGTAAATTATAATCAATCAGCGAAGGAATTTCTCTACCATAATGCCTTAAGAGCGACGCCAGCCGGGCGTGCGTATACTGAAGATACGGACCGGTCTCGCCTTCGAAATTCAGAACTTCATCCCAATCGAAATTAACATCTTTCATTCGACGTGTTGACATATCTGCGAAAAGCACGGCCCCGATTCCAATCTGCGCCGCTGTTTTGTCGACTTCCTCCAAATCCGGATTCTTCTCGATGATTTTGGTTCGCGCCAGTTCGATTGCCCGGTCGAGAACGTCGTCAAGCGGGATTATATTTCCCCGGCGCGTTGACATCGTAACATCTTTGAATTTTATCCATCCGAACTCGACATGCACCAGCCGATCGGCGCATCGCTTGTCGGGAGGCAGTTTTTCCGCTTCCTCGAGCAGCTCGACGACTTTGAACACCTGTTTAAAATGGTCACGCTGCGCCGAAGCGACAACGTATAGTGCTTTCTCGAATTTAAAAGTCTCCCAGCGATATAACACCCCCGTAATATCCCGCGTGGCATAGAGGGTGGCGCCATCGGCTTTGCTGAGTATGCACGCCGGAATTTCATATTTTTCCAGATCGACAATAAGCGCATCTTCGGATAATTCGGTCAATCCCGCCTTTTTCAAACGTTCAATAACGGCGCCCATTTTATCGTTATAAAAAGATTCACCCGTAAAATAATCGAATTTAATCCCGAGTCTATCGTACGTTTTCTTAAATGCCTTCAAAGAACAATCCTTGAACTTATTCCACAACTCGGCCTCTTCATGCTCGCCCTGTTCGAGTCTTTTGAAGGCCTCGCGGGCATCATCCGATAACGACGGATCGCGTTCCTCCTCGTGATGAAAGCGAACATACAGATCATATAAAAATTGGACGGCGTCCTTTTTCAGGTCTTGCTCGCTGCCCCAGTTACGAAAGGCGACAATCATTTTACCGAATTGGGTGCCCCAGTCACCGAGGTGATTGATGCCGATCGAATTGTATCCCAGCTTTTCAAAAATTCGATACAATGAAAAGCCAATGGCGGTTGTTCGCAGATGCCCGACCCCGAACGGCTTGGCAATATTCGGCGAAGAAAAATCGATGACGATGTTACGCCCCCGGCCTACATCGGATGAACCATATTCTTCATTATTTCCCAAAATGGCCGGAAGCGTCGCTTCCGCAAGCGTATCCACTCTTATTTTAGAATTATTGAATCCTCCGGCCGCGGTGAAACTTAAATGTGAATATTCTTCGTTATCTTTTAATAACCCCTTTTGAGCAACGACAAGTTTATTATTGATATCAACCGGGTTTTGTTTCAGACTTTTGGCAAGTTCGAACAGGGGCAACGCATAATTGCCCATTTCGGGATTTTTTGGCACTTCGAGCTTATCATAAATCTTATTCGGAATAATGTAATCAGGAAAAGAATCTTTGATTTCCGGAAAGACCGAAGCCATCACAGCGAAAGCGCTTGCCGTTATTTCCGCAATCTCATATTTGAATCTGTCTTTAGCCATCCGAATTACCCTTAATCGCCGTGAAAAAAATCGTATTATCGTCTCGTGTCATCTCAAAAAGGAATTTATCATGAAGGTTCTTCTCGAACTCTATACCCAGCTCCAGAAACAAGCTATTTATAAAATTGACAGCATCGAGATTTCCTGACTCGGCGAATTCATTCGCCGGAAATATAAACTGCCTTCCCGGTTCCGATTCAAGAAGTAATTTATTGATAAGGTTTGGATCATATTGGCTTTCCGGGTACAATTCCTGAATAGTCTGATGCAACTGCCGCGTTAATTCCTCTTTGATAAGCTTGAACTCTTTCACTTAAAAGAGACCTCTATGTTATATCCTTCGCCCGTCTTTCTCTCCGACTTTCTAAAGAAGATATAATATAAAATCGAAGACAACAAGTAAAGACCGACCGTAATCATTAAGGGCAGGGTATAACCATGTATTTCAATCAGCCGTCCCCCAATAGCAGTCGAGAACATCCAGGACGAAGTCCAGGCCAGCATCAACAAGGCATTTATCAGGGCGTGCTCCGATTTACCGACCATCTCCATACTGAAGTTGGTACCGATCGGCTGACCAAGATTCATAAGTGCGCCGCGTATCAAAAAGGCGACAAAAGCCAGCGAAAGCAAGTAGGTATATGCCAGGACAACCATAAAGGGAATCGATATAAGCTGTGTTGAAACCAGTGTCCGGACCATCCCCATCCTTTTGGCCAAAACCGGCCCGGCCAGAATTCCCAGAAGCATGGTAGCATTTACCGCCGTATAAAAAAGGCCGATTTTATCCGGCGGCTGATTGAACCGGTCCCTGAAGTATAAATTCAAAAAGGGTATAATCAGGCCGGCTCCGCTTCCGACAATAAAAAATGGAATACACAATTTTAAATACAATCGCGACTGCCTTTTAATTAAATTCCAGGAGAACACCGCTTTTTTGTCTTCGCGGCTCGGCCCGGTCGGTTGAATTAAGGCGAACGGTATTAACGAAATCAGCCCCAAACCGATACCGACCACAAATGTCCATCGGTAAGCATTGACAATTCCCCCGACAGCATCGGATAAAGCGGTCACCATCCAGCCAAACAGAACCGAGCCGAATACGCTGGCCACAAGCGAAACACCGAAAGATAATGAAAAAATGTATGTTCGTTCTTTTGTCGTCGAGTTACGCATAAAGAACGGCGCCGCCGCCACCCGATAAAATGTCAAAGATACGCCGGCGATAAATGACATTATAATCAGGATATTCGAAACCGGCAGCCAGACCAAAAACAGGAATGAAACGGCGTATGCGACGGTGCTGCTTAAAAGTATTTTTTTAAGTTTAATGCGCCTGAGTAGAAAAGCGGCGGGAAGCGATATCAGGGCGGTACCGACCGCACCGGCCGATAATACGGATCCTATGAATGACTCGCTGGAGCCTTGTTCACGAAGGTACAAATTCAGAAGCAGCATGTATGCCGCAAATGTCAGACCAATTAAAAACGACGCCATCAGATAGAGGCGTATATTTCTCGAAAAACGTTTCAGGTTATGATGATATTCGGTCAGAATATCAATTGATTTCTTATATAATGATTGCACTGGAAGCGGCCTTACATCGCAATATTGCTAAAATATTCGGCTTAATTAATCAGGATTATATCCATACTCGCCGCGACATACGAATTCCACCGGGCCGGTTAAATAAATATTGTCATCCCTTTCCGACCATTCGATAAACAGCGAACCGGTCGGAAAAACCACCTCGGTTTCTCTATTAAGCAAACCGTTAACGACTCCGGCAACAACCGCTGCCGCGGCACCGGTTCCCGATGATCCGGTCGCTCCGGCACCACGCTCCCAGTCATTCAATATCACCTTCGAGCGGTTGACAATTTTGACGAATTCCACATTGGTTCGATGTGGATAATATTTACAATTTTCAATTACATACCCCAATTCCCGCCAGTCGAAATCAAAACCATCGACGAACATCACCGTATGCGGATTACCGACCGACAACGATGTTACCGGGAAATTCTTGCCCTCGACTTTTATTGGTTCATTGATATGAAATTTTGATTTCGATTTCATCGGAATAAGTTTCGTTTTAAAAACCGGCCTACCCAGTGATACTTTGATTGAATATTTAAAGTGTAACGCTTTTATGATTTTTGTCTCGGCAAGATCGTTATTAATTTCGAAAATCAGATTTTTCTTGCGCCTGTAATGAGAAAAGCAATAAGCTGCCACTATCCGGAGGCCGTTGCCCGATTTTTCCGCCCAACTTCCGTCGGAATTAAATAAATCAATACAGCAGTCGGCCCGTCGGCTAGTGGTGAGGACAAGTATGCCGTCGGCGCCGGCACCGAAATTTCGATTACATATTTTGCGGGCGAGATGATTAAAATTATATGATTGATTTCTCTTGCTTATAAGGTCGATGACTATAAAATCATTCCCAAGAGCATGATATTTTTCGAATTTAATTTTTTTCATATTGTCAAATTATGCTTTCAAAACTCAAAGTAAAGAAAAAAGCCCCACCAATCGGCGGGGTTTATATCAACATCTCAATTCAATTGTCACGCCAGATTTTCTTTAAACACTTTTCCAAGACCCCGTATCGCCTGAGAAATCTGCTCTTTGGTCGCCATCGAGAAATTCAGCCGGAACGTATTGTCACGTTTACCGTCGGGGAAGAAGGGATGGCCATAAACATAGGTTACTTTTTCCTCGACCGCTTTATCCAGTAATTTTGAGGCCGACATCGCTTTTGGTAATTCTCCCCAAAGGAATAGACCGCCCTGCGGCCGCGTCCATTTAAGTTCCTTCGGGAAATTGGCATCCATTTCTTTCAACATATAATTGCGTTTTTCACCGTACACTTTGACTAACTCTCTGATATGCGGCTCCAGCTTCCCGGTTTTCATGTACTCATAGACGATATACTGCGTAAAAGTATTGGCATGCAAGTCGACGCACTGCTTAATCTTTTCGAAAGTAGTAATAATCTTTTCCGAGGAATTCATCCAGGCTACACGCAAACCGGGCGCAATAATTTTTGAGAACGTCCCCAGCGAGATCACGGCTTCGCCGCCGATATCCTTCATCGTCGGGATATGCTCACCGGCAAACCTGATTTCGCCGTACGGATTGTCATCGACAATCGGAACACCATATTTGACAGCCACATCTATCAGCGCGCGTTTCCGCTCTTCCGACATCGTGATACCGGTCGGATTCTGAAAGGTGGAAACGGTGTATATCATTTTAGGGTGATACTTCTTGATGGCAGCCTCCACTTTATCGACCAGCATGCCGTCACTATCCATCTCAATCCCGGCGTACCTGGCCTGATAGAGATTAAAAGCCTGCAAAGCGCCGACATAAGTGGGATATTCGGTTATTATATAATCACCCGGATTTATAAAAGCGCGACCGCAAAGCTCAATACCCTGCTGGGAGCCGGAAGTAATCAGAATGTTTTCCAACTTGGTCGGGGAACCGAGTATGGTTTCCCGTTTCGCCACCGCCTCGCGAAGCTGCGTAATACCCATAGAAAAGGAGTACTGCATCGAGGCCGATTTGAATTCGTCGATCGCCGCCTGGGATGCTTTTCTTAAATCTTCCAACGGAAACATATCGGCGGAAGGATAACCGCCGGCAAGAGAAATAACGCCGGGCCGGGAAGAAATTTTTAAAATCTCCCGGATAATCGACATGCCCATTTTCATGATATGATCGGCCACCGGCCAGTTTTCCGGAGAGGCCTTTAAAGCCTCTACCGTTAAATCTTCGTTACTCATATAAAAATCCTACCTTTGTAATTAATGTCACTCATGTAATAAAGATAATAAATCGTAAAGAGATGTCAACCAGCAAAGTAATTGAAACAGGACAGATTAGGGATGATTAATTTATTTTATAACTTTGTCCCGGCAAGTTTAATCGAGGAGCTCCCGTAGCGGTCGCGAATTTTATCGACAGCTGCACTACCGGCACATAATTTATTATTCGAATTATCCTCAATCAGGTTAATCTGCAAATCTGTGTGCTTTTTCTCCAGATGAGATACTCTTACACCCAGTAAACGAATTTTTATTTTCGGCCCATACTCACGTGGGACCAGCCTTTTGGCTGTCTCATAAATCACTTTCGTTTGATCGGTAGGACGGAACAATGTCTTATCACGGGTAATTGTATTAAAATCCGATGAGCGCACTTTTACCGACACTGTTCGCCCGTGATAATAATCTTTTCGAAGTCGCATCGCGACTTTATCGGATAACCAGAGTAATGTCGCATAAATTTTATCGATTTCGGATATATCGACTGCCAGCGTCGTCTCATGTGACATCGATTTGTCGTGCGGGCGATTCTCATAGGAATATACTTCTGTGTTATCAATCCCTCTTGATATATGCGACAGAGCTTCGCCGTTCTTACCGAAATATCCCCGCAGTTGTTTTTCTTTTCTGGCCGCCAGATCGCCAACCGTCCTGACACCGATTTTTTCCAGTGATTTTTTAGTCGATTCCCCCACGCCCCACAAGGCATCAACCGGCCGGGGATAGAATAAGTGTTTAAAATCCTCACGATCGATAATCGTCAAGCCGTCAGGCTTGTTTTCCCCTGAAGCCATTTTGGCCAGATATTTCGTCGGGGCAATTCCTACCGAACAGGTCAACGACAATCTTTTTTTAACATCCTCTTTCAATAGTGATACCAGATTCTCAACCGTGCCGTAGATTTTATGACAGCCTGTGATATCCATAAAAACTTCGTCGATCGAAAACGGTTCCACCACCGGGGAGTACTTTTCAAATATGCTCTGCAATATCGCCGAGGTGTAGGTGTAACTGTTTAACGTTCCCGATATGTACACCGCATCGGGGCATTTTCTTTTCGCCTCTTTCATCGGCATCCCCGAATGTACGCCGTATTTTCGTGCTTCATACGAACAGGTCGAGACCACCGAACGAAAATTTTCATCCCCACCGACAATCACCGGTTTGCCTTTCAGATGCGGATGATTTCTGATTTCGATGGCTGCGAAAAAGGCATCCATATCGACATGCAGAATCACGCGTTCCCAGTTTACTGTACGATCTACTCTACCCATATCTTGCTTATCACCCAGGTTATCTGGCGTTCATCGAAAGTCAGCTGGAAAAAATTCGAGGAGTTGTCCACCACCGCATAATGGTGCACTTTGTAGGCGCCGATATCGGTTTTCCAGTCGCCGGTGACCTCGCTGACTTTATATATCCGTCCGTTCCACCGGAACCGCACCGGTTTCATTTTGTGGTTTTCGAAAAGCGCCACCACCTCGATCTGTTCATCCATATCCTGGTACATTGGTTTTCAGTTAACGGTTGTCGGTTATCAGTCCCTCACCACCCAACAGATTACGATGTAATCGGCAGGTTCAATTAAAACCCCACCGATCACAAACATCGTTTACTCAAACCGTGATCGGCGGGTCCTCAGACCCGCCGCCGGCAAATCTTTAGATTTGCCGGTCACAAATTAAATCCTTCCGCCCAGCCGACGAATAAAGATAATCCTCTGCTCTATTAACAATCCCCTCTTTAACGGGATTGTTATGTATATATTTCAATTTTACCTGAAACATCTTCTCCGTAATAATAGTGACCTCGTCAAAACCTCTCTCCCAAAATTGAAACCGGCCTTTAGCGTTGAATGATTCAGGATTAAAATTCGTTTTCCGGAGCAATAAGTCTTTCACCTCATAGGAGAAATATTTTTTTACATCCCTGATAAAATCCGAAATATTTTCCTGATTTTTCAACTCCAACAGCAGATGCACATGGTGCGGCATAATCACAAAAGCAAATAATTTGCATCTTCTCTTATTGCAGTAATACTGCAGGTTATTGAGAAATTCCTCGGCGAAAACAGAGTTCCTGAACACCGGCACATGCTTATAAACGGCAAAGGTAACAAAGTGAATGTTACTATCAGAATTTATTCTAATACGCTTCGGCATTATCCGCCAATCTTTCTTTTTCGCCAAGTCTTGCGACTTGGCGCGGCGGGTCTGAGGACCCGCCGATCACGGGGTATATTATCCACAT
>CAYVMO010000032.1:0-40793 GCA_964452645.1 uncultured Ignavibacteriaceae bacterium
CACGTCAACTGCCGGAAGCAACGGGCCAGTGACATGAACTATCAATTTCTCGGATATACGCAAAATGTCGAGGGCTGGGGGACGGTCGGGGGCAATATAACATTTCTGACCTTCGGTGAACTGATGCGGACGGGCGAAACAGGGGAGGATTTGGGAACATTTTCCGCATTTGACGTGGCGCTGACGTTATCATTCGGAACGCCGTTGACCTCAACGCTGAGCGGGGGAATCTCGGCCAAAATTATTTACTCCAACTTATCACAGGATTATGGCGCCGGCAAGGAGAAGGGGCAGGGGACTTCGACCGGTCTGGCGCTCGATATCGGGTTGTTATACGAGATCGATCCGCGATTGACCGTCGGTATGGCGTTGACCAATCTCGGGCCGGATATAGCTTATATCGATGTCGAGCAGGCCGATCCGTTACCGCGTAATCTGGCAATCGGTCTGGCATGGAAAATGATTCAGTCCGAATATAATGAAGTCACATTCACGGTCGAGGCGAACAAATCGCTGGCCGAGCGTGATAAAACGATTCTGGAGGAATCCAAAGCTGTTGCGGCCAATCCTCAGAGTGAGTTAAAGGGATTATTGATGAATCCGTTCACAGTCGGGGGGTGGTCGAAAGCGTTTAAGAGTGTTATCATCAACGGGGGTCTGGAATACAGATACAGCACTTTCTTTTACCTGAGAGGCGGATATATTCACGACGAAGAAGGCGATATCAAGACTGCGACCCTGGGGGTCGGTCTATCGTACAGCCTGTTCCGGTTCGATTTCGCATATATTCCCTCCAATAAAGACCTGCCGCTGGCAAATACCATGAGATTTTCATTATCGGTAGGGTGGTAAATTTTGGGTACAGGAGAAAAGAACGTGAAAGTACGAATTGGATTTATCGTTTCGTTATTTCTGTTGGCCGTAATGATTAATCCATTATTTGCCGCAGATGGCAAAATCATGAAGCCGATATCGATTTCGCGGTCGCCGATCGATTCCGATAATCCGGAGGTTACATATCATGGCTTTCATTCGTTGCCATCCCAGCGAAATATTCTGAATCTGGATCGTAGTCAGCCCTGGGGTCTGCCGAAAGCCTCCGCATCCAGCAAAGGGGTCAAGACCCTTAGATTATTAGGATTAAGGTTCGATTTTCAGAAGGAAATTATCGACGATCCAAATACGACCGGCGACGGGACTTTCGATTTGCGCGACACACTGGCTTTTCTCGAACAATATAAACATCTGTACGATCCTTCGCCGCATAACCGGCAATACTTCGAAGCACATTTTCAAGCATTACGAGATTATTATTTTTTTGTTTCAAGAGGGCAGCTTGATTTGACGTGGGACGTCTATCCTCTGGAGCAGGACTCGGTGTACCATCTTCCCCATGACATGGCCTACTACGGATGCCTTCGTTACGATGATACGGTCGGCGGCCCGTTTTCGGGTCTGACCGAATTTATCGAAGATTGTTTTACGGTCGCGGATAATGCGAACGATCCGGATATAGATTTCGGTCAGTATGATTCTTATTTTCTGTTTCACGCCGGTTCGGACCGGCAAAACGACATCGGTTTTCCGCCAACCGAGTGTGATTTATTTACGGGGTATATTTTCTATCGTGGTTTCGATGGCGTACAGATCGACGGTTTTTATGTCGATCATGATTCGACCGGTATTTCCGATGCCTTAATCATGCCGGAAATGGGCAGCCAGGATAATCGGGCAGTTGCCCTCAACGCGGTTATGGCGCACGAATTCGGGCATCAATTGGGTCTGATCGATCTTTATCGCACTGATATCTTTTTCACGCGGGTCGGCGATTTTGCGCTGATGGACAATAATGGCTTCGGGACTTCGATTGAGTTTCCGAATTATCCCGAGGCGGGCGGTGTTCTGGGTTCGATGCCGGTGTATCCGTCGGCCTGGTCACGGGCGTTTCTTGGTTTTGATTCGGTCGTCGTGATGCGCGAAGGCACGCCGATCGATGTCCTGGCGGCGGAACTGGACCCGGTAACGCATCCCGGATACAGAGTTATTAAAATCCCGATAACCGAACACGAGTATTATTTGGTTGAAAATAGGCAGGAAGACGTCGATGGCAAGGATACGTATTTGATTGCCGATCCGGTAACGTCAGTTTTTAAGGGGCCCGGCGATTTCAATAAGGTTTTATCGGGAGAATATGATTATCTCCTGCCCGGCTCCGGGATGTTGATCTGGCATGTCGACGAAACGGTGGCGGAAAAAGATTATGACGGCATTTACGGTAATAATTTCCTCGATAACGAGCTTCAGAACGATCCGAAGCATCCATTCATTGAATTGATCGAGGCCGACGGAATGCAAAACTTCGGCGGCGATTACTATACCGATTATGGAAGGGCCGAGGATATGTACTATGCCGGAAACAACAGCAACTTTACGCCTAATACTAATCCGGCATCGATTGGACGTGCGGGAACGAACACTCACGTCCGGGTGACCGATATTTCCGAGTCGGGTGTCGATATGAGTTTTAATCTCGAGATCGATATGGTGTCCCAAGGTTATCCCCGGCGGACGGGGAAGCCGGTTTATAACTTATCTCCGATTGCCGCCGATATTAACGGTGACGACAGCACTGAAATAATTGTCGCCTCGGGACATAATCTGCTTGTAATAAAGGGTGATGGTGAGGATTATTCTCCGCCGATACAATCATCACGGATTAAGTACGATACCGTTTATTCAGTTTATTCGGTTACGGATTCGGTAATGATGCGTCGTTATCCATTGCCGTTATTCGCGGCGACGTCGAATAATATTACGGCCGGACCGGTGGTCGGCGATTTCGGCGGTATTCATGGTGACACGCAATTCGTGGCGATTGCCGCCGAGAGTCTGGTTTATGTTTATGATGCCCAATATCATGATACCGGTATCGCCGAAACACTTTTTACGCCGGTTTTGCTGCCTTCGACAGTCGTCTGGCTTTCATTCGGGGAGAAGCTCGATGCGCTTGTTTATACCGAACAATATATCAGGTTATATGATATAAGGTACGACGGGAGTACGGTCGACACCATTCACTCTTCACCGCCAATTCAAAATGTAAAACCGCAGGGTGTGGCCAGGATCGGTAATGATTTCGTTGTCCTGGCTGGTGATGTCGATGAAACCAATATAGAACTGTACTATATAAATCATCCTGATACAATCAAGGATACTTTTGATCTGAGGGGGAGTTATATTTATGGCCCGGTGGTGGTCGATCTGGATCGCGACGGCAGCTCGGAAGTGGTGACGTGTACTCCGGACGGCGATGTAAAAGTAGTGACGATTGACACGTCGCTGGCCAATCCATTTGTACTATACAAGGCGGTGTCGTTGTATGATTCGATTTACGCCAATCCGGTAATTGCCGATATCGATGAAGACGGTTATCCCGATATTATCGCCGGCGGGAAAAATAAGGTTATCGGTCTGGATCGGAATCTGGTGACGTTGAAAAATTTCCCGATTCGGATTGACCGTGCGTTTACCAATGAACATGTGATGTCATCTCCGGTGATCGGTGATATAAACAATGATCATGCTAAGGATATAATAGTAGTCACCTCGGCGGGAAACTGCTATGCCCTGAGCAGTGATTACTTTTTGAATGAGCAATTGCTCTATGGATTTCCGCTGGCGGCGGGATTCCCGATGGAACCATCCGGTTTCGATGTCAGCCCGGCACTGCTCTATAAGCGCGATCTCGGGGGAGGTCTGGGATTTCTGGGCAACGACGGCTGGTTTTATTCTTATGATGTCGGTTATGATTCCTCACGATGGGATTGGCCGATGGGCGGCGGGGACCCCGAAGGGACCTATTCTTTTGCGGCGAGCAAGCTGGGTGCGGTGAATATCAGTCAGGAGAAACTTCCGGCAGACGAGTTCTTCTGTTATCCCAATCCGACTCTTGACGGCAAAACAACTATTCGTTTTTATGTCGGCGAGGATGCCGATGTCACATTGAAATTTTATGATATGACGGGTAAAAGGGTGTCGGAAAGAACGGGGATCTCCGTCCAGCGAGGAGAAACTCACGATGTGGAATGGAACGGCTCCTCGCTGTCGACCGGTGTTTACAGATGCATAATCGAGGCGAAGTTCGCCAAGAGCGGAGAGACGCTTTCGTCTTTTACAGATATTGCAATTATTAAATAGGAAAGGACCTGTTTATGAAGAAGATATTGCTTTTACTTATTTTGATATTTTCGCTGACCTGGCTTCCGAGCAGCGCGGTCCAGCTTGAAAGCAGTCCGCTCGAACTGAAAATGCAATTATTGAAATATGGCAACACCGATAATGTAAACTCCTATTTGAGGGATCAGCAGGGCGATGATTTTGCCGATGAATTCGGCGATAATGAAGGTATCTTTGAGTACAATTACAAATCACCGAAGAGGGCTTTCGTTTATTCGCTGCTGATTCCCGGTTTGGGTCAGAAGTACGCCGAGTCGCATGCTTTGAAGACTCTGGCTTTTATCGGCGTTGAAGTCGGGCTCTGGATGGGATATTTCAATCGACATAACAAAGGCAATATTGCGACCGATGATTTTGAAAAATTCGCCGATAACCATTGGTTTGAGGGCGATACGTCCATTGACACGACCTATCGAGGGTGGCTGTATTATCTGGGTTATACCGAAGATGATTTTACGCACCATCTGTCGGAACACAGGGATCAGCAGTATTATGAGACGATTGGCAAGTATGATCAGTTTCGAGCCGGATGGGATGATTATCGTTATTGGTCAAATGATTTTGCCGGAGATACGTTACCGGGGATGTCGGGCACCTCTACGCATCGTGAGACATATCTGAATATGCGTAAAGATGCCAACGATTATTATGATCTGGCCAACAAATTTCTGATTTTTGCCATGGTCAACCATCTGGTTGCGGCCTTCGACGCCGCCCTCTCGGCCAAAAGATATAATAAAAACAAAGCCGCCGAGTCGTGGCTGAGTCTCAAAACCGAGATGAAAAGATATTCGGCCACGGAGGCGATTCCAATCGTGAAACTTACGTACAGGTTTTGAGAATGAAGTCTTTTTGTAAACATAAATATACCATGGTCGTACTTGTTATGGGATTGACGGTTTTGTCATCGTCGGCTTTTGCCGGAATCAATCTGCCCCTGACACCAATAAATAGCCCGGTGGTTTTTAAATCATTCGTTAGAACCTCGACCGGGGATCCGGATATGTCGCCCGAGGCGATCAATCTTTCTGAAGAAAGGTCTTTTTCCAGGACGAGGGCGGTGCTTCTGACGATGCTGGTTCCCGGCGCGGGCCATTTTTATCTGGGGCAAAAAGGCCGTGGTGAGGTATTCATGGGAGCCGAGGCGTTCGCCTGGGCCGGATTTTTTGCCTTTCGCATATACGGCAGTTGGCGGAAGGATGATTATATTCGATACGCGCAGGATCATGCCGGTATCGATCCGAGCGGCAAGGATGATGATTTTTACGGCCGACTTAGTTTTTATGATTCGCGCGAAGAGTATAATACGGTCGGACGATTGTACAATCCTGGCGATCCTTATTATCCCGATATTGCCGCTTATTACTGGCATTGGGATAGTGAGACATCCCGGGAGTATTATCGCGATATCCGAAACAGCAGTCAATCGTCATACCGTAAAGCGACTTTTATGATCGGGGTGGCAATCGCGAACAGAATTATCGCGGCAATCGACGTTTTCAGGCTGGCCGCGAAGATGAATCGACAGCCGGAATACAGTGATTCCGGTAAGTACAAACTTCATTTGGATACCGATGTGTTCAGTCAGAACCCCGGCCTGACACTTACTTTATCACGTCGATTTTAATGATAATCTTTAATCGACATTTTCCGTCTGTTTTAATTTTCTGGATAATAATCATTTTATTTTTATCCGGCTGCGGAAGATACGGAAAACGCGGCCCGGGGCTGCAGGACGATACGGTTCCAATCGGTCTGGTTCTGGAACATGAAATCAGTGATGAAATTTTCGGTGAAAGATTATCGCAGCCATTCGGAATTGCGGCAGATGACCTCGGCAATCTTTTTGTGGTCGATGCCGGGAACAATCGGATAATCAAATTCGACTCCGATTTGAAGCCGCTCCGTGAAATCGGCGGGTTCGGCCAGAGTGAGGGTTTGCTCAGCCATCCAACCTATGTGGCCCTTGATAATAATTTGAATCTTTACGTCTCCGATGCCGGAAACCAGCGTATATCAATTTACGATGCCCGACTGAATTATGTCGACCGAATCGAGTTAATTGATGATGAGGATCCTCTGAAGTTCGGGCGTCCGGCCGGATTGGCCATTAATGATTACGGTGAACTGTTAATCGTTGACGGCGACAATGCCCGGATCGCAGTGTTTAATATTTTCGGCAATTTCGAGAGATTTTTGGGCGACGTCGATTCGTATTCCGGGATGTTACTGACGCCCTCGTGCATCAGCCGGGACCGCGATGGGAATATTATCGTCGGCGACGTGGGTAATTCAAAACTTCTGCTGTTTGACAGTTACGGGATATTTATTTCGGATATCGGTCGCGGAGATCTCGCCTGCCCGACCGGCGTCGATTTTAATCGCGATGGAAATATATGGGTAGCTGATTCGAAAATGGCGGCATTGCTTTATTTCGATCATCGCGGTAAGCTATTGTTCTCGACGCAGGATCCGGGTGCCGGCGGGCCGTACACCTTTGGACAACCGCAGGATTTAACGATGCTGCCCAAAAATCGAATTGCCGTAAGTGACGCCGGCAAAAATAGCCTTTTGATTTACAGGATTATCTATCCAAAAAAATGACGGCTCAATCCCAAAGCCGAAATATACCCGGCGTATATATAATTCTTTTACTGTTTTTGTTTTATCAATCGGCGGCTGCAGCTGAAAAGATTTTTTATCCCGGAGAAATTAAGCAAAGGCTAAGGATTCATGCCGGACAGGTAATCGATGATTCGGATAGCCTGCTACTAAACAGCCGAAAACTAACAAAGGACCTGGACTATAAGATAGACTATTTAAACGGTGTCGTCTTTATAAATACATCTTATCAGGCAACCGATACGCTGATTGTTTACTTTACACCTTTACCGACCTGGCTTAAGAAATATTATGGAGTTATACCGAATGAAAGCGGTCTAATCACTCAACGACCGCGTCCATTGATAGATAAGTCATTATATCGCGAGGAATTAAGGAAATCCTCCGAGATAGTCATTAAGGGAGCGAAAAAGTTTTCGGTTCTGACACAGACCGGGGGAGTGTCGAAGTTTAATCAATCGCTGGATTTAACCATTAAGGGGGAAATATCTCGCGGCCTTGAGATATCCGGGTCGGTCGCCGATCGGGGTTATGACCCGGAGTACGGGACTATAAACAGCCGGATCAGTGAGCTGGATAAATTGAATTTGAGAATACAATCCCGGAAGTTTTATTCCGAAGTCGGAAATCTGGAAATTATCCAGAAATCTGATTATGGTACGGCCAATGTCAAGCAGGTCAGCGGCATTCAGGCGGCTTTATACGGCCGCAATTTCTCCGCATCAGGTCTGCTTGCCCAGCCGCGCGGACGATTTAAGACGGTAAAAATGACCGGAATCGATAAAACGCAGGGGCCATATCAGGTAACGATTGATAATCAATCCTCGGCGATCGTCCCGGGATCGGAAAAAGTCTGGCTTGACGGGCAGCAGTTGCAGCGGGGCGCCGACAAAGATTATATCATGGATTATCCCGCCGGCGGAGTCACATTCACCCAGAGGATTCTGATTGATTCCCGCTCGCGAATAGAGATAGATTTCGAACCGTTGACGACCGATTATCAGCAGGAAATATATCAATTTACATCGGGGCTGAGCACGTCCGATTCAAATGCCTGGGTTAAAGTCGATTTTATACGAGAGACCGATGATAAGAATCGGCTCAAAATCGGGCAGTTGGGTTCCGATGATATCGGTCTTTTGCAGACAATCGGTGATTCGGTTCAACTGAATTTGCGCGACGGTGCTGTCCCCGATTCATCGGGTAATTATATCGAATTGTACGATACACTCGGTCAAAGGTACTTCGAATATGTCGGTGACAGCCTCGGGGATTATTCGGTCAGCTTCAGTGCGGTCGGATTCGGCAACGGTGATTACATATATAATGGGTCCGATATATACAAGTATGTTAGCCGGGGCAAAGGTGATTATGCTCCTTATGTGCGGATACCGGTACCGTCGCGGGAAGATTATTATGAAAGCGAATTCGGTGTTCATCCGAGTGCGAATAGTACAATCAAGATGACAGTTCGACAGTCGGATTATGATAAGAATCTGTTTTCGGAATTGAATGATAACAACAATCTGGGCGGTCAGTACATCTTTGCCGCCAATGCGGGGCAGACACCGTCGATTTATTCGGATAAATATGGATTCTCGGCTACGGCGGGAATTTTAGACAAGAATTTTAAGCCGCGGCAACGACGGGATGGGCCTGATTTGTCGAGAAGATTCCTGATACCGGGTAATTTATCGCCGAGTGGAAATCAAAAGGAGGCCGGGGTCACATCGGCGCTGCCGGTTCCCGGACCATATAACGTATTTCTGAAATCGGGTTATCTTGATTATGAAAAGCAATTTAATTCTTACTATGGTACGGTGGTCGTATATCCGGGCAAAAATAATTCTCTTTTACCGGTTCTGTCGCTGACACAACTGAAAGCGCGGCTTGATACGGCTGGGGTGAAAGGTGACGGACGCGATGGAATCTTCTCGGCGGATTTAGATTATCGATTTCATAATCGACTGACGATCAGTTCGTCGTTTAAATTCGATCGTCGCTGGAATCAGTATCAGATCATGACTAACGGAACGACCGAGCGGGTTTACGATATCAACATGAAATACCGAATATTCAGCGTGGAACTCCAGCAATATTATGAAGATACATTGGTGACGACCTGGCAGCGCCGTACAAAACGAGATCGGGCTGCTTTCGGAGTCAAGTCTCAAACCGGGGCAGTCAAAACGGATTTATATTTGGTCGGGCAGAGGCTGACTCAGTCTGGTACGAAAGAGGACCAATTTATGGTACGGCTGAATATGGCCTATCTGCCGACGGAGTATAATTTATCGGTAAACGGTTCATATACGCTATCCGACGAAAATCGAAATGAGCGGGGTGTACGGTACATTGAGGTTGAACCGGGGCAGGGCAAATTTATATATGAAAACGGTCAGTACGTTCCGGATATCAACGGGAATTATATTGAAATCGAAGAGATTCACTCGGATCAGGCGTCGGTCAAAAAAGGCGAAAAATCATTCAATCTAACATATTATCCCGCAGGGATTTATCTGAAACTTATATCGAATATCAGCGAAGATTTGCTGGCCGGTGAAAACAGGAATGCTCTGTGGATTCTGCCGTTTTATTCCGATGAAAAAAAAGCGTATTTTTATCGGAAACTGTACTATTCGAGCGAATTAAAATTAATTGAAATCCCCGGAAGTTATTTCATAAATTTAGCGGGGTCGTACAATTATGAGGAGCGTCAATTGGGGGGACAGAATCCGGGCCGTTACGAGAAGCAGTTTCGGCTCAGATTTAATGAAGCGTACCGGGCGAGTCGAGTGAGCCAGGAGGCATTGCTATTTGAATATCATCGCGACAGTTACTTTTCCTCGCCGGGAGATATTAATGGCTTCGAAATTACGCTGAGCAATTCTACGGCCGTCGGGCGCAGCCAGATTTTCGGTTCGCTGGCGTATCGTTTTGCGAAAGATACTGATTTCTCGCGCTCGAAAATGGTTTTGTTGGTAATACAACCGAGAATAAGATTTGCCGACGGCGGGGAGACATCATTAAAACTGGAGCCGTACTTCCAGGAATTGAAAGCGGTCGGAACGGTTTCATACCGCTTGACGGATGACCATTACGGCAAAAGAGGTATCCGGTGGACACTCCGTTCCGATTATAAGCTGAAGCAGAATTTGAAAATATCGGTATCATTTGACGGCCGTCATTCGGACGACAGAAAACCGAGAATCGTCGGCCGGGGAGAGCTGGTTGCGAATTTTTAGACTGACAATTATAGTCCTGTTATTATCGGTCTCGGGGCTTCGTGCCGAGGTGAAAATTATATTTAAAGATGGTGCATCCGATCTGCAACAGAGAGTGCGTAACTATGCGAAGAAGCAGAAAGCAGCAAACCTGACCGATTCGCTTACAATCTATTTACTCAATCAAGGATTTCTGGACAATTATATGAATCTTAGAGAAAAAGATAGTATTATTTCACTGTCGATAAAATTCGGGGATAGGTACACCGTCGGGAAAATTATTCTTGAGTCGGATCGATATGATACCGTGGAAATAAACCGGCCGCTCGAGGAAAAAAATATAAATGGTGTGCTTGATTCGATTATTACCGATTTCCAGTCACGCGGATTCTATTATGCCTCAGCGGTTCCGGTCAGCTGGGAAAAAAGAGGTAGCACGGTCGATTATTATTTGAAATTTCAGAAGGGGCAACCGGTGACGATATCATCGGTCGATTTGGAAGGATTAAATAAAACCAGACCGAGCTTTTTACAAAGGTATTTATCAATTGGGGCGGGGGATACCCTGGAGCCGCAAAAAATTGAAAATTCGGCTCTTGATTTCGAGCGACTGGATTTCGTCAGACTTGAAAGCCCGCCCGTGATTATTCCCGAAGTCGGCCTCGAAAAAGCGGATATAAGCTATCATTTTTCCGAATTGCAGCAGTATTATTTCGAAGGTGCCGGGGGATATATACCGGACGACAACGGCTATTTCATATGGATGCTTAATTTGTCGGGGCGCAATATCTTCGGCGCCGGCCAGAGGGCCGGCTTGTTTGTCGACCGAAGAGAGAGACTCAAGTCTATATTTCGCGTTTTTTACGGCCAGCCGGTTTTTCTACTCGGTCCGGATTACGCCGAATTGAAAATTCAGACGCGTGATTATCGTGAAGAATTCTATGAATTCGGGCTTGGTTTATCCTATGATCTGTTTGTCAGGCGGGAATTGTCGCTGAATTCGTCGCTGAACTGGAAAAATGTCGAACCGGCCGATACACTATCGCGCGCCTTCGAAGTGTACGAAGCCGGATTTGCCATTAAAATCGGAAACATATATGCGCATCGGGCCGCCCCGACCGATTTTGCGATGGATTGGCGATTGAATTATTCCGGCCGCCATTATAAACCGCTTTCGGGCGATACTGCTCTGTCCCGGTCGGTGTACAATGATGCTCGTAGTGATCTGACCGGCGAAATATCGCTGCCGGTTTTGTCGTTTGTTTCGGATTATCATCTTCTAAATATAAAAACAATCGAAAGCACGGAAAAGCCGCTGCCGCTTTCGGAATTGTTCTTATTCGGCGGGGCGAGGACTCTTCGCGGTTACCGCAATGATCAGTTTGCCGCGCGGAAATTATTATTGTTTAAATCAGAACTCAGATTTTTTGTTTCGGAATCGGATTATCTTTATCCGTTCTATGACATCGCCGGATTTGAATGGTATCGCGGCGACACCGAAAACGAAACCGTGAAACGTGATGATTATAAATACGGTTACGGGCTTGGTATCAGACTGGCCTCGGCCAGCCGTCAGTTGAATATTGAACTTTCGTGGGGGGAAAGTACGATTTTTAATGAGCCGCGATTAAATATTATATTGTCCAATCAGTTTTAGGGTATCATAGGAGGAATTCAATATATTAATGTCGAGTCTATTATTGCCTTATTAATAGCACCATCATCAACAGAAAAATCAATTATTGTGGCCGCACGAAGATCTGCATTCTCAAAATTGGCCCCCTGTCCTTTTGCTCCATTAAATAAGGCCTTTTTTAGGTTAGCCCCTCTAAAATCCGCATGCCTAAGGTCTGCACCTCTAAAATCAATTCCTTCGAGGTTTGCATTACGAAAATCCGCGAACACCAGGAAGGCCCTTCGTGCGTCAGCGTACCGTAAATCTCTTCCCTTTAGGTCGGCACCTTTGGCCCAGGACGATTCCATGTCTTCCATTGGTACATTGTATAAGTTTTCAGGCCTTATTGAAATATCCTGGTCAGCCAAGTTCGCGAAAGGACTAAAGTGAACGAAGGACAATATGTCTGGAATCCATGTTCGGGAACCGGTTCCTCTGTCTGGTGGAATGCCATTAATCGCATAATAGGATACAAGGAAAAATGCCAATAAGATCGCGGCGAAACCAATAACGGTTTTCCAGACGTTCCGGTTTTTTAAAATATTTTTCCAATAAAATGCGTCTCTTTCTTGTCCACGTATTGTCTTGCGCGCAATAGCGAAAGATCTTATTCCAAAACTGGATGCGAATGCTATACACAATATATGTATACATATTATTGACCAGTCATGGCTTACGAGATATTTTATCCAAAAATAGCACAATGTAATAGGCACCAGAAACCAGACAATGAATTTTGATATAAAATTTTGGGTTCTCGTAAATGCGAGTAAGTCCGTTTTTAACTTTTCATAATTAGCGCGAATTATTCCGTTGATTAGCCAGGGACTGACTTTTTTGTCGAGTGGGCGCCCATCCGGAAAGAAGGCTGGCAGGGTGTTCACTGTTTCCCACAATTTTTGAAGATATATTAAAAAATATATATATAGACCGGTGATAAACAAAGGCGAATAAAGATAAAAAGTACGCATCGGCACTTTTGCCCCAATAAAAGGAAGTGGCGATAATGGTGAATTTGTTATAAGGTTAATTACAGTAGTTGTGGAAATCGTCAACCATGAAAAAATACATAATAGCATCAAAATGGCGAATTGTTTACGGGCAAAAGCGGTAATTGCATCAGCGTGATCGAGCGCATCAAATTTGGCGATCGCCTCTGGCAATTTGGCGCCAGAGACATTGGTTCCGGCTAATTGGCTACCGAGAAGACCTTTGACATCCGTTAAATTGGCATCTTGGAGATCGGCCCAAAATAAGGCAGTATTCATTAAATTCGCAGAGTCTAAATCGATCCGATCCATTTTCGCATTTTTCAAGTCGGCATCACTTAAGTCAGCCCGACTAAGAAAGGTTCCATTAAGATCGCTTTCAATAAGAATTGCATAATTTAGTTTGGCACCATTCATGCTTGCTTTGTTTAAATTTGCGAAGCTTAAATCGGCCATTTTTAAAATAGATTCATTTAGATTTGCTGAATCAAATATGGTTTTCCTTAAAATCGATTTACTGAGGTCCGCTTCTCTTAATAGGGCCTCTGATAAATTCTTCTCGGAGAAATCATTTCCTGATAGATTAGTATAATTTAGATTTGCTCTCCTTCCATATTCCCCCTTGGAATCAATCCACTCTTTATGCGCGTTAAGAATTTTTTCGAGTTTATCTTTTGGAGGTTTTGGCTGAAGGTGGCGGAATTCGTTAGGCAGCATTGTTCTCCAACTAATTTTGGCGGACATTAATTGTTTATAGGTTAATCCTCTAACATTACGGAGATCAGCAAATTCGAAATTAGCATCATTGAGGATTGCGTTTGAAAAATTTGAATCACTAAGGAGAGATGCTTTGAAATTTACGCTTTGGAGGTTTTTATTTGAAAAATCTGTAGTACTTATTATGGTTTTTTCCAGATTGGCCCGTTCTCCATCCTTGCCAAGGGAATTCAGCCAAACTTCATGTTTGACAAGCATGCTGCTAAGGTCAATACTTTGAATCGTCTTAAGATATTGGATAAAATATGGATCATTGATTGGTCCAATATCTTCATCTATTTTCTGTTTGTCCATATTTAGAATTTAAGTATTATATAATCGTAAAATCAAGGGAAATGATATTACATTTTAATTGTTGACTCAATATTCGACGGATTTTATCGTTGTCTCGTGCAAAAGATCATATCTCTGATTAAACTAATTCGGCTGCATAATTGCATCATGGCCGGAGTTGGTGTCTGGCTGGGCGGCTTTCTAAGCAATGGCGGTACCGGAGAGCCGGAGATTTTTTTCGCTTCGCTCGCGGCGGCGCTGGTGTGCGGCGGAGGAAATGCACTTAATGATTATCTCGATATCGAGTCGGACAGAATAAATCATCCGAATCGCCCGCTTCCGAGCGGCGAGCTGCCACCCTTTATGGCCATTATTATGTCGCTGGCTCTGGATATCGCGGCTATTATCTCAGCCGCGGCGGTAAACCTGGTTGTGTTAGTTATTGTCGTTTTGTCTATTATACTTCTGGCGGTTTATAACTTCAGTTTAAAAAAAACAGTGCTGCTTGGAAATCTGATTATTTCCGTACTGGGAGGGATGACATTTATTGTCGGCGGGCTTGCGGTTGATTTACATGCCGTTTTTATCCTGCCCGGCCCGTTGGTGCCGGCCGTTTTTGCATTTCTTTTTCATCTTGGACGTGAACTTCTCAAGGATATCGCCGATTTTGAAGGGGATATAAAAGCTAATTGCCGAACATTAATTTCGGTTTTATCAAGCAATTCCGTAATGATTATTGTATCGATCATATATGCAGTCCTTACTTTCCTGACATTGATTCCGATTTATCAAAATTGGTTTCGTCCGGCCTATGCGTATATAGCCATCTTGCCGGTTGATATTCCCATAATCATCATTAATATATATTTTTGGATAAGCAAGTCTCCGGCAAGATTCGCCTTCGCCGGGACGGCTCTTAAGTTGTTAATGCTGTTTGGCTTACTCGCCTTCTACATTGGAAAAAATTAAGAATTGATTGAAACCGATTTTGGGGGGAGATGTATAAATTTTATTGTGCCGGTCTGAACGATAGAATGGAATTGACATATATGAATATACCGTTATTTTCTTTACCTTTTGGATATGAAAACTAAATACACCACATACTGTTCGAGATTTTTTTTCGGTCTGGTTCTATTATTATGCTTTCTTGCTCCTGTTTTTGGTGAAGAAATCAGCCTTTCCGCCGGATTGGATAAAACCGATATAGCTTTTGAAGACAGCCTGGGTTTGACGGTCGTTCTTAAATGGCAGGGCGATATCCGCAAATATTCATTCGAAGTTTTGCCTTTACCCGAAACCGAGAAATTAAAAGTGGTCGGCACCAGTTCGACCATCGCCAGCGATAAAGAAAACGATACGGAAATCACGCGGCGCACTTTTAAGTATACTCTAAAACCGACTTTATCGGGCACCGGTGTAATCGAACCGATTGTTTTGAAATATATCGCCTGGCCCGATTCGATTCCGGGCGAGTTAACCACGCAGCAGTTTAAAATTCTTATTGCCAATCCGCTACCGCCGCCGGAGAAATCGGGTGGTAGCGCCGTATATATAATTATACTTGCTGTACTCGTGATTGCCGGTGCCGTTATAATTGCAATAGCGATAAAAGTCGGCCGAAGAGGCATTTCTGGAAGGACTGAATAGCATCAAAGACGGTGCGCAGGGGGATCGGAAAACTTTTTTTACGAAATTGTATAAATTGCAATGCGATTATATCGAGAAAAAATATCAACTCAGTACCGCCGGAAAGACGGCCGCGGCGATCTCGGATGAGATGGAAAAACTGGATATTTCCGTTGGCTTGAAAGAAAAATTAACCGGCTGGTTAACGCAGGCCGAAACGGAGAAATTCGCGCCGCTGGCCGGGTCACCTGGGGATATAATCCGGCTAATCAGTGAACTGGAGAATTATTTTCGCAAAATAGATGTCAGTAATAAATCGGAGGCAAAATGAATCAAGATATCGAACAAATACAGGCCGTTGTTGAAAAAGAAGCTGTCTTTGTCGAAAAACTGGTGACGCAAATAGGCGCCGTAATTGTCGGTCAGAAATATATGGTCGAAAGATTATTGGTCGGCATTCTGGCCGACGGGCATGTTCTTCTGGAAGGCGTTCCCGGGTTGGCCAAAACGCTGGCCGTAAAAACTCTGTCCGACGCCATTGATACTAAGTTCCAGAGGATACAGTTTACGCCCGACCTGCTTCCGGCCGACCTGGTCGGCACCATGATTTACAATCCGCAGAAATCGGAATTTTCGGTCAAGAAGGGGCCGATATTTTCCAATATCATTCTGGCCGATGAAATCAATCGTGCTCCGGCCAAAGTGCAGTCGGCGCTTCTGGAATCTATGCAGGAGCGGCAGGTAACGATCGGTGAGACGACTTTCCCTTTGGATGAACCATTCTTAGTATTGGCGACTCAAAATCCGATCGAGCAGGAAGGAACGTATCCGCTTCCCGAGGCGCAGGTCGACCGTTTTATGCTGAAATTAAGAATCACTTATCCGTCACCGGCCGAAGAGCGGGTAATTATGGATCGGATGACGGTTGGTGGAGAAATAAAGGTCGACAAGGTCATCTCGCCTCAGGATATCATTAATGCGCGAAAAGTCGTTACCGGTATTTATGTCGACGATAAAGTCAAAGAATATATCCTCAATCTGGTGTTTGCCTCACGCGAACCGGAAAAGTACGGTCTGGAATCTCTCAAAGACCTGATTGCCTATGGAGCTTCGCCGAGAGCGACCATATATTTAAACCTGGCGGCCAAGGCGCACGCTTTCCTTCGCGGTCGCGGGTATATCACGCCCGAAGATATCAAGGCGATTGGCCCCGATGTTTTAAGGCATCGTATTTTGGTAACGTACGAAGCCGAAGCCGAAGAAAAAACTTCGGATGATATCGTGGCGACTATTTTTGATACGGTTGAGGTACCGTAAGCGCGAAAAGTACAATGGATCAAAAAGAGCTATTCAAAAAGATTCGACGGATTGAAATCCGGACCAAACGTCTGGTTAATGATCTCTTCTCAGGGGAATACCATTCCACGTTTAAGGGACAGGGGATGGAGTTCGAGGAAGTTCGCCAGTACGAACCAGGTGATGATATTCGTCTGATTGACTGGAATGTGACCGCGCGAACGGGATATCCGCATGTCAAGAAATTCCGTGAAGAACGCGAACTTTCGGTGATTTTTCTGGTCGATGCCTCATCATCCGGGACATTCGGGACCAAAGAACGTTTTAAGGCGGACGCCGCCGCCGAATTGTGTGCGGTGCTGGCTTTTTCGGCGATTAAGAATAATGATAAAGTGGGGATGGTTATTTTCACCGATAAAATCGAAAAATTCGTTCCACCTAAGAAGGGCAAAGCGCATGTTTTGAGGCTTATTCGAGAGGTTCTTTATTTTAAACCGGAGGGGACCCAGACCGATATAAGCGGCGCTCTGGAATATTTTAATCGGGTCATCAAGAAAAAATCAGTCGTGTTTCTGGTGTCTGACTTTTTATCGGAAGATTATTTAAAACCGCTACAGATTGCCAATAACAAGCATGATGTAATCGCGATAAAGATTTCCGATCCGCGTGAAATTAAATTCGAAAACGTCGGTCTGATCGAGCTGGAGGATGCCGAAACGGGCGAAACATTGCTTATCGATACGTCGTCATCCGGTTTCCGCGAGGATTTCGCCCGGCAGGCGGAAGCGGACAGCCTCGGTTTGAAAAGATCGCTTAAATTGATAAACCTGGATTTTATCCAGATCATAACCAATCAATCGTACATTGTGCCGCTGATTAATTTCTTCAAGCTGCGCGGCAAACGACATTAGGCAATGGATGGAAAAATGGCAAACGGGAAATTTTTTATTTCGACATTTAGCCTGATTATTTCGGCCGTAACTTTAATATTAGTGCTTTATTTGATATTTATGCCGTCCGGGAAAGCAAACAACGGCCATTATGAATTAGAAAAGAAACTGGCCGGTGAATTGAGCGATAATAATCTTTACGGGGCGGCGGTCGCCCAGTACGAAAGGATTCTGGACGATCCCGATGTCGATATCGAGACGCGCGCGAATATAAATTATCTTATAGGCAAAATATATTTTAATGATCTTTTCGATTATGAGCAGGCGGCCTCTCATTATGTGGTGGCCCGTTCGCTGAATCCGGAGGGGAGTTTTTATGATGAGGCGGGGAAAAATCTTATCGCATCGCTGGAGAAAATGGGGCGGATGGTCGACGCCAAACGGGAGTTGAATAAGGCGGTCGATATTGATTCCGTCTATGCCGCTCATAAGGGTGAAACCACGGTGGCCAGGATCGGGGAAGTACCGATTTTTCTTTCCGAGCTGGATGATGCCATCCAGAAGCTTCCGACCGAGGCGCAAAAACAGTATTTGAGTACCGAAGGAAAGCGAGAATTTCTGAAGCAATATGTCGGTCGGGAATTAATGTACAGGGCGGCGGTGCGCGAAGGTTATGAAAACGACCCGGATATAATCAAAGAGAAGAAGGATTTGGAAAAGCAGTTGATGGTGCAGAAGTACATAATGAATAAGGTTATGCCGGAAGTGAATATCGACACTTCCGATGTTCGGAATTATTATCTGGCCAATAAAGGTGAGAAGTACGGTGATAAGTCGTACGACGATGTAAAATCGCAGGTTTTATATGACTATCAGCAGGAGAAAGCCCAGCAGGCCTTTTCCGAGTATGTCGGCAAACTGGCAGCGGTCGAAAAAGTGCAGATTTTTGATGAGAATGTTAAGTAGTTAAGATGAAAAAGTACGAATATACAATCACCTTGTTATTGATAGTGCATTTGGCCGTTTTGTTTCTATTTGTTTTTACGCGATTGGCGGATGCCGACGAAGGGTTTTATATGAACGCGGCGAGGATGGTAAAACATGGTATGTCCGTCTATACTGATTTTTTCTTCCCCCAGATGATAATGCTACCGGTTGTTTTCGCTCCCTTTGCCGGCGGCGGGTGGGAATCATTTTTTCTTCTCAGGGGTTTCGCCGCTCTAGCCGGATTTTTGTCGGCTGTTTTACTGGCACTTATTGTTCTCAAGACTACTCGTGATCATAAAACAACGATTATAGCCCTGGCTATGTATGTTTTCTCCGGTATGATAATTGTCTGGCATGCGACTTTTAAGGCGCTTCCCTTCTGCAATTTCTTATCGCTCGGCACTTTATTCTTTTGGTTGTTGTACTATGAAAAGCGGCGATTATTATATCTAATTCTAACCGGTTTGTTTTTATCGGCTCTTATAAATTTCCGCTCGGTCTTTATTGTCCTTCTTCCCTTATATTTATTATCGGTACTGTACTTATCTAAAGACAAATGGCTAAAAAATCTGTCAGTATTTATTATTTCCATGATCCCATTTGCAGTTCCTACATTTCTGGCTATTCTCCGGTCACCGGAACTTTTCTGGGCGGGTAATATCTTTTTCCAGTTAAATCGTGAAGTAAATCAGAGTCTGGAATTTGTTATTTTAAATCGTCTGATTACTTTTGGCCGAGCGGTGATAGATCCCCATTTGCTGATAATTTTTATACTATCCGTTATTTCGATTGGAATTATGCTGAAACGCGATATTCTCGGTTCGATCAAAAGTACTCTAACACGGCCGGAAGGGATGGCTTTGATGAATCTGGTTTTTATAGGAGGTGTTTATCTTCTGCCGCATCCGATGTCCCGTCAGTATATAAACCAGTATCTTCCATTTGCGATTATTATCATCGCGATGAACCTTAAATATATTTTGTCGGTTTTCGAGCAATATTTCGGGCCGGTTGCGAGAAAATCGATTACGTATGGAGTGACGGCAATTTATCTGCTGTCGCTTGTACCTTACACTGTAATATTTATTTATGGCGTCAGAAAGGATGATAGACGATATGTCATATCGGAAATGAAAAAAATCAGTCATCAGATGCTGCAACTGGCGGGTGAAGACGGTATCGTATTATCGGAATGGCCCGGTTATACTTTTCTGACGAAGCAAAGACCGCTGCGATATACTGAAATTATCGGCTCGGAGTTTAAATTGCCTTTGAAACATGATGAGTATATGAATTATAAATTGTGTGACGCTCCTTATTTGAAGGACGGGATTGAAAAGAGAACACCGGACCTGGTTGTAACACTTTATAAACCGCCGGAATATTATGCGTCCGCTTTGGAAAGTAATTATGACAGCGTTTATAGTTCCGACGTGGTAACGATTTATAAAAGAAAATGAAAAAATATTTATACATATCATTAATTGTGCTATTACTGCTTCCCGCCGTCGGATGGTCACAGGATACGTCTAAGACAATTGATACCGTGAAATCGGCGCCGGGAATCGAGATCGAGTCAGCGGTCGATAAAGCCGAGATTTATATCGGTGATTTGATTAACTACCGCCTGACGATTATTCATGATTCGGATATTGTCCTGACGCCTCCGCCAATCGGGGCCAATCTCGGGGCGTTTGACGTCAAGGACTATCAGACGGACGAGGAGATGCATTTGAAGGACGGCCGAATTAAAATCCAAAGCCGGTTTACATTGACGACTTTTACGACCGGGGATTACATAATTCCGCCTATTCCGATCGAGTATATGCTTCCGGATAGCACAAAAAAGATTTTGATCTCCGAGCCGGTTCCGATTCGAGTTAAGTCGCTTCTGGCGGAGGATGCCGACACGGCCGATATCCGGGACTTAAAAGCTCCGATCGAGTTTAAACCGAAAATTCCGCTGTGGTACTATTTCGCCGGGGCCCTGCTTCTAATTGTTATTATCGCAGTGCTGGTGTGGTGGAAGATTCGACGTGGCAAACGAAAACCGGTCGAGCCGGTCGATCTCAGACCGCCCTGGGAAATTGCCTCGGAGAGACTGGCGATGTTGAAAGAGAAAAATTATCGGGCATCGGGCGATTTCAAACTGTACTATATCGAATTAAGTGAAATAATCCGCGCCTTTTTGCAGCGAATATATGATATACCGGTGCTGGACATGACGACTTATGAATTTCTTACGGCGGTTATCCAAAAAGATATCGAAGAACAATTGTATAACAGGTTGAAGCAGTTTCTGGAGTTTGCTGATTTGGTTAAATTCGCGAAACTTGTTCCGGAGTTGGAAAAAGTCAATAATGATTTTGATGAAGCGGTGAGCATGATCGATCACATTCGTCAGATTGAATTGAGCCGTATGGCGGTTCCGGCCGCGTCCGCGATGGCGGGAAGCTCGGGAGGCGTCAGTGTTTAGGTTTGCCGGTTTTCATATTACGCTATTCGATCATGAATACGCTCTGCCGGCGATCGTCATATTTATCATCGCGGCGGTATTGATCGTTCTTATGCTTTATTTTTATATAAAGAAAAGACGTCTTCAGTCGGCCACGGTGAAATACAGCGATTTAAAAATCGTTCGGCGTTCCGCCCGCAGCGGTCGGCAGCGATTTCGATTTCTACTGATTATCTTGCGAATTCTGGCTATCGCGTTTTTTATTGTCGCATTTGCCCGGCCCCAGGCCGGGACGGAAAACCGCGAAGTATCGGCCGAGACAGTCGATATCATGCTGGCGCTTGACGTATCCGGCTCCATGAAGGCCGAGGATTTTAAGCCGTATAATCGTCTGTATGTAGCCAAGGAAGAAATAAAAAAATTCGTTAACAAGCGCACCAGTGACAGAATCGGCCTGGTTGTATTTTCGGCGTCATCTTTTACGCAGTGCCCGCTGACTCTCGATTACGGCGTGTTATTAAACTTCCTCGACCAGGTCAAGTTCGGTATGATTAAAGATGGTACCGCTATCGGCATGGCGCTGGCCAATAGTATAAATCGGTTGCGGGAATCACCGTCGAAATCTAAGGTAATTATTCTCTTAACCGACGGCGTCAATAACGCCGGGGAGATAGATCCGTTGACGGCGGCGACAATCGCCAAAACGATGGGTGTCAAGATTTATACGATCGGCGTCGGGAAGCCGGGTAATGCCATGTATCCGGTCGATGACCCGATTTTCGGTAAAAGATATGTATATTTGCCCAATGAAATCGATGAGGAGACCTTGCGGAAAATCGCGGAAAAAACGGGCGGCAAATACTTCCGCGCCAGATCGAAAGAGGAATTGGAGGAGATCTACAACGAAATCGACCAGCTCGAAAAAACCGAGATTAAAGTCAACCAATATGTGCAATACCGCGAGTTATTCGCTATTTTCGTTTACTTCGGGCTCGGTTTTTTGGTTCTAGAGATACTCCTGGGGCATACTTTTTTCAGGAAAATACCGTAGAAGATAAGAGAAGAAGTTATATGAGATTCGCATCGCCGGAAAGTTTCGCGCTTATAGCCATGATATTTGTCCTGGGTCTGTTTTTTCTCTGGTCAATCAACCGGAAAAAGAAAATATTGGCTCGTTTCGGCGATATGTTTCTACTGATGCAAAATTCACCGTCAATTTCATTTGCCCGGCAGGGCGGCAAGGCGGCGATAATTTTGATAGGTCTGTTTTTTGTCGTTTTGACACTTTCGCAGCTTCAGTGCGGAACGCACATGGAAATGATGAAACGAGAAGGTATCGATTTAATCATTGCGGTCGATGTCTCCAACTCGATGCTGGCGGAAGACATGAAGCCGAACCGACTTACAAAGGCCAAGCAGGAAATCAGAGGATTGATCGAGAGATTGAAAGGAGACCGGATAGGTCTGGTGGCATTTGCCGGTGAAGCCTTTGTGCAATGTCCGCTTACATTGGATTATTCGGTGGTCGAGATGTTTCTTGATGTCATTGATGTCAGTTTGATACCGAGCCAGGGGACGGCTATCGGTGATGCCATTAAAGTGGCGACCAAAGCGTTCGAGGGGCAGGAACGAAAACACAAGGTGCTGCTTCTGCTGACCGATGGCGAAGATCACAATACGGACCCGATCGGCGCCTCCGAAGAGGCCCGTAAACAGGGTGTTAAGATTTTCCCTATCGGGATCGGCTCTCCGGTCGGCGAGCCGATACCAGTAACCGATCGCAAGGGGGCACGAGTCGGTTTTAAGAAAGACAGAAACGGTGAAGTTGTTGTTTCCAAACTTGATGAGGTCACCCTCCAAAAAATAGCTTTGAATACGGGCGGCAAATATTATCGGGCATCGGCCGGAGAAATGGAGCTTGACAAAGTATATGACGAAATTGATAAAATGGAAAAAAAGGAGCTGGAAGGGAAATTATTGATGCAGTACGAAGACCGCTTCCAATATCCTTTGTTTTTGGCTATCATTTTAGTCGTGCTGGAGTTTTTTATCTCGGAAAAGCGACGAAATATAATATTGGAGACATCAGGGAAATGAAAAAGCCGATTATTTTAATCTTTCTTTTATTCCTGCCGGTATCAGCGGTAAAGGCCGACGATTTTGCCGACCTGGCGACCAAGGGTAATGACGCCTATCGTGAGGGAGAGTATCAAAAGGCGCTTGATTATTATCATCAGGCCGAGGTGGAGCGTCCTGAAAATCCGGAGTTGGATTACAATATCGGTAATGCGCTTTATAAGGATAAGAAATACGAGGAAGCGGTCGAGAAGTACCAGAATTCGTTGTCAACCGAAGATATTCAAAAGGCGGCCGACGCTCAATATAATCTGGGTAATGTTCAATATCGGATGGGAGATTACCAGAAGGCGATTTTATCGTATCAGAGTTCTTTAGAAATGAATCCGGAAGATCTGGACGCCAAATATAATCTTGAATTGGCCCGCAAAATGCTTAAAGAGCAAATGAAACCCGAGAAGCAGCAACAACAGCAGCAACAGCAACAGAAGGATCAGCAGCAGCAGAAGGATCAGCAGCAGCAGGAGGAGGAGCAGAAAGAAAACCAGCAGAAGCAACCTCAGGAAAATCAAAAGCAGCAGAATGAAGAGCAGCAACAACAGGCGCAGCAGAATGAAAATGAGATGACCAAGGAGGATGCCGAGCGGATTTTAAACGCGCTTCAGGATGATGAACGGGACGTTCAGAAAGATCAGGAACGTTTTAAGGCGCGCGGGACATATCAGGGAGATGACTGGTAAGATGTTGAAAAGACTTTATCTGATACTTATTCTACTTTGTCCGCTCATAGCGGCCGCCGACGATGAGGTTTCTATTGAAATGTCATTAAGCCAGGAAGTCATAAATATCGACGGCCAGGCTTATTTATTGATAACCATTAAGTCAAATAAGCAGAATCTTCCCGAACCGCAACTGCCCAATCTGTCGATGTTTGATGTTTATTCGCAGGGGACCTCGACAAATATATCCGTTGTTGACGGACAAATGGAATCATCTGTAACATACAATTACCAGTTGCGACCCCGGGGCGAAGGCACCTTTGTCATCAAACCGGCCGTAATAGTTTATGATCACAAGAGGTATGAATCGAAAGAGGTCACGCTGCAGGTAATCGGATCGGGTCAGGCGCCCTCGGCGGGAACCCAGCAGCAGGCACCGTCTGAGGTCGAGGGGGGAGGGGATATATTTCTGACGGCCGAACTGGACAAAAAATCGGCCTATGTCAACGAACAGGTGACTCTGAGCGTGAAGTTTTTTTGCGCGGTCAAGCTATATTCCCAGCCGGATTACACACAGCCGCAAACGACCGATTTCTGGGCTGAAATGCTGGAACCGCAAAAAACTTATTATCAGGAAGTAAATGGTAATAGGTATCGTGTAATTGAAATAAATACGGCTCTGTTCCCCACACGAGCCGGGGAGCTATCGATTGGTTCGGCCATGGTCACCGCTCGCGTTCCCATTCAGCGACGACAGCGACGCAATGACCCGTTTTCGGTCTTTGATGATTTCTTCGGGGCCGGTGAAGATAAGACGGTCCGCTCAAAGCCTTTGAAAATCAATATCAAACCGTTGCCCGCCGAGAATAAGCCGGATAATTATACCGGGTCGGTCGGAAATTATAAAATTTTATCGACGGTCGATAAATCAATCGTGGAGGTTAACCAACCGGTCACGGTGACTTATAAAATCAGCGGAATGGGAAATATAAAAACGGTTGCCGAGCCGGTAATCGGCGACCTGACCGACTTCCGAGTATACAGGGCTTCAACAAGCGAAAAAATCTCGAAAGTAAACGGAATCGTGGGAGGAACCAAAGTTTTCGAGGAGGTTTATATACCGAAGAGGGCGGGCAAACTGACGATACCGGGCGTATCCCTTAACTATTTTCACCCGGCGTCCAAGACTTATAAGACAATATCGACTAATGCGATTGCTGTAAATGTCAAACCAGCCGAAGAAGGCGAATTTGCCGACATCCCGATAGCCCCCGTGGCCGGCCGAGTGATTGATCCCAATGCGAAAGATATTCGATATATAAAAACCGATCCGGGTGATCTGGCGATACGAACCCAATTAGTGCTTTTCAGGCCCTTTTTCCTGATATTAAATGGAATTCCGCTTGTGCTTCTGGTAACCATTTTGGTAGGCCAGAAAAGAAGAAAGAAATTGGCCACCGATATCGGATATGCGCGTTCGCGTCAGGCAAAAAAAAAGGCGCGAAAACGACTGGCGGCAGCACGTAAATTGGCTGATCAGGATGAACCTCAAAAATTTTATTCGGAGATCAGATTGGCCTTGTTTTCGTATGTGGCTGATAAACTTAATGTGTCACCGTTCGGCCTCAGCAGCGATCGGATGATTGAAATTATAACGATTTCCGGCGCCGGAGAAGAACTTATCAAGGAAACCGGAGATCTTCTCAAACGGGCCGATTTCGCACAGTATTCATCGGCAGGCGTCGACCGGGAGCAAATCCGGCTATCACTGAAAATGGCCGAGCGGATTCTGGTACGGCTGGAGGGTATTACTATTGCTCAAAATATTTAATTCAGGGTTTGTAATTCTTCTGTTATTATCAGCGGCGCAGGCCGCTGAAATAAATGCGGATTCGTTGTTTGCTCAAGCCAACGACTATTTCGACAATCAGGAATACGATCTTGCTCTAAAAGATGATTTAAAACTTTTGGAGGCCGGATTTCAGTCGTCTTCACTTTATTATAATATCGGAAATTGCTACTTCAAACAGGGTGAGTTGGGCTATGCGATTCTTTATTATTTGCGCGCCAAGAGACTGAATCCCAATGATGACGACATCAACGCTAATCTGGCTTTCGCCCGGCAATTTATGCCGACCAGACTGGAAGGCGTTAAGATCAATCCGATAACCACCTTTTTCGATATGATTGTCACGCCTTTTACCATGAATTTAATGTTCTGGATAGCATCGATTCTGTTTATCATTTTTATTTTATACGTGGTCGGTTATGTATATTTCCAGTATCGCGGTCTATATGTCAAATTGACAATTTACTGTTTGCTAATCCTGGTGCTGGCGACTTCCGTTTTAGCCGGGTACAAGTATCGAAGAGAATATATGACCCGGGAGGGCGTTATTGTGACGGCCGAAGCCAAGGTCTACAGCGCTCCCTCAGAAAACAGTGACCTCGAGTTCACCGGCGGTTACGGCTTGACTTTTGAAATCAAGAAATCGCTGGAAGACTATTATTTGGTTATTTTCGAAAATAAAAGAAAAGGATGGATAAAAAAGGAATATATCGAAATAATCTGACAATATTCCTGCCTCTATTTTTAATTGACACCTAACTTAAAAAGGCCTATTATTTATGTTTTGACGACCGGCATAAGCCGGTTTAATTTTTGGAACAGAGATGCCGCGTATTTTTAAAAAAAAAGAATTTTGGGGAACACTCATAGCTCTTGGGATTTTCCTATATCTGCTTAAAGATATAAGTGCGACCGATATTAAACGACTATTCGAACGAGTAAATATTTATTATTTCATCCCGGCCATTCTGATGCAATTCACCATGGTTTTGCTGAAGGGAATTCGCTGGCGGACAATAGTCGAGAAAACAAAAAAAATACCCTTTCATAAAGTCATCCCGTTGTTCGCCGCCGGGCAGGTGCTGAATATTGTCATGCCGGCGCTTACGGGGCAAGTGGGGAGACTTCTACTTTTCTCGAAAAACGCCGGATTGAGAAAAACATTTGTTTTCTCTACGGTTGTGATGGAAATCCTTTTCGACGCCATCACCCTATTGTTGATGATTCTGCTTTTATCGATGGCCTTCGTGTTTCCGGTCGAATATCGTTCAATCAGTTATATCATCGCGATTGCAACCGGATCGATGTTTATCCTGCTGTATCTGCTCCTGACATTTAAGGAAAAAATCGGATCATTCGGTCGACAGCATTTGCGCGGTCGGTGGCCGGGGACTTACATCACCCTAAAAAAATTCTCGCTGTCTTTTACCAAGGGTATCGCGCTTCTTAGATCAACCCAGTATTTTTTCCGAACGTTTTTTTTATCTCTGGGCGCCTGGGGTTCTCAGATTCTCGTTGTCCACTTCCTCTTTAAAGCCTTCGGCTTTCAGCTTCCACTTATCACGGCGGTAGTCATAATGGTAATAAATATTCTGGCTTTATTGATTCCAATCACGCCCGGCAATGCCGGAACTTTCGAACTGGCGGTAATGGCGCCACTTCTGGCCTTTAGAATCATGAAGGCCGATGCCGTCATGTACGCCCTGGCGTTGCATCTTTGCGACCTTATTCCTATTTTAATTATCGGGTTGTTTTTCTTCCGTTCGACACGTATGACGATAAAGGAATTCAAGGAAGAGGGTGAGAAGGAAGAGATTTTGGATCAGGTGGATATCGAAGATGAACCCGAAGAAGTTATGGTGGAAAAGGACGGTTTATGATTAGATCTCTTTTATGGAAAGCGAATGAGCCGATTCAGGAAATGCGGGGGATTGCCGATTTCGATGCCCTCTTTGCCGAACCGGAAGCCGTTCTCTGGATTGATATGCTCGACCCGGATGATAGTGAGTCGTTTATTTTAACGCACGATTTTCATTTTCACCCGCTGGCAATCGAGGATGTTATCGAGGAAGAGGACGCCATTTCGGAGCTGCCGCGCTCAAAGATTGATGATTATAAAAACTACCTGTATGCCGAGTTTTCGATCGCCGATTATGTCGATTACGAGGAGGGGATTAAATTGCAGGAAGTGCATATTTTCCTGACAAAGAACTGCGTTGTTACGGTGCGCGATGAGGAGCATAGAGTATTCAGATATTTGTTTCAGCGGGCAAAGAAGGATGATCGGGTGATGTCACGCGGTTCGGAGTTTCTTTTTCATCTGCTGCTCGACGTAATGGTCGATAATTATAACAGTATTCTTGAATTTTTCGACCGGGAGGTCGATGAGATCGAGGAAGATGTTCTCGAAGAACCGGATCAGGAAACGGTCAAGAAAATATTTACGCTGCGTCGAGATATTTATCACCTGAAAAGAATCGTTCTGCCCCAGAAAGAAATGCTGGGGCAGATAAGCCGGGGACAGTATCCCCAGATTTCGGAGCGCTCGGCGCTGTATTTTCGGGATATTTATGACCACCTGACAAGGATTATAGAGCTTTCCGAATCGCACCGCGATACGTTGATAACGGCGCTGGAGGTGTATTTCTCCAATGTCTCGACCAAAACCAATCAGATTATCAAAGTCCTTACGATTTTTACGGTTATTCTGATGCCGCCGACGTTTTTGGTCGGTTTGTGGGGGATGAATTTCAAATATATGCCGGAATATGGCTGGAAGTATGGTTATATTCTTTTCTGGGCGATATTCGTCCTGATTATGATTATCATGATTGTCTTTTTCAAGAAGAAGAAGTGGATATAGGGATCCGGTTGTGAGGGACTGAATTTGTCCAGCCAGCCGTTTGTAAGAAATTCAATAAAAGGGATGAGAAATATATTAACTTATTCAAATCTTTTCTTGACTTTTGCGTAAAATGTCGTAAATATACTCTTCGGTAGGTATATAAATACCTACCGTTTAGTATATAGGCAGGATTGAGAGAATGAAACAAAGCCCCAAGCAGCCGGCGGAAAAAAGACGAGCACAACTTATTAAAGCGGCGGCCAGAATTTTTGCCAAAAAAGGTTATGCCAACGCCACGACCGAAGAAATTGCGCGGGCAGCCGGTTTGACCAAAGGGGCGCTTTATTTTCATTTTAAAAGCAAGGAAGGTATATTCTTCGCGGTTTTTAAAAATATCAGCGAAAGAAGTACTAAAGCGATTTTGCAACACCTTAAAACTGAGACGGATCCGGAAATTATGCTGGAAAAGACTATTCGATCCGGCTTTGAATTCATCAGGAAAGAGAAATATGCGACCGCGGAGTTTTGGGAGCAGGTCCATAAGATCCCGCGATTAAGAAATTATTTTGTCGAGACGCACAGCGAGATGCGGGATAAAATCGTTAATTTTTTGAATCTACACAGTCAACTGAAGAAGAAGGAATGCGAGTCGCTTTTTACGCTGCTTCACGCGATTTTCGACGGCATTATTTTAAGATATAAACTCGGTCATTGCAAAGTTGATTTGAACAAATTGTCCGACCAGGTGGTTTTGATTGCAAAGCTTTATTTGCGAAAAGATAGGATTGAATTGGAAAAAATATGCTGAAAAAAGTATTAATATTTTTCTTTTCGGGATTTTGTTTTTCGGCGCTTCTGAATGCCGAGACGGTCCTGACGCTCGAAAAGGTACGCCGGCTGGCGTTGGAAAATAATCGACAATTCCAAACGGCTAAAAAAGAACTGGATCGTTCTCGCGGTGAGATTATCTCCGCCCGCTCCAGCGCCTTACCGCAGATCAGTATTGATGGTCGTTACACACGAAACCTGACCACTCCGCAGATATTCCCCAGCGATTTTGGCGGCGGAGATGTCTCTTTTAATTTTCCCGGTCTCAATAATAATGACTTCAACTTATCTCTTTCGATTATTCAGCCTCTTTATTCGGGTGGGAAAGTCGGTTCGGCATACAGCATTGCCAAAATTTATGAAAAATATACCAGGGAAAAAGTCAATGAAGTTGAGGACGAAATCGTCTTCGGCGCCGAATCAATGTTTTATCAGGCTATTCTGGCCGGGTCGAATCTTGATGTTTTGAAAAGCGCCGAAGAACAGCTTTCGTATAATCTCGACGTTGTCGAAAAATATTTCAACCAGGGAATGGTATCCGAATATGAATTGCTTCGCGCCCGTGTTGAGAAACTCAACCTGGAGCCAAAACTTATTGCCGCTGAATCACAGGTCAGTCTAACGCGCAAAAAATTGAAATCCTTTTTGGGTATTGCCCTGGATGAAGAAATCACACTGGTCTCCGATTATTCCGACACGACCATTACCGATATGCCGTCGCTTGATTCATTGGTAGGACTGGCCTTGAATAATCGCCCGGAAATCAAACAGGCTCGGCTTCAAAAGGAAGGGTACCAAAAAGCGGTACGCATTGCCAGAGGCAACTGGATATATCCCAATATAAGTCTAAGTACGGCTTATAGTTTAAGCGCGTATTCCAATGATTTCAAAATACAGGGAAGAGAGACGAGTAAAAGCTGGTCGGCCTCGGTGCTTCTGAATATCCCGATTTTCGACGGCGGTCGTACGATTGGCGAAGTCCGAAAAGCAAAAACCGATTATTACCAGGCATTACTGGCTGAGGAGCAGGCGAGCGATGATATCCGTCTGGAGGTGGAGCAGGCCTACGATAATCTTATGATGGCGCGACGGGAGATGGAATCACAAAAGGAGACGATTGAGCAGGCGGAAGAAGGGTTGCGGATTGCGAATTTGAGATATGAATCGGGTGTCGGCACGCAATTGGAGGTACTGTCGGCGCAGACCGCCTTAACCGACGCACGAAATAATCTTTCGAAAGCGATATATGATTTTCGGCTGGCAAAATCGGCCTTAAGGAAGGCCGCCAAATTTGATGTTAAGTAGAGAGGCATTACATGATTTCGACAAAAGCGACGATATCAGGGATTCTGATTATCTTAATGATGATGATATTTGTTTTCGGATGCGCCGGGGGAGATCAGGAAGGTGCTCAAAATGCTGAAAAAGCAATTTCAGTAAAAGGGATGCTGGTTAAGGCAAGCTCAAAAAATCTTACGAAAAGTTTCACGGGTACTCTTGAGGGCGAGAAGCAGGCGGTAATAAATACCAAAATCGCTGAGGCGGTTGAAAAAATTATGGTCAGCGAAGGCAGTCGCGTGAAGGCCAACGATGTAATTATCCGTCTGGATCGTACCGGACCGACCTCCAATTATGTTCAGGCTTATTCGGTATATCAGAATGCGGAGAAAAACTTCAAAAAGATGGATCGCCTTTTCAGTCAGGGGGCAATATCCGAGATGCAGTATGATGGAGCCAAAACAGATTATGAAGTTGCCCGCGCCAATTATGATGCCGCTCACAAGCTGGTCGATATCAGGACACCGATTGACGGAACGGTTACGTCAGTCAAAGTATCCGCCGGCGATTATCTTTATCCCGGCCAGCAAGTTGCCACAGTCGCGGCGATAGACAAACTGCGAATGAAATTCGGCGTGAGTGCGTCCGATATCGGTTATTTCAATGAAGGTGATGCCGTTCAGGTCATCGTCGAGTCGTCTACCAGACTTGTCGGCAACGGGCGGGTAATTACGGCGGCCAGTTCAGCCGATCCGGCAACGAGGACATTCCAGGTCGAAATCGAAATTAATAATTCGGCGAATAAATTCATGCCGGGGATGTTTGCCCGGGCTGAGATCATTGTGGAAAAGTTTAAGGATATTATTATTGCGCCGCGTAACACGGTCGTTATAAGAGATAATAAAAACTATGTTTTCATCGTCGCCGGTGATTCGGTAACGGCGCGGGAAGTGTCGCTCGGTGTCGAATTCGATGGTTCGGTACAAGTCTTAAGCGGGCTGAATCGAGGTGACACCCTGGTAACGGTCGGGCAGGAATATCTTGACGATGGGAGTAAGGTCAATTTGACCGAGTTGGAAGATCATTCGGCAGCGTGGGGGAAGTAAACTTTGAAATTAGCTGATATATCGATACGCCGCCCGGTTTTTACGGTCATGATGATAATGGCTCTGGTGGTTCTGGGATACACTTCTTTTTACCAGATGAATATCGATCTTATGCCGGAAATGGATTTTCCTTTTGTTATTATTTCGACAATTTATCCGGGGGCCGGTGCGGAAGCGGTCGAAACCGAAGTAACAAAAAAGATTGAAGACGCCATCAATCCGATTGAAGGCATAAAGCATATAACTTCGAGTTCACAGGAGGGATACTCTCTTGTTTTCGCCGAATTTATTCTTGAAAAGGACGGTCAGGTTGCCGCTCAGGAGGTTCGCGAAAAGGTCTCGTCTATCAGAGGCGACCTTCCCGATGATATCGAAGAGCCGGTAATAGCCCGTTATGATCCGCAGAGCGCACCGATTATTTCACTAACCGTGTCGGGAAAACGACCGCTCCGGGAAATTACCACGTTTACAAAGGATAAAGTTAAAAAACGCCTCGAATCGCTCCCGGGTGTCGGTTCGGTGACGCTGGTCGGGGGGTTTGAACGCGAGATTGATGTTTTTCTTGATATCGATAAGATGGAATCTTATCAGATTTCTATCGATAAGGTCAAGACAGCTCTACAGTCGGCCAATCTGGAAATCCCGGGTGGACGTATAGACGAACGCGGGGTCGAATATCTGGTACGGACGATGGGCAAGCTGACTACAGTCAAACAGTTTAATAATCTCGCCATTGATAATCCCGAAGGTCAGCCGGTATATCTTCGTGATATAGCGACCATTGTGGATGGTGTCGAGGAACAACGCTCGCTGGCAAGAGTCAATGGTGAACCCTCAGTAACGCTTGATATCTCGCGGCAGTCGGGTGCCAACACAGTCAAGATTGCGGAGGCCGTTAAGGCCGAAATCGCCAGCTTGCAGGAAGAGCTGCCCCCCGATGTAAACATCAATGTTGTTCTTGATAATTCGTTATTTATCGAGAACTCGATCCATGAGATCTTAACCAATATTATTTATGGCGGACTTTTAGCGATCCTTGTGATTTTTCTCTTTTTGGCCGACATACGTTCGACGATTGTTTCGGCCGTAGCCATTCCGACCTCGATTATCGCCACCTTTACTTTTATGAGAATCCTGGGCTTTACCCTGAATATGATGTCGCTGATGGGCCTGTCTCTGGCGGTGGGATTGTTGATCGATGATGCCATTGTTGTAATCGAAAATATTTTCCGACATCTGGATCAGGGTAAACCCGCGATGAAAGCGGCATTCGAAGCCACCAAAGAAATCGGTCTGGCCGTTATGGCGACGACTTTTTCAATCGTGGTCGTTTTTCTTCCGGTTGCGTTCATGGGTGGAATTGTCGGGCGTTTTTTCTATCAGTTCGGTATGACGGTCGCCTTTGCCGTAAGTGTATCGCTGTTTGTCGCTTTTTCGTTGACACCGATGTTGTCCTCGCGGTTTTTGAAAAAAGAAGGCGACGACTTGCAACCTCCAAAAGTCCTCCTGTTCAGAATCGCCTGGAAATTTTATCGCCGCATTTTAAAAATTATCAGACCCTGGAACGTATTTTTCAATAAAGTGAATGTATGGTACCGGAGGATCCTCGGCTGGTCTTTGGACCATCGATTGATAGTCCTGAGTCTGGCCACAGTAGCATTCATACTGGCGATTTTCCTCGGTCAATTTGTGGGCAGTGAGTTTATACCGGCCACCGATCGCGGCGAAATAAGAATCAGCATCGATACGCCTCCGGGAACCGACCTTCAGACAACCTCCGAACGCATGGCTCAGGTCGAAAACATTTTATGGCAACTTAAGGAAGTTAAATTGATTTTCACGACGATCGGCTCCGGTCAGAATCCGGTCAACAATGGACGGATTTTTGTCAAACTGGTCGATCGCGATTCACGAGATATATCAGCGTTTCTCCTGGTTGATTCGGTCCGCAATTTGATTTCAGCTGTTCCCGGCATTGAGTATTCCGTAAGCACCGAAGAAAGCCATACCGGGGGGGGCAAACCAGTAGAGATTTCGATTCGAGGTACAGAGCTTGACATTGTTAGTGAACTGACGCACAAGGTTCAGGATATTTTCGAGAAAACGCCCGGAACGGTAGATATCAGCAACACCCTTGAAGAGGGTAAACCAGAACTTAGAATAAGAATCGATCGAGAAAAGGCCAATGATCTGGCGCTTAATGTCTACTCGATTGCCTCGACCGTAAGAGGCTTCGTTGACGGCGAGGTGGTGACAAGGTATAAAGAGGGAGATGAGGAGTATGATGTTCGTATCCGTCTGAAGGAGTCATCGCGGACGTCGGCGGCGGATGTCGGTCGATTGCTAATTGCCAGCAATAAGGATATTGCGGGACTGCGGAAATTTTTGGTACCGCTATCGCACGTGGCCGATATTAATAAGACGGCTGCCATCGGCCAGTACAATCGCTATGACAGATTGCGAGAGGGAAAGGTCGGCTGTAATGTTGCCACCGGCGCTTTCAGCGGCACGATTGTAAATGAAATAATGCAAAAGGCAAGTGCGATAGGCTTACCGCCCGGATATTATATAAATATCTCCGGCCAGGGCGAAATAATGGCCGAATCGTTCCAAAACATTTTTGTGGCGCTTTTTCTGGCCGTGATATTTATTTATCTTCTTCTGGCCTCGCAATTTGAATCGTTTTTTGATCCGTTTTCGATTATGTTTTCGCTACCGCTTTCGCTGGTCGGGGCGATTCTGGCCTTACTGGTTTTCGGAAGTTCAATGTCGATTATTTCGCTGATTGGAATTATCCTTCTGATGGGTCTCGTGACCAAAAACGCAATATTGTTGATTGACTTTATCAAACAAAATCGGTATAGAGGTGTGGAGAGACGGGAAGCGATACTGATTGCCGGACCGATCAGGCTACGTCCGATTTTGATGACCACTTTTGCGATGATTTTCGGGATGCTTCCATTGGCGCTGGGAATAGGACCCGGCGCCGAATTTCGGTCGCCGATGGGCCGGGCGGTTATTGGAGGATTGATTAGCTCAACTTTATTGACGTTGGTGGTGGTTCCGGTCGTATATACAGTAATTGACGATATTATTGCATTTTTAATCAGGCGAGAGACAATTCGACCGATAAGAGATAATAATGAAAGCAGTTGAACCGGCAGTAAGCTCGATGAATAATCGACAATTTTCCAGGCTTTATTCTGATTTTTTGAATAAAGAAGCGCCTATAAAAAGGTACATTTTTTCAAGCAAGCCCTCCGATGTGGCTGATCGACTTGGTCCGCCCAAAATCGATCGTGAGATTCTCTGCGATATTCTGCTCAGGCAGAATAGGGAATTCGGCGCCAAGCCGAAGGCGCTGGGTGCGGTCGAAGGATTGCGACAGATGGATGCCCTGTGTATTTTTGCCGGCCAGCAGGCCGGGCTTTTCGGGGGACCGTTGTTTACGCTTTACAAGGCGGTCGATATTGTCAAACGGGCACGCCTGCTTGAAAAGCAGTTGTCGCGTCCGGTAATACCTGTTTTCTGGATGGCCTCTGATGATCATGATTTCGCCGAGATAAATCATACATATTATGTAAATCAAGAAGGGGAATTGGTTAAAATCGGATATGAACATCCTGATGATGTCCATGTGCCAATTGCGGAGATCTGCTTGAATGGTGAGGAGGAATTTTCAGATCTTAAGCGGCAGACCGAGAGTGCCTTTGGTGGCACCGATTTCTCGGATGAACTGCTTAAGCGTATATTTGCGGCCTATACATTCGAAAAATGTATGGCCGCCGCTTTTGCCGAATACATGACCGATATTCTGCCGGATTGCGGACTGGTGTTTTTCTGCCCCAGCGATAAGGATATAAAGTTCCATTCCAAGGATTTTTTCAAGCGTCTGATCGAAAGCCATTTTCGCCTTAAACAGATTTTGGACGAGACTAACCGCTTTCTTAAAGAAGATGGTTATCATATTCAAGTGGAAAAGAAGCCATCGGCAGTGCATATGTTTTTTCATGATCCGGGACGGCTGGCTATTCATTTTCTTGATGAATCCTTTCATGTCGGCGATAAGAGGCTCGGTCTCCCGGGTATGCTGGATTTGATCGACAGAAATCCGGAGAAATTTTCGCCCGATGTTCTTACACGCCCGCTGTGGCAGTCATATTTATTTCCGGTAGTGGCGCAGACGGGAGGACCTTCCGAGATTGCATATTTCAGTCAGATCGGGAAGTTATTCAGGCTTTTTGACTTGACCCAGCCCTGTTATTTTCCCAGGGCCAGTGCGACGATTGTCGAAAAAAAGCCCGAGGAGCTATTCAGAAAGTATAATTTCAACATAGAAGACTTGACCGGGGATATTGAGCAGCTGATCAATCGGATTGCGGCGGAATCATTTCCCAAAGAGATTGATAATATAATCAGGTCTTTCCGCAAAACAATGGAAGAAGAGTACGCCCGTTTTGAAAAAGAGATGATTGCCTATGATGAAAATCTTGAACCGAATGCGAAACAGACGTATGGTAAAATAGACTTTGCGTTGAATAATTTCGAAAAGAAGATTTTCAGCCAGCATAAGAAGAGGATGCAGACGGTTCGAAATCAGATTTATAAACTCAACGAGATGTTGTACCCTAATAAGAATCTTCAGGAAAGATCGCTTAATATAAATTATTTCATTGCTAAGTACGGCTTTAATGTGGTTGGCTTTATCGCACGGAGTCTGGAAGTAAGTACGGTCGAGCATCAAATCATCCCGCTCTCCAAATTCGTCGAATAAATATGAACATCGGCATAACATGTTATCCTGTCCCGGGCGGCTCGGGGATAGTCGCCACCGAGTTGGGACAGCAGCTTGCCGCACGAGGCCATCAGGTTCATTTTATAAGTTACGCCATCCCCTTTCGCCTCGACCGCTACCAGGAGAATTTGTTTTTTCACGGGGTCGAAACGACGGCCTACCCGCTGTTCAAGCATCCGCCGTATGCGCTAACGCTGGCGGCAAAGATGGCTGATGTCGCCTGCCAGTACAATCTTGAGATCTTGCATGTGCACTATGCTATCCCGCATGCCACGTCGGCTTTTTTAGCCAAGCAATTAATCACCTGCCGACTCCCGAAAATTATCACGACTTTGCACGGAACCGATATTACTCTGGTCGGTTCGGACCCGTCTTTTTTCGATATTACTCAATTTTCGATTAACGCCTCCGACGGGGTAACGGCCGTATCGGCATACCTGGCCGACGAAACCAAGGCAACTTTCAAGCTCGAAAAAGAAATCCGGGTGATACATAATTTCTTCGACAGTGAACGCTTCCGACCCGATGCGGTTACGAGCTGCAAGAGGAGAAATTTTGCCGCCGATGATGAGTTTGTCATTGCTCATATTTCGAATTTTCGGCCGGTCAAAAGAACCCTCGACGTGATTGATATTTTCAGTCGTATCGCCGACATATTGCCGTCGCGGCTGTTACTGGTCGGCGAAGGGCCCGATACGGTTCTTGCCCGCAGGCATGTCAGCAAGAAAAATCTGAATGGTCGGGTTACATTTTTGGGTAATGAGGGTCGGGTCGAAGAAATCCTGCCTTTGACGGATCTCTTCCTGCTTCCTTCCGAGGAAGAATCATTCGGCCTCGCCGCTCTGGAGGCGCTGGCCTGCGGAATACCGGTGATCGGGACGCTCGAGACCGGTTTGGTCGAATTAATCGATGATAATGTCAATGGATTTCTATTCCCGGTAGGCGACACTGAATCGATGGCGCGGGCGGGAGTGGAGCTTCTTTCCGACAAAAAAAAATTGGCGCAGTTTAAAAAAAGCGCTCATGAAACAGCGTATGAACGCTTTAATGCTGGAAAAATCGTTACCCAGTACGAGAAGTACTATGAAGAGATATTGAATGGATAAAAATATCCCAAAACTCGATGTTCTGGCAATCGCGGCGCATCGTGATGATATCGAAATTACCTGCGGCGGGACGATTATAAAATTGACCGATAAAGGCAAAAAGGTCGGCGTGCTGGATCTCACGCAGGGCGAGATGGGAACCAAAGGTACGGCCCGGGACCGCGAGCGGGAAGCGACGATTGCCGCCGATCTGATGGGTTTGGCGTGGCGGGATAATCTCGGTCTGCCGGACGCCAATGTGGAGGTCAGCCGCGAAAATAAAATCAAAATAGCCAGAATTATTCGACAATCAAAACCGATGCTGGTAATACTTCCGTTCTCGCGGCAGCGGCATCCGGACCATCTCTCGGCGAGTCTGCTGGGCTATGATGCCTGTTATCTGGCCGGTTTGGCAAAACTCGATATCGGCGGCGAGCGGCACCGGCCGCGGAAAATTATTTATAGTTCGTCGTTTCGTGATGTAAGACATTCGTTTTTTGTCGATGTCTCAGGTCAATTTCAGCGCAAACTGGAATCAGTGGGGGCATACAAGTCGCAATTCGACGGGACCCCGCAATCGAAGGAGATATTCAAGCCGGGCGTGGATATTTTTGAATATATGGCGGTGACCGCTCGCTATTATGGTCAGATGGTCGGCGTGAATTTTGCCGAAGCGTTTTCGATAAAAGAGAATATATTGATAGATGATCCCTCGGAGATGCCGGTCCGGTCGATATGAATATAAAACGTTATAGAGCGTGGTACGACGCGACATTCTCTCGATTCGGTTCGATAAGATTGCCACGCCCTTCTCCCGATAAATCGGGTTCAGGGCTCGCAAAGACGATATTCAGCTTTTATTGAAGGAATTATGACTCATTATAAATTCAAAGAAGTGACATCGGAATTGTGGGGCGATTTCGAAAAGTTATTTGGCGAAAATGGTGCCTGCGGCGGCTGCTGGTGTCAATCGTGGCGGATTCCTCAGGGTGGCATCTTATGGGAGGCGACCAAAGGCGCCAGAGCCAAACGGACGATGAAGTATTTGTTCAAAAACAATATGGTGACCGGTCTTTTGGCGTACGATGGCGATAAGCCGGTTGGATGGTGCTCTTATGGACCGAGGACTGATTTTCCGCGCACGGAACGAATGAAAGCTTATCGGCGGGATGACATCGCAAATGTCTGGTCATTAAACTGCTTTTTCATCGATAAAAAATATCGGCGAACCGGCCTGGCGCGCGAAATATTGGGGGCGGCGTTGAAATTTATGAAAAAACGAAAAGTCAAAATAGTCGAGGCTTATCCGGTGCCGCTGACAAAAGACGGCAAGCAGCTTCCCGCCGCATTTGCTTATACCGGTCCGTTGAAAATATTCGAGGAAGCCGGTTTCGAAATCATCCAGCGATTATCGTATTCGAGGCCGTTAGTACAAAAAAAAATTAAATAAGCATATTTCAAAACAATAAAAAAATCCGCCGATGTTTCGGCGGATTTTTTAGTTCAGATACTAAAATCTCAGTCGCAATGGCCGGGGCCGATAAGGCCGTTGTTATAATCATCAAACTTGCTCATCAGTTTGAGAGCCAGATGTTGATCTCTCTTGGAAAGAGTGTCCCAATCCATCCAGTCATATTCGGCCAGGAATTCATCGGCCTGCGTAAGTGCCATATCAATATCGGCGTCATCAGCGCTCGAGGCGATGTTGAGTTTCGCGCCAAGCAACTGAGCGTAAAGCTTGGTGATACCGTTGGATGGATCGCCATAAGTTTTCATGACAAGAATATCATGAGCCACGGCCGAATCGGTCACGACCAAACTCTTACCGGTGCCGTCACCCAGAGTAATGGGCAGCAACGGTGAAATAACGTTATCCTGCGGGCCAAAGCCGGCGTGCGTTTTCCAGAAGCCGATGGTCAACGTGCAGCCTTCCTGCGGGACACGGTACAGGCCGGCATCCCAGGTCGGATCAACTTCACCGGATTCCAGAGTGGCGCAGATGGTCATACCGGTGGTCGGGTCGGCATCGCTGTCAACCGAATCATTGGTACCCTGATCCTGCATCGTGAATGCATAACCTTCCGGCTTAATAAATTCGACATAATAGTCGCCCGGCATCAGATTGTAGAAGAAGTAAAAACCATCAGCGTCGGTCATCGTGGTTGCCACCAGGTTATCATCACAGTCGTACAGGTTGACCACAACATCCGGGAAGCCCGGCTCATCGGCATCCTGGACGCCATTCTGATTACTGTCAATCCAGACGGTATCGCCCAGAGCGGCCGGTTCCGGTATCTCGGGGAATTCAAAGCGAACCAGGGCCTGCTTTTCGAGATCAGTTGCATTAAACCAGCCATACCAGCCGATATCCAATTCAGGTGAATCGCCTCTATTCTCATCCGGATAAGTCTCGACTATATAGGCGTCAGCAGTGGCCTGCAATTGCTCGCAGACAACATCCTGTCCATCCATATAACATACTTCCAAATAGGGCTGTAATGAGGCGGCTTCCCGGCTATGTAATATCGTGTAAGGGCTGGTCATATCTTCCTGGTCCAAGAGGATGCCGAAATTGTCATAAGTGCCGCCCAGCCAGGCGGTGACAAGAGCGGTAACATCAATTCCCTCATAAGCGGTATCGTCGGCGAGAAAGGAGCCCTCTACAGCGGCATCAAAGCTGCCGCCGAAATTGTTCCAGGTCACCGTCATTTCATCCCAATCGGCGGTTATTCGATGGGCGCTGATGGTATAGCTACTGGCCTGATTTACATAAACATAAAGTGTGGCCGAGACTAGATTATCAGAAGTTGGAAATCCGGTCAATCCCGCCTGGAAAAGGCTGGGATCATCGGAACGGGTAACTAAAGTGCGATTGCTATCGCACCCGATCCCGATTAGAGCCAACACCGAAATCAGCATCAGGAATAAAGTCAGTTTCCGCATGTTTGTGATTCCTTCGTTTTGTTGGTTAATGATTAATTTCTATCTTAATAGACACCGTATTTCGCAAAAAAAGTGCCTTCTTTATATAAAAATTCCTGCTTTCCAAATATTCAGACTGCTAATTAGTGCTTATGGAATCAAAAACCGTTTTGACAGACGATTATACTGCTCCCCATTAGTTGACAGGGTTTGTTAAGAGAGTATCTTGTGGCTGAT
>CAYVMO010000033.1:0-40784 GCA_964452645.1 uncultured Ignavibacteriaceae bacterium
TCGTACAACACAAACACCACCCGTTCCAATGATTTAAATTTGCCGGATAACGTGCGAGTGGCGGTGAGCATCGTTTCGGCGCAGCGTTCGACCGAAAAACCGCCGACCCCGGTGCCGATTGCCGGGAAGGCAATCGATTTTAGTCCAAGCTTGTCGGCCAACAGTAAAGAATTTTTGGTAACTTCGTAGACGATTTTTTCATCGGTGCGCAAATCCTGACCCATCCCGGCGGCATGAATAATGTACTTATAAGGCAGCTTTCCCGCGATCGATTCGACCGCTTGACCGACCTCGATCGGTCCTTTCGACATGGCATCCTTCTCGATTTCGATCCCGCCTTTATTTTTTATCGCCCCGGCAACACCTGAACCCATCCAGAGATGGTTGTTAGCAGCATTGACAATTGCTTCGGTGTCGGCCTGTGTGATATCCCCCTGCTTGACTTCGATTTTAATTGGCATTCGGTCGTCTCCTGTACTTGGTAGGTCAAGCCTCACCGTGGCTTGACGACTCAAATCTCTGGGAGATTTGAGCTACTATTTTGAAAATATTTTATCTTCATAAAAACATACCCTGCACTATAACCGACCAATGTCCCCAAAGCCGCGCCGATTATAATATCAGCGGGGTAATGGACACCGACGAAAACACGCGATAGGGCTACCAATATTGCCAGCGGAATCAGGAATTTAGTAAATGATGGTGCAACTTTTTTGAAAAAATACGCCTGCCCGAAAAAATTGGCGGCGTGCGATGACGGCATCGAAAAGCCGGCGCCGCAGCTGACCAGCAGATGTACTTCCATTGTCCAGCAAGGCCGGGGACGTTCAATTAACGGCTTTATGACGGCGCTTGATAACTGATCGCAAATTGCCAATGTAATCACGGAAAATATAATTGCAAATCTCATTCGGCGATCGCCTTTCCAGAGTAAGATCGCTAAACATACGCCGTAGAATATTTTCAGATGCAAATCGAGTGTAATTAATGGCATGATAAAATCGGTCACAGGATTGGCGATGGTCGAATTTATAAATATAAAAACAGTTTTATCGATCCCGGCCAGCCAGGTTATCAGCACAATCATAAGTATGCACCTGTTTTTTTAGAGTCGATTGTACTTACCGCAGTGGCGGAATGCAAATTGGTTAATTCTGCAGTAACAATTCTGATATCCGCCTCGAGGCAATTAAATAACTTCACCAAAAATTATTCTCCCGGAAGTCAATTCGATCAATTCATCCTTTATTTTATCGATCGATGACAATCTGATCTCAACCGTTAGCTCCACGATATCGGTGAAATCCCGACGAGTTATTTCGAAATCATATTTGTGAAATAACCTCTCGACATTATTATAATCGGAGAAATTGACAACCATCGCTAATTTCTGTGTCAAATATTTTTCGATCACACCTGCTTTTTCGATGGCTTTTGCCGCGGAATCGGAATAAGCGTGAGTTAGACCGCCGGTACCCAATTTCGTACCGCCGAAATACCGCGTCACGATTATTATTAAATTGGTGAGTTTTCTCCCCTCGATCTGATCGAAAATCGGCCGACCGGCGGTACCCGACGGTTCGCCGGCATCGGAGTAACGAAATCTGCTTTTATTACCCAATCCAATGCAGTAAGCGAAACAATGATGGGAAGCATCATAATATTTTTTCTGGATATTTTTCAAAATATCTTCGGCCTCCACTTCATCGGTGCAGGGAAAAGCACGCCCGAAAAATTTCGATCCCTTTATTTTGATTTCAATTTCCGATTCGGCCGCAATCGTGTAATAGCTGTCCGGAATATTCGTCATGGATCAAACCAGAGATTTGGCGATAATATCGATGCCATCGCTAAGACTGAATGGTATCGCGCCCATTCCGATTATTTTTTCGACCACCGCATTATCCCGCCCGGGGGCTTCATAACCATCAATCATAATAAACATTATTTTGCCCACCTGATGACAGAACGTCGCCGTATCCAGAGTGCCGACCGAATCGGGCAGGACCTCACCGATTATCACCGCCTGAGACAAGCCGACAATCAATCGATTCCGCGCCATCAGGCCGCCGGTAGAGTAGCCGGCATCGGGGGAATATTCGGAAATCAGCCCGCCGTTTTTAATCATCTCGGCCGCGAGAGTTCGGTTTTCGCTTTTATAAATATTATCGAATCCGGCTCCCAGCACCGCATAAGTGCGCCCGTGACCTTTCAAAGCGCCGATATGGCCGGCGGTATCGATACCTTTGGCCAGGCCGGATATAATAGAAATTGATTTTCCGGCCAGTTTGGCGGCCAGATCCACGGCCAGACTTATCCCGATCTCGCCCGCTTTACGAGAGCCGACGATGGCGGCCGTTTTCTCATCCGGTTTGGGCACGTCACCGACATAAAAGATAATCGGTGGAGGATCGTTGAGTTCCATAAAAAGAGCCGGAAATTCTCTGTCAAAGAGTGTGCAAAATTTTATGTTTCTCCCGGCCAGCGAATTGATGAAGTTTTCCGACTCCTCGAGCGCCTTCGCGGCCTCATGTATTTTTTTTGACCGCTTATCCCCAAGTCCTTCAATCGCTTTCAGGTCATCTATGTGAGCATCGTGAATCGCCTCCAGCCGCCCGAAGGTCGCCATCAACGCATGGAAAGTGCGCGGTCCCACCTCACCGTAATGCCTTAACGCCCAAACCTGGGCTGCGATCGAATAATCGCCAACCTGTTTCATAAAATGAAATTACGGCGAAAATTTCCTTAAGTCAACAACGTGATTATTAAAGAGGAGAGATTGACATCGGAAACCTGAAACGTATAATATATTAAGATAAGGCTTATACCGCCCGAAAATAAGACTATGTTTAAAGTTAATAAGAATTCAGCCATAATAATTTTTTTAATATTTATGATAATCGGTCTGAGCGCTTATGCGACTATTGTCGGCAAGAAAGTTATATGTGATTATTGCAAGGAAGAGATAAAGACCCAGTATGTCGAAGTCGACGGCAAACATTTTCATCCCATTCATTTCCTTTGCGAAAATTGCGGCAATCCGATTCTCGATTTAAAGTATTTCAAAAAGGACGGCAAATATTATTGCGAGAAATGCTACAAAAAACTATTCGCGCCAAGATGCGCCTACTGTAACGGGATCCTGGATAGCCAGTATATCGTTGTCGACGGCAAAAATTACCATGAAGATTGTTATAATAAGTTCGTCGCCATCAGATGCAGTCTCTGCGGCCTGATTATCAAAGGCCCATACCAAACCGATTTCTGGGGCAATAAATATTGCTCCGCTCACGAAAATGAAACGCCCCGATGCGATTACTGCGGGCGATACATTTCGGATGAACTCACCGGGGGCGGATATGAGTACGGTGACGGACGGCATATATGCGGATTGTGCCAAAAGAGCGCCGTCACCGACCTGAATACGGCGAAGAATTTATTGAATGAAGTCAAGGCCCAGTTGGTGCATATGGGGATTGTCATCGATTATGATAAAATAGGATTGCATCTGGTTTCGAGAGACGAATTACAGAATATGCAGGGTACCAAAAACGGCGGCGAGATGGGATTTGTCGAATATGAATACTCGACCTACGAAAACGTCACCATAATGAAATCACTTGATATAAACATTCTTTACGGAATGCCGGAGATTTATTTCTTTGCCATCGCCGCCCATGAATTGATGCATGTCTGGCAGTATCTTCACGGTATGCTCGGAAATGACCCGGCCTTTAGTGAGGGAAGCTGTAATTATGCCTCGTATCTCATCCTGAAGAACCACCCGGACAAAGATTACGCCAGGTACCTGCTGTATAATCTGGAGAATGAGAAAGATGAAAAATACGGCGACGGTTTCCGGCGTGTCAGAAAACTTGTTCGCGATCGCGGCATCGATTACTGGCTCAATTGTCTGAAGGAGGACAAAAACTTCCCGACCGGATATTGACAGAAAAGTCTTCTTTGAACGTCAAAGTTCCCCCGCGGATGTAGAAAACTATTTTAAAAGGTGAAAAATCCAGGGAAATGACCGGAAGATGTATTTTCATTTACCCTCAGTTAACGCATACTTCTTCACCCCATTTTTACTATCGACCAATATTATCGATTGACATTTTCGGTCTATTTCATTTATTATTGATATAGACACAGGATATTCATATAACATCAAAATCGGGTGTTTAACCTGAACGGGATTATATGTCTGTCAAGCCGACCAATCAAATCTTGACGGCGATTACGGCCTTCCTGTTACTCTTTGTTTCCTGCGACCGTGAGGACAGGATTACCGATTCGAATCCTTTTCTCACCTGGGAGACATATGTTGGCGGTGCGGGAAGTGACGTTGGCAATGCTATCATTTCTACTTTTGACGATGGTTGTGTCGTAGTCGGTTATACATACTCATTTGGCGCGGGTGGTTCCGATATTTATTTGATAAGAATGAACCGCGATGGTGATACTGTCTGGACAAAAACTTATGGTGCAGACAGATATGATGCAGGCTATTCGATAGCTCATACGCTGAATGGAGGTTATATAATTGCCGGCCAAACAGCTTCTTCCGCGGCCAGCAGATATGATATATTTTTAATCAAAGTCGATTCGAAAGGAAATATGATTTGGAAAAGATTATATGGTGGTAGTAGAAATGAAGCTGCCTATTCAATAGAAACTTTGCCGGACGGTAATTCCATTATCGCCGGATTTACCGATTCATTTGGATCTGGCCTTGGTGTTTATCTCCTGAAAATTAATCAATTGGGGGATACTCTTTGGAGCAAAGTCCTATTAGATGATGTAGATATTCACCATATAGTCGCTGCGTCAAATGTAGATGGCGGATTATATATTACCGGGAGCCACGCATTTAGAATCAATTATAGATTACAATCCGACGCTTTTATTATCAAGACAAATTCTGAAGGTGATACGCTTTTTACAAGACTTATTGGCGGAAATGAAGATGAAATGGGCTATTCGGTTGTTGCAACACCGGACGGAGGGTGCATCGCCGCCGGTACGACGCAGTCATTTGGTGCCGGAAGCGATGATGTATACTTAATTCGATTGAATTCAAGCGGTGATATAGTATGGACAAGGGCTTACGGCGATAGAGGACGAGATATCGCCAATTATATCATCTCCTCGTTTGATGGTAATTATATTATTGCGGGTTCTACCTATTCTTATGCCGGCGCGGATAAGGACATTTTGCTTATGAAAATCGATATAGATGGTAATCTTATCTGGGCGAAATCGATCGGATCACCCTATACAACCGAATGGGCCAATTCCGTGGCTCAAGCAATAGATGGCGGATATGTATTAACAGGATTCCGTGACTATAAAAGTAACCGATATGTCTACGTTATCAAAACCGATCCCGATGGCAATCTATAATTTATCTCAGTTTGTAAAAAACTTCGGGTAATCCTTCTTTCCGCCCCAGGCTATCTTTATTATGGCCGGGAGGAGCATCACCGAAGTGATAAAGCACAGGCCGATACCGATCGAGACGACCAGTCCCAGACCGATGTACCCTCTGTAATCGGATGATAACAGCGAACCGAAACCGAGCATAGTCGTAACCGACGTCAACAATATCGCCTTGCCGATACTCGATATCGAATATGAAAGTCTTGTTTTTCCTTCTCGCCGATAGCGATGGATTATATGCACGCCGTCATCGATACCGATACCCACCAACAACGGAAAACCGATGACGTTTATTATTGTAAACTCGATATCAAACAGGCCCATCAAACCGAACAGCCATACGGCCGACATCAGAAGCGGAATCAAACTGATTAAAGTCGTTTTAATCGACTTGAAATCGATCAATAAAAGGACCAGTATCGCAATCAGGGAAATAAGAAAAGCCTTGACACCTTCGCTGCCGATAGCGTCAATCATTGCTTTCATAATGACCGGCGATCCGGTTCCATTGGGAACATAGCGAAGTATTGTACTTAAAAACGGCGTCGTGTACAATCCCTCCCAGACATTTTTTCGTGAATAAAACGCCATCAGAAAGTGCGAACCGTCTTTGCTGACATACCGTTCCCTGTACGATTCCGGGACATCATCAAGGGTGATGGTCGTACTGTCACTCATCTTAGAAATACGCTGCTGCATGATAGGTTTAAAATAATCCTGAAAACCGCGCAATATATCGACCGTTTCGGGATGATTCGCCAGATGTTTTGCCAATTCCTCGGCATAATTGATCCCGACCTGGTTGCCCTGTTCGTCAAGGCCGACAAATTCATTGGCTTTGTCGAAAACGCGATCCAGTCCGCTGACATAAGCCATCGATGAAATCTCGATTATGTTATCGCTGAAGCGATGCAGCTGCTCAATAAGTTTATTGACTTCGATTTTTTTGGATTTTGGAAGCGTCTTTTGCGCGTGGTGGATATCTTCGACGTATGGCCGTCGTTTCTCTTGTTTTTCCACGGATGGCAAAACCGATGCTATCGATTCCACCATACCGATCGACGGCTTCGAATTCAATATATCCTGGACTTCATTAACCTGTTCGATATTGTCATAAATCGCCATCATATTATCCGGCGACATATAAAAGCGTTTTACTATTTCTTTTTGTAATCTGATCGATTCCAGCCCTTTCGGTTCCAACTCCATATAGTTCTGATTCATCCTTGTTTTGGGAATTTGAAAAACGAAAAATATCGTAATCAGCAGTGCAACTGCGATTGTCAACCATGGTCTCGTCGTTACGATGTCGGATATTTTCCCGAGAAGTCGGAATTCCATATCGACCTTTTTGGGATGTTCCTTTCTGGAAATACGCCTCCACAGCTTTTCTTTGGCGACCAGAATGGCAGGCAGCAGAAATATCGAAGCCAAAAGACAACAAATAATACCGACCCCGACGACAAAGCCGAATTCCATAAGAGCCGAAGAGCCGATAACCGCAATTGATAAAAATGCGACCGCCGTCGTCAGGGCGCCGGTGATTAATCCGGCGCCGATTCTGCGGAACGACTCACCGATAGATTCTTCGATACTGAATCCCTTATGACGCAATTCGGTGTACGATGAAATGATATGTATGGCATAATCGATCCCGAGTCCAACCAGTACGATCGAACAAACGGCGGTCATAATATTAAGTCGCCCCAGCACTATCTGCACGATACCGACATCCCAGGTGATTCCCGCAATTAAGACCATCATGGCCAGAAGCGGCCCGGTCCACATGCGAAAAGAAAGAATAAATATTATGAGTATCAAAGTAATCGCGAAGATCAGATTTCTTACGGTATCGGTCATGCCGGCGTGCATCTCATCGCGCATGATGACATGCATTCCGGTCAAGCCGAAATGCACATCGGGATATTTTTCTTTGTACTTGTTCAGACAGGCATCAAGAGAATCGACAGCCACGATGGATGCATCGATATCGTTTATCGTCATCGTTGGAGTTATAAAAATCAGCAGCATCTTCTTATCACCGGAAAGATAATAGCCGTCGCCGACGGTTAAGGCATCAACACCGTTTTGCACAATGACCGAGTCGTCACCTGTGCCATAGGCAAAATCCGCAAGAGAGTAAAAAAGCCGGAACATGCCGTCCAATCCGCGCTCGGCGTCTTTTTCCTGTTTGGTCAGATTATCCGAGTTCTGCACCCATTGAGACTCATAAACGTCATTGACATGCGTCAAAAACGGCACCAGATTGTAATCGGTAAAAATGATTTTATTTTTCTTAAGATTTTCGGCCTTTTCGAGCATCAGGCCGTGTTTCTTTAAGAAATCGACATCATATTTTTGTTCCACCCGGCGACAGGCTTTCATTTTTATATTTTCACCGTCGGAATTGATGTATTCAAATTCGACTTTTTTCAAAGAGGGGACAATGTCATCGGCCGCCCGGATGATTTGTTCTTTGCTGTTTCCCTCCAGGGCCAGGATGATATTGGTGGCGGTGCCGAATTCGTCGAGAATTTTTTGAAATGATTTCACCGACGGACTATCCTGTGGCAGAAGCGACATCCATGTCACTTCGACACGTATTTTCTCCGCGAAGGCCCCGAGGATAATCGTTACCAGTAATGATATTAAAATAACCAGCCAGTATTTGCGATAGGTTACTTGTCCAAGCCATTCAAAAAATTTATCACGCATGATTCTACCGACATTATTTTAAAAGTAGGCTCTTAATCTGATTAATCCTCCCTGCCCCTGATTGTGGGAGTACATCGTTCCCTCCCGGCCGGTGTATACGGAACCGAAGCAGGTCAACATAATATTATCATCTATTGACCACTCGATAGTCGGGATAAATAGCGAGCTGTGATCGGATATACTGTAAATGACCGAGCCGCCGATATTGAGCAGATTGGTCAATGGATAAAAGCTGTAACCGTAAACCTGATGAAGGCTGAGACTTTTTATCTCCGTTGATAAGTACCGCATCCAGTCATTGAAATCGTACCGGTCGCTTTCATTCTTTCCGGTCTCGCTATAGAGATATTCGGCCATGACGTACCATCCGGATGAAAATGTGTAGTCGATTCCGATGATATTTTCCCAATAATTCGACGAGGATTTCATGTAGTTGAAAGCATTTTCGCTCCAGCACCCGACACCGATTAGTTCACCGTTTAGATCGAAGCCGAGCATACGGCGTTTCTCATTTAGAAATCGAAAACTGAGATAATCCGTATTCGGCTGCAATATTTCACCGGCCGAAAAGGCATAATCAAAATGTGCTTCCCTCCCCGACAGACGCATGAGTTTCCCGGATTGCTCCCAGCTGTTTTCCGGCGAATAAAATAACATCAGCGTAAAATCATCGGATATACCGAGATCGGCTCTTATACCGTCGACGCCCGGCTGTTCGTACGTCGGGTCGAGTATATCCTTGACGTTAAAGAGATCAGTCGGATTCCAGGCGTATCCTGACCCGACCGAAATCTGTTGCCGTCCGATCGTAATGGTGAATTTCGAGGCGTACATCCGAAGATAAGCATTGTCCAGTTTGTTTTCATCCTCATATTTGAAGGAATACATATTTTTCAGGCTATCGGGTATACGGGAAGATAATTTGTCGGGTACAAAATCCAGAAAATTCCATTCGGTTGCACCATTATAATTTAGATAATTATAGTTGCCGGTGAACGACATATTGTCGTTAATATTGCTCTGTAAATCGATTCGCAGCTTATTGGAATTAAGCTGCCGGTATTCATTCCTGAAATACACGGAGGAAAATTGCGGTTCAAAATATCCGCCTATAGATACTTTGGCGAAGGTACCCCTGTCGGCTATAAAGATAATGATGATAATTATGGAAGAAATGAATCGTCTCAACGGTAAAAACCTCGTTCGGTGAAACGCGATTTATCGATTTCGACATTGTACTTGCATTCGAGTATTTCAAGTTTGGTATCGCTGTCATCGAGATTGTTATGCATGATTAAATTCATCGGTGTCGGGATACCATCGATATCTTGTATGTCTTTCTGCACCAGTCGCTTCGAACACACCGTCGGATTATCCTCGTCATAATAATCAATCACAATCGGGACGAAATTTTCTTTAATCACCCACATCACCAGTTTAGCATAATTGGAATTGCTGTTTTCATTCTTTTTAAGCTCGATTTTATAGCAGTCGTGACCTTCCATTTTTTCGTCGGCCGTTCTTCTGGCTGTAAAATCGGACACGAAAATATCACCGCTGCCCATATCTTCATAAGTGAAATCCGAACCCTGCATTTTTTGTCTTTTGGCGTGAGTGGCCAGTTTGCGGACGCGATCGGTTCGGGGATAGTACGACCAGATATCGTCGGCATTGTTCAAAAGGAGCATCGCCTGGCCTTTCACCCTTGCCGGCGACGTATATATAATAGCGTTTTTTTCATTTTTGTCGGCACTGAAACTTTCATATTCGAATTCGCGTTCATTACCCGAGGTGGTGACGATGGTCAGTTTCATTTTCGCGTAGCCGGATTCCTGGTTCATCAAATCGGAGACCTTTTGTATTATCTCCGGCCCGGTCAACTCATCAGAAGGTCGTACCGCCGAAAAAAGAAGTACGAATATCATAATCAGATATAAAGATTTCATTTATTCCTCATTCTTTATTTAGCTTTATTGTCCACTTAATCTCAAATCTATTATCGTCCGGCTATTCAGTCAATTATATAATACTATTATATGTGCGAAAATTAAGTCAATTATCGGAAAAATCAAAATAAATGAAAATCATATATAAATTCCACAGATTCCCGAAAACCTGCCGGAATGATAAATGTCATAATTAATTCGTGCAAAACCAGGTGATTGCACCGATATTTCCATATTGATTAATCTTTGACATGTCGATAAGTGTATACTTATATAGAATCAAAAGCGGAGACAATAAGACCATAAAAAGACGCTATTATAATAAGGATTGTATAGCCATGATAAAGCCCATGTTAGCATTATTTCTATTGCCAATCTTCGTCTGGAGCGCCACAGATGCCAAAATAAGACAACATATCGAATTTGATACTACACAGATTCCCAGGCGAAGCTTTGATATGGCGTGGCCTTTCGTAGGCAGTTTTGATTTTGAATCATTGCCCCGGCCCTTAGAACCGACCCGTGTCGATTTTACTTTGGAATGCACCATGAAAGGTGACCACGACTATAATTTATTTAATGAGCGGGATTGGATAATTAAAATATTCTATTTCAATAATGCAGTCAGGATTCTGAGTGATACCGTATTTAGCTGGCCCGGACCCCATAAAATGGGTGACCGGTATTCAAACTATATTGAATTTATTCCCCTGGTATCATGCCAATTTGGAGGGATTTCTTTAGAAATTCCCGGAACTGGAAAGCGGGTTTCCTTTCATTGGTGTTTAAATGAAGATGGTGAATTGCTTCGACTGGAGCAGGGTGAATGGGCAGACCACCCGTGCCAATCGTGTATTGGGACGACTTTTTTTTCCCGAGACTCAATAAGTTTTTATCAGATCCCCAGTGATAGAACAAGCGGAATATTCCAATATGAGATAAGTATTCAGCCGACCCCCAAGATTGGAGACACTTCCGTAATCATTTATCGCCTTACAGCCAATCGCGATATTAATGATGCCTGTGAAATGGCGTTTGGAATAAACAGTATGAATATTACTGAAATACCTAAAACAATAGACTATTCTCTTATGAAAGGACAATCCGTTGATATAGAAATGGAATTTGTACCCAGGGCAGTTAGCAATGAACATTCAATAGGATTAACAACGTATGACTGTGACATTCCTGGTCAACAAAGATTAGATCGCCAATTCATTTTTGTTGGCTTTATATTCGATGAAAATGGGAATCTAAGGTATGCATATGATCACAACTCTGGTTTTCCACAACATCTTTTTCCTATGGAACGTTATCCGAAAGAAGACTGGCGTGAAAATACAAGAGTCATAGTGGTAAAACCGAGAAAATGAGTTTTCCGAATCAATATCGAAAACAATAAAATTACGGTATTAAACAATGGAATGCAAGCAAAAAGAAAATCTGAATGTATGCAATTGCAGTTACGAACCGTGCGAACGAAAAGGCAAATGCTGCGACTGCCTGCAGTATCATCTGAATATGCGCGAACTGCCGGCCTGCTGTTTTCCCGATGATGCCGAGCGGACCTACGATCGCTCTTTTTCCTTTTTCACGCGGCTGGTCGGTGAAGGCAAAATATAATCTATATCTATAGACTGCCATTTCAACAAAAGCATTCAGGGCCTTTTCGATAAATTAAAATTTCTTCTTCCCCTTTCGTCCTTCACCGGTGCAACTTTAATGACAATCCATCGTATTGAATAATTGTGTGTATTTTTATATTTCCCAGAGATGGGGATACAGGCACAATATACCGCCGACATGATTAATATCAGAGTGCCCGTGACATTTTGACAATTCAACAGATGAGAGGGTACATATCATGCAGAAAAATCGATATATTATTATTGCGCTGTTATCAATCAGCCTTATCTCTCTGGAAATAATCTGGACACGGATATTTTCCGCCGAGTTTTTTTATACCTTTGCCTTTTTGACTCTATCGCTGGCCATTATGGGTCTGGGGCTGGGTGCGTTGGCGCTGAGGTTGTTTCTATTTCTGGGAAAACCGAAAAGTTTCGGCATAGTTCTGTCTTTAACCGGCTTGATGTCTCTGACCGGGCCACCGCTGGTTTTCCAGCTCGGTCTTAAATTCTCGCAGTTGTTCAACAGTTACCTGATGGTCGGCAAATTTATTTTGGCCATAATACTATTAAGCTCTGCTTTTTTCTTTGGCGGTATCGCCCTCGCCAGGTTGTTTAAAATAAATCATGAAGATATCCCGCGTTTATATATGTCCGACCTCCTTGGCGCCGGGGTCGGGGTTCTTATCGCCATTTTATTTATGAACTGGTGGGGCACACCGCTGGCGACATTTCTGTGCGCCGTACCCCTTCTGCTGGCCGCTTTTATCGCCTCGGAACGATGGCTTAAAATAATTCCGGTCGGTTTGTTGGGTGGCCTGATTGTCCTTGGTCTGTTTTCCACTTCTTTGATGGAAATGAAACGGCCGGAAAGAGCGCCGGTTATTTATAAGCACTGGGATGCGATGTCGAAAATCAAAATCTACGCAGACGGCGAAGATCACTACGGTTTGAATATTGACAATATAGCCAATTCGCCGGTCTATCGTTTCGACGGCAACTGGGATCGACCCGATTCGATGAAATATGAGTTCGGTATCAGAGTTCGCTGGCTAATTCAGCAATTCGATTCCTGCACTTTCCTCTCGTTGGGTGCCGGCGGCGGCGTCGATGTCCTTCAGGCGCTTCAGGAGGGCGCCACCGAAATCCATGCCGTCGAGGTAAATCCGCATATTAATGACCTGATGCTCAACGGCATGCTGGCCGAATTTTCCGGAAATATATACCATGACCCGCGCGTCAAAGTTATCACCGAAGACGTTCGCACCTATATCAAACGTCACAAGAATAAATTCGATTTGATATATTCGCTAAGCTCCAATACCTGGGCGGCACTTGCTTCCGGGGCTTTTGCGTTGGCGGAAAATTATCTTTTTACCACCGAGGCTTTCGAAGATTACTGGCTCGCTTTATCCGACAGCGGCTTTATGATGATGGAACATCAATTCTACATGCCGCGGCTGGTCAGCGAAGTTATCGAAGCTCTTGAAAAACTGGGCGTCGATGATCCCCGGGAACATTTCGCTGTATATGATTTGCCGATGATGCACCGCAATATGATTTTACTTTCCAAGCGGCCGCTTACCGATGAAATCAGGTTTAACGCCTTTTTCGAATTGTCCGACGAAAACCATGAGTATATACACCTGCTTTATCCGGCGCCCGATTCTACCGCCGACAATCAAACCAATCAAATAGTTCTGAATGGATGGCAAAGTCTGGCCGATTCGGCGATTATCGATTTATCCCCCTGCACCGATAATCGGCCTTTCGTCGCCCAGATGGGTTTGTGGCGGAATTTCAAATGGGATCACTTGGAAAGAGTCCTTCCCTATGAATTCATGGGTTTTCCATTAGCGATAATTCTTATTCTGATTATTCTGGCGGTTATGGTAATTTTGGTCATCCCGCTAAACCTCTTACCGTACTTTACCAAACGGGGTGGATTGAAGGCGGTTCCATGGTTGTACTTCTTTGTCATTGGAATGGCTTTTATGATTGTCGAAATAATATTAATTCATAAGTACACCCTTTTTATCGGACCATCAGTTTATAGTATCATTACGATTTTATTGACGATTCTGGTGGGTTCGGGGATCGGCAGTCGCTTCTCCAAAGAAATAAAAAACCGAATTGCTTTTTTGGGAATCGTTTTCTGGCTGACACTTGATATAACAATTTTCCCGCAGATAACTTCATCGCTGAGCCATTTAACCATGCTGCCGCGAATTCTAATCACGATTCTTCTGATATTTCCGCTCGGCTTTTTTATGGGGACACCCTTTCCCAAGGGCACATTGCGTGTGGGCGAGCTCATTGACTGGGGTTTTGCCGTTAACGGTGCCGCTTCAGTGCTCGGCTCGGTTTTAATTATGCTGGTCGCATTCAACTATGGTTTTTCGATTTCGTTACTTATCGGGGCGACCTTGTACCTTATTGCCTTTGCACTGATTTCAATAAATACGGCCTGGTAGATAAACGAAATTGTCTATTTATCGAATTCTCTTTACACTTGTGTCCGGCATCTGTTTTTGATATACTCCTGAATTGATATGAAAAACGGAGGATAATTTAATGAAAAGAAAAATATCAGTAGTAGCAGCAATTTTCTGGATATGTGTATTGACAGGCTGTCTGCCGGTTTTGGCCTGTACCAATTTATTGGTTACCAAAGGCGCCTCGGCCGACGGTTCGGTGATGATTACCTATACCTGCGACGGCGAATTCCTTCCGCACCTGGAATACGAGCCGGCCGCCGATTATGAGCCGGGGGATTCGCTTAAGATCGAAGACTGGCATGGGGCGGTCCACGGTTGGATTAAACAGGTCCCGCATACTTATGCCGTGCTTGATATGATGAACGAATATCAATTGGCTATCAGCGAGACCACGTTCGATGGTCGCGAAGAATTAAAAAATCCGGACGGAATGCTGCATTATTTCGATTTAATCCGGCTGGCGTTGCAGCGGACCAAAACCGCCCGTGAAGCCATTAAGGTAATGACCGGCCTCGTGGCCGAATATGGTTATCATTCGACCGGCGAGTCGTTTTCCATCGCAGATACCAAGGAAACCTGGATTATGGAGATGATCGGCCCCGGGCCCGGCGGTACGGGGGCGATCTGGGTGGCATTGAAAATTCCCGATGGATACATCTCCTGCCACGCCAACAAGGCGCGTGTCGGCGAATTCCCGCTAAACGACCATGAAAATTGCCTTTATTCGGACAATGTTATCTCTTTCGCGGTCGATAAAGGTTACTACGATCCAAAGTCAGGCCAGCCATTTTTATTTAACGAGGCCTATTGCCCGTCGACACCGAAAAACAGGCGCTATGGTGATGCGCGCGTTTGGTCTATTTTCCGACGCGCGGCGCCGTCAAAAAATTTCTCACCGGATGTGCATCGTTCGGTCGAAGGTGCCGAACCGTATCCGCTCTGGATAAAACCTGATAATAAATTATCGGTCGCCGATGTTTTTGCCCTTATGCGCGATCATTATGAAGGCACGCCTTATGATATGACTAAAGGTGTTGATGCCGGGCCGTACGGGTCACCCTATCGATGGCGCCCGATGTATTTCACGGTTGACAGCGCCGAATACGCCTGGGAACGGCCGATTTCGACCCAGCAAACCGGATTCAGTTTCATTTCGCAGTCGCGCGACTGGCTTCCCGATCCGATCGGTGGCGTTTATTGGTATGGTGTCGACGACACCTGGTTTACCTGCTACACACCATTGTACTGCGGCATTGATTCTCTTCCGCCTTCATACACTATCGGCTCGATTCAAAAATTCTCGCGGGAGTCAGCCTGGTGGGTGTTCAACTTTGTTTCCAATTTCTGCAACCTTAAATACTCGTATATGATAAAAGATATTCAGGCGGTGCAATCCGATTTGGAGGGCAATTCAATTGAATTACAGCCGACAATCGAAAAAACAGCGCTGGCTTTGTATAAATCGGATCCAGCTCTGATGACCCGCTATCTGACCGATTATTCAATAACAAATGCTGAAATAGTCGTCGATCGCTGGCGAGAACTGGGTGAATTTCTGATTATGAAGTACAACGACGGTTATGTCAAAGATTCGACCGGTCATCCTCAGGACGTCGGTTATCCCGAAAGTTGGCTTCGTGAGGTCGTTCGCGCTCGCCCCGAGCAGTTCAAATTACCGATTAATGAAGAAACTATCCCGGAGACGAAACTGGTCGATTGATTCATGCATCAATAAATACAGGCGGCGGATATTTTTCTTCTACCGCCTGCCGATACGGGGCTTTAATGTTGTGCCGGTTCCTGCCCACGATTTATCGGGGCATGAACCGGTACGTTTATAATTAATTGGCCTTCTTCCTCACCGCTTCGCGGATCTGTCTTAATAAAAGGGCTATAACCACAATCATCAGAATCGCCGAGAATTCAAAAATCCTTCCCGGCTGGTACGGCAACCACGAGAAGGTCCAGCCGAACAAACGCATAAACCAATCCACGATAGCTATTATCAATAAGATAAAAGCGACAAAAAAGAACAACCGACAGAGGTAACTCGTTAATCTGTCAATCATCTTATTCTCCTTCCGTCATCCCGCCTCTCGGAATGGTCATAACATCCTCGAGCATCGTTTTTTCCATCCAGTTAATACGCACCATCCTGATTGTCCCGGAGGTATCGGCAAACCACAGTTGCGACCATCCCGGATAATGAGAATCAGTCGTAACCGAGACCAATGCGCCGTAATCCATGGGAACACTCTCAATGGCAATGATGCCCTTTATTGTCGGCTCCTGTGTCGTCCGTTCGCAGGAGACGGCAAAAAACACCACGGCAAAAATCACCAAGGCCAAAAGAATTAATTTCTTCATAAGGCCCTCCATATTAAATTTTTGGTCTTACTTCCATTTACATCAGGTGCTAAACCATCAAAGAAAATCCTCCGATCGAATTAAAGAATATTCGACCCATAAAGTTGTGTCAATATAAAAATTCCGTGAATAAATAATACCCCCTTCTTAATCCTTGACAGCAGTATCCTCCTTTGATAATCTTAATAAGGTATCTACGTTTGGCGTGGAGGTATGCAAAATGGCTAATTATGGCGGATATGACGACCGTCCGTTTCTGAGTGAGCTTTACGACTATGTCCCGGCATATACCGCGCGAGGGGACCGTGATTTTTTTGTTCAATATTGCCGGGCGGCCAAGGGCAAAATTCTTGAATTGGGCTGTGGTACGGGAAGAATCATGATTCCGGTTGCAGAGGCCGGCTGTCAAATAACCGGTCTTGATTTGTCCGAATATATGCTGGCCCGGTGCCGAAAAAAAATCTCCGATCTGGATGGTGAAGTACAAGAGCGAATTCGAATATTGCAGGGTAATATGGTTGATTTTCATATTGATGATATTTTCCATACGGTCCTTATTCCGTTTCGCGCCCTTCATCATTTGATTGACTTTAATGACCAATTGTCCTGCCTGAAGAGTATAAACAAACATCTTAAGAAAAACGGACGATTGGTCTTCGACCTGTTTCAGCCCAATTTGAATTATATCACAAGGCCGATAACGGGCGAAGAAATAGAGGACGTTCCCGAATATGAATTACCTGACGGGCGCAAATTACGTCGGACGCATCGCCTGACCGCCCATCATCGCGCCGAGCAGTACAACGATGTCGAAATGATTTTCTATCTGACCGACAGAGAAGGTTGCACCGAGCGATTGGTGCAGGCCTTTCCGATGCGGTATTTTTTCAGGTACGAAGTTATCCACCTGTTGACACTTTGCGGATTTAAAGTAATCGAATTATTCGGCGATTTCGACAAATCCCCTCTCATCGACGATTCCCCGGAAATGATTTTCGTCGCCGAAAAAGCCAAAGAGATTTCGGAATAGAATTATATTAGCTTTCGACTTATTAAGAGTAGGGCAGAACCCGAGTTCACCCGATTTATCGGGTGAGCGATGTGGTTCTGCCATTTCTTCTATTGTCAAACCGTACATAAATCCCTTATCATTACACCAGACATTCATGGAGGAAATATGGCTCGAATTATAATTGTTACGCTTGTAGTATTTTGCTTTAGTTTTCCAGTTTTTGCACAGTCGCAAGTCGATGTCCTGCGGATAGCGCTCGATTCGGTCGGCTTCACTCGCGACGACCTCGGCTATCGGCCCAGAGGTTATTGGAGCCGTTTCCCGCTTGATATCCCCTATAAACTAACCTCCTTCGATGACCTCTTCGCCGAACCGTTGAAACTGTATGATTATTCCAAAACGATGGCCAATGCCGTCGAAAAATATATGGATTCGGCTTTTCTCGATACGACTTCAACCTCACTGTACTATCTGACTTATTCGCTTGGTGTCGACCGCAAACTGGGCGGTTTTCGCAACTACTCGGCCAATTTATTACCGGTTCAGGATTCGATAAAACCGCTCGAAAGCGCTTTTTTATCACTCTACGAATTGGCCGAAGAAGAAGGTTTATATCCGTCCGATACTGAGCATACCGATTGGGAATCCTGCAAAATAGCCATTGATGATATCTCGTTGAATTATTCAAAAGAGATACAACTTATTCTCGCCAAACTCATTCTCAACATCACCGATATTATCGAATGGCGCAATATCGCCTTCCGCAATTGCGACAAAGAAACTATGCAGAAGGTAATGGAAATAAAGGGGCTGGCGTTGAGCCAATCCGATGGCAATATTTATTATCCCGAACTGGCCGACATCGCCGATTGTATCGATTTTCCGTCTCTGCACTATGCCGCCCTTAAAGCCGCCGCCATCGTACAGGAAACCGCCGATTCGTTAATGCATTATATCAAGCCAAACCAGACAGGGACCTTGAGTCTGAATACACCTTTTGGCGGTATATATATAAACAACTCTATTTCCGATCAACCTGCTTCGAATTATCAAAACGGCATCGGCAATTTACTCACGATAGATTTCGGAACTGATAATGATTATACCGGCCCCACCGCCGCCAATATCAATATTTACAATCCGATTTCCGTCCTGATTGATCTGGGGGGCGATGATAAGTACGTTTCCGATTCGCTTTATCCCTCCCAGGGTGCCGGTATTTTGGGGATTAGTATCCTCTACGATGCCGCCGGAAATGATACCTATATCGGTAATGAATACTCTCAGGGGGAGGGATTATTCGGGGTCGGTATATTGTATGATGAATCCGGTAATGATACGTACAAAGCCGAACTTTCCGGGCAGGGCTGTGGTTATTTCGGGATCGGTCTTTGCTTCGATGTCTCAGGCGACGATAATTATTACATATACGGTTCCGGGCAGGGATTTGGAGGCATCGGCGGCGGGATTGGTGTCCTGGCTGATTATAATGGCAACGACAAATACACCGGCGAACCGTCACCCGAAGTCTACGACCTCTCCGACTATCATTCCGAATTTAAAATCAACGGCAACGGTGTGCAGGGGGTCGGTTTTGGCCGACGCGGTGATATTACCGACGGTCACGCCTGGGCCGGCGGCCTTGGGGCAATCATCGATATCAGCGGTGATGATCATTATCTCTCCGGCAACTGGTCGCTCGGCTGCGCCTACTGGTTTTCGACCGGAATTGCATATGACGGTTCGGGCGATGATATCTACGAATCCTGCTATTTCACGCAGGGTTCCGGGGCACATTTCTGCAACGGCATTCTTATCGATGAGGGCGGCAACGATAAACATGAGATGTATGAAACCGCCGGTGCCGGGCTCGGTTTCGGGTGGGATTATACGAATGCTTTTTTAATCGATATCGGCGGTAATGATTCCTATCGTGCTGATATGATTTCGCTCGGCACCGCCGAAATCCGCTCCAATGCATTTTTAATCGATATTGGCGGCGACGATACCTATCGTCTGAAATCGGGTGCGCTTGGTCTCGGCGCGGTTGACTTCCGGGATTATTATCGCAAACCATCTCCATTGGTGACCTATTATTCCGACACCAAATCAATCGGCTGCTTGATAGATATCGGCGGCGACGATAAATATCTTTCATTCACCGACAGCACCGAGACCGATCAGCAATCCGCTAAAAATAATTCTATCTGGTACAACCCGGCCAAATCCGACAGCACCTACGGCGCGAATAATTTCGGTATCGGTATCGATATAAAGGACGGAATCATCCCCGAAATCGAACGCTGGAAATGATAGGTAAGCCCGGGTCCGTCATTGCGAGGAGTTCCGGCGCTTCAGCGGCGGAACGACGTAGCAATCTCCGCGCGATTTAATTATTCTCCCAACCTATTAAACTAAATTATCCGACTCCCTCTTGTCAAACCGACCACAATAAATTACCTTCACTGTAAATAATTCGCGCTACGTATTAAAAATGACTGTTAAACAGGAATAAACTTTGAAACTGTCGTTCATCCCAAATAAAATCGCAATTTGGTTTTCAGTCTATATCGTCGGTATTCTATTTTTCGCCTTTTTTAGATTTCTTTTTCTGGTCACACATTCCGACCTTATCGGCAACAGCTCATTCATCGAGATTTTACACGCCTTCTGGATCGGTTTCCGTTTTGATAGTCTGATTATATCGATGATAATCTTGCCGCTGCTTTTAATATCTCTTCTGTTTTTCATCAAATTCAAACAAAGAGCAACTCGGAATATTTATATTGTGGTACTCACGATACTGTTCTCATTATCTTTTCTGATAAGCACCGCCGATTTACGATTCTACGATAATTTCGGCAGTCGGATGAATTACTGGGCGATTGAATATCTCGAATATCCGTCTATTTTTATGTACACCTCCGCTTCGCAAAGAAATGCCTGGGAATTGGTTTTACTCTGGATAGCTGCTTCGGCACTATACTACTATGTCATGAGGAAGATATTTATCAGGCTTGGTGAATACAATCTTTCGATCAAAATTTTCCCGAAGACCATTGCTTATCTTCTGGCGCTGGCTCTTTTGGCTTTCGGCATCAGGGGGCGTGTCGGCATCCAGGCGCTCGATTGGGGGACCGCCTTTTTCAGCGAGAATCATTTTATCGATCAACTCGCTCTGAACTCGATTTATACTTTAACGCACTCCATATATGAAGAAATCAGAAACGGCCGCACTATATTCGGCGAGGGGGGTGATCGTTTCTCGTTTTACGACAGGAAAAACGCCTTTAAAACCGTCAGCCAAATGCTCGATATTAACAGCTCCGATTCTTCCACTACCTTTAATCTGGAACGTATGACAAAGCCGCACGACTCTTTACCGTTCAAACCCAACCTTGTTTTTGTCATCATGGAAAGCTGGTCGGCCGACAAGGTCGGCGCCCTCGGTTCGGATTTGAATATTACGCCGAGGTTCGATGAATTATGCGCTCAGGGGATGCTGTTTACCGATTTTTACGCCAACGGCGTCCGCACCAACCGCGGCATCCCGGCTGTTCTTTGCTCGTTTCCGTCGCTTCCCGGCCGCTCGATTATGAAACGCTATGCCGCCGATTATCCCTTCCGGTCCGTGGCTGATATGCTCAAACAATACAATTACACGTCCATTTTCGCCTATGGCGGTGATATCGAATTCGATAATATGCGCGGATTCTTGAAATCGGTCGGTTATGATAAATTTTATTCCGAGGAAGACTTCGGCACCGAAAACGATCTCGGCAAATGGGGCGTACCGGACCATATTGTCCTTAATCAGTTGGCAGACAGGATTAAAAATTTTCCCCGGCCCTTTAATTTGAGTATTATGACTCTCAGCAGCCATGATCCGTATCTGATACCGGATGACAGGTTTAAAATATATGACGATTCCATTCCCGACAGCGACGTTTACAACTGCTTTTACTATTCAGATTGGTCGTTCGGGCGGTTTATCGACAGCCTTAAACAATATCCGGTTTTTGACAGCACCATTTTTATTTTCGTCGCTGATCATTGTGTTCATCAATCGAGCCGCTACCTGCTTGACCCTAACCGATTTCGAGTACCCTTGCTGATTTATTCCCCGTCGCTTCTTGGGGATAAAACCGGACGGTATGATAAAACCGGAAGCCAGGTCGATATTTTGCCCACTCTTTTGGGGCTTATCGGTTTACAGACAAAATATATAGGTTGGGGACGCGATTTGTTATCGCTTAAGGCCGACGATCCCGGTTTTGCGGTAGTTGTTCTCGATGAAAAACTGGGTTTAATCGAGCGTAATATGTTTTATATCCATTGGGCCGGTTCGGTGAAAATTCTCTTTGATATTACACAAGAACCTTATTTGCAGGAAAATCTGATCGACAGCCTTCCCGGCGTCGCGGCCGGGATGGATATTCGCCTGAACAGCTATATCCAGATGGCCAACTACCTCTCCCGGGGGGGAAGGCTTGATTGATGTTCCTTCAGATAAGACAGGAAGACATGTCGTCCCTTCTAATATTGGTCACCCCCAAAACCATTTGCCCATACGTTTGTAAAAACATATATTTGTCAAACTGTTGATTGAAAATTTTCGCGGGAGATAAAAATATGCGCGCGCTTATAACCGGAATAACAGGGCAGGATGGCTCCTATCTGGCCGATTTGCTTTTGGAAAAAGGATACAAAGTCTTCGGGATGGTCCGTCGCTCGTCAACCGAAACTTTTATCCGTATCGAACATATTCGCGACAAAATCACGTTTGTCCAGGCCGACCTGCTCGATCAACTGTCGCTGATAAACATCGTTGAGGAATCCAAACCGGACGAGATTTACAATCTGGCCGCACAATCATTCGTGCCGACCTCATGGAACCAGCCGCTTTTAACCGGTGATTTTAACGCCCTCGGCGTGACGCGCCTTCTGGAAGCCGTCCGGCTGGTGAATAAGAAGATTAAATTTTATCAGGCGTCGTCGTCGGAGATGTTCGGCAAAGTGCGCGAAGTGCCTCAGAATGAAAAAACCCCTTTCTATCCCCGCTCGCCGTACGGTGTGGCCAAAGTGTATGGGCATTTTATTACGGTCAATTACCGCGAAAGCTACGGTATTCACGCCAGCTCCGGGATTTTGTTTAATCATGAATCACCCCGCCGCGGATTGGAATTTGTCACGCGCAAAATCACCGACGGAGTCGCGCGTATCAAGCTCGGTCTGACCGATAAACTCCTTTTGGGAAATCTCGATGCCCAGCGCGACTGGGGTTTTGCCGGCGATTATGTTAAAGCGATGTGGATGATGCTTCAGCAGGAAAAACCGGGCGACTTTGTTATCGCCACCGGGCAGACGCATTCGGTCAAGGATTTTGTCGAGGCCGCTTTCAGTTATGTCGATCTCGACTATCTGAAATATGTCGAGACCGATCCTCGTTTTGTTCGTCCGGCCGAAGTCGATCAACTGCTCGGCAACGCCGATCTGGCCGGGAAAAAGCTGGGTTGGAAACCGATGGTTGATTTTAAAGGTTTGGTCAAAATGATGGTCGATGCCGATCTGGAGAGACTCCGGTCTTAATGATAAAAAGTAAAAGCAAAAAAAGGGTGTTGATTACCGGTATCGCAGGATTTGCCGGTTCGTATCTGGCTGAACTCCTGCTTAAGGAAAAATATGAAGTCTATGGTTTCCTGGCTCCGGGCGAAAAAATCGATAATATCAAACATCTGAAAACCGATCTTGTACTGGATCGATTCGATATCCTGAAGGCGGATAAAGTCTCGAATTTTATTATGAAATCCAAACCGGATTATATTTTTCATTTGGCTGCGCTCTCCTCGGTCGGCCTATCGTTTGCAAATGAAAAATCGACGTACGACGTAAATTTCACCGGGACATATAATATTTTAAAGGCCATCGCCGGATTGAAAACGCCACCGAAAAAAATCGTCTTCATAAGTTCGCCCGATATTTACGGTCGCTTTAAACCGCCCGGGAAAAAACTCGATGAATCGCAGCCGTTTAATCCTATCTCACCCTATGCCGTTTCCAAAATTGCCGCCGAATATTTATGCCGATATTATTACCGGAATTATGATTTACCGATTGTTCGGGTTCGACCGTTTAATCATACCGGGCCGAAACAAAATATTAATTTCGCCATCCCTTCTTTCTGCACACAGATTGCCGAAATAGAAAATGGACTTAAAAAGCCGGAAATGGCGGTCGGTGATTTATCGAATAAACGCGATTTATCCGATGTCCGCGATATTGTCCGCGGCTATTATTTTCTGGCGCGGAAAGGTGAGCCGGGCGAAGTGTACCATCTTTGCAGCGGCCATGCAATTTCGCTCCGGTCGGTCCTTAATAAGCTGCGGCGGATGGCAGGCATCGGTATTAATGTCAGCGAGGATAGCAATCGATTTAGAAAATCAGATATACCGATTCTTAGGGGGGATTACAGCCGGGCGGCGAAAGTTGTCGGCTGGTATCCCGAATATAAATTGGAGCAAACATTACAGGATACTTTGAACTATTGGAGAAAGATGATAACGAAGTAGATTTTAGACAGGTGCAAATATGTTAAATAATCTTATCAAAAAGCTGAAAAATCGAACAGCCAATGTGGGCATAATCGGGCTCGGATATGTCGGCCTTCCTCTGGCGGTTGAATTCGGCGAAGCGGGATTTAACGTCATTGGTTTCGATATTTCAAAAGAGAAGGTCGAATTGATTAATTCCGGCAAATCCGATATCGATGATATCCCCGATTTGCGGGTGGAAAAGCTTATCAAAGCCAATCTGCTGCAGGCCACGATCGACCCGAAACTGATCAAAAAAGTGGATACCGTCTCGATTTGTGTCCCGACACCACTATCCAAAACCAAAGACCCCGATGTCAGCTATATTCTGGCTGCCGTCAAATGGGTCAAGGAGCATCTTCATGAAGAAATGCTGGTGATTCTGGAATCGACGACCTATCCCGGCACGACTGAAGATATGATTCTGCCGATTCTGGAGGAATCGGGATTGAAAGTCGGAAAGGATTTCTATCTGGCCTTTTCACCGGAGCGCGTCGACCCCGGCAATACCCGTTTTACGACCAAAAATACGCCGCGCGTTGTCGGTGGCATCACCCCCAATTGTACAAAAGCGGCAAAATTGTTCTATGAACAAATAATCAGCTTGATTATACCGATGTCGTCGACCAAAGCGGCCGAAACAGTCAAACTTCTGGAAAATACATTCCGTTCGGTGAATATCGGTTTGGTCAATGAAGTCGCCCTTATGTGCGATCGTCTGGATTTGAATGTCTGGGAAATTATCGACGCCGCTGCCACCAAACCATTCGGTTTTATGCCGTTTTATCCCGGTCCCGGTCTCGGCGGCCATTGTATCCCGATCGATCCTCATTATCTTTCATGGAAATTAAAAAGCCTCAATTATTATGCCCGTTTTATCGAGTTGGCCGGTGATGTCAATTCCCACATGCCGGAATATGTGGTCGAACGAATCCGCAGGCTTCTTAACGAGTACGGAAAATCCGTCAAGAATTCCGCTATATTTATACTCGGTGTTGCTTACAAAAGAGATATCAAAGATACCCGTGAATCGCCGGCTCTTGACGTAATCGAATTACTCGAACGAGAAGGCGCTTCTCTGCATTACAACGATCCTTATGTCTCTCATATAAAATGGAATGAATCGGTTCATCGCTCTTCGAAAATTACCCCGACTCTGCTTCAAAAAGCCGACCTGACCGTAATCCTGACCGACCATACCAGTTACAATTACCAGTTGATTGTGGAAAATTCGAAGCTAATATTCGATACCCGAAATGCCACTAAAAAAGTCGCAGACGGACGAGAAAAAATAGTTCTTCTTTAAAAACCGGGCAGGGTCTTTTATCGCTAAGCCGGCCGGTTTTTGGCATCTTCTCCGCGACGCGGTTCAACAGGCGGTTTTTCTAATTTTTCCCCGATTTTCTGCCGATAAATGGATATTAGAACAATATTTTTATGGACGATAACAACTTACATGAGCGCGACGACGAGCTGGAAAATATTCTGGCGGAAGTTTCCAGAATATTAACCGATCTGCTTAAAACCATCAAGGTCGTTTCCGTCTATCCTGAAGATAATCCATTACCGACCAAACTTCGCGAGACTTTTATAGAGCGCTTGGCCGATATAATCGATCGAACCGACGGCCTGCAATTCACGATCGTTAAAGGTGAAATCCAGTATAAGGGCGCAACGGTATATATCGACCGCGCTCCCGACGATATTCTGGCCGCAATATTCCATGACTCCGGAATCACTCGGATTTCGTTCTCACCCGAGTTCGGATTTGAAGAAGCCAATCTGTTTTTCAAAGCGATGAAGTCGTTTGTTAACAAAGAAAAAGACGCTGAAGATCTCGTGGCCACATTCTGGCAGGCCGCGATATCCGGTTTTGATTATGAGACATTGGAAGATATCGCACTGGGTGAATACGATGGCGAAATTGTCAGTCGTGAGACCACGATGGATGACAGCTCCAATTTTGATTTCGCTTCCGAAAGCGGTGGGATTCAATATTCCGCAATTTTTCTTAATGATGATGGCGGGGATGTTGAATCGGCCCCGGGAGATGCAGCAGGCGACGGCGGTGATGCCGGCGGCGTCGGCGAGATTAGGGTTGTCGGTGGGGTGGGAGATCGCTATGTCCCTGTCTCGGAAGACGAAATCGAGAACGGAGAAGTGGTTCTTGAGGGCGATTCCATGCCGATTGATGCACCCCAGAGAATTGCAGAAAACCGGATGGGTATGGTCCCGTCATCCGACCGGAAACCTCTTTCACTTCCCGATACCGCCCTGATTTTGAATGATACATTCTCGATGGGCGATTCCGAACTGGACCAGGCCGCTAAAATTAATGCCGAAGACGAACGATCGGACATTTTCGGCGGGGTTGTCGATCTGCTTATGGAAATGCTCATGCAGGAGAATGAGTACTCGACTTTCACTGAAACAGTGACAATTGCTGAGAAAGTCCAGGCGGAATTTATGAAACTGGGCTATCTGGATTCGGCCGGTACCATATTGTCCCATCTGAAGAAAGCCGATCAACTCCTGCCGAATAAATCGGTCCAATGGAAAGAGCGAATTCACAATGCATTGATTATGGCCGGGGGTTGGGAAAAATTGTCGCATCTGGCGGCAACGCTTAATTTGAATTCCTCGATATCAGCCGATGAAATTATCGGTTATTTAAGCCATTTCGGCTGGGAGGCGCTTTCGGCCATAATGGATCTCCTTGGTGAGCTGGAACACCGCCATCATCGCCTGGCAATTGTCGATCATCTGATAAAGAACGGTAAAGACCATGTTGATATCATATCGAAGGGCATATTCGACCGACGCTGGTTTGTCGTCAGAAATACGGCCCTGATCCTCGGTCAAATCGGAAATGAACGGGCTTTGACCTACCTGGAAAAGGCAATTCGACACAATGATCCCAGAGTCAGGCAGGAGATGATTAAAGGACTAACCAAATCCGCTGAGATAAAAAACGTTGATATTTTGATACAACTCTTATGGGATGCCGATGTTCTCGGCAAACAGTCGATTTTGAAGACAATTATAAATAATCAGTATAGTGATTCTCTGAATGTAATTGTTAAAATCATTAATGATGACAGATTCGTATCGCTGAATGAATCCGAACAGGAACAGTTAATTCTGGCGTTCTCAAAAATCGGGGGCGAATATGCGGTTGGATACCTGAATTCGCTTATTTCCGAAATTAAGTTTTCCAATCCGGAAACGAAGCAGTTTTACAATAGATTGGCGTTTAAGGCGTTATCCTATAATTCCTCCGAAAAGGCGGAAAAGACGCTCAAGAAATACACTCGTTCAAGGAAATCCGATTTAAGTAATATGGCGAACGAAGCCATAAGACTGAGAAATAATATTTTGGCCAAATCCGTATGATGAAAGAAGCCGTAAATAAAACCGGGTTGCTGGAAAAGGCCGGAATTGACGAGCAAATTTTCGTCAGTTCTCTTTTTATTCTGTTTAAAACTGCTCAACTGGTCGATAGCAACAATGCCGCTTATATTTCTCAGTCGTCCCGATTCTATATCAGATTCAGGAAGCTGGCCGACGAAATGGGCAAAGTTTCGATTAAAGTCATCGAGGGCAGGATCTTCGTCGGTGAAAAACTCGTAAAATTCGACACCGATGGTTTGGTGCGGGCGCAGGAAATTATAGATCGGTGGCGGTTGCTCGGTATCGGGGGGATCGTTCTTGATAATTCGCTCGATAACCGGCAGATTGATAAGTTCGTTTATTTAACGGCCGGCGTGAATGAGCGTGATGACAATCATGAAGCAATTGCCCGGGAACTGGCCAGCCTTGGTATTGACGGTATCACTCTTCTCGGGATAGAAAAACCGAAAACCCGAAGACTCCTTCCGGATAACAAACGACTGCTGATGCGGCGGTCGGCGCGAGTCACCTTTTTCCGGGCCATTACGGTCGTTGAAGACGCCATGATACATGCGGCACGGAATGAGAATATCAATCTCTCCAGAACCAAACGCGTCATCCATGCCCTGATCGATCGTGTCTCGGAAGATGAATCGTCATTGATTGAACTAACCAATATTCGTGATTTTGACGAATATACTTACGCCCATTGCGCCAACGTCTGTGTTTATTCTCTGACAATGGGCGTTAAACTGGGTTTGGACAGAAAACGCCTATCGCAGCTCGGATTTGCCGCTCTGTTTCACGACATCGGTAAAGTCAGGCTGTCCGAAGACCTTATTCGTAAACCTGATGCGTACAACGAGCATGACTGGATGCAGATGCAGCGTCATCCGCTTCTGGGCGCTAAGACAATTTTACGTAATCTGAAACTGGATATGCATACCGCGCGGGCCGCCCTGGTGGCTTTCGAGCATCACATTAACAGCGACTATACCGGTTATCCGATGTTAAAAAAGAAACAGCCGACCAATCTTTTCTCCCGTATCGTCTCTATCGCCGATACTTTTGATGCTCTCAGTTCCGGGCGAGTCTACATAAAGAAGCGGATAACTCCCGAAGAAGTCTTGAGAAAAATGATGTATCAGATGACGGTCAAATTTGACGCTTTTCTGCTCAAGCTGTTCATTAATATTATCGGTATCTATCCGCCGGGAACGATGCTCCTGCTTTCCGGCAATGAGCTGGCCATTGTTGCGCAGACTAATCCGGGTAATCTCTCACGGCCGATCGTCAAAATTATCGGAAACAAAGACGGTTCGTATGATGAATATGTCGAAGCTGACTTATCTTCACCGGATAACGCCGATAAAAGTATCATCAGGATAATCGATCCGGATAAATATGATATCGATATTAAGAGCATAATTCTGGCCGATAATCCCAGCGGTTTACCAAAAATTGTACGATAATTTCACCGCCAGCATATCTTTATTATTGGACTCGATATCAAAAGAAATTTTTTCATCGTATTTCGGAAATTGCGCCAGGTGCGCATCGACAAAGGCGTCAAACATCGAAAGAAATATAAAGGCGCCCAGATACCAGCGAAATAGGTTCTTCTCGTCCCGGGTATCCTGATAATCACTAAACAGCCGCGCAAACTCGGCGTCACTGACCGACATGGATCCATAGGGTATCGTAGATAATCTTTCCGACGAAACACCGGCTCTCGCCTCCTTGGCACTTTCAAAGGCCTGCCGCGCGCGTGAGGCTTTCTCGGTATAGTGCACTACCGCCCCGATAAGAGCGACCTCCACCGAGAATACGACTGTCCCCTTGATGTAACTCTTATTATCAAACTGGCCTGCGCCGGGGAAAAATAACGACTTAAACAGGGCATCGGTCGGATTCTGAGTCCGATTTATCGTATCCGGCGGCTGGTTGACATAGTAAATCTTATCGACATTACGGATTTTGGCATCCGATGACGACTCAGTCTCCTTATCGTTTTCCTGAGCCTGCGCGGCGGCAAGCGTGAAAAAGGTAATCGAAATAAACGATAATATAATACACTTTATGCAATACACTCGGGTTATTTCCCGGTTATATCATATATTCTGATCTTTTTATCCAGTATTTCTATTTTTAGTTCCGTCGACGGAGATCTGAATATGTCGCCATCTATATATATATAGCTGCCGTCGACCGGGGCTATCGAAATTCTCCGACCTCGGAACATACGGATGTCATTGGAATAAATATACTTCCGTTTATAAATCAATCTAATAAAACTGGACATAATCGCCCGGGTTTCACCGATATCAAAAACAATTTCACACTTTCCATCATCGGCTAATGAGGCCGGAGTCAGCGGCAGGCCGGCGACATACGGAAGCAGATTGATGTTAATAGTCTGCGCGGAGAGATTGAATTCAAAGGCATCGACTTTAATAGAGCGCTGTCTTATTTTAACCGCTGCGGCCGCCTGCGCCGCCAGCCGCGACCAGCCGATGGAAAACACCGGCGATCGCCTTTTTTTCAGAAGCTCCGATAATTCCGGTATTAAACCCAGACCGACCGACGCGAGAAAAAAGCGACCCGAAGCCATACCGCAGTCTATTTTTTTCTCCCGACCGCTAATGATATTAGCTACGGCTGATCTAATATCCGGTTCACCGTAAAGTGACCGGTAAATATTGTTGAATCGCCCCATCGGCAATATCCCCAGAATTGCTTTGCGACGCATAACATGGCGCGCGACCTGATTGACGGTGCCGTCACCGCCGCAGGCGATTATCCCTGTCGGCTTTTTATTCAAAACACTTTTGACATAACGAGACATGGCTTCGGGAGTATCCGGCTTTGCCGAAAAGTATAAAATCCCCCGGCGTTTCAGTTCATTGGCCAGGTATTCAAGATTCTTTTCGGAATACTCGGCACAATGCGGATTAGCGACGATATTAAAAATAGGTTTGAGTCTGGGCTTATGCCTTTTTTTAATGAATTTCTTCATGCACAAAAATAGCTGTTTTGCCGTTTAACGCAAGGTGAAAAGATTCATTCATACTTCTGTAAGATCAGCGTCATGGTCGGCTGGCCACTTTTGGGATCGATGATTTCGGTTTTGACCGGAATATGCCGCGCATCGGTCGTGTAATAATTGTAACTTTCACTCCCGGTAACCATGTTTTTGACCTTATAACAATCAAAGGTACCGGCTGGCGTCCGGACATTTTCGATACCGACAATCGAATCTCTTGCCTCCGGTGCTTTGGAAATGGTATCTATCAGGGTCAGCAGGTTTATAAATTCGTAATCCCGGGTATTGCCGATTTTGAAATCCATGTTACGCGACACTAACCGGAAACCGACGGTTGTTGTCAGGGGCGCGGTTAGAGGCAAAATGGATCGCGGCAGCCGTCGAGAATTGAAATTTATTGTGAGTTTACCCAGATCCGCCTTTGCTTTAACAACAAGCGTATCGACTTCGAGCTGTTCCGCTGCTTTGTCCGGTAATTTGAATGAATTTTCCGACGAAACAATCTGAAGAACCTCACCGCCATAAGTCTCGGTCGAATACATTTCAATTGATTGATCCGGTATCATTAGCTTCTGTTCGACTATAAAAATCGGGGCCTTGTCTTCCGTACGTGTGATTTTCAGGTCGGTATGGCTTACCGTTTCAGACGGTTGAAATGTGCGAATTTCGTAGGACAATTTTTCAACCTTGCCCGGTTCCCAATTGTCTATGAATTCCGAAGCGTTAACAGCCGTGGCCAGAATTAAGACCATAAGCATTCTGATAATCATAATTTCTCCTTGGTTTCCTTATGATGCCTGTTCAGGTTATTGCAGAGAATTCAGCCAATCGGTCAGCCATTCTCCATGTTTCTTATTATAGTTTACAATTCCGACAAGCTTTTGATTCCTTAAACCGACAATTATTTCTCCATAATAGCCATCCTCGATAATAAAAGCGTGTCCTTCATCAAAAGGTAAATCGGTCGGTGCCGGCTTTTTTCTCCCTGTCTTTTCGGCTATGTCATTCCATTCCATATACTTAGCTCCGCTGCTGTCATTAGTCAAAAACACGCCCAAAGAATCACCCTCGATAAAATAATCCCTGGTATAAACCTGCTGCAATGCTTTTTGCCCCAGAAACGATTCCGCATAATATTTCTCCGTCGAAGGGATATGATTATCCGATGGGAAAGAGCCAAACATTGCCGGCAATTCGGTCGTACCGGGAAGCAGTTTATTGATTTCCTCGGCCAGATTGACCAGTGCCAGACTGCCTGCCGGAGTCTCATCATAGCCGACCAGCCGCACCAAATACTTCCCTTTGACATAATTCAGGCTGGCCGGGGCTGTGAATCCCTCGACACCGAGTTTAATAATCTGGACATCGGGCGTCCGGAACATCGAATACAGACCAAACGCATCTATATCGGAATCGAAACGATACAAATCGACGACAATTTCAATATTTTCATGTTTATAATCAGTCGTCGCGACTTCATCAAAATTATATGCCAGGTATAACTCCGCGCCGCCGTCAATATACTCCCAAAGCTCTTTGTCATTGAAAATCCTGATTTCGGATTCTCGTTTCAGCCCGATTGCTGGGAAGTTGACCGGCAAAAATGTACTTATATCGATTTTCGGTTTACTTTGCTCTCCGCCGCACGCCATAAGTTGGAATATTGATAAAAACACGATCGCAATAATATATTTTCCACTTTTCATATTTTTGCTCCACTATGGATTCGCACTCGTTTTTTTTCTTTCGAGAATTATTTGATTTTTATCCGATCGTGATTCGCCGATGGAAGTTATATAAATCGCGGCCTGATTTATCACGGGGCAAGCATATTCACATGCGCCGCAGCCGGTGCACAGGTCGGGTTCGACATAAGGTTGCTTTACTTTTACTTCCTCGCCCTTCTGGTTGATAACGGTTTCTTCCTTCAGATATATAGCCTTGGGTGATGTCGGACACCATTCCTCGCAGACAATACATGGTCGTCCCATAGCCCAGGGCAAACAGCGCCCCCGATCGATGAATGCCGTCCCGATACAATTGGCTGCGATTTTTTCATCACCGACCTTTTCTCTGACCGTCAATTCTTCGATAGCCCCGGTCGGACAAACCTGCCCGCAGAGCGTACAGGTCGGCTCGCAATAGCCGATTCTGGCAATCAGTATAGGGCTCCAGATTCCTTCCAGCCCCGATTCCAGCAATGTCGGATGAAGCGCATTATTGGGACAGACACGCATACACTGACCGCAGCGGATACATTTGGCCAAAAAATCCGATTCCGGTCTCGCGCCGGGCGGCCGCACCAATCGCGGATTGCTGTTAACCTCGAAAGTATCGCCCGATCGAAGCAATGGCACCACCGCCAATCCGCTGACAATCGAGGCGGCCAGTTTTCTTCGCGTGATATCGATCTTCTGTGTCGACGCCGGGTTGGTTTTGCTCACCTTTTGATTGGGAAAGAATTTGAATTTCAGCGATGAATGGGGGCAGACTGCCTGACAATTAAGGCAGACATGACATTCCGCCTGCCTCCAGCGCGAGCCGATATCCGGATTATCCGCGCCCTGGCAATTTAAAAGACAGAGTTGACAATTGTCACAACTGGATTCGTCTTTTTCCAGACCGAAAATGGCAAACCGCGAAAAAAGACCGAGCATTGCTCCCAGAGGGCAGATTCCGCGGCACCAGAAACGTGTAAAAACACGGTTAAGAAACAATATCACTATAAAGAAAATGCCAATGGTGAGAATAGTATGAAAGTGGGCCTGACGAAAAGTTAGGAAAACCGGAGAGAGAAGATCATAAACGAATTGAAATGGTATCACAATCTGTGGCACTCCAAATGATTTAATCCAGTTCAGGAAACCGGCCGCGCCGGTGTGTATGGTCGGCAAAACGACCGTCCCGATCGATCGGGCCAGCAATGCCTGCGGATCAAGCAGCCCGATTTGGAGACTACCCAGCAGCGCCGCCCCCAGAAAGAAAAACAGTATATAATATTTAATTCTCTGGTATTTTTTATAGCGATTCGATTGTATTTTGTTGGCACCCTTCCGCTTCAGACGTTCCGACGGTATCTCGGATATCCAATGATTAAGCGAGCCCATCGGGCATATCCATCCGCAGAAAAATCGCCCCAGAAATATTGTCGGTATTAAAATTACCAGCGACCAGAGTAATCCCTTAAATATCGTCCAGGCCGATAACAATGTTGCCAGCGCCGTTAATGGACTGAACTGCAATGCAATCGATACCGGATAGGGAAGAATTATCTCTTTCCCGCTGCCGGGATTGAAATCAACCTCGAAATTGGTTTTTAATATCAGCCAGAAAAAGATTAGGAAAAATAAAACCTGTGATAAGCGCCGAAGGTTCCTGACCGTTTTGATTGTCATTATACTTCTTTATACCCGATTGAACGATAATCGATTTTACCCAGACCTGATTTCTCAGCCAGCACAATATGACTTATTTTTTCCGGTTTCAGGTTCAAAAACTCCACGGCGCGGGCGTCAGCCGCCACCAGATCGGTCGTGCAAATAATTGAATTCTCGATTTTGACATCGGCCAGTGACCCTCCCTGGGGACCGTTTCTCATCAACACCCGCGTGCAATCGACAATTGTCAGTGTCGGTCTGACAAAAGCCACCAGATCGACAATTGCCTGATCGATCTTCTGATGAAGCTGATTGCGTCGTCCGCCCAGAATACCATACAAATTTTTCATTGATATGGTGCATCCGGAAAGTGAATGTTGCTTGGCTATCGGCATGTTGATAAACCGATCGGTTTCGACAAAGTACTTCAGCACCGGCCAGGTCGTCAAAAGTTTCCCGCCCAGGTCGACTTTTATATAATCTTCTTCGGCGGGAAGAATCACTTTAGCGCCGTTTTTTTCGGCCGCTTCCTTAATCCCGGAGCGGATAAAAGTCCTGCGGGCGTCATTGCAGGGAATATCGGTTACTATTACTTCCGATGCTCCGGCCATCAGGCACAGCCTGACCATTTCACCAACCAGACGAGGATTGGTATCCGCCGCCTGCTCCGGTTTTCTATCCCAGCCAATATTAGGTTTTATCGTGACTTTCTCGCCCGGTCTGACGAATCTTTTGATACCCCCGAGAGCATCAAGAGCCTGATTCAGGCCGTTTTCATATTCTTCGGTTTTGGTCAGAGTAATGCCCGGCAGCGACGGGTCCGCAACCACATCGAAACGCTTATCGAATCGATAAAGCCCCCCGCCGGTGGAAAATTCCCGATTGTGAAAGGCAAAGCCGACGCCGCCGGTGATTGCCGCCAGAGCCAGGGCTTTGCCCGATTTCTTTAAAAAATCTCGTCGCTGCACAATACGCCCTATCTGCAAAAAGGGTTGTTTTTACAGAATATAAAGGATTATGACGACGGTGGCAAGCCAAAGGACGACGTCAAACAGCAGGGGCGGGTCGGTTAAAAGTAATCTCGTCGGTGAACCGCCTTTGGCCTCTTTGTGAACCAGATAAAGATAGCGAAAAATGCCGTAGATTACGAATGGGATGGTTACGAATAAATATTTCGTACCGAGTTTATTGCCTACTTCCGGGGAAAGAGTATAAAATAAATAGGTTATTACCGTCGAGGCGGTAACGATACCGATCAGTTGATCCAGCAAATATGGCGAATATTTTTCAAGGATTTTTCGATGCGACGAGGCCTCTTTTTCCAGGAGCGTAATCTCGTGACGACGCTTGCCGAAGCCCAGAAAAAGCGCGAGGACGAATGCGGTCACGAGCAGCCATCCGGAAAACTCGACCTCGATGGCGACGGCACCCGCGAGTGCCCTCAATACGAATCCGGCGGCGATCGTCATGACATCGATAATCACGATGTTTTTCAGAAATATGGTATAAAATATATTTAGTACGAAATAAATCACCCCGACTATCAGAAGATTAATATTGGTGACATATGAGAGTATCAGGCCGCCTGTAACAAGAAGTATGGCGATAAATAACGCCGTCCCGATGTTGATTTTCCCGGCTGCAATCGGCCGGTTTTTCTTTAACGGATGCTGGCGATCGCGCTCGCGATCGAGTATATCGTTTATGACATACACCGCCGAGGATAAAAAGCAGAACGCTATCAATGCCTGAAAAGCAAGGATCATTTTGTCGGCCGAGCCCGCTTTACCGGCAAAAATAAGTCCGGCCAGGACAACGCCGTTTTTCGTCCACTGCCAGGGGCGAATAAGTTTGATTATGTTTCTTAGCATCGGTCTGAATGGTAGCTGTTTTGCTTTTGCTTTTCAATAAAAATCTGAATCAAAACGGAAGCACTTTCCTAATTGTCTGTATATCGAACCGTTTTGGCGAGAATTCTGCAGATAAAAATCAGCGTCATAGAAAAGAGGGATTGCTTTCTCATTTAAACAGCCTCCGCAAAAGGGCGCCGAAAATAAACAGCAGTATTAAGGCCACGACAAAAACCGAGCCACCCATAATCGTATGTATTGGTTCATCGGTAACATTGGCGGCGGTCGTATAGACGATTAATGCCGTGATAAAGACCCGGAAGATATTCCCTGCCACTGCAATCGGGATCGTTGATAAAAACAATATGATTTTCGCCGGTGCCCTTTTCTGTGTCATATAAGCGTAAATCGCCCCCAGCGCCAGAAGCGATACCAGCGACCGCACCCCGGAGCAGGCCTCGGCCACCTCCAGCGTTTGATTGGGAAGATTGATAATATTCCCCTGGCGGATGACCGTCATACCGATAAGATTCAGCATAAAGGCGGTGACTTTGCTGACCAGAAGCTGAAGCGGGAAGGCGACCGAGAAATAAAGAACGTACGGAATAGGAATCATAAACAACAAAAAAAGCAAGGCAAACCAGATTTTCGAAACCACCGGCCGACCGAAAAGATACAGCACGATTCCGAAAATAGTGACAACCAGCGAAAATCTGACCGTGAAATATTCAGAGGCGCCATTGCCGAGAATGAAGATAATCAGTCCGGCGATTACAATAAAAAAGCCCGACCGCGATGAAGTTATTTGAGTCTCCGCCAGGTCATGCCGTTTTTTCCAGATAAGATAGCCGGATATCAGCGGCACCAGGAAACCGTGCGAATAATTAGCATCATGATACCAGTCCGAAACCAGATCGATCAATGCCGGCAGGTAAACCAGAAGCAAAAGAGCGGGTAAAATATAGAGATATTTATTTCTGACGACATTTTGAACTTTCTCAGCCATAAGACGTTATCGGAATATAGCCTAATTTTATATCGCTCGAAAAGCCTAAAATCTTGCGATTTTGCCGAAATCACCAATGCGACAATTAGATTCCAGATTGAATGAAATTGAATAAATATCAGCTAAATCAATAACTGATTACTAAAGACTGCCAACTAATAACTGAAGACTATTTAAATCCCATCCCAATCAACAACTGCGGGCATTTTTTCAGAAGCTCTTTTTTGACTTTGGTGCGAGCACGGTGTAAGTACCAGCGGACGGTCGCCTCCGGTATATTCATAATACCGGCGACGTCGTTTATATTGCAGCCTTCCATATCGCGAAGCACAAAGGCTGATTTTTGCTTATCGTTAAGCGAATCGGCCGCTTCATTGATATATTCACGTATCCGATGGCGCTGATAAGAAACATCCGGCGTGTCATGATTATCATCCGGTTTCTCGCGAATATTCTCGATTGAATCGTGCTGGTGGCGATGATGTTTGCGCATATAATCTATTGAAGCGTTTACTGTTATACGATAGAGCCAGGTATAGAATTTCTTATTCTCGTTGTAGCGCCAGATATTTTTGGATATTTTGACGAAAACATTCTGTGTAATATCGGCCGCCTCATCGTAATCGCCCGTCACCCGGTATGCCAGCGAGGCAACCTGATTTTTGTAAAGCTGAACCAGCCTCGAAAAAGCCAGGTCGTCACCATCCTTTACTTTACCAATTATCGCCTTGGTTTCTAACTCTATTTTCGAATCCTCAACGGGATTTTGATCTTCCTTTTCGACCACTTCTTTTATCATCTCTCCTCCCGAGAGAAAAAAACAATTAAGACTTTTTTAATCCACTATAAACTATAAACAAACGATCCCATGAAGAGTTCCACGATTTTTAAATATGATTACAATATTCGGATTGGGTTATTGGGAAATCACAGTATTTGCTGCTAAACTTCTTCCAGGGAAATACCGTATTTTCTCAGAAGCGCCGCCGTAACTCCCATACCTGCAGCCGGTTGATTCTGTTTGACGATTATCGTGACACCGCACGAGGGCGACTTTGATTTTAAGATGGCTCTTTTTACATTTTGCTTTTGGGCCGATTTTAGAACCGCATGAGCCCCTTTAATATATTCTTCAGTAACATCATCTCCGGAAAAATTTATCACTCTTGATTTGCCTTCGAGAACCGAATCGCCGTCTCCGGCTTCAATCTCGGCGCGCACTCTCGGAACCGACAATCCGCCGAGAATCTCCGGGCAGACCGGAATGGCATTTTTCTCTTTAACCAGCTTAATTATGGCGGCATTGGCTTCGGATTTGCCGTCATAACGGCATTTCTCCCCGGCCAGACAGGCCGAGACAATGATCTTACGGCCTTTTGACATAATTCGGTTTTTTAATAAATGGCAACGGAAGAAAATGATTAATTGTTCAGAATAAATTCCAGCGGATTGACCTGCTTGCCGTTTTTGATGACTTCGTAATGCAGATGCGGGCCGGTGGAATAACCGGTCGAGCCCATCAGGCCAATCAGGTCTCCACGCTGCACTTTCTGGCCCCTTTTCACTTCAATCTTGCTTAAATGACCATAGCGGGTTTTATAATTATAACCGTGATTAATAGTAATCAACATGCCGAGATCGCTTCCTACCGAGACCGATTGAACCACTCCATCAGCAGTAGCATAAATCGGCGTGCCTGTCTTATTGCCGATATCAATACCGCCGTGAAATCGCTTATAACCGGTGAAAGGATCAAGCTGCATTCCGAAACCGCGGGTCCGATAACCCCGTGCCGGCAAAATCGACGGCGTATGGTCGAGGATTGATTTCTTCTCCGCGAGAATATCATAGACTTCGTCGTATTTCTCTTTCTCAAAATTGGCGAGACGTAGTAATGCATCAACCTCCATCTCGGTCGAACGAGCCAGCTGCACCGCCATCGAAAGATTCTTGTAAACTCTGGTTTCCGGGCCGCCGATACCCAGTTGCCGTTCGTCATTGCTGATTTCCGGCAATCCGAAAATATTACGAATCACGATTTCCTTTTCGACCAGATCATTATAGATTCCGGAAATTTTGCCCACGTCGTCTTTTAATTCCGTGTATTTATCCGACAGAAGCTGGTTTTCGACCTTGAGCCGGGTCAATTCGTCGGCCGAGGTTCGCGATTTCATATATGAACTGGTGAGATAGATATTGGCGATAAAAAGAAAGACGATAATTGCGACGCAGGATATAATGAATCCGTAAGATATACTGAACTGCCGCAGCTTTTCGCGACTGTCCGGAATCAGCATGAATGATAATCTTCTTGCCATCCTAACCTGAGCAAATCAAATTTATTTATCGGGGCCCAAACAGCAGCCCCGAAAGTTTGACAAATGATATACGCTTATATTCTTAATGTCAACCAAAAATTAAGCGCAAAACATACTCAAAAAAACGTCATTTTATCAGCCGATATTCTTTCCTTAATATTTTGTTCACAACCTTAATGAACTTCTCGCTGTTAAGATTCTGAAGGCTATAGAGATGCCAATAATGCTTTCTTGGCATCACATATGTATCTTTCTTTTTCGGCGCCATCGGTAACCTCCCGTCCCGGCTCGGACGAAAGCCCCATAGCGACTCTACCCCATTATCGACCCGAACCGGCGAAAATTTATAAAAGACCGTTTGACAATGCAGATTTGCAGAAAACGTGCCTTTTAATCTGAGTGTTGACGAAATCGACTTCCGTGCCGTAACTTGTTGGCAGAGAATATATTAATATTCTGTTAAAAAATCAGAATAGCGATAATTTATATAAAAAAAAGTCGAAAAAATAGGAAAAATCCCATCAGTTTCGGCCAAAACCAATACTTAAAAGACCGCCTGCGAATTATCCGGCACTAATTCGGCCCGCTTGACAGGCGGCTTAAGTTGTGCTAAATTTGCGCATATCAAATCGGAATAAAAGGAGCTTTGCAATATGATCTCTTTGAAAAATAAAATTGTCTTTATCACCGGCGCATCCTCGGGGATAGGTTTATCCTGCGCCGAAATCTTCGCCCGCGAGGGTGCCAGACTCATTCTGGCGGCCCGGAGGCAGAAAAAACTGGCTAATCTGGCTGAAAAGCTGAAAAGCAAGCATAAGACCGAGTGTTTGGTCATAAGATTGGATGTTCGTCACCAGAACGAGGTCGAGCAGAAAATCAAGAGCCTTCCAGCCGCCTGGAAAAAAATCGATATTCTGATAAACAACGCCGGCCTCAGCCGGGGGCTTGATAAGCTTCATGAGGGCAGGCTGCCCGACTGGGAGGAGATGATTGACACCAATATCAAGGGTCTCCTTTATGTCTCGAGGGCGGTAATACCGCTGATGCTTAAACGGAACAAGGGTCATATTGTCAATATCGGATCGATTGCCGGTCACGAAGTCTACCCCGGCGGCAATGTCTATTGTGCCACCAAGTTTGCCGTCGATGCGCTCACCAAGGGGATGCAGATCGATCTGGTCGACACGCCCCTGCGGGTGAGTACGGTCGATCCCGGAATGGTCGAGACCGAATTCAGCGAGGTTCGTTTTCGTGGCGACAAAGAAAGGGCCAAAAAAGTCTATACAGGAATTAAGCCGCTGACACCCGATGACATCGCCGAGGCGATTCTGTTCTGCTGCACCCGTCCGCCGCATGTTAATATTCATCAACTGCGCATCATGCCCACCGCCCAGGCCTCCGCGACTATAGCACACCGGAAGTAGTACGATTAGTATCATTTGGGGAGGGGCGTAGGTCAGCGAGCCCTGCGCTCCTGACAGGGGCGGGGTGTAGGTCAGTGAGTCGCCGACTCCTGACGAGGGTTTGTGGGCGGCAGACGCCCTCGTCTGCCCCGATTCAGACCAAAAAATACCACATCGCGCCCGGCCATTTGAGTAATCATGTCAT